>JACPVJ010000112.1 GCA_016191785.1 Myxococcales bacterium | reverse complement strand
GGTTGCCGCACTTGGTCTGGTTCTCGTCGGTGGCGCCGTTGCAGTTGTCGTCCTGGTTGTTGCACTGCTCTTTCGGGTCGTAGCAGAGCCAGTTCAGGGGCTGGCTCTGCTGGGGCTGGGTGGTGCAGGGCAGCTTGGTCACATCGCCGCCCGGGGTGCTGGGGGTGATAGACGCTTCGTATTGCGAGAGGCACGTTGCGCGCGCCAGCGTGCAGCAGTCGGTGCGCCGGTTGCAGTAGTGGGCGTAGCCCTCGTCGGTGCAGCCGTTGCAGTTGTTGTCCGTGTTGTCGCAGACCTCGGGCTTGATGGCGCCGGAGATGATTGTGGCGAACGCCTGAGAAAGCGTCACCTCGTTGTTCGCAGGTAACGCGTTGACGGCGTTGGCGCACGCGCCGGTGGTGGCCCCGCACTGCCCCATCTTGTGAACGTTGTTCAGCAGCGTCTGGTCGGCCGGTTGATCGACGTTGAACGCAATGACGTGGGTCTTGATCTGACGGAAGACGCCGTCCTTGGTGAAGCCGTTGTAGAGCTGCTGAGCCGCCGTGACCGGGTCCCCGCTGCAAGTCTCGCCGCCGTCGGTCATCAGGATGACGTTCAGGGACCGGCACGCGCGATCGGCGGCTGTCAAAGGCGACGGGAAGCCCGGCAGGCCGCTCTGGAAGTACGTCCTCGCGTTCTGTAGGGACGCGCCGATGGGCGTCGCGTCGTACGCAAACAGCTCTTTGTTGTCGCCGCAGTTGTGGTCCATGTACTGCAGCATCTGACCCACGTTGTTCGGGAGCGGCGGGTCCTGATCCTGCACCATGCCCACCAACATGTTGGCCCCAGTGCAACCGTTCCCGATGAACGAGCAGCCGCTGTAGGCGTAGCGGTACCAGAATGTCCCGGTCCAACTCTGCCCCCAGTTGCATGCCGCAGGGCAGCCGGTGATGATCTGCGAGAAGCTCGCCAGCCCGAAGTTCGCTTCGCCGGCGAACGCTTGGAGTGTGTTTCGCAGCGCGCACTTCGCGTCGTTCACGCGCAGCGGCTGCCACCCGCACGAGTTGTTCACGCCGCCGCCGACGTCTGCGCAGGTCTGAGGCCAAGCGGTGGGCGGGTTGGTGCATGCTGCCATGCTGCCCGAGGTGTCCACGACCACCAGGAAGTAAGGGCGCTGAGGCTTCGGCCACACCGAAGGATCCGGGCTCAGACACGACGCGGGCTCTTGCGCTGCCGCCGGCTTCGGCACTGCCGTGAGCGCCGCCCAGCCGATCAACGCCAGCCCCGCGCCTCGCTTCAAAAGCCGCACGACACGCTCTTTTTGGTCCGCCATGAGCACGCCCTCGAATCTGCCGGTGACAAAGTGTTGGTTCCATCGAGGAACCGGGGTGGCCGAGCCTGCCCGCGGCTCGGCCCAAGAATCCTGAGCCAACGTGAAACCTACCTGGTCCGGGCTTCGGCCTCAAGGCTCGGCTCCAGGATTTCACCCACCTCGACCTACAACGCTTTCTCGACTGTTTCGGGGTGAAACAAATGCGCACGCAGCTTTCGCGCAGCGCCCGGTGACGCCCGGCCAAAGCGACGCTAATTGCGACGGAAAAGCGAGAGCATTTGGCCAAGCCCCTCGGACGCCCCCAAGGTCGATTCACCCAGCACCGGCGGCTGGACGTCATGCGCGATCTCCTCGCCCGGCACCCGCGGGGGCTGACGCTGTACGAGCTGGCCGACGCGATCGACGTCAGCGCGCGCACGATGCGTCGCTACTTGAAGGAGATGGAGCGCGAGTACGACCTCGAGAGCCAGCAAGAGAAGGGGGGCGGCGCGCTGATCTGGCGCATTCGCCAGAGCGAGGCCCCCCGCAAAGTCGAGCTGCGCCGCACTCAGGCCTACGCGCTCTTGGCGGCACGCCGGCTGTTCGAGCCGATGCGCGGCTCGGCGCTGTTCGAGGAGATCGATCTGGCCATCAACAAGCTCCTGGCGTTCGCGCAGCGTCCTGGGCGCGGCCCGAACGCCGGCTTGGCCGATGCGCGGCTCGAGGAGCGATTTCTCTACTTCCCCTTCGCGCCCAAGAACTACGCCGAGAAGACCGAGGAGCTCGACGCCCTGTTCCAAGCCGTCTCCGATCTCAGGCCCCTGAGCCTTGCCTATCGCAGCGCCGCCAAGAAGGAAGAAGAGCGCATCACCATCCACCCCTACGCCCTGGTGCTGCATCGAGACGCCGTGTACTGCGTGGGCCTTCACGTCGACAAGAACGAGATCCGGACGTTCGTGCTCGACCGGATGCGAGACACCGAGTGCTCGACCGCCGAGCGCTTCGTGTTGCCGGACGACTTCCGGATCGACGACTATTTCCAGGGTGAGCTCGGGATCTGGCGGAGCGAGACTCGGCACAAGGTCGTGATCGATTTCGACGCCCAGGGCGCCGAGTACCTCCGCACCCGGAAGGTCCACGCCTCGCAGAAGCTGCAGGCCATCGCCGGGGGTGGTGTGCGCCTCAGCATGACCGTCGGGAACCTGAACCCGGTCGTGAGCTGGGTGCTCGAGTGGGGGCCGCGCGCCAAAGTTATCGAGCCGGCCGAGCTCCTCACGCGCGTGCGCGCCGAGCTCGAGCAAGCACTCGGGCAATACGGTGCTCGTTCGAAGAAGAAGAAGTAGCGAGCCGCAGGCTCACTTCGCCTGCGATCGATAGTGCCGGTAGTACCCGAGCACCTTGCCCACGTAGGCTTGCGTCTCTTCGTACGGCGGAATGCCGCCGTTGCGGATCACGGCGTTCTCGCCGGCGTTGTAGGCCGCGACGGTCAGCTCGAGATCGCCGTTGAACATATTGGCCAAGACGCGCAGGTAGCGCGTGCCTCCGAAGATGTTTTGTCGCGGGTCGAAGTGGTCCGTGACCATCATGCGCTCGGCGGTCTCGGGGATGAGCTGCATCAAGCCGCGGGCGTTGGCCCGGGACACCGCGCGCGGGTCGAAGTCGCTCTCGACCTTGATCACCGCGCGGACCAGCTCTTCGGGGATCTGATAGAGCGTTGCGGCCTGTCGGATGTACACGTCGTAGCGCGAGAAACGCTCGGGCGACGTGTCGCTCGGCATGAACGCCGGGATCTTCGGCTTGTCCTTGGCGTAGAGCTCGCTGCCCTTGCCCGTGGGGCGGCTGGTGAACGACACCACACCGTCGGCATCGACGCTTCGGTAGATGTCGGCGTGCCCCGCCGAGCTCAGAGTGAGCAAGGCCGCGCCGGCGACCGTGGCGGCCAATCGGAGGGGGACGGACGAGGAATTCACGAGGCTCGGCGCGATCGTACCGACAACGCCAGGGCCCCGTCCAAGAATTCCCGCTTCGATAAGTCGCCGGGGCCCGGCTAGACTGCCGGTCCCCGCGGTACAGAGCTGCCCATGCCCGACCGAGAGCCTCATGCCGATCGCCGGCGCCGCCGCCGCCACGGGCCGCCCAAGGGCCCTTCCCAGAAACCGCCGGAGTCGGCCGCCCGGGTGATCGCCGCCGCCAAACCCGCCCTCGACGTCGCCAAGCACGCCGACGTGCCGCTCACCCCGGCTGAAGTCGCCGAGATGCGCGTGCACCTGCGCTTCTTGAAAGAGCACCGCAAGATCCTGGCGCTCAAGGTCAACGCGGCCGAGGACCTCTTGCTCAACGGCGCGCGGGAGCCCAGCCACCGCGGCGTCTGCCAGCACCTCTTCGACAAGGTCGAGAAGAGCCGCGTCGAGCTCGCCGCGCAGCGCCTCGACGTCGGAAGTCGCCTGCGCCTCCTCGAGGGCATCATCCGATTTTCGCCCGACATCGCCTACCTCTTGCTCTACCTCGAGAGCCTCAAGGACGGCGCAAGGCCCGAGGCCGTGCCGGCGCTGACGGCCGCCCTCCGGCGCATCGATTTCGGAGCGGTCAGCGCTGCCCAGATGCGTCGCGTGCTCGACCTGATCGTCGAGCTCACCGAAGAGCGCGACCGGCCGCAGCTCTTGTTCAGCCTGCTGTCCAGCGGCACGTTCCAGAAGGCGTTCGACGCCTCGGCCGAGCGCTTGCCCGAGGCACTGGCGAACATCGTGGTGCCGCTGCGGGCGGCGCACGCGGTGATCGTGCGCGGGCTGCCGAACCCGTTCGACGCCGACGCGCTCGCGCGCGGCACGGTCATGCTGCTGTCCTTGCCGAAGAGCGTGCTCGAGAGCCAGGTTCCCCAGGTGTGCCGCCGATTGTTCGAGGCCGGACTGGATCTGGCGGTCGATCCGCGTTCTGGGCAGGGGCTGCGGGTGCTGTTCGACGCGCTCCCCACCGGCGACCGATCCAGCGCCGACTCGGGTCTCGGCCTGGCGCGTTGGCTCTTGGCGCGGGGGCTCGAGCGAGAGGCCAAGGCTCATTTCGCTGCGCTTCAGGCCCGGGGCGTCGAGGTTCCTCGCACCTGGGTGCTCGCGCTCGAAGGCCGCCGGGTCGGCGGGATCGGAATCACGGAACGCGCGCCGGCCGAGGACGCCGGCCGGCCTGCGCGCGAGCTGTTCACCAGCGGCGTGCTCCTCGCTCGCCAGCTCTCGGTGTGGCTGCGCGTCGGGACCGTGGCGGACGCCGAGCGCTATGCGAAGCACGTGGCGCTCGCGAAGAGCGTCGCCCTCCCAGGCTTGGCGCCGATCGTCGCCCACGGCGTCACCGAGCACGGGCAACCCTACGTCGCGGTGGAGCGTCACGGGCGTTCTGCCAACGAGGCCGTGCTCGGCAAGCGCGGTCTGGACAACCTCACCGCGCTCTCGATCGCGGCCGAGGCCAACGCGATCGTCGGCGCCCTCGGCCTGGCGGGGGTCGAGTTGCCCGACGCTCGGTTCCGGCGCTTCGCCGTCGACGACCACGGCCGGCTCTGGCTCCGCGACCTGACGGACGCGTTCCGAAGCCCGGACGCCGCCGCGCAGAACACGCTGCTCGCGCGAGAGCTCTGCCTCGACCTTCTGGCGCGAGCACCACGCCTGGTCGTGCCGAGCGCGGTGGACACCGAGCTCCGCCAGGCGACGAGCCCCGTCGCGATCGCGCGGGCACTGGAAGAGCTGGGCTGACCGCGGCGCGCGCTTCTACTCGCTGTCCGTCAGGTAAGTGTAGCTCCTGAGAGCCTGCTCGTAGTGCTGCATCAGCGTGCGCATCTGCTCGTTGGTCAAGCGCCCGCTCTGCACCGCGCGCTCGGCCTGCTTGCGCACCGCCTCGACCATGACCTCCGGCTGGTACTCCACGTAGCGCAGCACGTCGGCGATGCTGTCGCCCTTCACCACGTGGCGCACCTCGTAGCCCTCGTCGGTCAGGCGCACGTGCACGGCGTTCGTGTCGCCGAACAGGTTGTGCAGGTCACCTAGGATCTCCTGGTACGCGCCGTTCAAGAACATGCCCATGAAGTAGGGCTCGTCGGGCCGATAGTCGTGGACCTCGAGCACCTGCTTGTCCTCTTCGACGTCGATGAAACGATCGATCATGCCGTCGCTGTCGCAGGTCAGATCTGCCAGGCGCGCGGTCACCTGCGGCTGCTCGT
The DNA here is from genome assembly GCA_016191785.1 of Myxococcales bacterium. GTDB lineage: Bacteria > Myxococcota_A > Polyangia > Polyangiales > Polyangiaceae > JADJKB01. The sequence continues at coordinate 10,230 of JACPVJ010000112.1, read as the reverse complement.
CCAGGCGGTGGATGGGCATGATGGGGAACAGCTGGTCGATTGCCCAGATGTCCGGCGCCGACTGGAACAAGCTGAAGTTGCAGTAATAGATGCTGCTCATCGTGCGCTCGAGGTCCCACAGCTCTTCTGGCACGAACTTGAGCCGCTTCACCCGGCCCTGGATCTTCTCGCAGCAGTTCCAGAACAGGCGCTCGGCCTGGGCGCGCTCGCGCAGGCTGAGGTAGCCGTACTTGAACAGGTTCTGTGCCTCTTCCTTGGCCTGGGTGGCGTCGTGCCACGACTCTTGCACGTTCTTGGCGCTGATCCCCTTGTAGGTCTCGTACAGATCCTTGATCAGCCGGTGCGCCTCGGCCTTCGGCTCGACGGGGTCGCCGAAGCGGACCTCGTTCACGCCGACGACCTCGAACACCAAGATCGAGTGGTGAGCCGCGACCGCGCGCCCGCTCTCGCTGACCACCGTGGGGCAGGGCACGTTGGCCTTGTTGCAGGCCGCCTGCACGTGCGCGATCACGTCCGCGGCGTACTCGTCCAGGGTGTAGTTCTTCGACGCGTGGAAGTCGGTCTTCGACCCGTCGTAGTCGATGGCCAGCCCGCCGCCCACGTCCAGGAAGCCCATCTTGCAGCCCATCTTGGCGAGCTCGGTGTAGATGTTCGCGGCCTCTTGGATCGCGTTCTTGATCGGGATGATGCTGGAAATCTGGCTGCCGATGTGGAAGTGCAAGAGCTGCAGGCAGTCGAGCATGTCTTTGGCGGCCAGGCGGTCCACCAGCTCGACGATCTCGGTCATGGTCAGGCCGAACTTCGCGCGATCGCCCGCCGAGTTGGCCCAGCGGCCCACGCCCTTGGCACTCAGCTTGCTGCGCACCCCGAGCACCGGGCGAATGCCCAGCTTCTCAGTGGCACGGAACACGTGGTCGAGCTCTTCGATGCGCTCGAGCACCACGATCACGGTCTTGTCGAACTTCTGGGCGACCAGCGCGGTCTCGATGTAGTGCAGGTCCTTGTAGCCGTTGCAGATGATCAGCCCGCCGACCTCTTGCATGGCGGCCAGGGCGATCAGCAGCTCGGGCTTGCTGCCCGCCTCCAGCCCGAACTGCCAGCGCCGCCCGTACTCGACCACGTCTTCGATCAGGTGCCGCTGCTGGTTCACCTTCACCGGGAAGACGCCGCGATAGATGCCCTGGTACTCGTACTCGACGATGGCCCGCTCGAAGGCCTCGTTGATGCGCTTGATGCGGTGCTCGACGATGTCGCTGAAGCGGATCAAGAGCGGCAGGTCGAGGCCCCGCGCCTCGAGGTGCTGCACCAGCTCGTACAGGTTGATGTTTCGCTCGCGCGTCGGGTCGGGCGCGACCTGCACCGTGCCCTCGTCGGTGACGCTGAAGTAGGGCAGGCCCCAACCCTGGATCTGGTAGAGCTGCGCGCTCTTCTGGGAGGTCCAGACCTCGCCGTTCTCGATCATCTCGTTCAACTTCGCCTCCGCGGACTCAGCCGGCGAAGCAAACGGCACAATCGGCGACCGCGCAAGCGAAAGCTGCGCTCTGTCAGCCGGCTGCCCAGAGCGAGGTCGGCAGGCCGCCGCGCTTCCACAAGGCGAGCAGGTCCATCAAGAAGGCGACGGTGATGTGTACCAGGAAGCCGGAGTAGATGCTGCGGGTGCGCATCGCCAAGCTGCCGAGCACCACACCCGCGACGATGGCGCCGTGCGCCTCGAGGTAAGGCTTGCCGTAGTGGATCATGCAGTACGGCACGGCCATCGCGAAGATCGCCGCGGACCCCAGGCTCTTCCGGAGCGCACCCACCATCCAACCCCGGAAAAAGGCCTCGAGCGACAGAAACTGGAGGAAGTAGATCGCCTCCCACGCCAGGAAGTCGAACCAGCTGCGGGAGCTCTGCTTGTAGAACGGGTAGTAGCCGCCGAAGTCGGGCTGCGAGGCCACCAGCAGCATCGCCGGAAGCACGAACGCCAGGCACGCGCCGTAGATCCACAGGTGCGAGAAGAAGCCCTTCACCCGGAACCCCATGTCGAGCAGGCTGTCGTTCCGAAACAGGAGCTTCCAGAGCGGGAGGGGGATCAGGACGTAGCCGATCACGCGGCTCGCGACCCACCAGGCGTAGCCGTACAGCTCGTCGTACTTGGCGAGCTTGACGAAGACCCACCCGCCCCGCTCGAGATCTGCCAGCGCGGGTCGGATCATCTGGTCGTAGACCAGGCGGCCCCCGTAGTACTCCTGCAGCGTGAGCACGACCGCCACGATCAACAAGCACGCGGCCGGGCGCAGGTCGGTCTTGCCCGCCTCGGCCAGCGCGGCGCGGTGCGCGGAGGCCTCGCGGTCCAGCTCCCCCCAGGTTTTTCGGAAGAAGCGCCAGATCAGCGGCGCGATCACCACCAAGATGGGCAGCGGCAAGAGCGCCTTGATCGGCGGGTAGCCGAGCAAGGCATCCCACCACGAGCGCAGCGCCAGGTGCGAGAGCGGGAGGGTCAGACCCTCTGGCAGCTCCGGTCCGAGCTTGGCGAGGCCGTCGAACATGGTGGGGCGCTCAGGCGCTGCCTCGAGCGAGCTCTGCGGCGGCCTCGAGCCGAGCGACCGAGCGGTCGCGGCCGAGCACGACCATCACCTCGAAGAGGCCGGGGCTCGCGGTGCGGCCCGTCAGCGCGACGCGGGCGGGCTGAGCCACGTCCTTCATCTTGATCTGCTCTCGCTCGGTCCAAACGCGGACCGCCTCTTCGAGCGGCTGCACGCCGAAGTCGGAGGCACCCCGGCAGATTTCGGCCAGGGTCGCGAGGAGGGGCGCGGCAGCCGGCACCAGGACCTTTGCCCGGGCTTGCGGGTCCAGCTCAGGGGGGTCCCGGAAGTAGTAGTCGAGGGCGACCGCCGCCTCGACCAGCGTGCGGGCGCGCTCGCGGATGGTCGGGATTGCGGCGGCCAGGGTCGAATCGGGCGCGTCGCCCAGCCCGCGGGCGGCCAAGAACGGCCGCACCGCCCGGGCGTACTCGTCGAGCGGGGTCAGCTCGGGACGTTTGAGGTGCTCGAAGGCCACGTCGGCGAACTTCTTCTCGTCGAACTTGCCGTCGCTCCGGTTCACGCGCGCCCAGTCGAACAGACGCACCAGCTCGTCGCGGGCGAAGATCTCCTGGTCTCCGGCGGACCAACCGAACCGCACCAGGTAGTTCAGGACGCCCATCGGCGTGTAGCCGCGCTCGCGGTAGTCCTGGACGCCGACCGAAGCGTGGCGCTTGCTGAGTTTGTCGCCCTTGGGTGAGAGCATCATCGGCAGGTGGGCGAACTCGGGGGTTTCCCAGCCGAACGCCTGGTAGAGCAGCACCTGTTGCGGCGTGTTGCCGATGTGGTCACGCCCACGGGCCACCAGGGTGATGCCCATGGCATGGTCATCGACCACCGCCGCCAGGTTGTAGAGCGGGTAGCCGTCGGTGCGAACGATGACGAAGTCCTGTTGCACCTCGTTGGGCGTCCGGATCTCGCCGAAGACCTTGTCCACGAAGTCCGTCGACCCTTGCTTCGGTGACTTGAAGCGCACCACGTGGGGGAGGGCGGGCTCGTCCTTTCGATCCCGACAGGTGCCGGGGTAGACGAACTGGGCCTTCGGATCTCGCTCCTTGAGCGCTGCACGCTGGGCGTCCAGCTCTTCCTTCGTGCAGTAGCAGCGGTAGGCCTTTCCTTGGCGGATCAGTTGCTCGACCGACTCGCGGTAGAGCGGCTTGCGCTCGCTCTGGAAGTACGACCCGTGGGGGCCGCCGACCTCCGGGCCCTCCTGCCAGTCGAGCCCGAGCCAGGTCAGGCTGTCCAGGATGGCCCGAACGCTCTCCAGACTGCTTCGGTCCTGGTCGGTGTCCTCGATCCGGACCACGAACACCCCGCCCTGGCTCTTGGCCCAGAGCCAGTTGAAGAGCGCTGTCCTGGCTCCCCCGATGTGCAGGTATCCACTCGGGGAAGGGGCGAAACGCACGCGCGGTCCCATGGGACCGCCGGGTTAGCATGGTTTCGGCGCCGGGGGCATTGCCTAGCCCCGGCCGCACTGCTAGAAGCCCCGCCCTCACGGCCGCGCGGCCGTTTGGAGACGACCATGAAGAAGACTCCCCTGGGCCAGGCCACCGAGCGCTTCACGAGCAAAGAGAAGCTCGTCGAGGCGGTTCAGAAGCTCGCGACCAACGATCTCTGGCTCGACCGGGTGAGCGCCGCCAAGGGCCTCTCCCGCGTTTCGAACGCCAAGCTCCTGCGCCTGCACGACATCCTCACGCAGGTGAAGAAGGACTTCGGCTCCCGGGCGAAGCTCGTGGACGCCATCTTGACGCTCGAGAAGCGCACCAAGGACGCCGGCTACAAGACCCGGATCGAGCAGTACCCGCTGCCGCGCCTGGTCGACCTCCACGGCGCGGCGTCGCGTCGCGTGAAGCGCGCCGAGGCCAAGGCCAAGGCGGCGCCGGCCGCCGCGCCCAAGGCGAAGAAGAAGGCGCCGGCCAAGAAGGCCAAGAGCGCCAGCCCGAGCGCGTGACCCGCAGCTAGGCGCGAGCGCGTGACAGGCCAGGCGGCGTCGGTCGAACCGTCGCCGCCCGGATTGCGCTCACAGCCCCTTGTCGGCGATCCACTTGTTGCTGAACTCGGCGCCCTTCTTGTAGCTCTCTTCCATGTCGCCGATGACGCGCTTCTCGAGCATCCCGCCGACGCCGAAGATCTTGGCGACCACCGTGCAGTCGAACACGCGCACGCACTTGTCACCCTGAGGTTTGGTGTAGAGGGTGCCTTTGATGGTCACCTTCTCGGCGAGCTTGTTGGGCGTGATGACGATCGAGTAACGGCGGGTCTTCTTGTCGAACGTGCCGTCCTCCCGGTAGCCGAGACCCTCGCCGATCACCGCCTTCAGCGGCCCCGGCATCGGTCCGAGCTTCGGCACCACGTTGATGCTTCGCCGGATTTCGGCCTCGGTCTCGTCTTGCTTCAGCTTCTCGTAGACGGGGAACGCGAGGGCGTCTTTGAACAAGCTCTGGTTGTAGGCGTCGTCGAAGAAGAGCTTGTTCCAGAAGGTGTCCTCGCTGCAGTTGTAGGTGTGCTCGATGCGAACGTCGGCCATGGGCGGCATCCTAATTCGCGCGCTCGGCCCCGCACCAGCTATAGAATGCGTTCCCGATGACCTCCGCCACGACCCCCGCTCGCGCGCTCGGCCCGCCGCGCCCGCCCGGGTTTCTGCGGCAGACCCTGGTCATCCTGCGAAAAGACCTACTGATCGAGCTGATGAGCGGCGAGGTCGTGACCACCAGCGCGTTCTTCGGGCTCTTGGTGGTGATCATCTCGTCGTTCTCTTTCTACGGGGGCCCGGCGTCCAAGCGCCTGGTCGCGGCCGGCACGCTCTGGCTTTCGATCGCGTTCGCCACCGTGCTGGCCCTTGGGCGCGCCTGGCAACGCGAGCGCGAGGAGGGCGCGCTGGCGGGCCTGCTCGTCGCGCCGGTCTCGCGTGCGGCCATCTTCGCCGGCAAGGCCCTGGGGCTGATGGCCTTCTTGGTCGTCGTCGAAGCCGTCGTGATCCCGCTCACGGCCCTGCTCTTCTCCATCGATCTCACGGTGATGGGGCCGGCGCTGCTCGTCGTTTGCCTGCTCTCGACCCCGGGGCTCGCGGCCACCGGCACGCTGTTCGGCTCGATGACCGTGCGCACCCGCGCCCGGGACTTGCTCCTGGCCATCGTGCTCTTGCCACTGCTCGCGCCCACGCTCCTCGCGTCGGTGGCGGCGACCCGCGAGCTGTTCGGCGGCGTGCCCCTCGCCGAGCTCGGGGATCACCTGAAGCTGATGGCACTCTTCGACCTGATCTTCGTCAGCGGCGGGCTGGCGCTGTTCGGGACGTTGATCGAGAGCTGACTACCCGGCGAGGCCCAGCTCCCGGCGCACCCGCACGCCGGTGACCGCGCCCGACGCGGTCGGTGTCTCGGACCCGATCAGGCTCCCGGCGCCGTACAGGCCGGGCCCGAGCCGGCCGTCCTCGTCTGCGCGCAGGCGGTAGCCCGAGAGGGCGTCGAACTCGACCTCCGCGCCGGCCTGGACCGCGAGCTCCGTCGCCGGGGAGCCGGGGCCGCCGACCACGATGGCGTCCACCCGTTCGCGGTGCTCACGCTCGCCGTCGCGGAACGCGATGCCAGTCACCCGGGCACGCCCCACTGCCCGAACCACGTCGACCTCGCGCACCCGCATCACGTCCGAGCTTCCCGCGACCGCGCGACAAAACGCGTCTTCCATGGCCCCGTCGCCGATCAGGGCGAGCCGGCGGCCGAGCGTGATCCCGCCTCGCCAGAGCGCGAGGGCGGCCCCGGCCGAGTAGACCCCCGGGAGGTCGTTCTCGCCGAAGGCCAGCACCGGTGCATGTCGGCCGCTGGCCACGATCACGGCGCGCGCCACGAACAGCGTCGCGCGCTCTGGCCCGATGGCCACGGCGTGCAGTCGGCCGTCGACGCGCTCAGGCTCCCGATAGAGCGCAATCGCAGTGGTCTCGGCCCAGAGCTCCGCGCCGCGTGCGGTTGCCTTCGACACCAGGTCCCGGGCCCGATCCGGATCGATGGCCCGCTTCCGACCGCCGGGGCTCGGACCGTCGTCGACCAGGACTGCGCCCACGGGCAGCTCCGCCAGTGCGGCGAGGCCCGAGGCGCCGCCTCCGACCACCAGCACGTCGACCTCGCGTCGGGTGGCGGCGGTGGGTGCCATGGTCGTCTCGGGTAGGGTGCCGAGCCCTGCGACCCGGCGGGCGAAGCTCTGCACGATGCTGGAGACGCCTCGGATGCCGGCGAACAAGCGGTGATGGTCGATCCCACGCGGAAACAGGAAGTCCGCCGCGCGGAGCGCGTCGATCCCCCGCGTCCCGAGCACGTTCTGGGTCTCGACCCGCTCCCCGCCGTGCGCGGGGCGGAGGCAGGTCATCACGTTGGGCTCGCCATCGACGCGGGCCAAACAACCGTCACACCCGCCGCGAAGGCAGTAGGGGCCGCGGGGCCGGTGGAGCTTCGCGCTGCGCGCCAGCGGAAGCCGATCGGCCGCGATCAACGCGTGGGCCAACGGTTCGCCCCGCTCGGCCACGACCGAGGTGCCGTCGTGCACGATCTCGACCGGGTTTTCCGGGGGTTTCACCCGCTCGGGCATGGGCGCCGAGCCTATCTCGGATGTCCCCGCCATGGAATCTCGGAGCGCTGGCCGAAATGCTCTAACGTCGGAGTGGAATGCGTCTCGGCCTGCTCGGTCCAGCCCTCGATCGCGACGACCTGCTCGAGCGAGCGGTTCGGTTCCTGTCGAAAGAGCGTGCCGTGCACCGCGCGGTGTACCTTGGGCTCGACTCGGCGCTCGAGCGCGTGGTGGGGGCGCTGGCCTCGCGCGCGGTCGGGGACGACCCGGGTGTGGGCGCGGTGTGGCAACGCGCGGCTGCTCGCTGCGGTCGCGCTGCGCCTTCCGAAATCGATCGCTTCCTGGAAGCCGAACGCGAGCGGCTGCGGCTGATGGTCTTCGGCTCGTTGCCAGGGGCCGACACTCGCCTGGTCGAGCTCTTGAGTGGCAAGGTGGCGGTGCTGATCAACGACAAGGCGCTGCTCGACGAGGACGACATCGCGTCGGCGACCTATCTCGTCTTCGGCAAGAGCACCGAGCCGATGATCAAGCCCATCGGCAGCCGTTGGTTCCTGTCCCCGGGGCCCCTCGGCGCCGGCGGCATGATGGTGATGGACGACGGCTCCGGAACCGTCGAGCTCTCGCTCTACGACAGCGACTGTCGCGAGCTCGCGCGCGAGCGCCTGGTGTCCTCGGCTGCCGGTCGCGTCAAGGTTCAGCCGTGACCGCCCCGGTGCGCGTCGCGGTGTTCGGCGGCAGCTTCAACCCCCCGCACGTCGCTCACGTCCTGGCGATCGCCTACGTGCTGGCGTGCTGCGACGTCGATCGGGTCGTCGTCGTGCCGGTGTTCGATCACGCTTTCGACAAGGATCTCGCACCGTTCGAGGCGCGGGTCGATCTCGCTCGGGTCGCCTTTGGTTGGCTCCCGGGGGTCGAGCTGTCTTGCATCGAGCAGGCGCTGCCGACGCCCAGCTACACCCTGCAGACGCTCGAAAAGCTCGCGTCGATCCACCCGGAGTGGGCGCTCAGCTTCGTGGTTGGCTCCGACGTGCTCTTCGAACGCGACAAGTGGCGCTCGTTCGATCGAATCGAGGCGCTTGCTCCGTTGATCGTGCTCGGTCGCGCCGGTGCGCCCCATCCTCGCGCACCGGCCGCCCTGCTGCCGCAGGTGTCGTCGACCCAGGTGCGTGCGCTGCTTCGATCGCCCGAGACTCGGGGCGGGCCCGAGGTCGCGGCGCTGGTGCCGCGGGGCGTGCTCTCGCGGATCGAGGCGCTCGGGCTCTACCGATGAACGTCCTGTTCCTCGGGCGAGGCAAGGTCGCGAAGGCGCTCCACTCGCAGCTGTGCGAGACCGCGCACCAGTCGCGGCTCGTGGCGTCCCGCGGGCACATCCCGCCTTGGCCGGACGACGTCGACCTGGTCGTGGTGTGTGTACGCGACGACGCGCTCGAGACGATCGCGCGGCGGCTGGCGGAACGCCCGATGCGAGCGGCGGTCATTCATGTCGCCGGCGCGCGCGGACCGGAGGTGCTCGCGCCGCTCCGGGGGCGCTGCGCCGGCGTCGGGCGAGCCCACCCGCTCGCGAGCTTTGCGTCGACGCGCGTGCACCCGGGGCTTCACGGAGTGCTCTGGCGAGTGGAGGGTGACCGGACCGCGGTGATCCGGGCGCGCCGGCTGGTGCGCGCGCTGGGCGGGGTGCCCCGGAGCTGGTCCGGAGTGACCCCGAGCGCCTATCACGCGGCCGCCGCGCTGCTCGCGAACGGGTCCGCGGCGCTCGCGGCCGCCGCGCGGCAGGTGCTGGTGGACGCAGGTGCGCCCCCGCGGGAGGTCGATCCGGCGCTGGGCGCGCTGCTCCGAACCGTGGCCGAGAACCTGGCTCGGCTGGGGCTTCCGCGGGCGCTGACCGGGCCGGTTCGTCGCGGCGACGCCCCAGCGGTCGCCGCACATCTGCGCGCGCTCACACGACAAAGTAATGAAATCAAAGAACTATACCGAGCCTCTGGGCTCGCCCAGCTGAGTCTGGCTCGGGCGCTGGGCGAGGCGCCCCCGGAGGCGCTGGCCGAGATCGCTCGGCTGCTTCGACCTGCCGTTCGAGTGCGCTCTCGCCGGAATCCCCTGAAGCGGTAAATCCAGCAGAAATCACGCGGATCCGCGTTGCCGGCGGCGCCGATCGAAGCTAGGTTCCGACTGCCTTGGCCTCCTTCGCCGACCGCATCGAGCCGCTGCTCGCGCTCGCGAAAGTCAGCTCTTTCGTCGAGCTCGACGATCGGGTCCGTCGCGACGACGAGTGCGGAGTGGTCGTGGTCCGAGGCGACGCGCAGACCCTCGACGCGACGGGGCTTCACATCGAGCGTCGCGTGTCGGCCCTCGGCCGCCGCGTCGTGCGCGCTCATCCCACGGTCGACGACGCCTGGCACGACGTCGCGGCGCGCTTGTGCGCGCCTCCGCTGCCGAGCGACGCCGAGGGTGCGGCCGAGGTGATCGCCACGGCGGCGGCGCGCGCTCGCGCGGTCGTGATCGTGCCGCTGCGCGGCGACCGCGAGTGGGCGCGTTCAGTCGCCCACGCCGTCGCGGCGCGGGTGAGCGGTGCTCTGTTCGTGTTCCTTGCCACCAGCGACCTCGAGCTGGGGGTCGAGTCGTTCGAGATCGAGCCCGAGCTCGACGCGGCCTCGCTGACCCGGTTCTGGGCCGCCGCCGCGCCGCGGTCCGCTCACCTGGCCGAGCTCAGTGGCTGGCTCGACGCTGCGGCGCGCACCGAGCCCCGCTCGCCCGAGTCGCTATCCGCCGAGCTCACCGGCGCGCTTCGCGCGTCGCTCGAGCGCTTGGCGCTCACCCGTCTCGCGTGGCCCGTGCGCGCAGCTGCGGCCCTGGGCGTCGAAGCCCACCTCCCCGAGCTCGTGCGCCGAGGCCTCGCAGAAGTGCGTGACGACCTCGTCGCGGTGCTTCCCGTCGAGCTCGAAGCGCCAGCGGCCGAGAGCATCCGCGCTGCGGCTCGTGCCTTGACCACCGTCTTTGCCACGGATGCCCGGGCCCTGGCTCGGAGCGGCGAGCTCTCGGCATCCCTCGGCGACGTCGAGCCCGCCGAGGCCGCGATGCACGCGGCGCTCGGCCTGGCAGAAGACGGCGCGAG
>JACPVJ010000111.1 GCA_016191785.1 Myxococcales bacterium | reverse complement strand
TGAGGGTCACGTGGCGTGACCCACACGACTTGACCGCGATTCGGACAATCCATGAGGGTCACGTGGCGTGACCCACACGACTTGACCGCGATTCGGACAATCCATGAGGGTCACGTGGCGTGACCCACACGACTTGACCGCGATTCGCCACACCACGCCGGACGTCGCCCCGGTGCCGTGCCGTTCACCGGGCAGCTTGGCCTACGGCGGGGTCACCTTCAACGTCGCGACCTTGCAGGAGCCGGGGCAATCGCGGCCATTGGGGTAGGCGGTCGCGTACTTCACCGTCTGGTCGGCAGCTCCCAGCGCGTTTCCGGTCTGGGCGTCGCTGATCGTGAGCTCGTAGTGGTCGCCGTCCGCGAGCGTGGCGTTTTCGAGATTGAGCTGGCCGGTGACCGAGCTGTCGCTGTGAAAACAGACGCTCGCCACGATCATTCCGGTCATGACGGGCACGCAGGACCCCGGGTTCGGCGCGGCATCGGTCTTTGCCGTCTGGCACGCCCCGTTGAAGCACAGCTCGACGGCGACGGGGCCGCTCGGCTTGGTGCTCTCGCCCGCGATGGTTCCGGTATCCAAGCAGCCCATTTCGGTGCAGGACCCGTGGGTGCAACCGCCCGCGCCGAGGGCGAGGCCAGAGACCGCGCAAAGCAAGACCGCGCGCACCCGCATCCACGAACGGTAGCACGCGTCAGCGGCGGCCGCCGAGCTGGCTGAGGCGTCGGTCGAGCCACCTGGCCAGCTCGTCGACGCCTTCGCGACGTTAGAGGTCGCGGAGCTTCTCGTAGCGAAGCTCGGCATCGAAGCCGATGTTCCAGGCGAGCTTGCGCAAGCACACCGGGCAGAGTTCGCCGAACTGGCCGTTCAGCTCCTCGAGCGAGTTCGAGCCGTTCATCACGCACTCGTACTCGGTGCAGTGCTCCATGGAGAAGGCGTGGCCGGTCTCGTGCACCAGGATCTGCGCGCTCTTCTCGAAGGTGCGCGCTTCCCGCTCGGGGCTGCTCGGCTCGCCCCAGAACTCCGGGAAGAAGCGCGCCAGCGAGTAGACGCCGACGCGGTCTTCCAGCGTGGCCTGGCCGAACACGAAGTTCCAGGTCGGGTCGGGGTACAGATCTTCCACCGTGACGCCGACGTAGACGACGGCGTTCTTCGGCACGCGCGGCTCGAGCACCTCGTCGAGCAAGACTCGTGTGTAGTGCTGCGTCCAGGTGCGGGTCCCTTCGCGCTTGGTGCGCTGCCCCTTCTTGGGCAACGGCAGGGCCGGGCGGAGCTCGACGGGCAGGCCGAAGAAAGCCGCCATCACCTCGCGCAGCTTGCCCACCAGGACGGCGTGTCGGGCGTCGAGCTTGCCGAGGGGTTGCAGCACCAGCGTGTTGCGCTCTGCGCTGGGCCGGACCGGACGGCTGCCCTGGTAGCGCAAGAAGCTCTGGCCCGGTTCCTTGAAGCGCTCGAGCCACTCGCCCGGGCGCGCGGGCCGCTTCTTCTCGAACAGCGTGCCGTCTGCGGGATGGTAGAGCCGCTCGAAGGCCGACGGCGTGCTCGAAGCGGAGGCAGCTGCGGCCGCAGTCGGCGCGGAGCTCGGGCTCTGCTCGACCCGGCGCGGCGGCTCGGGGGCCGTACAGGCGGCGACCGCCAAGGCAAGGAGCTTCGCCGCGCGCATCTTGTCAGGGACAAGCCTAGCCGAGCTTCGTTCCCGCTGGGCTGGGTAGGGCCCGGGTGGGGGGGCGGTTGACAGGTCCCGGTGCCGGGCTATTATTTGGTTGGTTAACCAAATAACGATGGCGCGCCCCTCCAACACCGCCGAACGCCAGAGCCAGATCGTCGCGGCGCTGATCCGCGTGATGGCCCGGAGCGGCTACGACGGCGCCTCGGTCGCGCTCGTGGCCGAAGAGGCGGGGCTCGCTCCGGGGCTCGTGCACTATCACTTCGGCAGCAAGCGCGAGATCTTGCTCGCGGCGATCGACGAGCTCGAGCGGCGGGTCAGCGAGCGCTGGCAGGCGCGGCGTGCGAAGGCGAGCGACGCCCGAGCGCAGCTCTTCGCCTACCTCGACGCGCACGTGGCACTCGGTCGCGACGCGGATCCCGCTGCGGTCGCGAGCTGGGTGGTCATCGGCGCCGAGGCGGTGCGCGACGCCGAGGTCCGGGCTGCCTACGAACGGGTGGTCAGCGAGAAGCTCCGCCTGCTCGAGGCGCTGGTGAAGGCGGCGCTCGGCGAGGCAGGTCGGGACCCGCGTGCCGCCCCGTCGATCGCCGCCGCGCTGCTCTCTGCCGTCGAGGGGGCGTATCGCCTGGCCGTCGTCGCGCAGGCGACCCCGAGCGGGTTCGCCGCGCCCATGCTGCGCCAGATCGCCGACGGCCTGGTGGCAAAGGCCAGGAATCGATGACCGACCGCGGCACCCTGGCCAAGCTCGGGCTCCTGGCCTCGCTGTACCTGTCCCAGGGGTTGCCGTTCGGCTTCTTCAGTCAGGCGTTGCCGGTGCTCTTGCGCGAGCGCGGCCTGAGTCTGCCGTCCATCGGGCTCTCGTCGCTCTTGGCGCTGCCCTGGGCGCTGAAGTTCGTGTGGGCGCCGCTGGTGGATGGCACGGGCCTCCGTGGCTTCGGCCGCCGCAAGGGGTGGATCGTCCCGCTGCAGCTCGCGGCCGCCGCGCTCTGTGTGGCGCTCGCCTTCGCCGACTCGAAGCGCGCCCTCGTCTGGCTCTTGGCCATGGTCTTGCTCACGAACCTGATCGCCGCCACGCAGGACGTGGCGACGGACGGTCTCGCGGTGGAGCTCCTGTCTGCCAAGGAGCGCGGCCTCGGCAACGGTGTGCAGGTCGCCGGCTACCGCGTCGGCATGATCGTGGGCGGCGGGGTGCTGCTGCTCGCGTTCGCGCGGGTCGGCTGGCGCGCCACGTTCCTGGTCATGGCGGCGATCTTGCTCGTGGCCACGCTGCCCGTGCTCGCGCACCGCGAGCGCGCGCCGCTCGTGGCACCCGGACGCCGCCCGGGGTTGGGGTGGTCGGCGTGGGTCGGGCTGGTGAAACACTTCGGACCCTGGCTCGCCGTGCTGGTCAGCTTCAAGACGGGGGACGCGCTCGGCACCGGCATGCTGCGCCCGTTCCTGGTGGACTCGGGCCTCGGGCTCGACGACATCGGCCTTCTGCTGGGGACGGTGGGCTTCACGTCGGGCCTGCTCGGTGCGCTGGTCGGCGGGTGGGCGGTCGGGCGCCTCGGCCGCCGGCGCGCGCTGCTCGCCTTCGGTCTGGTGCAGGCCGTGGCCGTCGGGCTCTACGCGCTGCCCGCGGCCAGCCCGAGCGCGCTCGGCCTGGTCGGAGTGGTCGCGACCGTCGAGCACTTCACCGGCGGCATGGCCACCGCGGCGCTGTTCACCTTGATGATGGACCGCGCCCGACCGGGCTCGGAGGGCACGGACTACACGTTCCAGGCCTCGGCGGTGGTGCTCGCCACCGGGGGCGCCGGCGCCGCGTCCGGCTACCTCGCCCAGGCGGTGGGCTATTTCTGGCACTTCGTCGCCGCCGGCGTGGTCTCGCTCGGCGGTGTGCTCGTCGCGGCCCGCGTGCTGCGCGAGCGCGAGGAGGAAAGATGAGCGTCGCGATCTACGCCGGGAGCTTCGACCCCATCACCCTCGGGCACGTTTCGGTGGTGCGCCGAGCCGCGCGCCTGTTCTCTCACGTGAGAGTGCTGGTGGCGGTGAACCCGGAGAAGCGAGCCCTGTTCAGCGAGGCCGAGCGGGTCGCGCTCGCGCGCGAGCACCTCGGCGCCATGCCCAACGTCTCGGTGGACGCCACCAGCGGCCTCGTCGTGGACTACGCGCGCGCCATCGGTGCCGGTTTCCTGGTGCGAGGCCTGCGGGGCGCGGCGGACGCGACGCCCGAAACCGCGCTGGCGCGCGCCAACCTGGCGCTCGCCCCCGAGATCCAGACCGTGCTGATCCCGGCCGAGCCCGACCTCTCGGAGCTGTCGTCGAGCGGTCTCAAGGAGCTGGCTCGGCGCGGCGAAGACGTGAGCCACCTCGCCTCGGCACGGGTGGTCGCGGAGCTCGAGCGGCGGCTCGGCGGGAGCCTCCGATGAGCGGGCTGTCGTTCGTGCCGCTGGGCGTCGGCGACGCCTTCAGCGCGCTCTGGTACTCGTCGTGCCTGCTGGTCGAGGCAGACGGCGAGCGCCTGCTGGTGGACTGCCAGCATCCCATCCGGAAGATCCTCCGGGAGGCGACCGGCGGGGGCGTGGACGTCGGGGACGTCCGCGCCGTGGTGCTCACGCACCTGCACGCCGACCACGCCTCGGGGCTCGAGGGCTTCGGCTACTACGCGCGCTTCGTGCTCGGGCGCCGCGCGCAGCTCGCGCTCCACCCGAGCGTCCTCGGGCGGCTCTGGGAGGGCCACCTGGCCGCGGGGATGGAGGCGCTGCTCGAGCCCGAGGCGGAGACCGCCCACGCCATGACCCTCTGCGACTACTTCGAGATCTCGGAGCTCGATCTGGAGCGCCCGCTCGAGCTCGGCCCATTCGTCGTCGAGTGCCGCGCGACACGCCACCACATCCCCACCACTGCCCTCCGCATCACGGCGGGGGGTCGCACGCTCGGGATCAGCGCGGACACCGCGTTCGATCCGGGCCTCATCGCCTGGCTCGGTCGGGCCGACCTGGTGATTCACGAGACGAACCACGGCGCCCACACGCCCTACGCTGCGCTCGCGGGGTTGCCCACCGAGCTCCGCGCGAAGATGCGACTCATCCACTACCCAGACGACTTCGACCGCGGCGCTTCCGTCATCGCTGCCCTCGAGCAAGGGGTCCGCGTGGTCGTCTGAGGCGCTCCGGGCCTCGGAGAGCTATGCCTGTCGAGCCCCTCGGCCGAGGTCGCGCAGCCTGCGCTCGCGGCGGGCATCGAGGGTGGTGCGCACCGCCGTAGCGCCGAGGATCACCGCCCCACCAGCGATCGCCCAGCCGCCGGGCGCCTCGCCGTGCACCAGCCAGGCCCACAGCGGCGACAGCACCGGCTCGACCAGCAAGAGCAGCGACGCCTCGAGGGCCGGGACGTGCTGCACCGCGCGCATCAGCAGCACGTAGGCCAGGCCGATCTGGATCAACCCCAGGTAGGCGATGACCGCCGCGTCTTTCAGGCCGGCTGCGCCGACGGGCAGCGCCCAGGGGAGCACGGCAGAGAAGGCGATCAGGTTGCCGAGCAGCACCGCCCGCGACCCGCCGCGCTCGGGTTCACGCTGCTCGATCCAGCGCAGCCCGAACACCGTCATCGCCCACGAGAGCCCGGCACTGAGGGCCAGCGCGTTGCCGAGCAACGGGCTCGGGGCGAGCTGGTCCGGCGCGCGCACGCCGACGAAGAACAACGCCAACCCCCCGGCGAGCACCAGCATGTAAGACAGATCGCTCTGGCGGACGCGCTCTTTGAGGACCAGCACCGAGAGCAAGAGCACATACAGGGGGGCCGACGATTGCAGGAAGATGGTGTTGGCCGCAGTGGTGAGCTTGTTCGCGCTGACGAAGAGCACCATGGTGGTGGCGTAGGCCAGGCCCACAGCCAGGGCGCGCCACGACCAGCGCGCGCGCGCGGCGGGCACCAGCAGCAGCATGGCCAAGGCCGCCACGCCGGAGCGGAAGCTGGCTACCTGAAAGCCCGAGAGCGCAGTGGCCTTGATCGCCGCCCCGCCGGTCGAAAAGCACAGCGCTGCGAGGATCACCTCGAGCCGACCCCGCCCCGCGCTGGCCTTCGCTCCGGTCACGGTCAGTCGCCCGCGAGCTCCCAGCCGAGGCCGGCCCAGCCCGTGATGGTGCTGTCGAGCGCGCCGCCCGCCACGAATGGATCGCCCGGCTCGGGGTTCATGCTGTACCAGTAGCGGCGGTACCGGGCCCCGACGAGCAGGGAGACCCGCGGGATCAGCTCGTAGCCGGCGTGAGCGCCGAGATCGAGCCCGGCCACGTCCATGCGTGGGAACCACGCGTCGGTGCCGACCTCGCCCGCGTCGGTGACGTGGCGATAGCCGAAGCCGCCGCCGAAGAGCAGGCTGCCGAAGCGATAGCGGGCGTCGATGCCCGCGCGGATGAACCGGTAGTCCACGCTCGGAACCAGGGGCTGCTTCGCGTCGTCGTCGACCTCGAAGGCGTGGGCACCCAGGCCCAGATCGACGCCGAGCTCCAGCGCCCCGACCGGCAGCCGCGCGTGCAGCCCGGCGAGCCACTCGCGCGATCGGGTGTCGTAGGTCTCCCCGTTGGCCTCGCTCTGGATCAGGAACGCCTGCTCGTACGCCACCGCCAGGCCGACGTTCGCGGCGATGCCCGCGGTGAAGTGCGCGCCGGGGTACCAGCGCGCGCCGATTGCTGCAACCGGTGTGGGGCCCATCTTGTACGCGCGCAGCGCGGCGAACAGATCGTCGCTGTAGCGATAGTTGCGCGTGCCTGCGCCGAAGGTCAGGGCGGCCTCGAGCGGGGAGGGGCGCCGCACGGCCTTGGGGGGTGGCGGGGCGTCGTCGGGTGCCGCCTCGACGGGATCTTCGTGCGGCGGCGTCGGTGGCTGGGCTTCGGCAGCGACCGCGGCGAGCTTCTTCGGGAGGTCGCGCGCGATGGCGCGCTCGAGCAGCGCCCCGCTTGCCGCTTCGAGCTTCACGTCGCCGAGCGGCTCGCCGTTCTTCCCGTTGTAGAGCGCCAAGGTGAGCTTCAGCGCTCGGGTGCCCTGCACCTCGCCGCTCACCAGGAGAGACGCGCCGAGCGCCGCCGCAACCAAGACTCGATCGGCCGGCTCGGCCGCCTCGCCGGGCCGAGCGGCTTCTGCCTCGGCGTCGGGCAAGAGCTCGAAATCCGGGCTCTTGGCGAGCGCCTTCTCGATCGCCGTGCGCACGGCGCCGGCCTGGGCTCCGCGGAGCGCGAGCACCGCCAAGGGCTTGGAGGCCTTGGGTGGCGTGGCTTCTTCGATCGTCGGCCCGAGCAGCTTCCAGCCCTCCCCGTCGATCTTCTTGACCAGCTGGCGCTGGGTCCTGGCCGAGAGCTCTTGGGACTCGAGCACCTCGCCGTCGGTGCCCAGGACGCGCACGGTCACGCTGACGCCGGCGTCGCTCTGTTCGACCTCGCCTTCGATCACGACGGCCAGGCCCAGCGCTCGGTGCAGTCGCTTCTTGATGCCCGGATCCTTCTTGCCGCCGAGGCGCGCGACCAGCTTCTCGAAGTGGGCCCGGCTCACGAGCTCGATGCCGTCTCGAGCGGCCAGCATCCGCACCAGGGCGCTACGAACGCTCGGCGCGTCGTCGCCGGGCAGCTCGCGCACCACCGCGCGGACCGGTGCCGCGTGTGCGGACAGCGATGCGAACAACACCGCGAGGGCGACCGTGAGCCAGACCCGCAGCGCTCGTGTCACGTGTCCCCTCCGGCGTCGCCGGCTGCAGCGTCGCTCGGCGTCGCGTCAGGCTCGTCGAAGCGATCGGGATCTTCGAGCGCTCCCGGGCAGCCCGAGAGGACGAGCCCGATCAGCGCAAGAACCACGAACGCGACGCGAGGTGGGCGGAGCACACACACTGTGAGGTGGCAGTCTAGCGCTTGTCTCGGCTGTCTCGTTCGTGAAAGACTCGTCGGGTTCGATCGGAGGAAGCATGCGCTGGCGTCATCTCGTGGGGCTCTGGATCGTGGGTGTGGCACTGGGCGTGGGCTGCGGGGGCGGCTCGGACGAGGACAGCGGAGGCACTGGGGGCAAAGGCGGGGGCTCCGGTGACAGCGGCGTCGGCGGCGGCAGCGGAAGCGGCGGCAGCGGGACCGGCGGCGGCGCGGGCGCCGGCGGTGGCGCGGGCGTGGGCGGCAGCGGCACGGGCGGCACCGGCACCGGAGGCACGGGAACGGGCGGCACGGGCACGGGCGGGACTGGCACCGGAGGCACGGGAACGGGCGGCACGGGCACGGGCGGCACCGGCACCGGAGGCAGCGGTGGCTGCGTGCCGATCACTTGCCAGGGCAAGACCTATCAATGCGGTGATTGCCTCGACAACGACAGCGACGGCAAGGCCGACATGGCCGACCCGGACTGCCTGGGGCCGTGTCACAACGCCGAGAACACCTACTATGGGTCCATCCCCGGCCAGGCGGGGCCGGCGTGCTTGGTCGACTGCTACTTCGATCAAGACTCGGGCTCGGGCAACGACCAGTGCAACTGGAACCACGAGTGCGATCCCCTGGCCGTGGCACCGAACTACCCGCCGGAGGGGGTCGACTCGAACAACAAGCCGTACTGCAAGTACGATCCGAACGCCAACACGCCCGGCACCAACAAGACCTGTGCCGAGCTGAACGCGAAGCAGTCGACGACCTGCGAGAACTTCTGCGGCCCGCTCACGCCCAACGGCTGCGACTGCTTCGGCTGTTGCGAGCTACCCGCGGGCACTGGCAAGTACGTGTGGCTCGGCTCCGAGATCAACGACGTCGGCAGCTGTTCGCTCGCGGACGTCAGCGATCCGAAGAAGTGCCAGCCGTGCACGCCGGTGCAGGCCTGCCTCAACAAGTGCGAGAAGTGCGAGCTCTGCCTGGGTAAGACGACGCTTCCGGCCGAGTGCTACCCGCCGCCTCCGGATGGCGGCGTGGGCGGAGCCACCGGCGGTGGTGGCGCACCCTCGGGTGGCGGCGGTACGAGCAGCGGCGGCACCACCGGTGGTGGTGGCGCGCCTTCGGGCGGTGGCGGCACCAGCGGCAGCGGCGGCAGCTGTGGCGGTCAGATCTGCCCGACGGGCAAGGCACCGTGCGGGCTCTCGTGTCAGCCCGCTTGCCCGAGCGGCCAGTTCTGTCTGACCGGGTGTTGTACGCCCGTCCCGAAGTGATTTCAGCCCGCGGGGGCGGTCGTGGTAGACCCGCCCCCGCGTCGTGCCCAGCACTCTTGCAACCCTGAACGCCGCGCTGAACACGGCGGCGGCCGTGTGTCTGGTCGCGGGGCTCGTCGCCATCAAGGCCGGCCAGCGCGAGCGACATCGCGCCTGCATGCTCTCGGCCACCGGGCTGTCGGTGGCGTTTCTGGTCTCGTACCTGATCCATCACGCCCGCGTGGGCTCGGTGCCGTTTCGCGGCACGGGGCTCGTGCGCACGCTCTACTTCGTGATCCTGATCCCGCACGTCGTCCTGGCGGCGGCGCTCGTGCCGCTGGTGATCGTGACGCTGGTCCAGGCCCTGCGTGACCGGCGCGCGCAACACAAGCGGATCGCCAGGTTCACCCTGCCGGTCTGGTTGTTCGTGTCCGTGAGCGGGGTGGCCGTCTACGTCATGCTCTATCACCTGCCGGTGTGAGCGGCGGGGTCGCGCCCTCCATTGGCTGGCGGGCCCCCGCCTGCACTTCGCGTGATCGCGCGGAAACCGCGGGGAAACGCCCTGGCACCAAGGTTGCTGTGGGTCCGAGTGCGCGCGGCTCAACCCCCGAGCGCGGAGAGACCCATCATGAACCCTTCACAGCTTGGCGTTTCGAAACTGGTTCTTCTTCTCGCCGGCGTCGGCCTGATGAGCGCGTGCACCATCGAGTCGAACGACAACGGCAACGACGGTGACGGCACGGGCGGCACGTCGAGCGGCGGCCAGACCAGCAGCGGCGGCCAGACCAGCAGCGGCGGCCAGACCAGCAGCGGCGGCCAGACCAGCAGCGGCGGCCAGACCAGCAGCGGCGGAGCGGCGGGTGCGGCCGGGTCGGCGGGTGCAGGTGGTGCGGGTGTGGGCGGCGCGGGGGTCGGCGGCGGCGCCGGAGCGGGCGGCGCGGGCGGCAGCTCGGGGCTGCCGTGGCCGGTGACCAGCTGCTCGGACCTCTGTCAGTACCAACCGGTGGCGACGCCCTCGCAGACTCAGTGCGCGGCGGTGCAGGCCGAGCTCTTGGGTTACCCCGTGACCAAGACCGCCGAGTGCTATGGCATGACCACCATCGGCAAGTGCGTGAGCTGCTATGCCGCGGTCAAGGCCAGCGACGCCAACTGCGCCGCGATCGGCGCCACCTGCTTGAAGTGAGGCTTCAGGCCGGGCGTGTCTTGTCGAGGGCGAGGGAACGCGACTCGAGCACCCCGCTGTCCACCGTCACGGCGACCACCATCCCCGACTCGGCGAGCAGGCTGATGAAGGGCGGTCGCCAGGTGGAGTTCTCCCACACCCGCTTCCAGCCCCGGTGGGCGCGGTTGGCCCAGATGGACCCCGCGCCCGCCGCCCACTCGTTGCCGACCACGTCGATGGCAACCGCCGCCAGATCGGGGCGGCCCTCGACGTTGACCGCTTCGTGCTTCTCGCGCTCGACGCGCACGATGGCACCGTCGGTGCCCACCGCGACGGCCAGGCGCCGTTCCGGGCGACTGGCCACCGCGACCAACGCGCGCCCGTCCGGCGGCGTGATGGGTGTGATGGTCCAGTCGAGCGGGCGATAGACGGCGGCGAAGCACCGGCTCTCGACGCTTCGTCCGATCACCAGCCAGCTCTCGTCGTCGATGCGGGCCACCCCGGAAACGCTGGCCGCGCCCTCGACCGGGGTGGGCCGCATGAAGCGGCGTGCAGCGTGGCCGATCAGGAACGGTCGCCGGGAAGCGTCTTCAGCGGCGATCACCGCCAGGTCGCCGATCTCACCGTGGGCGTCCACCAGGCTGAGGCCCGAATCGGGCAGGCGCGCGAGCTCGCGTATGCCCGATCGGGAGTACTCGACCAGCACGCCCCGCTCGGTGCCGATCAGCCAGCTGCTGGCGGTCAACCGTCGGACGAACTGGGCGCGGCCCAGATCTCCCCAGCCGGCAGTGGGCACCGTCGCCCACTCCGTGCCGTCCCAGTAGACCAGGCCGTGGGTCGAGGCGGCCAGGCAATGGCCGCTGCCGAGCCAGGCGACGCTGGTCAGCAGACGATCGTTGCCCGGCGGGTGGCGCACGACCCAGCTCGAGCTGACCTCGGGCTCGGTCTGGAGAAGATCCATGCTGGTGATCCAGCGTCGGCTGGCCTTCACCCCGGCGGACTCGTGCGCGACCCACGGGAGCAAGCTCTGGGAAAACAGCGTCGCCGAGCGGGGCCGCTCGGCGGGCTGGGGCGCGGTGGCGCGGGCCAGGGCCAGGTCGATGGCCTGGCACGCGGCCTCGCGCTCGCGCAGCTCGGGCGAGAGCGTGGCGGCCTCGGCCAGGGTTCGCCGCCCGGGCGTGCCCACGGCGACGATCGCCTGGGTGGGCGAGGTCACCTCGAAATAGCGCTGCCCGGTCAGGATGAAATAGACGATGGCCGCCAGGCTGAAGATGTCGCTCTGCACGCTGAGCGGGCTGTTGCCGCCGAGCTGCTCCGGCGCGACGTACCCCGGCGTTCCGACGATGGCATCGCCGAAGGTGGCCGCCAGACCCGAGGGGCGTGCGATGCCGAAGTCGCTGATCTTGTAGAGCTCGGTCTCGCCGGCGCCGCAGCACAGCACGTTGCCCGGCGTGAGATCGCGGTGCACCACGCCCACCGAATGGATCTCGGACAGACCGCGGGCCAGGCTGTCGATCACCCGCGCGGCGCGATCGGGGTCGAAGGCGAACCCCGTGTGGGTCACCGAGTAGTCGACGCGCTGCTCGAGCGTGGCGCCCTCTCCGCCGCCGTGGACGTACTCGAGGGCGATCCATGGCAGCTGCAGCTTGCGCGCGAAGTACTCGTAGGGCGCCGAGCCGGTGTCCATCAGCCGCACCACGTGAGGCGTCGGGGGAATTTGCTCGTTCAACCGCCCGAGCGCGACGGCCTCTTTCTTGATGATGGTGAGCGCCGTCTCGTTGGACTCGACGACGATCCGCGGCTGGATGATCTTCACCACGGCCGGCGACTCGCCGTCGCTGGCGAGCCGGGTGGCGAAGTAGGCCACCGCCGTTCCGCCCTGACCCAGCAGGTGCTCGAGGCGGTAGCGCACGCCCGGGTGGAGATCGGACGCGAAGGTCATGCCCGCGAACGGCAGGCTCCCCCCACTCGGCGCTGGCTGGCGCATTTTCGCCAGCATACCCGAATTCACTTCGCTCGCGACGACACAGAGACGATGGCTTCGGCGATCTCGCCGGGCACTTCTTCCTGCAGGAAGTGGCCGGCCTGCGTCACGGTCACGGGCGCCGTCGGCAAGAGCCGCTCGAGGTGCCGCCGCACGCGACCGAGCACCGGATCCCGATCGCCCCACACGATGGCGGTCGGCCCCGAAAAGCGTGTGACCAAGCTTTGACAGCGCTCCAGGGCGGGGACGCTCGGGTGCCGCAGCGAGTCCGGGACCATGCGCGCCAGCGCCAGGGGCGCCGCCCGGTCCGCGAAGCGCTCGAGCGGCCAGCGGTAGGCTCGCGCCACGTCGCCGCGGATGCTCTGGCGGTCGCCCTGCGCGCGATCGAGCGCCACCTGCGGGAAGCCGAGGCCCCGGAACGCGAGGTCTGAGATCAACGGCGCCCGCGCGAAACGGTGGAAGGCCGTCGGCCGGAAGCCGGGACACGGCGGCCCGACCACCGTGTTCAGGATCACGATCCCGGCCAGGCGCGGGGCTCGCTCGGCGAAGGCGCCGAGGCCGATGGGGCCGCCCCAGTCCTGAACGATCAGGATCACGTCCTCGAGGTCGAGGGCGTCGACCAGCGCACCGAGCCAGCGGGTGTGGTTGTCGAGGGTGTGCGCCCGGGGCGAACGCGGCTTGTCCGAGAGACCGAGCCCCACCAGATCGGGCATGATCACGCGAAACGGGTGACCCGCGAGCTCGCTGGCCACCTTGCGGTACAGAAAGCCCCAGGTCGGATTGCCGTGAACGCAGAGCACCGGCCGGCCCTGCCCCGATTCCATCACGTGGATCTGGTGGCCGTCGGCCAGCGTCGCGTAGCGCCGGAACGGCAGCAGCCGAGCGATGAAGTCGGGCAGGGGAGGCGGCGGGAGCTCGTGCACGCGCCATCAAGGCCCGATCCGCGGCCTGGGATCAAGCCCGGGGCCGTGCTAGCTCGGCGGCCCATGCGTGCGGTGGTGCAGCGGGTTCGGAACGCGAGCGTGCGGGTCGGGGACGAGCTCGTGGGCTCGATCGGCCACGGGCTCTGTGCGCTGGTCGGCGTCGGTCGCGACGATCTCGACGCCGACGCGGCGGCCCTGGCGGAAAAGGTGCTCGGGCTGCGGATCTTCGAGGACGACGAGGGGAAGATGAACCGGAGCCTGGCGGACACGGGCGGGGCGCTGCTCGCGGTCTCGCAGTTCACCTTGTACGGCGACGCGCGCAAGGGTCGGCGGCCGAGCTTCGTCGAGGCCATGGAGCCCGGGCGCGCCAACGAGCTGTTCGAGCGCTTCTGCCTGAAGAGCCGGGAGGCCGGGGTGACCGTCGCCACCGGGCGCTTCCGAGCCGACATGCTGGTTGCCCTCGAGAACGACGGCCCGGTGACGATCTTGCTCGATACCAAGAAGCTGTTCTGAGAGGCAGACTCGGCCCGACTTCCTGTACCATCCAGCCCTGATGGACGGCTGCCTGTTCTGCAAGATCTCGGACAAGAAGATCCCCGCGACGGTCGTGTACGAGGACGACCGCGCGCTGGCGTTTCGCGACATCAACCCGGTCGCGCCGACCCACGTGCTGGTGATCCCCCGGGTCCACGTCTCGACCATCAACGACCTGGGGCCCGAGCACGAAGCCGACATGGGTCACCTGTTCCGGGTCGCGGCCGAGGTGGCCAAGCTCGAGGGGCTGTCCGAGCGGGGCTACCGCACGGTGATGAACTGCGGGGTCGAGGCCGGGCAGAGCGTGTTCCACGTGCACCTGCACGTGGTCGGTGGTCGAGGCCTGGGCTGGCCGCCGTTTCCCAAGGGCTGAAGCATGAAGCGCCCCCTCGCACTGGCTCTGGCCGCGCTGGCGACCGCGCTGTCTTGGCCCAGCGCCGCTCAAGAGAAGTTCGCGCTCGGCCTGTTCCACTTCAACCTGCAGTACGTCGCCGGCGGCATGCTCGGGTTCTGGGCGATCCCCAACGCGGAGCTGGATCTGGAGAACGACGCGATCGAGGACATGATCGTGACCGAGAGCTTCGCGCCGGTGATCGATCTGTACGAAAAGCACCCCAGCTGGGGCGTGGACATCGAGCTCCAGGGCTATTTCCTGGACGCCCTCGCCGCCCGGCACCCCAAGGTGCTCGAGAAGCTGCGCACGCTGGCCAAGAGCGGGCAGATCGACGTGGTGAGCTTCCACTATTCCGATCAGCTCTTCGTCGGGTACCCGGCCGAGAGCTGGAAGCGCTCGCAGGCGCTGACCCAGGCGACGTTCGACAAGTACGACGTCCCGCTCTCGCGCACCGTGTTCTGTCAAGAAGGGCAGGCGGGGGAAGCGATCGCGTCGCGGATGAGCGAGCTCGGGTACCGCAACATGGTGTGGCCGAAGAACCTGTGGACCTTCCAGCACGGCGACCAACCCGCGCAGCCGCTCTACGCCTTCGGCGACGTCCTCGCGGTCCAGGGCGGGAAGGGCGCGAGCAGCTCGGACGTCGAGCTGACCTGGACCTTCCTCGACGACGGCGAGCTCTTGGCGACCGGCGACCTGAACCCCTACTTCCCCGACGTGTTTCGCCATAAACCCGAGGCGGTGAAGAAGTACGAGGACGAGCTCTTGGCGCTCGAGGCCCAGGGCTTCGCCATCGTCACCGTCGACAAGTACGTGGACGCGGTCAAAGACAAGGTGCCGCATGCCCCCATGCCGCCGCTCTTGGATGGCACCTGGCAACCGAAGAGCACGAGCGGCGTGCTGCGCTGGCTCGGGGGCAAGGGGATCTGGCCGGGGGAGCGCGACAACGAGGTGCGATCGCTCGGGGCGCTCGCCCAGCGCGAGCTTCTGGCCGCAGAGATCGCCGCCAAGAGCGCGAAGCTCGACGCGCGGGCCGAGCTCGACGCCGCCTGGCGCCTGCTCTTCCTGGGTCAGGTCACCGACGCGTCGGGCATCAACCCGTTCCGCGGCGAGGTCGAGTACGGGATCGCGCACTGTACCGAGGCGCTGCGCGTCGCGCGGGAGGTGATCCGTCGGGCGAAGGCCGAGGCCGGCGACGCAGAGGTCACGATCGACCCCGCCGCGGGCAGCATGACCCCGGGGGCCGCGGCCGAGCTCCGTGGGACGACCACCGACGCGCCCCTCGAGCTCGCCATCGACGCCGGAGACCGCGAGGTGGTCACCAGCTGGGAAGAGGTCGAGGCGGGTCACCACCGCGTCGAGATCACCTTCGGCGCCGGCACGTCGACCAAGGTGAGGGTGGCGTTTCCCGGCACGCTCGAGGACGAATTCGTCACCACCCGCGCGCTCGCCGACGACGCGCTGGCCAAGTATCGCCGCAGCGACTTCAGCTTCGAGAGCTTCCAGCTGGCGCTGCCCATCGGTCTGGTCAGCCTGGCCAAGCAGCGGTTCTTGATCAAGGACCAGGCGCGGGTTCACCTCGCGGCCAAGATCACGCGCGAGAGCGGCGACATCGAGATCGTGGACGAGACCCTGGCCGCCGACGAGGGCGCGACCTGGGTCTTTCACCTGTTCGAGGGCACTTCGGAGCAGGCGCTGGCGCTGGCCCGCAGCATCAACGTGACGCGGAGGGTCTCGCGATGAGACGCCTCTGGATCGTGATCGCGCTCGGGGCCCTGCCCGCCTGCCACGACGGCGAAGAGGGCGCGGACTCCGCGCGAACCGAGGTGCTCGCGCTGGACGTGGACATCCGGGAAACCGCCGAGGCGCGCGTCGAAGCGCGGGGCGACGCGTTGACCGTTCGCCTCACGCTCAGCCGCGGGTTCGGGGTCGCAGCGGACGGCGCGGTCCTCACCGGCACCGGCCAGCTCGAGCGCTTTCCCGAGGCCGACGTGACGCTGATCACCGCCAAGCTCTCGAGCCCGCCGGTCTCCGGGGGGCCGTGCGGCGCCGAGCCCGTGTCCCTCGCCCTCGCCCTTCATCGCCGCGGCAGCGCGAGCCGCGTGGCGGGCTCGCTCACGCCCTACTGCGGGAGCGACGTGTGGGCGGGCGTGCCCGCCCGAAACCCGCTCCGCCTCAGCACCTCCGCGCCGAAAGAAGAGTGACGCTGCGTAGCCCTGTTCGCGGGTGCCGGGTGCTGACGCGCGCCCGCCCGCTCTGCTAGAACGCGCGCATGGACATCCGAAGCATGAAGGACGGCGACGTCGACGCCGTCTCGGAGCTGTACCTCGCCGCCTACCACGCCAGCTGGTCGCTGGCCGGGGCGCGGGCGTACATCGAGAAGTTCTATCGGTTCGAGCCCGCGTCGTGCCAGGTCGCGCTGGACGAGGGGCGCGTGGCCGGCGCCATCTTGGCCTACACCTTCGAGCGTGAGACCGGCGTGGTGCTCTACATCCAAGAGCTGATGGTGCACCCGGACTTCCAGGGCCGCGGCATCGGGAAGAAGCTCGTGGGCAAGCTGCGCGAGGCGCTGAGCAAAGGCCCTAGCAAGGTGAAAATCACGCCGCTGGTGAAGGCCGACACCACCGTGCTGAACTTCTACAACAGCCTCGGCTTCGACAAGGACAAGGTCGTCAGCTTCTCGCTCGACATCGAGTGAGAAGCCGGCGGCTCAGGCCTGCGCGTCGGGCGGCGGCGGGCGGCTCGAGAGCGGGCGGCCGCGTGCGAACCACTCGCCGTCGAGCTCGGGGTCGACGGAAGTGGGCTGCTCGGTGGAGATGGGCGCGGGCTCGGCGAACCAGGTGTCCTCGAGCTCGGGTTCGTTCTTGAGGCGAGGGGTCGGGGTCATCGTGCGCGGTCTGTAGCTCCATCTGCGAGTGACATTCAAGAGCCTCGGATGGATGCAGCTGCGCCACCCGCGGTCACACGCCGGCGTAGACGGGCGCCAAGTATCCGGAACGAAAGCTCGACCTCGCGAGGCGCCGGCGGAACGCCAGGTGACGCCGCCGCGCGCCCTCGACCAGCGGCTGCCAGGCGCGCCCGGTGAGCGCACGCTCGATCATCACTGGCCAGAGCGCGTTGCTGCGCTTGTACAGGGCGCTCATAGCCAGATAAGCCGGGAGCTCGCTGGTGCGCTCGGGGCGCCGCCGCCAGATGGAAGCCGCAGAAAACAGCCGCGAATAGCACTCGGCGTAGCCACGCTCGAGCTCGACGGGGCTCATGCGGAGCGGGCGGAAGACGGCGTGCGCAGTGTCGTAGCGATCCCAGTCTTGGTGGAGCAGACGCCCCTCCGCATTCAAGCGCGCGAACAGCGGGGTGCCCGGGTACGGCGTCAGGATGTGGAACGTGGCGCACTCGAGCCGCGCGGCCTCGACGAAGCGCACGGTGCGGTCGAACACGTCCGGGCCGTCGTGGTCGAAGCCGAGCACGAAGCTGCCGTTCACCGCGATGCCGACGTCGTGGAGGATCCGCACGCGGCGGGCGTAGTCGTCGGGGCGCGGGGTCTTCTTCCCGGCGTCGATCAGGTTCTGGGCGGTGAGCGACTCGAAGCCGACGAACACCGCGGTGCAACCCGCGAGCGCCATCTGGCGGACCACGGCAGGATCGTCGGTGACGTCGATGCTGACGGCGGCGCTCCAGATCTTCTCGAGCGGTGCGAGCGCGCGGCACAGGCGCGACAGGTACGTTCGGCTCGAGCTCAGGTTGTTGTCCAGAAACACCCCATAGGGCGTGCCCTCGGCGCGCCACTCGGCGGCGATCTGCTCGGGGTCGCGCATCTGGTAGGGCATGCGCAGGCCCTCGGTGGAGAGGGTGCAGAAGCCGCAGCGGTTGTGGCAGCCCCGGGTCGCCATCAAGCTCGTCGGGGTGAGAAAGTGGGCGCGCGGCACCAGCGAGCGACGCGGCGCCGGTTCGTCGCGAAACGGCGCGCCGAAGCTGCCGACGTAACGCGGAGCAAGGCAGCCGCGCTCGGCGTCCGCGAGGATCTGGGGCCAGAGCTGCACCCCCTCGCCCAGGGCCAGCGCGTCGGCGTGGGGCGCGGCCTCGTCGGGGCACGCCTGGACGTGCAGGCCTCCGAGCACGACCTTCGCCCCGCGCTCGCGGTAGTAGCGCGCCAGCTGGTAAGCGCGCTTGGCGAAGGTGAGGTGCACGGTGATCCCGACCACGCTCGGGAACGGCTCGAGCGGCGGCGGGCCTTGCAGCAGGTTCTCGTCCCAGAGCGCCACCGTCCATTCGGGTGGCGTGCCGGCCGCGACGCTGGTGAGCGCCAGGCTGGGAGTGAGCACGTGTTTGCCGAAGCTCGAGTGGCGGTCCTTCCGGTAGAACGGGTTGACCAAGAGCGCGTGGCGCGCTCGGGGCGGACCGCTCGGGCGGGGATCGAGCGCGGGCGGCTCGGACATCTGGGGCGGAAGCGGCGGTGGCTCATGGCTCATCACTGACCTCAGGCCGATCCAACGCTCCGCGCGTGATGGCCCGAAGGAAGCCGTGTGGAGGCGTCGGGGTGATTGCGTGGCCGCCGGGGCCGTGGTACCCGAAGCCTTACCGACACCAAGGGAAGCCGGTGAAAATCCGGCACGGAGCCGCCGCTGTAACTCGGGACGGCCTGGTCGACGAAGCCACTGGCGAGAGCTGGGAAGGCGACCGGGCTCAGCGAGAAGTCAGAAGACCTGACCGTCGGGACCTCGGAAGCGCCGCCAAGCAGGCGGCGTGAGATCCGAGGAGGTGATTCACCACAAGGGCGCGCGCCTCGCCCGGAGGTCACGATGACGAAGCGAACATGGCTCATGGCTCTCTGCCTCGCGACCTGCGCGGGGGGATGCGGCAGTGACGACTCGGGCAGCGCGGCGGTCGGGGGCAACGGCGGGCACGGCAGCGTGACCTCGGCCGGCGGCGCGGCGGGCGCCGCCAGCGGGGGCATGGCGGGCGGCGGCAGCGGGGGCGCGGCGGGTGCCGAGACCTGTCCACGCTTCGCCACCGCCGCACCGAGCCACGAGTTCGGACCCGGCCAGAGCACGGGCCAGGTCGAGTTCCCGTCGCCGATCTTCGGCCCGCCGCGCGGCGGCGGTTCGCTCAAGGGCTCGCTGGACGTGGTCTCGCTCGGCAACGGTGGGCAGGTGACGGTGGCCTTCGGGCAGACACGCATCGTGGACGGTGCGGGTCCCGACTTCATCGTGTTCGAGAATGCGTTCTTCGCCGGCGGTGATCCCGGCCAGGTCTTCGCCGAGCTCGCCACCGTCGAGGTCAGCGCCGACGGCCAGACCTTCACCGCGTTTCCTTGCACCGCCAGCGCCGCGCCCTTCGGTGCGTGCGCGGGCTGGCATCCGGTGTACGCCAACGCCGCCGACAACTCGATCGATCCGCTCGACCCGGCGGTCGCGGGCGGGGACGCCTACGACCTGGCCGACGTCGGCGTGACCGAAGCCCGCTTCGTGCGCATCACCGATCGCGCGGACCTCGAGGGCATGAACGGCGTCTTCGACCTGGACGCCGTGGGCATCGTCAACGCAGCGTGCCCGTGACTCGCGCGCGGGTCGTGATCGCGCTCGCGCTGATCGCCGGCGCGGCGCGGGCGGAAGAGCCGCCCACCGAGGTCGTGGTGCAGGGCGACCGGCTGAGCCGGACCTCGAAACGCGAGCCGACCGCCGCCTCGACCCAGATCGCGCGGGCCGAGCTCGAGGTCCCCGGTGCCGAGCTGCCCGACGTGCTGACCCGCGTCCCGGGGACCCAGATCCAGCGCACCGGCGCGAGCTCGGACTTTTCGACGGCGTCGCTGCGCGGCGCGACCAGCGCGCAGACGCCGGTCTACCTCGCGGGGATCCGGCTGAACGACGACCTGATCGGTGCCGCCGATCTCTCACAGGTCCCGCTGTGGATGCTCGACCGCGTCGAGGTGTTCCGCGGCACCGCGCCGGAGGGCGTCGATCGCATGGGCATCGGCGGCGCGGTGCTGCTCGAGCCGCGGTTCCCGCGGCGCTCGACGCTGGGCGCCGGCGTCGGCGTCGGCAGCTTCGGTGCGCGATCGCTGTTCGTCGGTGGCGCGGCCGTCGGATCGGGCTCGGGCGCCTTGGTCGGCCTGCGCCACGAGCGCGCGGACAACGACTACGAATACGTGGACGACGCGGGGACCACGGCGAACAGCGCAGATGATCGCGTGGTGCGACGGCCGAACGCCGACGCCAGCGGGTGGGACGTCTGGGCCGTGGGGCGGACCCGCCTCGGGCGGGATGCCAGCGTGATCACCGTGCTGAGCGGCTTCCGCCGGGAGCAGGGGGCCACGGGCCTGGGGGTGATCCCGGCCCGAAGCGCCCGGGCCCGGGTCGAGCGCACGCTCGCCGGGGTGCGCTCGACGGTGCCGTGCGCCCGGCAGTGTCGGCTGGACCTCGTGACCCACGCGCTGGTCGGCTCGCACCAGCTCAGCGATCCGAAGGGTGAGCTCGGCACCGGCACCCCGCTGCTGGTGAGCCGCGGAGCCCGTGGCGGCCAGGGCGCGCACGTCACCTGGGACGCGAGCGACGCCCTGCGCCTTCGCCTGGGTGGCGGCGAAGACCTCGAGGTGCTCCGGGCCGACCCCGGGCAACGCGCGCGGCGAGAGACGTCGCGCGTCGACGGCAGCGCTCGGATCGAGCTCGGACCGCAGCTCTCGCTGGCGATGGTGGGGGCTGCCGAACGCCACGCGACGAGCGGCGGCGGACGCGAGCGCGACCTCTGGGCGCCCGCGGCGCGGGTCGGCGCCGAGCTGCGGCTGGGCGAGCAGGTGTCGCTCTTGGCCAACGCCGGACGGTACACCCGGGTGCCGACCCTGGGTGAGCTCTACGGGATGAGCGCGGTGGTGCGCGGCAATCCGGACCTCGCGGAAGAGACCGGGTCGTCGCTCGACGTCGGAGCGCGAGCCACGATGCCGGGCCGAGACGTCTCGCTCTGGGCCGATGCCTTCGCGTTCGCGCGCGTCGCGGACGATCTGGTGGCGTTTCGCCGGGCCACCTTCGGCACCGTGCGGCCGTACAACGTCGGCCGCGCGCGGTTTCTCGGGCTCGAGCTGGCCACGGCGGCGCAGGCCTTCGACCACGCGCGCCTCGATCTCGCGCTGACCCTGCTCGACCCGCGGGACGTCAGCGACGATCGCCAGCTCGAGAGCGACCTGCTCCCGTTTCAGTCGCGCCTGGTGGGCAGCGCCCGCCTCGAGCTCTACGCCGACCGCTTGGCCGGGGTGGATCGCGTCGCGCTCGCCACGACCGTGCTCCATCGCGGCTCGCGCGTCGCCGACCCCGCGGGCCTCGTGGTGATCGACGCGCAGTGGACGCTCGGAGCCGATCTGGCGGTGTTCGTGCTCGAGCGGCGGCTGGCGCTGCGCGGCGCGGTCGAGAATGCGCTCGACGCGCGACAGGTCGACACCGTCGGCATGCCGCTGCCTGGGCGGAGCGTGCACGCGAGCGCCGAGCTCTGGTGGTGACTCACATCTCGTGGCGGCTGACGCGCACGCCGTGGGGCTCGAGCGCCTTCAGGAAGGCCTCGGCTCCGAAGGCCTGATCCGTGGAGATCACCCCGACGGCGTTCGGCGGACCGTCGCACAAGCGCTTCGCTCCGAGCGCGCAGATCCACCCCGTGGTGCCGTACGCGTCCCGCCCGGTCACGAGGACGCCCCGGGTGGCGACGTCGCTCTGGCCCCGGGCCAGCACCCTGAACCCGCTCGCCTCGCGCTGGTGCTCGGTCGGGCCCTCGTCCCCCGATCGGATCCTGCGCCGGAGCGGCTCGAGCAGGCCTGCCTTCGACGCCGCGGCCAAGAGCGGACGCGCGCTCCACCCCACCATGAGCGGCAAGGCGACCCGGGCGGGCATCGCCAGGTTCGTGGTCACGTTCAGCACCTCCGGGTGGGTGCGGACCAGGTGCAGCGCTTCGCCGCCCGGGAACGGCGCCGCCGGCTCGCGCTTGCCGGTGTCGGGCCAGGTGACCCACTCGGGAAGGGGGGAGAGCCCGCGCGGCGTGAGCCGACCGCCCCTGCGGATCAGCGCCACTTCCACCGCCTGGCGCAGGGCGGACTCTCGAGTGCCGCGCGAGGCGCCGAAGCCGTAGACGCGGTTGAACACGTCGACGGTGTGGATCGCCGGATCCCACTCGCAGAGCAGCGCTGCCGCGCAGTAGCCCAGCGCGAACTCGAAGGCCTGCGCGTTGACCACGGCGACGCGCTTCTCCGTCGCGGCGCCGTGATACCGCTCGAGGATTCGCGCCATGTAGGTCTGCTCGCCGGTGGTGTCCAAGAAGTGCGCGCCCGTGGCAAGCGCGGCGCGGACGAGCGGCTCGCCGTAGGTCGTGAACGGGCCGGCGGTGCTGACCACCACGTGGGCCCCGGCGACCAGCGGGCCCAAGGTCGAGGGCTCGAGCGCGTCCGCCACTCGGAAGGGCAGGCCCCCGTGCGCCTGCGACAGCTCGCGCAGGCGGGCTTCGTTCCGGCCCCCGAGCACGATCTCGCCCACGCGTTCGGCCCGCAGGGCCTCGACCACCAGTCGGCCGGTGAACCCCGTGGCGCCGAACACGACGACCGTCTTCATGTCGGCACGTTCAAACAGATCGGGCGACCGGCGTAAAGCTCACCGGACCCGGGCCCGAGCCGCCCGCCGCTTCGCGAACCTGCTCGCAGGCGGCGCTGATCTTGGCTAGCTTCTCGCCGTGCGCCCCCTGGTCTCGTGCTCGTTCCTGGTCGCGGCGCTCTTGCCCGCGCTCGCCGGGGGCCTGCCCGATCGCGCGCTGCCCAAGCGATTC
The DNA here is from genome assembly GCA_016191785.1 of Myxococcales bacterium. Classification (GTDB taxonomy): domain Bacteria; phylum Myxococcota_A; class Polyangia; order Polyangiales; family Polyangiaceae; genus JADJKB01. The sequence continues at coordinate 58,749 of JACPVJ010000111.1, read as the reverse complement.
ACCAAGGCCCCCTTCTCGCTCATGTCGCTCACCGTCGGCCACCCGAACGCGGGCTGGCAGGTGCGCGCCAAGCGCCTGAAGAAGAGCAAGCACCTGGCGATCAAGACCGGAAGCGAGGACCACGCCTACGGCCATCCGGCGCTGGTGCTGATGCTGGGCCGGAGCGCCAAAGAGCTTGCCCGAGCCGCTCCGGGGTCCGTCATGCTGGTCGGCGATCTCTCGAGCAAGCACGGCGGCGCGCTGAGCGGTCACCGGTCACACCAGAGCGGTCGAGACGCGGACATCGGTTTCTATGCCCTCGACGCCAACGGCAAACCAGTGCTGCCGGAGAAGTTCGTGGCGTTCACCACCGACGGCAAGGCGACGGACGGAAGCGGCCTGACCTTCGACGATCGTCGAAACTGGCTCGTGGTGCAGTCGTGGGTGCGCGACCGCCGAGCCGGCCTCTCGCACATCTTCGTCTCGCGCGGGCTGCGCCAGCGCCTCTTGGGTTACGCGGCGAAGCAGCCCGCGTTTCAGAAGTACGTGACCGAGGTCGCCGCTTTGCTCAAGCAGCCCGAGGACGCGAGCCCCCACGACGACCATTTTCACGTCCGCGTCTCTTGTCCCAAGGACCAAGCCGAGATCTGCCGCGAAGAGTCGAAGTGAGAGGCCAAGGAAGTTTCGCATGGTCGTGCTTCGATCCTGCGTCGGCTGATTCGGCGTGCGCGAAGCGCGAGGGCAGCGCGCCCAGCTCGACCGGAGAGAGTCCGTACAGGCAGCGCAAGCGCACCGTTCGGTGACCGGCGGTGCGGTGCCGGAGCAGCGGCGGCGTTAGACGCCGAGGGTGATGGCGCGCAGAATGTCGCAGGTGAGTGCGAAGAACGTGACGCTGGCGGGGGCCTTGTCGACGCCACGTAGCGTCAGCGAGTCGAGCCCGCGGTGCGTTTTCGCGTCCGCGTTGACGGTCTCGGCGGTCGCGGCCCGCTGCCGGTAGTCTGCTTGGCCTCGTCGGTGGCCATGCGCGCTCTGCATGCGGCCACAGCCTTGCTGTCACCCTCTCTCGGCTGGTGGGGATCGCAGCGTCGCGGGGCTTGGGCAGAGGGACGTAGACGGTGACGTCGCGCAGGGGCCGCGTCGTCGATGGCGTCGTGCTTGGCGTATCCCCCATCGACGAGGCGCTCTCGTGGTCGGACGCCGGTCCGCCTCTCGACTTGTTCGAGCATCGGCGTCGACTCGCCCATGTCAGCTCGCTCCCGCACTGGCCTGCAGCTGCGGAAGTCGCTGAGCGTGTGATGGCTGAGCGACACCCCGCCGCAGCGCCACCGGTAGGCGGCGTAGAGCTCGGTCACGCGCTGGATCTCCCGAGCGCTGTTCTCCCCGTAGTTGGTCCCGTCCACTCACAGCCCGAGCAAGAGCTTGGGATCGATGGCCGGCGCGCCGGGGTTCGAGTCGCGGGCGGCGATGCGTGCGTAGAGGTGCCCGTCAGCATTCGTGCCCACGGCCGGTGCCGCTGCCAAGCTCACCGAGGGTACTCGGGCACACCACGCCGCCGGGTGTCGCGAGGCGCGTCCTTTGTGGGGGTGTGCCTGAACGTCTCAAGGCGTGAGCACGGTGATCGCCGCGCGGAGCAGCGGCTCGGGCCGAGGCTCGACCCCGCGCCGGCGCAGCTCATCGAGGGCGCGCTTTGCCTGCGTCGCCTTGAAGCCCATGTGCACCAAGGCGTAGCACACCTTCTGGAATGCGTCGCACTCGGGAGGGGCCGCGGGCTCCGCAGACTCAGCATGTGCAGCATGCTCCGCGAGTACGCCGCTCTGTTCCCGACTCGCTCGGGCCTCTTCGACCTTCCGAGCAACGTGCTCTCCGCCGAAGACCTGGCGTGCTTGGTAGGCGTTGTGAGCCGAGCAAAGCAAGCAGCAGTTCTCAACCGTTGTCGGCCCGCCCAATGCGTAGGGATCGATGTGCTCGATGGTCAGGAAACGCTTCTCGGAACACCGGCGTCCCTCGGCGTCGACGAAGGTGCACTGATCTTCATCCCGCTCCCGCACCGCGCGCTGGACTTCCACTGGCACATGTCGCGATCCAGCCCGAGTCTCGCGGTGCTTGCGCGGCTTGCCCGCGCCCGACCGCCGCTTCGTCTCGACGGCGATGAGCTCGTCGATGGCCCTCTCGATGAGCGCCGCGAGATCCCCGCTCGGAACGGCGTGGCTGAGCAGGTTCCGGGCGTGCTCTAGCTTGTCGCGCAGCGCGGCGCTGGCGGTGAACTCCACGCGGAAGCTCGTGGCGGAGAGCGGCTCGACTCGAGCTCGGGCCGCGGGCACCGGCGGCGCTGGCGGCAGGCCTGAGTTACCTGCCCCGGACATTGTTGATAACTCCGCCTGGGCCGGCTCCGGCACGCTCGGGGTGATGGTCGCCGCCACGTCGGGTTTGGGATACCAGCGAGCCAAGAGCTCCTCGAGCTGCCGCTTGGACTTGCCGCGGGCCTCGGCGAGCAGCCGGTCGACGTTCTCTTCTGTTAGATGCCCGGAAAGCAGGAACAGGCCAGTCAGGTGGATGGCGCCGCTTGCGAGCTCGTCGAGGATCTGTGGGAACCGCTGCGAGATGCGGGCAACCCGCATTCGCTTGGTCGCGCCGTCTTCGGAGTAGCCGAGCCGCTCCACGCAGTACGCGAAGAGCGAGGAGCAAGCGTCCTGGAGGTAGAGCTGACGGCGGTCCAGCTCCAGCAGGTGATAGATGACGTCGGCGGCGGCCATGCGCTCGGCGCTGACAGCGGCCGTGAGGCGCTCGCGAAGCTCGCGATCGGAGATCGAAGAGAGAGCGTTCATGCTTTCTGGCATATCACGCGGATTTTCAGCCTCGCTGCTGACACGCTGAGCGCGCTTCGAGCGTCCGGATGCTTCGCGAAACGTCGCGCGCGCGAAACACGATCAGCGAGCATCGTCGTGCGAAAGCGACGCAGTCAGCGACGTACCTGACGAAATGCGAGAGCGTGTCGCTTGTAAGTGCGTCAACACAAATCGACGTGACGGTGCTCTTTCTTCCTTGTCGCCGAGCGCCAGGACGGTGCCTGCACGCCCCAATCACAAAGGGGCGTGCACGGGATGCCGTCTGTGGTCTTTGTCAGCGGCAGCGCCGTGGGTAGGCAACTGCGCCTCGAGCTCTGATTCTTGGCCGCGCCGTTTTGCGCTCGAGCTCACGCGTCCGAGCGAGAGCAGAGCCCTGCGGCGGGCGTGCCGACAGCGCGCTGGGCGTGATGGCCGCGCCGAGCGCGGTAACCTAGGGCCAGGGGCTCCTTCAACGCCGTTCCTCGTCGACGCCCCCGAAAAGCCCCGTGAGCTGCACCCCGCTCGACCGCCGCCCGCAGGCGATTGTTTGACAGCCTCCGAGCCCGCTTCAGTCGTCGCCCTGGCCGCGACCCTGCTTCTTCTGCGACTGCCGCCGCTTCTGATCGAGGCGACGCTCTTTGCTGGCTCGGGTGGGCCGGGTCTTCTTCCGTCGCTTGGGCACCACCAGCGCCGCCCGGATCAGCTCGGCGAGCCGAGCCTTGGCGTCTTCCAGGTTCTGGCTCTGCGATCGCGTCACCTGGCTCACGATCACCACGAAGCCGTCGGCGTCGAGGCGACCTTCCGCCAGGCGCCGAAGCCGAGCCTTGCAGCCCGCGTCGAGGGCGCTGGTCCCCGGCAAGTCGAAGCGCAGCTCGATCTTGGTCGAGACACGATTCACGTTCTGTCCGCCCGGACCGCTGGCGCGCGAGGCGCGCACGCTGAGCTCGCGTTCGGGGATGATCAGATCGCTGCGGATCAGCAGGCCGGCGCTGCCAGTCATGTCGCCCCCTCGACCAGGACCTCGAGCACGCGCACCCTGCGGTAGCAGAGGTAGTCGCGGACCAACCGCGGCGGATCGGCGCTGAGCAGGGCGAGCACGGGCCGAGCCTAGCATTGCGGTTTCGCGATCCGCGCCCAACAATGCGCAGGTGCCGACCGTGGTGTTCGAAGGCAACGCGCTGGGGCGAGAGAAGCGCATCGAGGCCCCCGCGGGGGCCGAGTTGGTCGACCTGTGCGACGAGACCTTGGCACCGATCGCGTTTTCTTGCCGGTCGGCCAGCTGCGGGACGTGTCAGGTCGAGGTCGTCCAAGGCGCCGAGTTGCTCGAGGCCCCGAGCGAGGTCGAGCGCGAGTTGCTCGAGGTGCTGGGCCATCCGGACAACGTCCGTCTGGCCTGTCAGGCGAAGGTCCGAGCCGGGCACGGGCTGGTTCGCCTTCGCCCGGCCGGGGGTTGAGCCACGGCCGCGCGGCGGCTCGGAGTCACCGGCTGCCGCGCGGGGGCTCGTCGACTGCTCAGTTACCGCAGACCAGCTCGCAGCTGCCGTTCAGGCAGGCGCCCTTGGCGCACTGGCCGTTGGGACACTGCTTGCAGATCGCAGGGAAGATGCAGTCGCCGTCGGCCTTGCACTCGGGCTTGGGTGCCGGCGGGCACTGCCAGCCGCAGCTGCCGTTCAAGCACGCGCCCTTGGCGCACTGGCCGTCGGGGCACATCTTGCAGATCGCCGGCATGATGCAGTCGCCGTCGGCCTTGCACTGGTTCGTGGGATCACACTGCGGGTAGCTCGGCGCGCAGTTCCCACCCGAGTCGCAGAACTTCAGCACCGCGGTCTCGCTGCACGTCGGGTCGTTTGGCGGACACACCGTGCAGCTCGCGCCGCAGCCCTTGCCGGCGCAGGGGTCGTAGCCCTTGCAGCCCTCGAACCCGCCGGTGCACTTGCCGCCTTCGCACTTCGTCCAGGGGCATGACACGCTGCCGTTGGGGCACTGCTGACAGGGCGCCATGATCGCCGGACAGTCGGCGTCGGCCTTGCACTCTGCGCCCTGACAGCTGTCGAACCCGCCGACGCACTGGCCGTTCTCGCACTTGGTCCACGGGCAGGCGTAGCCGCCACCGGGACACTGCTGGCACGGCGCGCCGATGCTCGGGCAGTCCTGGTCGGCCTTGCACACGGGCGGCGGGCCGCACTCGGGGTAGGCCTGGCCGCAGCTGCCCTTCGCGTCGCAGAACTTCAAGACCGCGGTCTCGGCGCATGAGGGATCGGTGGGATCGCACGCCGTGCACGCCGCGCCGCAGGGGAGGCCCGAGCACGGGTCCCAGTTGCCCACGTTGCCGCTTCCGCCGGTGTTGCCCCCGCCGGTCCCGGCGCTGCCGCCCTGGTTCAGATCGTCATCGCCGCTGCCCAGAGAGGGGCGCGAGCCGCAGGCTACGGCGACCAGGGCCACCGCGGTGAATGCAAGCACGTTTCGAAGCATTGAAGTCCTCCTCGTGGGGCCGCGATGGCGACGCCTCACCCAGCTCATCCCCGCATGTGGGCAGTTTGATCACTCTTTCTGCGCGACGCTGCCCACCACCTGTCGCGCGCGGGCCGCGTGGGGGCCGCTCGGGCTCTGATCGAGCAAGCTCTTGGCGACGACGCGGGCGGCGCCGGCGTTGCCCGCCTTCACCAGAGCGTCCATCCGGAGCAGCAGGGCTTCTTGCTGCAAGCGGTGAGGGCCCGGCAAGCGGTCGTAGGTGTCGAGAGTGCCGAGCGCGCCGCTGGCGTTCCCCGCCGAGAGCTCGCGCCGCGCCTGATCGATGGCGCGCGTCTCTTCGGCGATGGACGGCACGGCGGGTTTGATCGACGGCGCGCTGGGCGGCGGCGTAGTCGGCGCGGCGACCTGTGGCTCGGGCTCCGCGAGCGCGGGGCCCGGCGAGGGCTTCGGCGCGGCCGCCCGCGGCTCGACCGAGGCCGGCGGGGCGACCACCGCCAGCTGGGGCGCGGGAGCCGCATGCATGCGGTCTTCCACGCCGACGGCAGCGCCGACGGTCACCACGCCGCCGACCGCGCCGATGCCGAGCCACTTGATCGCGAGGGTGGTCAGGCTGGTGGTGCCGCCGGCCTTCAGCATCGCGCCGCTCGAGCCCGCCGCCAGGGCCGAGGCCGCTGCGCCCGCGCCGGCCACGGCCGCGCCGACGCCGACCGCGAGCAGGGTGTCCGACAAGAGCTTCTCCGAAGGCCCTTCCTCGCGCCCGGCGCGCAAGAGGGCGGCTGACAGCCCGGCGCCGTCGGAGTCCAACAATCGCTCGGGGTCGGTCATCGCGGTCCTCCTGGGGTCTTTTCGAGGCGGGCCACGCCGCTCTGGAAGTCGGTGCGCGCCCGTCGCAAGCGCGAGGCCACCGTGCCGGGTGGCAGCTCGAGCACCTGGGCGATCTCGGCCATGGTCAGCTCTTCGATCTCGTAGAGTACGAATACCACGCGCAGGTCGTCGCTCATCGCGGCGAGCAACTCGTCGAGCAGCGCTCGCGCGCGCTTTTGGTCGAGCAACTCGTCGAGCCCCGGAACCGAATCGCGCCGGCTGACCAGCTCGTCGTCTTCGTCCTCGCGCCGGCGGGCCCGCGAGCGGTGTGCGCGTCGCCCGATGTGCAGGGCCGTCGAGAACAGGAACGCGCGCTCGCGCGCCGGATCGATCTCCGACATGCGGCGCGAGGCGACGATGAACACCTGCTGGGTCGCGTCGTCGGCCTCGGCCTCGGACAAACCCACGCGGCGGAGCAGTCGCCAGACTGGCCGAAGCTCGCGCTTGACCAAGCCTTCCAAGCGCGCGGGTGCCGCGGGGAAGCGGGCGCGCTCACCCGAAGAAGCCACCGGCAGCGGGGGCTCCGACGCTAGGGGTCGCTCGATGGGGCTCACGCCGGTGTGCACGTCGAAGTCTAATCCCCGCGGCCCCGGGTTCTGATCACTCAGGCACGTAACTCGCCGAAACTGCTCAGATCTGCAGGCGGCGCCGGAGGAGGCGGGCCGCCACGGCCATCGCCGCCGCGGCGCAACCGAGCACGACCGCGGCGTGCCCCAGGGTGCTCCAGGTGGGCTGGCCTCGCACCAGGCCGCGCGACACCGCGACCACGTGGGTCAGGGGGAGCACCTGCGCGAGTCGGTGCGCCCAGGGCGGGGCGCCCTCGAGCGGGAAGAACACGCCGCTGAACAGGTACATCGGCGCGACCACCAGCGTGAAGTAGTAGTTGAAGAACTCGTAGCTCTTGGAGAGGGCCGTCATGCACAACGCCATGGCGTAGAACATGGCGCCCGCGAGGAAGCCCAGCGGCACGACGCCGAGCGCGAGCCAAGAAGGGACCAGCCCGAACGCCCTCACCACCGTCAGCACGACCGTGGCACCGAACGCGCTCTTGAGCCCGCCCCACAGGATCTCGCCGGCCACGATCTCGGAGACGGTCACCGGCGTCGCGAGGATGGCGTCGAAGGTCCCCTGGGTCGTCAGTCGGGTGTAGGCGCCGAAGGTTCCTTCGAAAGTGGCGGTGTACATCACCGTCGAGACGATCAGGGCCGGGGCGAGGAACTCGGGATAGCTCAGGCCGTCGATCGGCGGGACGACGCGCCCGAGGCCGTAGCCGAGCGCGATCAAATAGAGCAGCGGCTCGCCGAAATTGCCGAGGGCGCTGGCTGCCGCGTAGCGCCGCCACACCGTCAGGTTCCGCCCCGCGACCCGCGCGGCACCATGGAAGAAAGACGTCTCGGCGCTCACTCTTCCAGCTCCCGGCCCGTCAGCTTCAAGAACACGTCTTCCAGCGAGGCGTTTCGCAACAGGTAACGCGCGCCTGCCTGGCGGGCCCGCTCGATCAGGCGCTCCGACAGGTCGTGCTTCTTGGTCAGAAACACCACCAAGAGGTCGCCGGTGTGCTCGTGGACCGCGCCGCAGAGCTCGACCCCAGCGAGAAAGTCCCGGGACTCGGCCGCGGTGGCGCCGAGCTCGAACACCTCGTGCCCGACGTGGGTCTCGATCAGCGCGCGGGGCGTGTCTTCGGCCAGGACCTTGCCGTGATCCATGATCACCAGGCGGTCGCAGAGCCGCTCGGCCTCGTCCATGTAGTGGGTCGTGAGCACCATCGTCACGCCCCGGGCCCGCAGCTCGCGCAGCTTGGTCCAGATCAAGTGCCGCGCCTGAGGGTCGAGCCCGGTGGTCGGCTCGTCGAGCAGCAAGAGCTCGGGGTCGTTGATCAGCGCGCGGGCGATCACCAACCTCCGCTTCATGCCGCCCGAGAGCTCGGGGATCGCGTGGTCCCGTTTGTCACCCAGCGCGACGAAGTCGAGCAGCTCGTCGGCTCGGCGAGCGGTCAGCGCGCGCGCCTGGGGGAAGTAGCTGCCGTAGACCAAGAGGTTGTCCAGCACCGGCAGATCGGGGTCCAGATTGTCGGCCTGAGGGCACACGCCGAGCCGCGTCCGGATGCGCTTGCCGTCGTGCAGCGGATCCATGCCGAGCACGCGGAGCTGACCCGCGCTCGGCAAGCTGACCGACTGGAGCATGCGCATGGTGCTGGTCTTGCCGGCGCCGTTCGGCCCAAGAAACCCGAAGCACTCGCCCTTCTCGATCCGGAAGTCGATGCCCGCGACCGCGACGAAATCCGCGTAACGCTTCTCGAGGGCGGAGGCCTCGACGACCGGGCTCATGGCCACCGCCGTATACCACTGGTTGCGACCGCGCTCTGCCGGTGCGAGCCTCGCGGCGATGCGCCGGCCCGCGCCGCTCTTGGTGCTCGCTGCCACCCTGGGATGGGTGGGCCGCGCCGTGGCCGAGGACGTCTCGGTGCGGCTCGAGCTCGACGCCCCCGAGGGGTGCCCGAGCGCAGCCGAGTTCCAGCACGAGGTCGAGACGCGGCTCGATCGGGGTCGCATCGCCGGGTCGACGGACCTGGCGCGCACGTATCGCGTGAAGGTCACCCAGGGCGACCCCGGCACGGTGGCCACCCTCGACTTCACCGACCAGGACGGCACGCGGGCGTCGCGGGAAGTGACCGGCGCGAGCTGCAGCGAGGCGGTGAGCGCCATCGCGCTCGTCACCGCGCTCGCCATCGAGGCTCGCGTCGCGAAGGACGAGGCCCCGGCCCCGGCCCCGCTCCGAGAAGCGCCCAAGCTCCCCGCCGCCCCCAAGCCCCCGCGGCACTCCGCGCCGCCACCGCGCGCCGCGCGCGCCCTGCCCGACTTCGTGTTCGGGTTCGGGGCGTCGGTCGGCGTCGACCAGGGCTTCGCACCGAAGCTCGCGCCGGCGGTGGCCGCGGTCGGCGAGGTGCTGCACCACTCCCACGCCGCCCGGATCTCGCTCCGCTTCTCGGACACCGGCCCGGCGCGCGTGGACTCGGGCATCGCCGAGTTCTCACTCTACGCGGCGCGGCTCTCGGCGTGCCCGGTTCGGCTGGAGCCGGGCGCGAGCCTGGCGCTCGTGCCCTGCGCAGGGGCCGAGGTGGGGCTGGTGCGGGCCGCGGGCAAGGCGGGCGAACGCATCGTGGAGCCGAAGAGCGCCGATGAGCCGTGGCTGGCGGGGCACGTCCTGGCCCGGCTAGAGCTCTTGCCCGATCCCGGGCTCGCTTTCGGGCTCGAGGGGGCGCTGGGTTTTCCGTTCACTCGTCACGAGTTCGTGCTGGAAAAGCCCGAGGTGGTGGTCCACGAGGTGCCGGCCGTGACCTGGTCTGCGAGCGTGGGCATGGTGGCCAGGTTTCGCTAGGCGCGAGCGTAAGATGCATCGCCGCCGTCCCGTTCTGGTCGGAGCCTTGAGGTTCACTCGCCCATTCCCGTCGCTCGGCAGCGAGCTGTGTCGGCCCGCGCCGGTGCTGGCGCTGGCCGTGCTCGCCCTCAACGATCACCTGCTGAAAGGGGCCGGCCTGTTGCCCGGCGCACTGACCGGCAAGCTCAGCGACTTCGCCGGTCTGTTCTTGTTCCCGGTCTTCTTGTTCGTGGTCCTCCGCGTGGGCTCGTCGGCGTCGCGCCAGCGACTGGCGCTGGCCAGCGCCGCGCTGACCGCGGTGGGGTTCGCGGCGGTCAAGCTCCACCCCGGGACCAACGCGGTCGTCTTGGCAACGTGGGGACCGATGCTGCTCGATCCGACCGATCTGGTCGCCCTGCCCATGGTCGCGGCGGCGGCGCTCTGGCTGCGGCGCGAGCCGGCTCCCGCGCGCCTGCGCACCCGGCTCGTGGCGGTGATGGCGACCTCGCTCGGCTGCGCAGCGACCTCGCGCCCGCCGGTTCACCGCGCCTATCCCGAGTGGAGGCTCGAGACGCTGGGGGCGCGCCGCCTGGGGTGCGCGCGCGTCGAGCCGTGGATCTCGAAGTCGGGCAAAGAGGGGATCGGGCTCAGCGTTGCCGCGCGGAAGGTCCAGTCCGGCGCCTGCACGGTCGAGGTCGTGTCCGCAACCGTCGACATCGACCGCTGGAAAGTCGCGGCCGAGCGCGGCGCGCCGGTCGAGCTCGGGCACGACGATCGCCATCTGTACGTGCCGTTCGTCTTCGACAACCAGGCCCGGTGGAACGAAGGCCACCGCACCGGCACGCTGACCCTGACCCTGCGCTTCAACGGCCAGCTCACCGAGACCCTGCGCGTCTCGATGCGGCACGTGTTCGACGCGCCCCATCGCCACGAGCGCGCTCACGCGCCCGCGCCGCCTGCCCCTGCACCGCTGGTGATGGCCGAGCCCGACGCCGGAGCGGGACCATGAGGCGCTTCGCCACGCTGCTCGTCGCTTGCGCGGGGTGCTCGGTGCACCACCACCCGGTGAACGCGCCCGGACACATCGATCCGGCAACGCCCCCCGAGAAGCCCACGCCGGGGGTGGTGGAAGAGCCCGGCGATCCCGGCGAGCGGATGGTGCTGCTCACCTTCGGCGGGCTCGCGTCGCTGGGCGTCGGCTACCCGAGAGGTCAGGACGCGGTCCTCGCTTACGGGCTCGGCCCCGAGTACGGCCTGCACTTCGGCGAGCGCGACGTGAGTCACACCAGCGACGACGACGTCGTGCTGCCGACGCGCGCGCTGGGGTTCAACCTGGGCTGGACGGCGCTCGCGAACCCCGGCACCGGCTTCGGACCGGTCTACCTCGAGGGCCAGTACTTCGACGAAGGGTTCTGGTTGGCGGGCGGGTGGGCCTACGACGTGGACGATCGCGTCCACGGTCCCCAAGGCGAGCTCGGTCTCGGCCCGCTGTTCCTGCGCGTCACCCATTTGCTCGACGACTCGACGGCGTTCACCACCGGGATCGTGGTGAAGGGCTACCAGAACTGGGTCTTCAGTCGCTGAGGCGCTCTGCGCTCGAGCCTGAAACTCGCAGCACGATCTTGCCGATATTCGCGTTCCGTTCCATGCGCTCGTGCGCGCCCTGCGCGTCGGCCAGCGGGAAGACCGAGTCGACCACCGGAGCGAGCGCGCCGCTGGCGAAGCGCGGAAGCCAGTTTCGCGCAAACGTCTGGCTGATCGCGACCTTGTCCGCCACCGATCGCGAGCGCATCACCAGGCCCAAGATCTGCGTCCGGCGCATCAAGAGCTGGGCCAGGTTCAGGTCGGCGCTCACGCCGCCCAAGAGGCCGATCACCACCAGGCGCCCGCCAACCGCCAGGCAGCGCATGTGCCGCTCGAAGTACGCGCCGCCCACGAAATCGAGCACCACGTCTGCCCCCTGGCCCTCGGTGACCTGGCTCACGGCCTCGGCGAAGTCCTCGGTTTGGTAGTCGACGAGCGTGTCGGCGCCGAGGGACCGAACCCGCTCCAGTTTCTCGCGGCTGCCCGCCGTGGCCACCACTCTTGCGCCGTGCGCGTGCGCCAGCTGCACCGCGGCCGAGCCCACCCCGCCGGCGGCAGCGTGGACCAGCACCGTCTGCCCGGCTTCGAGCCGACCCAGGGTGAAGAGCGCTTCCTGCGCGGTGAGGAACGCCTCGGGGATCGCGGCCGCCTGCTCGAAGCCGAGCTCATCGGGGATCGGAAGCGCCAGGCGCTCGGGGACCACCACGCGCTCGGCGTAGCCGCCGCCTGGCAGCAGAGCCATGACGCGCGTCCCGACGGGCGGGCCGCTTGCGCCGGGACCGTGCGCCACGACGACCCCCGCGCACTCGAGCCCGAGCAGCGGGCTCTCGCCCTTGGGCGGCGGATACAGGCCGCGGCGCTGGAGTAGATCGGCGCGATTGAGCGCCGTCGCCCCGACCTGGAGGGTGATCTGCCCTGCGCCGAGCGAAGGCTCGGCCACCTCTTGCAGCGAGAGCACCTCGGGCCCACCGGGCTCGCGGATGACGATGGCTTTCATGCGATCGGTTGATACACGCGCCTCACGCCGCGAGCACTCGCGGGCGTCGCAGCCGGCGCGCGCGCGGGGCCGCGGCCAGCGCCAGGGCGAGGCCCGTCAACGTCAGCCGCACGCGCTCGCGGTCCGCCAGCCCAGCCCGGTCGAGCCGCGCGAGGGCGGCGGCGACCGAGGCTCGCGGCAGGTCCGTCTCCGCCATCAAACGGATCAGCGTGGCTGCCCGGTCCACCTGAGCCAGGTCCAGAAGTCCAACCAAAACGAGGGTTTCAGAGGTCGTGAGGTTCATGGTGCTGTTCATACAACCAGCACTGAAACCCTGTCCAGTTTTCGGCTTCCGGCTAGGCTGCCGCCTACCATGGACCGAGTCGTCGAACCCGAGCTGATGGATGACGACGCGCAGGCGCGCGCCTACTCGGAAGCGGGGTTCGCCGCTCCCCACGAGCGCTTCGTGGATCTGTTCGTCGAGCGCTTCGGGACCCCTCGCGGGCGCGCGCTCGACCTGGGGTGCGGTCCGGCCGACGTCACGCTGCGGCTCGCGCGGCGCTGTCCCGAGCTGTCGATCGACGGCGTCGACGGCAGCGCGGCGATGCTGCGCTACGGGCGCGAGCGCATCGCGGGCGCGGGGCTCGAGGCACGCGTGACGTTGACCGAGGCGCGGCTCTCGCGGGACCCGGTGCCGTACGCCGATTACGACGTGGTGATCTCGAACAGCTTGCTCCACCATCTGCACGATCCGGGCGTGCTCTGGGCAGCGGTGAAGCAGGCCAGCAGGCCCGGCACGCGGGTCTTCGTCATGGATCTGATGCGACCCGCGTCCGCCGAGGTCGTCGCGCATTTGGTCGACGAGCACGCTCGCGATGAGCCCGAGGTCCTGCGGCGGGACTTCGAGGCGTCGCTCTTTGCGGCGTTCACGCCCGGCGAGATCGAGGCGCAGCTCGAGGCTGCGGGGCTCGGCGCCTTGCGGCTCGACGTGGTCAGCGACCGGCACTTGACCGTGAGCGGGCGGCTCTGATGCGCACCGCGCGTGTCGTCGAGCGACGCCCGCTGGTGGACTCGCGCGGTCAGCACGTGCGCGCCGGGTCGGGCCTCGCGTGGTGGGGCCCACGGCTGGCAGTCGTGCAGGACGACACGCGCAGCCTGGCGGTGATCGAGCCTCGGTCGGGCCGCATCGAGTGGGCTTCTTTCGGTGGAAATGCCCCGGATCCCAAGCCCCAGAAGCTCGACACCGAGGCGCTGGTCGCCGGCGGCGGAGAGCTCTTGGCATTCGGATCGGGGTCGACCTCGGGTCGCGAGGTGATCGTCCGCATCACGCCGGGCGTGGGCTTCGCGCGCTGTCCGGCGCCGCGCCTGTACCAGATGCTCCGGGACGAAACTGCGTTTTCGGGGAGCGAGCTCAATCTCGAGGGGGTGGCGCTGTCCGGCGAGGATCTGGTCCTCTTCCAACGTGGGAACGGTGCGCCTCGCGCCGGGCTCGAGCCCGTCAGCTCGACCGCGCGCCTGGCGCTCGCCGAGCTGCTCACGCACCTGGAGCGTCCCGACGCGCCACCCCCTCTGCTTCGCGACGTGCGCGTGCATCAGCTCGGAACGCTCGAGGGCGTCCGGCTCACCTTCACCGACGCGGCGTGCAGCCAGGGTCGCCTGTTCTATCTCGCCAGCGCGGAGGCGTCTCCGGACAGCTATCGCGATGGCGTGGTGGTCGGCAGCGCGATCGGTGTGCTCGGGGAGGGCGAGCCGACGCCCATCACCGGCCCGGGCGGGCAGCCGTTCACCGGCAAGGCCGAGGGCTTGGCCTTGGCCTCCGAGGGCGTCGCGTTCGTAGTGCTCGACGCCGACGACCCCGACGTGCCCGCCGACCTGTGCACCCTCGCGCTGTCGGGGTTCTGACTCACAAGTGCGCGGCGCCCAGCACGCCCGCCGTGTCGCCGAGCGGGCTGACCAGGAGCGGGACCTCGGCCGTGGGCGGGCCGAAGACGGTGGCGCGGAGCGCCGCGCGCAGCGAGGGCTCGATCAGCTCGAACGATGCGCTGATGCCCCCGCCGAACACCAAGGCGTCGAGGTCGAGCACCTTCTGCGCTTGGCCGAGGCCGGCGCCGAGGGCGCGGCCCATCTCGGCGAACACCTGCTGCGCGGCGGGGTCACCCCCGCGCGCCTGCTCGGCGATCCGCGCGGGCTCGCTCGCCGCCCCGCCGAGCTCGGCGTAGCGAGCCAAGAGCCCGCGCGTGCCGGCGAAGACCTCCATGCAACCGCGCAAGCCGCACACGCAGAGCGGCGCGGAGGGCGAGCTGTCGACCAAGAGGTGGCCGATCTCGGCGGCGAACCCGTGGGCGCCCCGGCGGAGCACGCCGTCGACCACCAGCCCGCCCCCGACGCCCGTGCCCAGGGTGGCGACCAGGAAGCTCGGGTGCGTGTGGCCGTGGCCGAAGAGCAGCTCGCCCAGCGCGGCCGAGGTCGAGTCGTTCTCGACCGCGACCGGCAAGCTCAGGCGCCGCTCCAGCTCTTCGCGGATGTTCACGCCCTCGAACCCCGGCACGTTGGGCAGGCGGTAGCAGAGCCCGCGCCCGTCCACCTCACCCGGGATGGCGACGCCGACCTGGGTGGGGGAGCCGCCCACACGGCGAACCGCCGCCGCGATCTGATCGAGGACCTCCGCAGCTGGGGCCCCGGCGCGGGTGGTCACGCTCTCTGCGGCGACGACCTTCGCGCCGTCGACGAGACCGGCCTTGATCCGGGTCCCGCCGAAGTCGACCCCGACCCTCACGCGCTCTGGACCTTGGCCACCGGGGTGATCGCGAGCTCGATCGGCCGGCCCAGCTCGCGCTCGAGCAGCTTGCCCTTTCGGCGGGCGCCCCACACCTCGAGCTCGGCGTCGCCCTGGGTGACGATGTCGAAGTGGAGCGTGCCGTCGCGCTCTTCGATCTGCACGCCCTGCACGAACTGGTGGTGACTGCGGTCGAGCCCGTCGGCCAGCCGCAAGATGCCCGAGAGCACGCGCACGGCCCGCCGCGAGCGCGAGGGCAGCGCGGCATAGTCCGCGTCGCGGCGCTTGGGGCGCGCCTTTCGGTGATAGCGAGCCAGCATGGCGAGCAGGTCGCGCTCTTCTCCCGAGAAGCCCCGGAGCTCGCCGTTCTTGATGATGTAGGCGGCGTGGTGCTCGTGGCGCTCGTAGCCGATGTGCTGGCCGACGTCGTGCAGCACGCCGGCGTATTCGAGCAGGCGACGCTCGTCGTCCCCCAGCCCGTGCAGGTGGCGAGTCTGATCGAAGATCGAGAGCGAGAGCCCCGCGACGTGCTCGGGGTGCGGGCCGGCCTGCCCACAGCGTCGCGCCAGCTCCATCACACTGTGGCGGCGGATGTCCTTCACCACCTCGAACTGGCGAATCGAGTCGGCGCGGCTCTCGAGGTAGTCGAGCACCAGGCCTTCGCGCAGCGCGGCCTCGCAGAGCGTGATTCGGTCTTGCTTGGCGAGCTCGAGCAGGGTGCACAGCAAGACCGCCCCCACGTGGATCGAGTCGGCCCGCGCCACGTCGATGCCGCCGATCAGCGCCCGCTCGGCCGGCCCCACCGCGACCAGCCGCTCGGCCAAGGCCTGGAGATCTTCCAGCCGCACCACCTGGGCGGTGGCGCTGGGCCAGGGCTCGCCGCCCTTCAGGCGGTGCGCGGCCTGCCCCAGAGCCAAGATCGTGCCGCTGGTCCCGACGCACAGGTCGAACTTCGCCGCCCGGGCTTCGGTCAACGCCTTGTCGGCGACCGCTCGCACGTGATCTTCCAGCTCCTTCTTCTCGCGCTTGCCGAGTGCGGCACCGCCGCCGAACTCGGCCCTGAGCCGCTGCACGCCCAGCTTCAAGCTGCGACCCAGCCACATCGAGCGCGCGTCCCCCACGATGGTCTCGACGCTGCCGCCGCCGATGTCGAAGACCAGCGCGCTGCGGCTGGACAAATCGATGGCGTTGCGGACCGAGAGGTAGATGTAGCGCGCCTCTTCCGCGCCCGTGATCACCTGGGGCACGATGCCGGTCTGCTCGGCGATGGCGTACAAGAACTCGCCGCCGTTGTCCGCCTCACGCACCGCGGCGGTAGCCACCGCGCGGATGTCGCTGACGCCGTGCCGCATCGCCAGCTTGTGGAACTTCAAGATGGCGTTCAAGCCGGCGGCGCTGGCCTCGTCCGTGAGGCGGCCGTGGTCGAACACGCTCTTGCCCAGGAAGACCATCTCTTTTTCGCGATCGAGGATCTCGAACGAGTGGTTCTCACGTGTGCCGACCACGATCATGTGGACGGAGTTGCTACCGATGTCGATCGCAGCGAGCTTCATCTGGTGCCTCGGCGCGGGGAGCGTTCGGACGACGGACAGGTGCCCTGCGGTTCGCAGCATGCGCGGCGGAGCTTGCCCTGGCTCGGTGACGGACACGTGACACCGTGTCAGTACTATGACTCTGTTCAGGACGGAAGATCAGGGCAGGGGGTGGGCCGCGAAGAAATCGAGCATGGTCGCGGTCGCGCCGAGGTCCGTCGAGGTCTTCCCCGCCGGGATCGCCAGCCCGCCCGGCCAGGTGTGCCCGCCCCCGTCGATTCGACAATGCACGGTCCCGACCCCGCCGTCGCAGTCCGGCCAGCGCACGCAGCGCGCGTCGCCTTGCTCGAAGATCACCTGTTCGAAGGTCGAGCAGCCGTTCTTCTTCCGCCAGAACTCCATCGTGTCGGGCACGGAGCGGAACACCAGGCCCACGCCGAGCTGCGGCACCAGCGGCGTGCCGCCGCCGTAGGGCACCATCCCGTCGGCCGTGCCATGGAAGTCCAAGATGGGCATCGGCCGGTACGGCGTGCAGGTGCCCGGCTCGACGCCCAGCACGCCCGCCACCGGCGCCACGGCAGCGATTCGGTCGCTGACGGCGCACGCCAGCCGGTGGGAGAAGAACCCGCCGTTGGACATGCCCGTGGCGTAGATCCGCTTCTTGTCGATGCACCACTTTGCCTCGATGGCGTCGAGCAGGTCGCGAACGAACTTCACGTCGTCCACCCCGTCGGTCCACGCCGTGCCGCAACACGCGCCGGCGTTCCAGCTGCTGGCCACGCCCTCGGGGTAGGCGACGATGAACCCGCGCTCGTCGCTCTCTTGGCTCATGCGCGTGAGCAGCGCCTGCTGCCAGCCCGCGGACATGAACCCGTGGAAGTTGAGGACCAGCATCGTGCCCTTGGTCGGATCGTACTTCTCTGGCACGTGGAGCAGGCTGGTGCGCTTGCGCCCGCCGCTCTCGACCTCGATCGAGAGGGCGCTGCCCTTGGCGCCCGGCTTGTCGGTGCAGGTCACGCCGCTCGGCGCGGCGTCCCCGGCGTCGAACCCCGGGCTCGGGCCGGGCCCGGCGTCGGGGGCAGGGTCGGCGTCGGGCCAGATCGAGGCGTCGCTGCCCAGGAACACGTCGACCGACGCGTCGTTCCCGGCGTTGAAGCCGGTCTCGTCGGTCTCGCTCGAGCCACAGGCGGCAGCCACCGCGGCCCCGCCCACGGCCAGCCCGAACCCGAGTGCGAGGGCGCGTGGGGTCATCCGAGGCGAGTCTAGCGTGGGTCCAGGGGCCGACAAAACGCGCTACCCTGGTCGGATGCGAGCACGCTCGGGGTTGCTGGTGCTGATCCTCGCGGTGGGCGGTTGCGGCTCGGAGGACGACGCGGAGCCGAAGGGCACGGGCGGCGGCTCGAGCGGCGGCGCGTCGAGCGGCGGCGCGTCGAGCGGCGGCGCTGCCGGGGCGGGCGGCTCGCCCACCGGCGGCTCGGCGGGGGCCGGGGGCAACACCGGCGGTGCGGCCGGCGGTGGCGGCTCGGGGGGCGGCGGGTTTCCGCCACCCGTCCCCGACGACTGCATCA
Organism: Myxococcales bacterium; assembly: GCA_016191785.1. GTDB lineage: Bacteria > Myxococcota_A > Polyangia > Polyangiales > Polyangiaceae > JADJKB01. The sequence goes on along the minus strand of JACPVJ010000111.1, from coordinate 40,816 downwards.
AGGACGTCACCGCGAAGCCGGACCACGCCTACGCGTGCAGCGGGCTCACGTGGAACACCTCGGTGCCCGGCGCGTGTCTGACCCAGGCGTGCGGCCTGATCTTCGACGTTCACGGCTTCTCGATGAGCGGCAAGATGGAAGACGCCAACACCAAGCTGGCGGCCCTGGGCGAGAAGAACGGCTTCATCGTCGTGCACCCCAGCGCCGATCCGGCCCCGCCGCTCTCGGACTGGGCGGCGGCGAAGGACGACCCGAAGGTCTTCGACTTCATGCAGCGCACCATCAAGGCCTTCCACGTGGACCCGAAGCGCGTCCATTTCACGGGGTTTTCCCAGGGTGGGGACATGACCTGGCGCTTCATCTGCGATCGCTCGGAGGTGATCGCCAGCGCCGCGCCGGCGGCCTTCGGTCAGTCCGCGCAAGAGGGGTGCTTCTCGAAGGGCGTCGCCCCGAAGCGCGAGATGCCGATCTTGTACATGCACGGCACCAAGGACGCGCTGATCGCGTTTTCGACGGCTCAGACTAGCCGAGACGCGGTGATCAAGGTGCTGGGCATGACCAAGGGCACGCCGGTCTCGCAGGACGGGATGCACGTCTGGGATCGCTACACCAACGCCAAGGGCACGGTGTTCGAGATGCTGCAGCACGACTACACCGGGGCGTCGCTGATCCAGGGGCACTGCTACCCCGGCAGCACCGACCCCGGTGGGCAACCCGGTCAGGTGTTCTCGTTCAAGTGCAACCAGGCCTCACCCGTCACCTGGGGCGAGGCGGTGATGCAGTTCTTCCTGGCGCACCCCATGCCGTGAGGCATCAGGGGAAGCAACAGCGCAGGCCCACGTCCGCGAGCTTGGCGTCACGCTTCTGCACGCGGTTCGCCTTGCACTCGAGGGCCGTTTGCTGCTGCTGGTACGAGCCGCCGCGTACGTGGCAGTCGTCGGCGGCGCCGGCGGAGCCGTTGCACGAGTCCTCCCACTCGGCCACGTTGCCGCTCATGTCGTACAGGTTGGGCGCGGCGCCCTGGCACTTGTTCGAGCTGCGATCGACCGCGAGCGGGCCCTGGATGCCGCCGTCGATCGGGTGGTCGCTCCCAATGCAGTTGCCGGCAGAGTAGGGTCCCGAGTACGGATACGTGTTCGTCCCCGCGGTGCAGCCGTTCATCCATTGGCTCTGGTTCGCCGAGGCGAAGTCGGTGTAAGCCACCGCGCCGCCGCCCTGCTTGCCGCACAGGCGCTTGCCGGCCCACTGGCAGTAGGCCCAGGCGTCGCACCAATCGACGTAGCGAACGGGGTACTTCTTGCCGCCGAGCGGCGCCGGCCAATCGTTCGAGGGCGTGTAGTTGGTGTTCCACGCGCAGACCGCGAGGTTGTAGGTCGGGCCGGCTTGCCAGAAGGTCTCGTACTGCTCGTAGGTGACCTCGTACTGATCGATGCAGTACGAACCGCCGCCGGGCGCCGCGACTAGCACCATGCTCGAGGGGCACTTGCACTGGCCGCCCGTGCACACCTGGCTGCCGCAGTCGCTGGCAGCCTTGCAGCCTTGACCCAGGCTGCACTTGGTCGGGCAGGGACCGCCGCAGTCCTTGTCGCCCTCGTTGCCGTTCTTCACGTTGTCGGTGCAGCTCGCGATCTGGCAGGTCTTGGGCGTGCCCGAGCACACGCCGCTCACGCAGTCTTGGCCCGAGTTGCAGGTCTTGCTGTCGGCGCAGAGCGGGCAGTTGGCGCCGCCGCAGTCGATGTCCGACTCGTTGCCGTTCTTGATGCTGTCGGTGCAAAGTGGCGGGTCGCACAGCTTGCTGGTGTTGCACTTCTTGCTGGCGCAGTCGCCGTTGCTCGCGCAGGTCTTGCCCGTGTCGCAGCCCGGGCAGACCGCGCCGCCGCAGTCCTGGTCCGACTCGTCGCCGTCCTTCGTTCCGTTCTGGCAGTAGGCTGCGTCGACGTCCGACCCCGCGTCGGCCGGCGGGGCGTCGGTCTTGGCGTCCGCGGGGGGCGAGTCGGTCTTCACGTCGGCCGGCGAGTCGCCGCTCGCGTCCACCGAGCCGCCCGTTCCGCCGGTGCCGCCCTTGCCCCCGGTGCCGCCGCCGCCGGTGGCCGAGGTGCCGCCGCTCGAGGCGTCGCCGCCGCCGGTGCCGCCGCCGCTCGCGTGGGGCAGATTTCCAGGGCGGTCGTCGTCCGAACCGCAAGAAGCCGCGAAGGCCGCGACGACCCCGAAGGTCACCAGGCTACGAACCAGCGTGCGCAAGTTGGTCATGACAAGCACTCCCGAGCTTCGGAGATTACCCCACCCCCGCCGATGACGCGATACCCTGGGTCCGCGTGGAGGTCTGCCACCACTATGCCCGATTGAACGGGACTCGCCTGCACTACGTGGAAGCCGGCGCGGGGCCGCCGGTGGTGCTGCTCCACGGGTTTCCCGAGACCCATCGCTCGTGGGACCTGCAGCTGCCGTTCCTGGCCCGCTGCGGCTTTCGCGTGGTGGCCCCGGACCTCCGCGGGTACGGCGAGAGCGCGCGGCCGTCGGGAGGCTACGACCTCGACACCTTGGTCGGCGACGCCGCCGCGCTCTGCCGGCACGTGAGCGATGCACCGGTGCGCGTCGTGGGGCACGACTGGGGCGGCGCCATCACCTGGCTCCTCGCGACGCGCCACCCCGAGCTGGTCGAACGCGTGGTGGTGATCGCCTGCGCGCATCCGAGCTTGATGCAGATCGCGCTCGCCTCGAACGTGCGGCAGCTCGCCAAGAGCTGGTACATGTTCTTCTTCCAGCTGCCGCTCTTGCCCGAAGCGTGGCTCGCGCAGCGGGGGGCCCGCAACCTGGGGCGCCTGTTCCGGCAGACGCCCGGCGCGGAGCGTGCCCCGCGCGAAATCGTGGCGTCGGCCCAGGGCGCGGTGGGGCGCGTCGCGTCCCTCGGCCCGCCGCTCGCGTACTACCGCACCGCCATTCGCCAGGGCCTCGGGACGCTCTTCCGCCGCCCCGAGCTGCCGCGCGTCGAGGTGCCCGTGACCTTGATCTGGGCCGAGCACGACGCCTGCTTCACCCGCGAGCTGGCGGAAGAGCACGAGCGCATCGCTCCTGCGCTGTCGCTCCACGTGCTCCGCGGGACCGGCCATTTCGCGCACCAAGAAGACCCCGAGCGAGTCAACGCGCTCCTCGGCGAGGCGCTGGGTCCGTCCGTTGCAGCCGCATCCCGCGGATGCTAGTTCCGAGCACATGCGTCACACCTTCGTGCTCGGGGTGCTCGTGCTCGGCGCGCTGCTCGCGTGCAAGTCCAAGTCGACCGGGACCATCACGGTGAACGGCGCGCCGTTCGAGGTCGACACCTGTCGCTCGGGGCAGGCCAACATGCCTCAGTTCAGCGGTGTGGACTTCCTGGACAAGGGCGGCCGAAGGGTGCGCTTCTTGCAGCTGCCGAACGGAAAGGTGCAGGTCTACTACTTCCCGGCCGGGACCAAGTTCACCGACATGCTGGGCGAAGGCTGCGGGACGATGACCATGCAGCTGCAGAACAGCGAAGTGAACGGCGTGAAGAACGTCCAAGGGTCCGTCGCGGCAAACTGCACGGGCGGGGGCAACACGGTCGTGGCCAGCATGACCTTCGAGAGTTGTCACTGAACGCCATGAAGCTCGACGAGCACTACGAGCTCTTTCGCGCCTCTTGCCTGCGCTTCGCGAAGGAGAAGATCGCGCCCTTCGCCGACGAGTGGGAAGAGTCAGAGGCGTTTCCCCGGGAGCTGTACCGCGAGGCCGCGGCGGCCGGCGTGCTGGCTGCGGCCTACCCAGAAGAGTACGGCGGCGGCGGCGGCGACATGCTGCACGGCTTGATCGGCGTCGAGGCGCTGCTCACCGGGGGCTCGAGCGGCGTGGTGGCGGGGCTCGGCAGCATGGGGATCGCGCTACCGCCGATCTTGGCGCTCGGCTCCGAAGAGCAGAAGCAGCGCTTCATTCCGCCCGTGCTCCGGGGGGAAAAGATCGCCGCGCTCGCCATTACCGAGCCGGGCACCGGCAGCGACGTGTCGGGCATCGCCACCCGCGCGGTGCGCGACGGCCAGGACTATGTCTTGACCGGTTCGAAGCTGTTCATCACCAGCGGTGCCCGCGCCGACCTGGTGAGCGTCTTGGCGCGCACCGGGCCCGACAAACACGCCGGGCTCACCTTCTTCGTGGTCGAGAAGGGCATGCCGGGGTTCACCGTCTCGCGGGCGCTGAAGAAGACCGGCTGGCGCGCCAGTGACACCGCCGAGCTCTCGTTCGACGGCGTGCGCGTCCCAGAGGGAAACCGCATCGGCGACGAGGGTTCGGGCTTCGTCGCGCTGATGAAGAACTTCCAACACGAGCGCCTGGCGCTGGCGTTCTACGGGCATGCCACTGCGGCCATCGCGCTGGAAGACGCGCTGGCCTACGCTCGCGAACGGCAGGCCTTCGGGCGCCCGCTGGTCGGTTTTCAGGTCACCCGCCACAAGCTGGCCCGCATGGCGACCGAGGTCGAAGCCGCCCGGATCCTGAACTATTCGTGCGCGCTGCGAGTGCGGGACGGCGACTACCTGGTCAAGGAAGTGAGCATGGCGAAGAACTTCGCCGCCGAGGTCGCGCAGCGTGTTTGTTACGACGCCGTGCAGATCTTCGGAGGCATGGGGTTCATGCGCGAGACGCGCGTCGAGCGCCTGAGCCGGGACGCGCGCCTCTTGCCGATTGGCGGGGGCACCACCGAGATCATGAACGAGATCATCGCCAAGGGGCTCGGTCTCTGAGCCTGGACGTCGGGCATCGGCTACAATGGCGCCCGTGAACGAGCGCACGGTCACCGAGCACGTCCGCGCATCGGTCGCTGGCCTGGGTCAGCCGGCCGTCGTCGGCCTGGTCAAGGCACCGGCCACGGCCGAGCTCGGCCTTTCGCTCGTCGAGCTGTCCCGCCCGCTCACGCTGGGTCGGGACGAGGCCGCGGACCTGCGTCTGGACGACCCCGGGGCATCCCGCCTGCACGCGCGGGTCGAGCGCCGCGGTGAGACCGTGCTGGTGACCGATCTCGGGAGTCGCAACGGCACGTGGGTGGACGGGGTCCAGGTCGGCAAGTCGGGAACGGTCGCTGCGCTGCACTCGGTCGTGCGGATCGGGCGCTCGCTGTTCGTGGTCGCCGACGTGGCTCCGTACTCTCGGCAACGGCCGCCCGAGCTCGGGGGCATGATTGGCGGCGCGTCCCTGGACGACGCTCGCGACGCGCTCTTGACCATCGGTCCGACCCGGAGCCCGGTCTTGGTGCTGGGCGAGACGGGCACGGGAAAAGAGGTCGTCGCGGGGCTGGTGCACGAGCTGAGCCAGCGCGCCGGTCCGTTCGTGGCGCTCAATTGCGCCGCCGTGCCTGCCGAGCTCGTCGACGCAGAGCTGTTCGGGCACGCGCGGGGGGCGTTCTCGGGCGCGACCCGCGAGCGGACTGGCCTGTTCCGGACGGCCCACGGCGGAACGCTGTTCCTCGACGAAATCGGCGAGATGCCGGCGCCGGTGCAGGCCAAGCTCTTGCGCACGCTCGAAACGGGGGAGGTCCGGCCGGTCGGCGACGATCAATCGCTGGTGGTGGACACGCGGGTGGTCGCGGCCACCAATCGCGACGTGGACGAGCTGATCGAGTCCGGCGCGTTCCGCGGGGATCTGCTGCACCGCCTGGCGGGCTTGCGGGTTCGCCTGCCCCCCTTGCGCGCGCGCCGCGAGGACGTGCCGCTCTTGTCGCTGGCCTTCGCGCACGCGGCAGGCGCAGAGCTGACGAGCGCCGCGCTCGAGGCGTTGATGCTGCACCCCTGGCCCGGAAACGTGCGCGAGCTGCGCAACGTGGTTGCTGCCGCCGTCGAGGTGGCGCGTCGCAAGGGCCGGAGCGAGATCACCGACCAAGACGTGGTCCCTTTGCTCGTGGTGCCGTCGGTTCGGCGCGGTTCGGCGAGCCGCGCCGACCAAGAGCAGCAGCGCATCACCGAAGCGCTCGAGCGCGCGTCCGGCGACGTGGCCAGCGCCGCGGCGCTGCTCGGGATGGGGCGCTCGGCGCTGTACGAGGCGCTGCGCCGGCTCAATCTCGACCCGCGGCCTTTCCGTCGGCGCTGAGGGCGTCGTAGGCGCCGGTTCGTGCGGCCTGGCTCGCGCGCACGTGACCGACCAGAGCCGCCAGCTCGTGGCGCGTCACGGTGGCCTCTCGGCGTGGAACGGCCGCCAAGAGCGCCATCGCCTCCATCGCGCTCTCGGCGCGATGCGCCGGATCGGGGGCAATGGCGCGGGAGAAGAACTGATCCCACTCCGGGGTCAGATCGGGGCGGATCTCGGTCGAGAGCGTGGTCTCGCCGGGCGCGCGGCGTCGGCCGAGCAAGAGCTCCCAGAGTATGGCGCCGGCGGAGTAGAGATCACTTCGTTCGTCCGCCACCCCGGTCGCGCACTCGGGCGCCATGTAGCCGTGGTGACCCTCGCTCTGCCGATTGAAGTCACGCAGCGCCACGGCGACGGCGAAGCCGCCGAGCTTCACTTCGCCGGCCACCGACACCAGCACGCCGTCCGGGCTCAAGTCGCGATGCAGCACGCGGAGCGGCTGCCCGTCGGGCCCGAGCGCAGCGGCGTGGGCGTGGGCCAACCCCGCGAAGAGCTCGAGGCCCACATAGGCCACGAGCTCAGGGTCGAGGCCCTGGCGAGTGGCGCGCGCGGTCCGGGTGAGGGCGTCCAACGTGACGCCTTCGACCCACTCGAGAACCAGGTAGTGTGCGCCACCGGTCCGCATGAAATCGTGCACCTGCACGATGTTGGGGTGCACCAGGTGCGCGGCTTCGAACGCGGCCTTGCGGAAACCCTCCATCAGCTCGGAGTGCTCCGCCACGTCGCTGTGGAAGCGGCGAATCGCGACCCTCCGAGTGAAGCCGCCTTCGGGGCAGTACTCCCCCTCGTAGAGCACCCCGGTCGCGCCGGCCGAGTGGTCGCGGACGACCCGGAACCGACCGCCCAGCTCGCGCTCGCGCGCGGCGCCTTCTGCCCCGACCACCACCGCGTGAAGTCCGAACACCAAGAGCGTGCCAATCAGGCCCGAGGCCGCGAGCGTGACCGACCGCGCGTGCTGGGTTGCCGGCTGGTTGATCAAGAAGCCCATCGCGCTCGGCGGGAGTCGATCGACGACGAACAACCAGTACGTGGCCGGGTAGGCGAGCGCGCCCGAGATACCCAGTACCGCCGGGGCCCAGAGCCGCAGGCGCGCCACGTGGGTGACGATGCAGCTGCAGAACAGGAACGGCGGGACCCACGAGGCGAGGGCGTACTCGGGCCCGTTGCTCCAGGCGATGGCCAGGAGGAAGGCCCACGGGACCAGCGCTTCGACGGCGGCGTTGATGCTCGAGAGCGACTTGGGGGCCTCGCCGCGGTCTGCGAGGTTGCCGGCGATCACGAACCAGATCAAGAACAGCGCCGACCCGAGCGCCGAAGCGTACCCCAGCGGGCGCGACACGAGCGAGGCGTAGAGCAGGCCGGTCACGATGCCCAGCACGCTGAGCAGCTGCCACACGCGCAACAGGATGCGCTCGAGGCGCTCGAGCCCCGACGAGAGGGCGATTAGAAACGGCGACTCGCCCATCAACGCGATCTCGGAGGCAGGGGTCGCTTGTCGGTCGAAGCGCTCGCCGGCGCCTCGACGCCGAGCTCGGAGGGCGTGATGACGCCGTCCACGTCCAGCGCAGCGTCCGCGGCGGGCAGCTCGCCCAGCTCGGCCGGCGTGAGCACGCGCTCGCTGGGGTCGGGGCTGGGCGCGCTCGGACGGGGCGCCGGAGACGAGGGCGGTGAAGCCGCTGGCGGGGCAGAGATGGCGCGCGTGACCCGCGGCGCGCCGTCGCTCGCGATGGCCCAAGCCAGGACCAGCGCCACGGCGGGGATGACCGACACCGCGATCCACCCGCGCGACACGAGCGGCGCCGTCAGCACCGCCCGGAGGAGCGCTCCGACTCGTGCAAAGCGCCGCGGCGATGTCCCCGTGCTCGTCGGGCGAGCCGCCGGCGCCGGCTCGAGCCGATCGACCAGAGGCGCGGCGTGGGCCGTGCGCGTGGCCGCGGGCAGGGCCGGTAGAGCGCCGCCCGGCGCGACCCAGCGCTGCTTGAGTGCGCGGATTTCGGCGACCTTGTCCCGTCGCGCCTCGAGCTCGGGCCCCACCAGCTCGAGCAAGAAGTCCCGGACCGCGCGGGCGTCGGCGTAGCCCACACCGGAGCGGGTGGCCGCGGCGCGCAGCGCCTCCGCGAGCGCTGCCGCGGTCGGTGGTCGCGAGCGAGGGGCCATCTCCAGTGCGCTGGCGAGCACGGCGTCCAGCTCGCGCGGCGCCTCCGGCCACACGTGGCGCAATCGCATCGGCGGCTCGCGCGCGATCTTCAGCATCACCACCGGGTCGTTGGTACCCTCGTGGAGTCGGGAGCCGCTCAGCAGCTCCCAGGCCACCACGCCGACCGCCCACACGTCGACCCGACGGTCGATCGCCTTGCCCTGCGCCTGCTCGGGGGACATGTAGGCGATCTTTCCCTTCACCAGGCCCGGGCTGGTCAGGGTCAGTCGCGCCCGCGCCTTGGCGACGCCGAAGTCCGTCAGTCGCGAGACGCCGTCGGCCCCCACCAAGATGTTGTGCGGCGTCACGTCGCGATGCACCACGTACAGGGGTGAGCCGTGGTCGTCCGTGAGCTCGTGGGCCGCGTGCAGCCCCGCGAGGACGTCGTCGAGGATCCTCAGCGCGATGGGAAGCGGCATGCGAGCGTGACGATGCTTCAGGATCTGCTGGATCGCCGAGAGCGATTCGCCTTCGACGTAGTCCATGACGATGAACGCGCTCCGGTCCGAAACGCCGACGTCGTGTACGCTGACCACGTTGGGGTGGCGGATCTTGCCGGCCAGCTGGGCTTCGTCGAGCAACTGCGTGAAGAACTCGGGGTTGTCGCGCAGGTGCCGGTGCGTCAGCTTGATGGCGACTTCACGCTCGAGGCCCGCGGCGCCCACCGCACAGCCGAGGTAGACCGTGGCGACGCCGCCGCTGGCGATGGGCAAGAGCACCCGATAGCGGCCCAGTACCGTCGGCGGCTGTTCGGGTGCCAGGGGATCGGTGCCCCAGTCGAGCATGCTGGCGCCAGGATACACGATGCGCGGGCGACCCAAGGGCTCACTTCGGCGGCGCTCGATGCAGCACCGCGCCGTCCCAACCGACGGCGTACACGTCGTCGGCGGTGCTTCCCCAAATCCCGGTGAGCACCAGGCCGCCGCGGCTGGTCGACGCGCGCCACGCGCGCCCGTCGAAGTGGAAGACCTTCCCGCCGGAAGCGACCGCCCACAGATCGGTGGGGCTCGTGCCCCAAACGTCGTGCAGGATCTGGTTCTTCGCGGCGAGGGCTTCCAGGCCCTTCTTGATCGGGCTGAAGCGCACGCCGTCGAAACGGATGACGGTTCCCTCGGACCCGACCGCGAACACGTCGCGGTCCGAGCTGCCCCAGACGGCGTTGAGGTTGGCCTTCGTCCCGCTCGGGATGGACGACCACGCCTTGCCGTCGAAGAATGCCACCGTGCCACGCTCGCCGACGGCGAACACGCGGTCTGGCGAGGCGCCCCAGACGTCGTTCAAGAACTCGGTGGTGCCGCTCGCCTCGCGCTTCCAAGTGGAGCCGTCGTGGCGCAGGATGACGCCGCTGCGCCCCACCGCGATCGCCGAGGTGGCGCTGCACCACACCCCGCCCAGCGCCTCGGTCGTGCCGCTCTCTTGGCGCTGCCAGGCCTTGCCATCGTAGTGGAGGATGGCGCCCTTGACGCCCACCGCGAAAACGTCGTTCGGGCCTCGGCCCGCGACGTCGGACAGGTACTCGCTGGTCGGTGACGGCGCCGTCTTCCAGCTCGCCCCGTCGAAGTGGAGCAAGGTTCCGCGGTCCCCCACCACCCAGACGTCGTTCTTTCCGCTGCCCCAGATCCCGAGCAAGCGCGCGTAGGTCGGGCTCTCGTAGCCGCTCCAGGCTCCGCCCTGGCGGATGAACGTGCGCCCGTCCACGTCGACCACGATGGCGAGCTTCGGGGACATCCAGAGCCCGCCGGCCTCGACCGCGGGAACGCTGCCGTCGGCAGTCCAGCGCTCGCCGTCGAAATGGGTGAGCGTTCCGCGATCGCCGACCGCGAGCACGTCCTTGGCGGAGGCGCCGAAGATGGCTCGGCGGCTCTGGTTGGTGCCGGCGGGCATCGGCTTCCAGCTCTTGCCGTCGAAACGGAAGAGCGGGTCACCGGGGGTGCCCACGGCGAAGATCGAATCGGGTGCCGACCCCCACACCGCACGCAAGTACGGCGTGGTCGCGATGGACTCCGAGCGCCACCCGCTCCCGTCGTTGCGCACCACCGAGCCCGAACGCCCGACGGCGACCCAGGTCTTGCCGCTGCCCCAGACGCCCTTCAGCTCGAAGCCGACCCCCGTCGCCTGCTTCTTCCAGGTGGTGCCGTCGAAGACGAGCGCGACCCCGTCTTTGCCGACGGCCGCGACGTGCTTCGGGTCGAGCGCCCAGATCCCGTTGAGGCCGACGTCCGCGCCGGTCTTCTGCGGCTGCCAGCGCTTGCCGTCGCGGTGCACCACGGTCCCGTGGGCGCCTGCGGCCCAGACGTCGTCCGGTCCGGTCCCAGAGATCGCGAGCAGATCTTCCTCGGTGCCGCTCGCCTCGAACGCCCAGCCCTTGCCGTCCCAGCTCAAGATCGTCCCCGACTTGCCCACGGCCCACGCGCGGTCGCCGGTGCCCCACACCGCGCTCAGCACGTTGCCTTGGGGAAGCGGGCTCTGCCAGCACCAGCCGTCGTCCAAGCAGAGCGGCGGGGCGGGCGGGAGCGCTCCGATCTTCGGAGCCGTTTCACCCGGCGGTGCGTTGAGGGCGGGGGCGGCGGGCACCGACGAGGCGAGCGCCCCGGCGGAGGGGGCCGCGGCGTCGGCTGTCGGCGTGGGGGTCGGCGTCCGACAGGCGGTCGCCATCAACAGTGCCGGCCCTGCCCAGCGCGTCCAAACCATGGCGCACGAGCTTACACGACCTGGCCGCGGGGAGTCCCGACCTCACCGCGTCATCCAATCGTGCCACTCGTGGACCACGGTCTGGCCGAGGGCGCCGGCCACTGCCGCCAGGAGGACCAGGGCGGCGACCTTCGGAAACCAGGCGGGCGGGCCCGAGTCCCAGCGCGCGGCCAGGCGTCGAGAAAGCGGCCACGTGAGCAGCATGGCGAGCGCGCCGCCACCGATGGCGACGGCCGACCTGCCGTACCAGCGCATGGCTACGCCGGGCGTCGGTTCCCAGCGCCAAACGTGCTCGATGGGGTAGTAGATGGGGGCGCGCGGGGTAACTACGTAGAGCGCGCACGTCACCACCACCCCCGCGCACAACGTCACGACGACCGCGTCCTGTCGGCGCACGTCACACGCTCCGGATCGTGCCCAGGTACCACCCGGCGCTCGCGTTGTAGAGCAACACCACGAGCACGAGGCCCGTGAGTCCGCGCAAGAGCAGCATGTGGCGCCGGTCGTGCTCTTGTCGCGGGTCGAGCACACGGGACAGGATCACGATGGCGAGCACCGGGACCAGCACGATGCTGGCCGCGTGCTCTTTGATCTCGAACAGGCCCGTGGCCCACGGGTAGTGACGGTCGAGGAGATCCGCCCGCACGCGCACGCGGAAGGTCGGGTAGATGACCGCTCCTAGCAAGTAGGTCGAGAGGTAGGCCACACCCAGGACCAAGGCGTGGGTCCGGATCCGCGGGTCGTGGCGGCGCGACGAGAGGCGCGTGAGCAAGTGCACGCACGACGCCACGCTCGACAGCCCCGCGATCAGGTGGAGGAAGTGCAAGGGGCGGACGATCGACTCGAAGGCCAGCATGTCGAGGGCAGGTGCAGAGGTGGCGCCGGAGCCTACTTCACGTGGGTCACGGCGCCCACAGCTGATGCTCCACGTCCGAGTGGCACTTGGCTTCGCTGCACGTCGGCTTGTGCTCTTTCTCGGGCGGCATGATCTTCTCGCCGTACTCCCCTCGAAGGCGGGTTTCGACCTTGGTCCAGTCGAGCTTCGGTGCGCCGGCGGCCGGGACCGAGAAGAACCCCGCCGCGTCGCTGCAGGTGTAGACGAAGGTCGAACCCTCGCGCACGCCCACCTCGATCTTGGGCGCGCCCTTCTGGGCACCGAAGTCCCACAACATGCCGGCGATGAAGAACTGCGTCGCCGTGCCGCTGGGCCCGTGGCAGCTGTGGCAGTCGGTGTTGACGTAGGCCAGGTGATCGCTCGGGGCGGCCGTCGCCTTGCACTTCGGATCGTAGTAGTCGGTCCAGAAGTCGATGCACAGCCCGCAGCCCCCGCCGCTGCCGCCCGACGTCACGCCGCCGCCGCCGCCGGTTCCGCCGCTGGTGCCGCCGCCGCTGGTGGTGCCGCCGGTTCCGCCGCTGGGCGCTCCGCCGGAGCCGCCGCCGGTGCCCCCGGTCGGGTGGCCGCCGGTTCCGCCGCTGCCGCCGACGTCGAACCCGGGTGGCTTCTCGAGCGCCGCGGCTCGAACGCAGGTCTTCTTGTCGATCTCGTCCCGCAGCCACGACTCGAGGCAGGCTTGACCGAGGTCTCCGAGGGCCGCTCCGCCCACGTGGTTCTCGGCGCCGAGGCCCTTGCGGACCAAGGTCAGACGATCGGCGTCGTTGCCGCCTTCCCGGTGCACGCTCGCCAGGATTTCGGGCTCGAGCGTGAGCACGGCCGCGTAGTTGGCGTCGACCTCGAGCTGGGTGTCTTTGTTGAAGCCCGGCACGTGGTTTCGGTCGAGACGCAGCCCGAACTTCCCTCGTAGCCTCAGGCTACGCGTGTCCTGACCGTGGCAATCGAGGGAGCCGCAGCGCTTGGCCAGCATGTCGCTCACGTAGCGAAAGTCGTCCGGCGGGGGCGCGTCGAAGGCGCGGTCTCGGTTCGTGACCGAGCACGCGACGACCACTGCCAGACCCAAGAGGCGCTTCACGGATCACCTCGCAGGTGCACCTGCCAGCGCCGGCTCGGTCCGGCGGGGTTCCGATGACAGGTGGCACACGAGCGCTCCCGGAAGATCGGGTTCTGCATCGACCGCACCTCGTCACCCAGCTCGATCCGCACCCAGAGCGGGAAGTCGAGCTCGAGCTCGCCCTCTTCGAAGAAGAAGGTCCCGACCTCGTTCGTGGCCTTGGTCTGCTGCCGGCCACTCGCGTCGAACAAACGGACCGTCACTCCCTCGAGCCCTCGAGCCGCGTCCTTGTCCGCGTAGACGGTGCCGGCCAGGTCGAAGTGCGGGCTCGCCCGACCCCCGCTGACGTGACAATGGGTGCAGGGGAAGCCGGCCCGGTGCTTCTCGCCCTCTTCGTAGGGCCCGGGGTCCGGGCCGAGCGCGTCCGCCTTGGCTTCCAGCATCGGATCGCGACAGCCGCTCGCGAAGAGCGCGGCCAGGGCCAGCACGAGCAGCTGCTTCACTCGAACCTCGCGGTGAAGCTTGCCACGGCAAAGCCGGCCCAGCGATGATCGATGTAGAGCGCGTCGCGGAACCGGGTGCTGCTGCCTTCGACTTCCAGCGCCGCCCGCAGGCTTCTGGGGTCCGACGAGCCGAAGTCGAAGGCAACGCCGGGTCCGACGGTGAGGGTTCGAAGCGGGCCGAGCTCGCGGTCGCCGCTCCGATACTCGGGGGCGACGATTTGGCCCGGCCCGACCTGGCCCACGTAGGCGCGTCGCCAGAACGAGACCGCGGTCTGATCGTGATAGCGAACGTGGGGCCAGAGCGACCACCGCCGGGACAGCTCGAACGTCCACTTCAGGTCGGCGGTGTTGGCCAGCTGTCCCCAGCTGTCGCCGTAGACGCGGTCCCAGAGCAAGAGTGTGGACGCCCCGAAGCGATGCGCGAGGCGCAGGCTGGCGGCGACGCGCTGCCGGCTGTCGGGGAGTCGCTCGGCGATTCGGCCCGGCAAGCGCTCCCGGTTCACGTCGTCGATCGACGCCCCGACCGGCACCAGCGGCGCGACCTCCGGGGAGAAGAGCGGCAGAAAGCGGTAGGGCTTCTCCTGTCGACCCGACTCGAAGCTCACGTCGAGGGTGGGCGTCAGCGTCGTGCCGCGGCCCACCACCAAGAGCGCACTGCCCGCGACCTGGTGGCGATCGAGCCGCAACGCGTACACCGAATACGGCGTCCCGGACCGTCCGGCGACGTCGTGCTCGTACCAGTAGCCGAGGGACAGCGACACATTCTTCCGGGCCAGCGCCGCGCTGCCGGAGAGCCCCACCTTCGTCGAGACGAAGTCCGGCTCGACGGACATCGCGAGCGAGGCCGACCCACCGAAGTCTCCCGGCGTGTAGCCCGCGCCGACCGTTGCCGCGTGGCGCACCTCGTTCCAACGCGGGCTGGCGGTCGAGACGATGTCCACCGAAGCCGCCGAGACGATGTCGACCAGGTAGCTCGCGTGGGCGTCGAACCCTCCGGCCCGCACCGCGGCGCGCGCCGAGGGCGACAGCACCCAGACGTGGTCGCTGTCGCCGTACCCCGCCACCTCGCCGCCGGTCTCCCAGCGCGCGCTCTGGGCCGACGCGGTGCTGGCCAGGGCGACCGCGGCGGCGACTCGAAGAAGAAAGCGGTGACAGATCACGAAGGCGCCTCACGCTAGCGCAGCGAGACGGCAGGCGCGACTGCGCGGCGTCTCGGCTCGATTCCCTGGCAGGTTCTGCTCCTGCCCCGTCCGTGGCAGAGTGTCTGCATGCACGCGCTTCGCTCGGGTTCGCTCCTCGTGGTCCTCGCGCTCTCGGCTTGCTCGGGTGACGACGGCGGTGGCGACTCGTCGGCCACCGGCGGGAGCGGGGGCGCAGGCACTGGCGGCGTCGGGGGATCGGGCACGGGTGGCGCGGCGGGCGGGAGCGGGGCGCCCAGCGGGGGCAACGCCGGCGGCGGCGCCGGGGGCTCAGGCGGTGGCGGCGGCAGCGGTGTTGGCGGCGGCAGCGGTGGTGCCGGCGGAGCGAGCGGTGGTGCCGGTGGCACGAGCGGTGGTGCCGGTGGCACGGGAGGCGGCTCGACGGGCTGCGGCAAGTCCGGAGCGTTCGTCGGACTGAACGACAAGGCGACGATCTCGGTGGGCGGCGTGACGCGCAGCTACGTGCTCTCGGTCCCGGCGGACTACACCGCGAGCAAGAAGTGGCCCGTGATCTTCGGGTTCCACGGGCTCAACGCCGATGGCGCGGGCGCGCGCAGCTATCTGAAGCTCGAGCCGGGTGGGGCCAAAGACGCGATCTTCGTCTACCCGACCGCCACGAACAAGAGCACCGGCTGGAAGATGAAGGAAGGCGAAGGCGACGTGGAGCTCTTCGACGCGCTGGTCGCGAGCCTCGGCGCGAGTCACTGCATCGACCCGACGCGCGTGTACTCGACGGGGTTTTCGCACGGCGCGATGTTCACCAACAACCTGACCTGCTGGCGCGCCACCAAGCTCCGGGCCGTCGCGCCCACCGGCGGCTCGGGCCCCTGGTACGGCGCGAGCTGCACCGCCAGCCTGCCCGCGATGATCACCCACGGGAAGTCCGACGGCACCGTGCCCTTGTCCGACGGCGTCAAGACCCGGGACTACTGGCTGAAGCAGAATGCGTGCAAGGCCACCGCCCAGCCGCACTCGGCCGATCCGTCCTGCGTCGCCTACGACGGCTGCACCAAGCCGGTGGTCTGGTGCGAGTTCGCCGGGGGCCACACGGTCCCGGCGTTCGCGGGTCCCGGCGTGAAGGCGTTCTTGCTCGGCGCGCCCTGAGCTCCCCAGCGCCTCACTTCTTCACGGGGTCGCAGCCCCACTTCACGTCGTCCACGCGCCAGGCTTGCTTGCAGCTGGCGCCGGACATCTCGACGCGGTGGCTCTCGCTCCCCGCGAGGCCGAAGGTCTCGACCTTCGAGCTGCGCGACTCGACCTTGCCGTCGTTGTCCGAGCACTGCACGACCCAGCTCACCTTGCACGCCAGCTTCATGCCGCAGCTCGACTCGATGTCGAACGAGATGCCCTTCTCGAGGTCGCCCTTCTTGAACGACAAGCAGCTCTCGGCGGTCTCTTCGGCGTGGGCCACTGCCACCGGCAGGCCTCCCCCGCCGGCCGCACCACCCCCAGAGGCCGATGCCGCCCCGAACACCCCCAGACCGAACACGAACGCCACCGCACGCCGGCTCATGTGCCTGCTCCTTCTCTGGGCCAATCGCCCGAACTGCCGCGCGAAGCGGCCGAATGGGAGGACTGACACGCGACCCTGGCCCGAGGTTCCCGGAAAATCTTCGGGGTGCCAGCGGTGACTGATCGAATTCCTGACTAATTAATGCCAATTGACCCGACGGTCAGGAGCAATAATATAAGCAGGTGCCCCGGCGCCAGACCGCTGCCATCGACCAAGCCAAGAAGCTCTTGGGCGCGTGGCTCGACCACCCGCGTTTTCGGGTGGGAGCCCGCGACGGGCCGGATCTCCTCGTCGAGGATGGCGCGCTCAAGCTAGCGGTGGAGCTGGGGGCGAGCGCGGAGGCGGCCAGCGTCAGCAGGGCAGTAGCGCACGCGAAACAGTGCGTGGAGGGCCAGCATGCGATGCCTGTGGTTGCCACGCCGTTCATGGGCGAGCTGGGCAAGCGCATCTGCGACGAAGCCGGAATCTCATGGTTCGACCTCTCCGGCAACGCGCGCATCGTCGCGCCGGGGCTTCGGATCATCATCGAGGGCAAGCCCAACAGGTTCCTCAGAAGGGGACGCCCGTCATCTGCCTTTGCGCCAAAGAGCGCGCGAGTGGCGCGCCATCTGCTGGTGCATCATCCAAAGGCGTTTCGCCAGCGAGACCTTGCTCGCGAGACCGGCCTGGATGATGGCTTTACCAGCCGCATCGTCCGGCGGCTCGAAGGAGACGGGCTCGTCGAACGCGACGAGAAGGGCTTGATCCACGCGCGAGATCCCGACTTGCTCCTCGATGCTTGGTCTGCCACGTACAGCTTCGACAAGCACGCGGCGCTCAGGGGGCATGTCACGGCGAGGAGCGGTGACGAGCTGCTCCAGAAGCTGGCAGCGCAGCTCAGCCGCTCGAAGCTCCAGCACGCCGCCACGGGGCTTTCGGCAGCCTGGCTTCGCACGGAGTTTGCCGGGTTCCGCCTCGTGTCGTTCTTCGTCGGCTCGCTGCCGAGCGACAAGGCGCTCGACGCCATGGGCTTTCGCGAAGAGCCGAAAGGCGCGAATGTCTGGCTCGTGGTGCCCAACGACGACGGCGTGTTCGACGGCGCGTCGAAGGTCGGCGGGATCGAGTGTGTTCACCCCCTGCAAGCGTATCTCGATCTTCTCGCGCACCCAGAGCGGGCCAAGGAAGCAGCAGCCGAGTTGAGATCCCGCGCCTTGAAGTGGAAGTCCTGATGGCGAAGCCGAGAACCGCGGCCGGATACGAACCCGCGCAGGTGCGGAACGTGCGGGCGGCCTGTCTCTACCTGGCCACGAAGCTCGGCGACCTGCTGGACGAGTTGGTGGTGGTCGGTGGGCTCGTGCCGACGCTGCTGATCGACCAGGCGGCGAGAGGCGTCGAGAAGCACGTTGGGACGCTAGACCTCGACATTGGGATGGAAGTCGCAATCCTCGATGACAAGCGCTACGAGTTGCTCACCGAGAGGCTCCGCGCCGCCGGCTTCGGGCCCGACGAGAACGAGAAGGGGAACCGGACACGCCAGCGCTGGAAGATCGACGGGCCGCCCAAGGTAACCGTGGATTTCCTCATCCCGCCGACGCTCGACTCGGACACGGGCGGGCAGCTTCGAGCCATCGAGCCGGACTTCGCGGCCATCATCGCGCCAGGTTTGCGATTCGCGTTCATCGATCAGGTGAAGGTGGAGCTGCATGGGGCGACCATCCGCGGCGAGGAGGCGCGCCGGGAGATCTCCGTCTGTGGGGCGGGTGCATTCGTCGTGATGAAGGCCCTTGCGTTCCGGAGCCGGGGCGAGAACAAGGACGCCTACGACATCGCCTACCTGCTGCGGAACTTCGGCGGTGGCCCGCGTGACGTCGCTGCTCGCCTCTCGCCGCACGCTGCCAGACCGGAGGTGAAGGACGCCCTCCGCCTCCTCGCCGAGGACTTCGAGACCGTCAACGCTGTTGGCCCGCGAAGAGTCTCGGAGTTCCTGTTCGACGCACGACACGACGAGAGTGAGGCCGACGCGTGGGGCGCGGTTCGAGACTTGCTGGACGCGCTTCCTCGCTGAGCCGCGCTCGCTCGCGGACGACGTGAACTGGGATCCCCTTGTCGAGGCTCCGAGTCCCGATGGTGTAACGCATCGTATGTGGATTGGCGCGTCGAGGGTGCCCAGCCCTCGCGCAGATCCGCTCCGTGGTACTCTCCGCCCTGGGTTCTGCGATCCGGCGCAATCGACAATGACGCTGAAAATAGCCACCCTCAACATCTGGAACAAGGCTGGGCCCTGGCCCGAGCGGCTGAGGCTGATCCGCCGCGAGCTCGGCGAGCTTCGGCCGGACGTGCTGGGTCTCCAGGAGGTCCTGCGTTTGGTCGCCTCGGGCGCGGCGCCCGAGCCCGCGAGCTGCCAGGCGACGGAGATCTGCCACGGCCTCGGCTACGAGGTGGCCTACGCGCCGGCGATGCACTACGGCGGTGGCTTGCACTTCGGCAACGCGGTCTGCAGCCGGTGGCCGATCCGACACCTTGCGCACTATCCGCTGCCGGGCGCCGAGCCGGGCGAGGCCAGGGTGCTGGTGCACGCCCGAGTCGAGACGCCGCACGGCATCTTGCCGGTGTTCGTCACGCACCTGAACTGGAAGCTTCACCACGGGAGCATTCGTCTCGCGCAGGTGCGCTTCATCGCCGACGTGATCTTCGAAGAGTGCCCGGTCGAGGACGGCGAGCTGCCGCCCGTGCTGATGGGGGACCTGAACGCGGGGCCGGAGGCGGACGAGATCCGCTACCTTTCGGGACACGCGACGGTGGAGGGGAAGAGCGTGTACTTCGCCGACGCCTGGGTCCACGCCGGCGAGGGGCCCGGCTACACCTTCGATCGCAGGAACCGCTTTGCTGCGCTGGCGCACGAGCCGCCGCGCCGGATCGACTACGTGTTCGTGCGCGGGCCGGATCGGCAGCTGCGCGGAGAGCCGCTCTCGAGCCGGCTCGCCTTCGCGACCTCGGAGCCGTCGCCGGACGGCGAGCTCTGGCCCAGCGATCACTTCGGCGTGGTCACGGACATCGCGGCGTCGCCCCGCGGGGCCTGACATCCGGGTTGAACCGCCCGGCGAAATGCTCTACGTGAGCCGCCCATGAAGCACGTCGTGCACCACGGACTCGGGCTCGAGACGGCCAAGAAGGTCGCCGACGCGGCGTTCGCCTCGTATCAGCAGCGGTTCTCGCAATATCACCCGCAAGCGCGCTGGGTGAACGATCAGCGCGCCGAGATCACCTTCAAGGTGAAGGGCATGGCGCTCATGGGCTCGCTCGAGGTGAACGAGCGCGACATCGAGATGGATCTCGAAGTGCCGTTCGTGCTCCGTCCGTTCAAGGGCAAGGCCATCGGCTTGATCGAGGAAGAGATCAAGAAGTGGATCGACAAGGCGAAGAGCGGGCAGCTCTGATCTGACGCCGAGCGCGAGGGCGCTCACCCGAACAGGTCGATGCCCGCGCTCGGCCGCTCCACGTGCGCGGCTCCGATGCGCTCCAGGTGGCCGAGCACCTGGAGCACCGCCGCTTCGTCCCAGGCGTCGCCGACGATCTGCAGGCCGATCGGCAGGCCGCCGTCGTCCATCCCCACCGGCGCGGTGCCGGCGGGGCAGCCGGTGAGGTTGCCCAGGAACGCGAAGCGACAGGCGGCGTCGAGCGCCGCCGGATCGACGAAGCCGTCGCTGAGGTCGGCGTCCGTGATGGGCGGCGCAGTGGTTGCTGTGGTCGGCAGTGCGAGGACGTCCACGGCGCCGAGCAAGAGCGCCACTTCGGCCCGCAGCTCGGCGCGCAGTCGCTGGGCGTCCAGGTAGTCGTCGGGCCGGAAGGTCTCGAGGTTGGCGAAGAACATCTGCAGGTCGAGGCCGACCTCGTCGGCGTGGTCTCGACGCACGGCCGCGAGGTTGGTCAAGACCTCGAGCCCGATCGTCAGGTAGCCGATGGCCGCGGCGTGCTTGCCGAGCCGAGTCCCGACGGACACCAGCACCGCGCCCTCTTTCTCGAGCGCTTCGAGGGCCGCCCGACCGTGGGCGCGGACCTCGGCGCTGGCCGCTGCCCACTCGTCGTCGTCGACTCCGATGCGCAGCCCGCGTACGCCGCGGCCGATCGCTTCGGTCAGCTCGTGGGGATCGAGCCGGGGCTGGACGAGGCTCGACGCATCGTGCGGGTCGGGGCCGCTGGCCGCCTCCAGGAACACCGCCAGGTCGTGGGCGGACGCGCCGATCGGGCCCAGGTGGACCACGCTCGAGCCGCCCGGCACGCCGTGGCCGACCACGGGCACCCGGCCGAACGTGGGCTTGATCCCGAACACCCCGTTGTAGGCCGCCGGGATCCGGATCGAGCCGCCGCCATCCGCGCCGAGCGCAAGGGGGACGACCCCGGTCGCCACGGCGACACCCGAGCCGCTCGAGCTGCCGCCCGGCAGCCGGTCGCTGCGGTGGGCGTTGCGGGGCATCACGCGATGCACGTTGCCGCCGAGCGGGGACATCCCGTATTCGGTCATCGGGGTCGTGCCGATCACGATCGCTCCGGCTTCGCGCAGTCTGCGGACCGGCACCGAGTCTTCGCCCGCAGGCGTCGGTGGCAGGAACCCAGTTCCCACTCGGGTCGGAAGCCCCGCGACGTGGACCTCTTCCTTGATCGCGACGGGGATCCCCTCGAGGGGCCCCCGAAGCTCGCCGCGGGCCAGGCGCTCTCTGCTCTGGCGAGCGGCATCGAGCGCACGCGCCTCGTCGCGATCGAGCAGCGGGTCGAGGCTCGGCGAGCGCGCGCCGAGCTGGTCTGCCGCGAAGAAGGCGCGTCGGACCAGCTCTTCTGGGTCGACCCGGCCCGATGCGAGCGCGCGTCGGCACCCGCCGACCGTTCGCGGCCAGTCGCCGACCGTGGGAACGCCCAGGCGTTGCGACTCTCGGCGGTGGTCCGATCGACCGGACGTTGGCTCGAGGCTGAAGGGGAGATCCGCGCGCGCGTCGCTGCCCAGGGCGCGGAGCGCATCGATGCCGAGTTGTTTGCGGAGCACCTGCGCGGTGGCGTGCTTGGCTGGCGTGTTTCGCACCAGAGAGACCAGGGCCCGGAGCGCACGACCTCGGATCCGGGTCGGGGGAAGCTCGAACATGTCCGGGATGGTAGCGGGCCGCCGGCTCCGGGCGGCGGTTTTTCGAGCGCCGCGCTTCTCACTGCCGGGCGACTCCACTATCTTGCCTCGCTGATGGGCGCCGTGGACGCATTCGGCATCGTCGGCACGACGCAGGCGGGGGCGTACCAGGTCGAGGACGTGGTCGCCGAAGGCGGCTTCGCCGTCGTCTACCGGGCGTACCACAGCGCCTTCCGCGCCAAGGTCGCGCTCAAGTGCCTCAAGGTGCCCGATTCCCTCGGCGCGCAGCACTACCAGGAGTTCCTGGAGCGCTTCCGAGAAGAGGGCGAGCTGCTCTTCCGGCTGTCGAGCTCCACGCCCGCCGTCGTGCGCCCGCTCCACGTCGGTATCCTCGAGGGCACCGACCGCTTCGTGCCGTTCATCGCCCTCGAGTGGCTCGAGGGTCAGACCCTGGACGCCTTGATCGAAGCGCGCCAGGCTCGCTCCGAGCTGCCGCTGACCTTCAAAGAAGCGCTGCGGCTCTTGACGCCCGTGGCGCGCGCGCTCGAGCGGGCTCACCACTTTCCCGGCCCGGGCGGAGAAGTGTGCATCTTGCACCGCGACATGAAGCCCGAGAATGTGTTCATCGCCGAACAGCACGGCGAGACCATCGCCAAGATCCTGGACTTCGGCATCGGGAAGGTGAAGAGCGTCGCCACCCAGATGGTGGGGCACCAGTCCACCCAAGGGGACGGGCTGGTCGCGTTCACGCCGGCCTTCGGCTCGCCCGAGCAGTGGTTGCCGAAGCGCTTCGGGCAGACCGGTCCATGGACGGACGTGTGGGGCATGGCGCTGACCCTGCTCGCTGCGATCACGGGTCGCGCTCCGTTCGAGGGCGACCAGGCAGCGCTCTTGGGCTCGGCCATCGACCCCGGCCGGCGCCCCACTCCGAAGACGGAAGGCGTGGCCGTCTCGGACGCGGTCGAACGCGTCTTCCTGAAGGCGGTGGCGATCGATCCTCGTGATCGCTACCAGGACGTCGGGCAGTTCTGGACCGACCTGCATCGCGCCGCCGGGATCGTCGAGGGTGCGGTCAGCATCCTTCCGCCGGCGCCGAGCCCGTTTGCCGCCCAAGGGCTCTTGGTTTCGGTGGCGCCGGATCCGATGGCCGCGACCAAGGTGGCCCCGGCGCCCCCGGTCGCCGCCGCGGAGCCACCGAGTCTGGGGGTGCCGGATCTGGATCTCGGCGTTCCCGCGGCGAAGAAGGCGCCCGTGCGCCAGGAAGCGCCGAAGGCGACCCAGAAGATCACCCTGATGCGCGACGAACGGAGCGCGCCTTCGGCCTTCGGGGGCGGGTACGGCAAGTCTCTGGATGACGACGACGAGATCGGTCCGCCCGCCCGGATGGTGTCGAACCCCAATTTGGATCCGCTGCGGGGCCCGATGACCGGCGTGGGGCTGTCGCCCCAGGCGCCACCCGTTCGGGGACCGTCGGTGCGCTACGGCGCAGGGGTCCCCTTGCCGGGGGCCGGAACCGCAGCGCTCAAAGAGAAGCTGCGCGGCCCGGTGAAGCTGGTCGTGCTCGGGATCGTGATCATGGTCGCCGACTTCGGGTACTCGCAGTACAGCGGCGAGCTCTTCGCCGTCGGCCCGGTGCGTCCGCTCTGGGTCGCCGGCCCGTTGGTCGTGCTCGGCATCGTCTCGGCATTGATGCGCATCATGCAGGCCACGCGCTGAAGCGGCGCGCAGCCCGCGGTGGCGCTCACGCGTCGCGGTTCTTCTCGTCCAGGCGGCGGAGCCCTTCGAGGATGACCATTTCGGGGCTTGCCTGGATGGTGGTGGTGGTGGCCTGGAAGGCGGGGTCGAGGGCGAAGCTGCCCTCCTCGAAGGTGAGCATTTCGTACACGGCCTCTTCGCCCGCCATCTCGTCGAGCAGCGCGTGGACCATGCGGCCGTCCTGGAAGTGGAGCTGGCCCTCGCGGCCCGCCGACTTCACGCTCACCTTTCCGCTCTTGCGCCCGTGGAAGAGGATCTGCATCAGGTCGGGAAGGGCCAGGTCTCTGAGCGAGCCGGCGACGCCCGTGGCGACGCTCTCGGAGCTGTTCTTGCGGGGCGCCGCCTGCAAACGCCGAAGCTTGCCGGCCAGCACGTCACCCGTGGTGGGCTTGACCACGTAGTCCTGGGCGCCCAGGGAGAACGCGCGGTCGACGGCCGCCGCGTCCGAGTTCTTCGCGACGAACAGGAACGGCACCGCCGCGGTGGCTTCGGCGCGGCGCAGGCGCTGGAGCAGGTCGAAGCCGTCGAAGGGCTGCAGCTCGACCTCCGAGAGCACGAACCGCACCTTGCCGCCCTCGGCGACCTTGAGCGCTTGGTCGGCAGCCCGCGTGACCTTCACGTCGAAGCCCTGCGCCACCAGGCGAAGCTCGAGAATCGTGGCCTCTTCCGCGTCGGGCTCGACGATCAACACCAACGGCTTGTCGTCGCTCAGCTGGCGCCGCAAGTCTTCGCCCACGACCAGCTGCGCCAAGAGCTCGACCAGGTCGGGGTCGAACAGCGTGCCCGCGTGCTCGGCGAGGACCTGCTGAGCCTCCTCGTGCGAGAGCTCTTTCCGGTACAGGTTGCGCGGGTTGAGCGTGAGGTCCGAATAGGTGTCGCACAGCGCGAGGACGCGGGCGCCCAGCGGGATCTGTTTCCCCGAGACCCGGCCTGGAAACCCGGTGCCGTCGAAGCGCTCGTACATCGTGCTGACGGCGGTGGTGGTTTCTTTGGGCAGGCCGACGCTCTCGATCAGCCGCTGGGGCGTGTACACCAGCTTCAGCGCGGCGCGCCGGTGAGTGTCGTACTGCGCCACGTTGAGCAGGGTCAGGTGGTACGACACCGGCTTGCCGAGGTCGTGCAGGTTGGCGGCGATGGTGGCGTGCAGCTGCTCGACGTCCCCGAGCCCCATCCGCTCGGTCATCATCTTGCTGAGCCGTGCCACCGAAGCCGAGTGGCCACGGAACTCGTCGCGGGTGTTCTCGTTGAGCGTGACCAGCACGTTGAGGAGCTCGGCCAGGTCGTTCAGGCGCTTGTCGCTCGGTTCGGCGTGCGGGGACGGAAAGAGCGAGGACCGGAAGCGAGCCGCCGAGGGCGAGCTCGGGGCGGGCGCCTCACGCTGTACGGGCGCGGCGCTCGGCGCGCGGGCTGCGCGGAGGTCCCCCGCGGCCAGCCCGGTGGGAGTTCGTGGCGCCTCGAAGGGATTGGTCGGCGGCGTGAGGTCTCGCGGGGCGGCGGGGCGTGCTCCTGGGCGCTGTGCTTGCGGTCGCATCGGCTCGGGCGCGAGCGGTGGGCTCAGCTCGAGCATCGGCGGCGGGGGCGGCACGTCGAGCCCGCCGTGCGGCGGCACCGGGGTCATGAAGTGGTCTCCGCGAGGAGCCGGTGCGGCCGGCATCGGCGTCACGAAGTACTCCGGGCGCCCGGTCGGAGCGGGCGCCCCCGTCGGGGGCTCGTGGCGCGGCCCGGGGCCGGGCCGGGTGTCGGTGGCGCGAGGCCGGGCCGGCTCTTCGAACGCGTTGCCGAGCATGAAGGCGTCCGACACCAGCATCGCGAACGGGTTGGTTTCGCCGCGGTACCACTTGGAGATCGCGGCCTTCACCGCGGCGGGGCGAGCGATGTAAGCCTTCACCTCGCGCACTCTGATCGCAATCGAGAGCTGCTTCTTGTACTCGGGATCGCCGGCGTCCGGAGAGACGACGCTGAGCGTGTCGGAGTCAGGCTCGTAGCGCACCGGGAACAACAAGAGCTTCTCGGCCACGCGCTCGGGCACCAGACGCAGCACCTGATCGGTGACCTGGAGGCGCGACAGCTTGGCGGTCGAGACGAACTGCGTGCGCATGCGCTCGGCGGCGAACCTGAGGAGGCGGTCCTCGTCGATGGCGCCGATGCGGAGCAGCGACTCCTCCATGCGCTCGTTGTAGAGCTGCATGGCCTGGACGGTGGCAGACAGCTGCGCTGCTGTGATCAGCCCTTCCGCGCGCAGGCGTTCTCCGACCCAAGTGGGTGACCACATTGTCAGCCATTTTTCAGACGACGGCGCTCGCCGTCAATTGCGCGACAGAACGAGCCTTTTCTTCGGGTGCGCGGAGGGCGGGCTGGACGAAACTTGTCCCTTTGCCCGGGCTTGTGGCATCCCGAAGACCACCACGAGAGGGCCCGCACCGACGCTCGGTGTCGAGCGGGCGGGGACTCGTGCCGTTGCCTCTGTGGACCCCGATCTTCCCGAAGGAGCCGTGCGTCATGAGGATTTCGACCGACGAGCTGGAACGTCCCACCGAGTGGCTCAGGCGCCTGGCCGAAAACCGCGCCCTCTACCGGCAGTTGCTCGACAACGCCGGCGGCCTGGCGATCGCAGCGTATCGACTGGCGCGCGCACGCTGCCGCATCCAGCCCGTGCCCACGGCCATCCCGACCGCGGCCGAGCTCCGAGTCGCCGCCGACGAGATCGCGCGTTATGTCGGCATGCGCTTCACGCTCAGCGCTCGCCAGCTGGTGGCGGACTGCGATCACGCGGGCCTGGCGGTGATCGTGCCGATCAACGCCACCGCTGCCTGATCAGCACTTCGGTGGCTTCTTCGGTCCGGGAAAGACCGAGACGGGGGGCTTCACCGGCTTCCACTCGAACGCGAACGCGAAGCTCTGAGCATCGCAGGGCTTCGTGGGCGTGACCAGCGTCGGGCCCGCGCCCAGGTCCCGCGCGGGCAACACGTAGCTGTCCATCATCAAGTCTCCGAGCGCGGGCACGCAGCCGACCAGCTCGAGCGCGATCGGGCGGAAGTACTTGTCGATCTCGCTGGTGGCCACGGCTGCCGACAGCTGCGAGCTGACCACCTGATCGTGCTTGGGGGTCAGCTCGACGACCAGGGTCGTGGTCAGGGTGTCGACGACCGTCAGGCGGTCGAACACGAACAACGGGACCTTTTCGGGCGACTTGCCCAGATCGCCGCTGACCCACACGTTCTTCGTCAAGTATCCCTTGTCGAACACGAATAGCGGTTTGTCGACGAGCGGAGAAGGGGGAGCGGCGTCGCCGCCGGCGTCCTTGGGCCCTGCGTCCGGGGGCCCGGCGTCTGCGGTCCCGGCGTCGCCGCCGTCCGCTCCGGCCGGAGCATCGACCGAACCGAGGTCGATGCTGAGCTGATCGGCCCCGTCCCAGCTCGGGGCCTTCTCGAACGCGGGATTGCGCGGCACGCTGACGTACAGCGCACCGCGCACGTAAGGGTCGTCGGGTTCCCCGGAGAGGTCGTCGAGCCGCAAGATGTAGGTGGGCGTCTCGGCGGTGAGCAACCCGGCGTGCAGCTCGGGCTCGAAGTTGATGCTGACCACTTGCGTGCCCACCGCCACCAACCGGCCGGCGGCATTGTCTCGGCAACCGTCGCCGTCCTCCAGCGAGTCCACCGAAGCGGCGGACGGCTGCTTGCAGGTGGCGGACGAGTTGCTCTTCGAGATCTCGAGCGTCGTGCATTCGCCGTCGATGTCGTGGCCGATGCGCCGCCAGGCGGTCTTGTCCGCCTCTCGGGTCACCGGGTCGTAGGTCCCGATGAAGATGGTTCGAGCCGCGAACCACCGCGTCGCTCCGCCCCCGGGGATGGGGTCGCCCGGCGGCCGTCCGGGAGGCACCGGATCGGCGCCGGTCGGACCGCTCTGGGCGTCGGGCTTGCCACCCGTGCCTCCGCTTCCCAGGTTCGGATCCAGCTCCTTTTCCTCGATGCCCAGCACGGCCTGGCACGAGACCGCGGCTGCGAGCGCCGACGAGGCGAGCGCAGCAAAGCGGGAAAAGCTCACCATCGACCGGAGAGGAGGATACCCGAAGACCGCGCTCCGATCGAAGGGACCAGGTGAACTTTCGCGCTTTTGGCCGGGGGCGGCTTCTCTTTGTCGCCCGGGCCCGCGGTCGCGAAGAAGTAGGCACCCACGCCGAGCGCGACCAGGCCGAGGCCAAACCCGACGTTGCTGAAGGTGGCGGCTCGATCGGCCTCGTCGTTCAGGTCGAGCCCTTCTTGGCTGCACTTGTTGCCGTCGCACTGCTCCTCGGCGGCGTTCTTCTTCGAGAGCGCGCGGAGCCCGAAGTAGCTGCCCACGCCGATGGCGACGACGCCGATGCCGCCGGCGACGTAGGCGACCGTGCGCGACGAGCCCCCGCCCGCGGACCCCTTGTCGCTCTTCGGATCCGGGTCGGTGACCTTTGGCGGCGGTGGGGCCGGCAGCTTGTCGAGCTTGGGAACGACCAGCGTCTTCTGTTCGGCGGGCGAGACTCGGACCTCCGTGCGCCAGGTTCGGTACCCCTCTGCGCTCACCGAGATCGTCACGGTGACGCCCGGGTCCACCGGCACCGCGGTCCCCCAAGCGCCTTCCCCCACGCGCTCGCCGCCACGCTGGATCGTCAGCCCGCGCACCCGCGCTTCGGTCGGGACGTCGAGGGTGAGCCGCGCCAGCTTCTTCTCGAGCTCGGCGAGCTCACGCGCTGCCAGCCGTACGCGGTCCCCGCGCTTCGCCTGTTTCGCTAGCTCCATGGCCTCTTGGAACTCGACCCACGCGCTGGCCGTTCGACCCTCGCGGGCGTGGCAGACGGCGAGGTTGAGCAACGTGCCGCCCTGCGGGTCCAGTCGCTGGCTCTCCTCGAGCTTGCGACAGGCTTCGGGGTACTTCTTCTTCGCGAACAGCGCCTTGGCGTCGCGGAACAGAGCCTCGGCTGCCGCGCGGTCCGAGGGCGCCGGATCGGCGCTCACCGGGAGCGACACCAGCAACACGAGGAGTGCGAACCGCGAGCGCGCGAGGGACATCAGAGTCTTCCGCCGAGAGGATCCGCGCTCGGCCGGTTCGGGCGAGGTTTGAGCGGCGCGCTCGTCGTGGGGGCGGCCTTCGCGCCGGCGTCGGTGGCTGCGGGCGGCGCCGCGTGGGACGAGGCTGAGGGCGGCGGTGCGGCCGCCAGCGGCGCCGCGAGGGTGCCGTCCGCGCTCGCCTCGATCTCTGCCGCGGGCGGGGCTTCTCGAAACCAGGCCAGCGCGATCATGGTGATGCTCACCGCCGAGAACAGCACCACGCCCACTCCGAGCCCGACCGCGATTCCGCGCCGGGTGCTCAGACGGCGTTGATGGGTGGTGCCCCAGGCATTGGCGGTGTTGCGCTGGGAAGGGTAGGGCCCCGACACGCCTGCGCTCCCGGTGCTGCCCGCCAGGTGCTTGGCCACCGCGATGGCGAAGATCCGGTCCAGGTGCGGCCGGGAAGACGGCGCGGTGAACGGTGCCAGCTCTTGGACCAGATCGTGGACGCTCTGGGGGCGGTCGGCCGGCTTCTTGGCCAAGCAGCGAAGGATGACCCGCTCGATCTCGGCGGGCAGATCCGGACGCAGGTGCGACGGCGGCACCGGCTCGTCGCTCACGATCATCGCCGAGAGCGCTGGGAGCGACTCGGCGATGAACGGCGCCTTGCCGGTCATGATCTCGTAGAGCACCACCCCCAAGGACCAGATGTCGGTCCGGTGGTCCACGTTCCGCGCGCTTCGAACCTGCTCGGGCGACATGTGGGTCGGTGTGCCGAACACCTCGCTCGTGCCGGTGAGGCTGGGGGTGTGGTCTTGCTCGAACCAATCGGCCTTCGAGATGCCGAAGTCCAGCACCTTCACGTGGCCTCGCTGCCCGGGGTTCTCGAGCACCATGATGTTCTCGGGCTTGAGGTCCCGATGCACGATGCCGGCGGCGTGACAGTGTGCGACCGCGACGGCTGCCTGCAACAAGTAGTCGAGCCCCTCTTGGACGGGCAGCGCGCCGCGGTGCTCGACCAGGCGCGACAGCGGCGCGCCGACCACGAACTCCATGACCATGAACGGGGTCTGGTCGTCGAGCCGGCCGACCTCGAACACCTTGACCACGTGATCGCTGTCGATGGCACTGGCGGCGCGCGCTTCGCGCATGAAGCGCTCGACGCCCAGCACGCTCTTGGCCGCCCGTGGCGGCAAGAGCTTGATGGCCACGCGCCGGTTGAGATCGGTTTGGATCGCGCTGACCACCGCGGCCATGCCGCCCGAGCCGAGCAGGCCCTCGATCTGGTAGCGGCCGGCCAGGATCGTCCCCGGCTCGGGCACCCAGCTTCCGCTCGAGTCGGAAGGCGGCACGCTGTCGCCGAACCTGGGCATCGAAGCGATCTTACCTAGAAAACGCCCCGGCCGCCGGGAATATCGTCGACGCCGGCGCTCACGAGCCGGCCGCGACGTGCGTCACGTGGGCCTCGCCTCCCGGCGCATCACCGGTCACGTCGAGCTCGACCACGAGCTTCGCCCGCTCCGGATGGCAGGCGGCGCCTTCGCTCAATCCGCACCAGTAGTACGAGAGATCGACCTCGGCGGGACCGGTCGCGCCATCGGTGACGTCCACCGGGATGCGCAGCGGCAGCCGCTCTGACTGGAGTTTTCCGCGGACGCGGTCGGGGAAGATCAGGTGCGCGCCGCGGGCTTCCACGTTGAGCGGTGCGCCTTCAGTGAGCTTGCCTGCGTTCGGCGGCAGGAGCGAAATCACCAGCGTGCCCCGCCCGGGCCCCAGCTGTCCGACCGCGCGCACCCGCTGCACGGGCGCTGGCTTGCTACCGGCGGCGCTCGCCGAGGCGACAGGGGTGTCGCGTGTCGCGGCCTCGTGCCGCGCGCAGCCGCCCGACGAGAGGGTGAGCGCGCCGACCACGAACACGATTCGGACTGCCATTTCGAAGTGATAGAGCCAGGAACGCGGCACGAAGATTCTCTGTTCCCGAAGTGTCGCGGCAAACCGCCGGAAAATCCAATCGAAAGGCCCCCTGGTCTGATAGTTTCCGCCGCCGATGACGGAACCGACCCCCGACGCGGCCCAGCTCGAGGACCTGCCTCTCACCGCCGAGTCGATGCGGAGGAGCTTCCTGAAGCACGTCCGCCACACCCAAGGGAAGGACCCGAGCGTCGCGACGCAGCTCGATCACTTCATGGCCGCCGCGCACGCCGCACGAGATCGGATGGCGGATCGATGGACGCGGACCTCGCTGCGCTACGCGAGGGAGCAGCCCAAACGGGTCTACTATCTCTCGATGGAGTTCCTGCTCGGGCGCTTGCTCGAAGACGGGCTCTTGAACCTGGGCTGCCTCGAGGCGGCCGAGCAAGGCATGCTCGAGACCGGCGTCGCCCTCTCGGACGTGGCCGATCAGGAGCACGACGCAGGGCTCGGAAACGGCGGCCTCGGTCGCCTGGCAGCTTGCTTCCTCGACTCGATGGCGACGCTCGGCATCGCGGGGATCGGCTATGGCATCCGCTACGAGTACGGCATCTTCCTGCAAGACATCGTGCGCGGGGAGCAGTTCGAGCGGCCCGACCCCTGGCTGCGCTACGGAAACCCTTGGGAGTTCGAGCGACCCGAGCGCCGCTACGCCGTTCATTTCGGCGGGCGCGTGATCCAGTACACCGGCTCGCGCGGCCGCCGGGTCCACGAGTGGGTGGACACCCACCAGGTCTTGGCGGTCGCGTACGACACCCCGGTGCCGGGCTACGAAAACGGCGTGGTCAACACTCTGCGGCTCTGGTCGGCCAAGGCGACCCGCGCCTTCGACATCTCGTATTTCAACCAGGGCGACTACGTCAAAGCCGTCGAGGACAAAGCAGCCACCGAGACCATCTCGCGGGTGCTCTATCCGAACGACGCGCAGCTGGCGGGAAAAGAGCTGCGGCTCAAGCAAGAGTACTTCCTGGTCTCGGCCACGCTGCAAGACGCCGTGGCGCGCCACCTGACTCGGCACGAAGACCTGACCGACTTCCACCGGTACGCGATCTTCCAGCTGAACGACACGCACCCGGCGCTCGCGGTGGCCGAGCTGATGCGCCTGATGGTCGACCGACACGGCGTCACCTGGGATCAAGCTTGGGAAGTGACACGCCAGTGCTTCGCCTACACCAACCACACCATCATGCCCGAGGCCCTCGAGCGCTGGCCGGTGTGGCTGATGGAGCGCCTTCTGCCGCGGCACCTGCAGATCATCTACGAGATCAACGCGCGCTTCCTGGAGCAGGTCCGGCGCACCTTTCCGGGGGACGAAGCCCGGGCCCAGCGCATGAGCCTGATCGAGGAGGGTCACGAGAAGCAGGTGCGCATGGCCCACCTGGCCATCGTCGGCAGCCACAAGGTGAACGGCGTCTCGGCGCTGCACTCGCGGCTGATCCGCGAGGCGCTGTTCCGGGACTTCGCCGAGCTCATGCCCGGCAAGTTCGTCAACCAGACCAACGGCGTGACCCCGCGGCGCTGGCTGATGAAGTCCAACCCCGAGCTCGCGAGGCTGATCACTCGCCACATCGGTTCGGGCTGGGCCACGGATCTGGATGAGCTGGTACGGCTCGAGCCGCTGGGTGGCGACCCGGCGTTTCAGGCCGAGTGGCGCGCCATCAAGCAGCGCAACAAAGAGCGGTTCGCGCGCTGGCTGCGGCGCGCCCACGGCCTCGAGCTCGACCCCACGCACTTGGTCGACTCGCAGGTCAAGCGCATCCACGAGTACAAGCGCCAGCTGCTCAACGTCCTGCACGTGGTCGCGACGTATCAACGCCTGCGGCGGACCCGGGGCGCCGACGCCGTGCCGCGCACCTTCGTCTTCGGCGGAAAGGCCGCGCCCGGCTACGCCATGGCCAAGCGCATCGTCCACTTGATCAACGCGGTGGCTGCGAAGGTGAACGCCGACGACGGCACGCGGCACCTGCTTCGTGTGCTGTTCGTGCCCAACTATTCGGTCACGGCGGCGGAGCTGATCATCCCCGCCAGCGACGTGTCCGAGCAGATCTCGACCGCGGGCATGGAGGCGTCGGGCACCGGCAACATGAAGTTCGCGCTGAACGGCGCGCTCACCATCGGGACCCTCGACGGCGCCAACATCGAGATCAAGGACGCGGTTGGTGACGAGAACATCTTCATCTTCGGCCTCACCGCCGAAGAGGTCGAGGCGCGCCGGCACGACTACGACCCTTACCCGATCTACCATTCCGACCCCGAGCTCCGCGGCGCCCTCGACGCGATCAGCGGGGGGCTGTTCTCGCCCGACGACCCGAGCTGCTTCCGCCCCCTCGTCGACGCGCTGCTCGCGGGAGGGGACCGCTACTTCACCCTGGCGGACTTCCGCAGCTACACCCGCGCCCACGCGGTGCTCGAGCAGACCTACCTGGACCCCGCGGCGTGGACCCAGAAGTCGATCCTGAACGTGGCGCGCATGGGGTACTTCTCGTCCGACCGGACGCTGCGGGGCTACGCACGGGACATCTGGGGCGTGCCGGCCTGACTCGAGTGCATCCAGGGAACGTAGCGTCAACTCGCGCGCCGAGAAATGACGTCGCGCATCGTCTGCAACAAGTCACGCGGCCGAAAGGGCTTGGCCAGAAGCTCG
Source organism: Myxococcales bacterium (assembly GCA_016191785.1). Taxonomy (GTDB): domain Bacteria; phylum Myxococcota_A; class Polyangia; order Polyangiales; family Polyangiaceae; genus JADJKB01. The sequence continues at coordinate 8,161 of JACPVJ010000111.1, read as the reverse complement.
TACCGGCCACCGGGGATCCCTCGCTGAGCCAGCTCGCCCTCGGCGTGGCCGGAGCACACCACGATGGCCGTGTCGGGCCGCTGGGCCGAGAATGCTTCGAACAGTGTCGCGATGGGAGCGCCACGCATCACGGCGTCCAGGCATACCACGTCGATCCGCTCCTGCTCGTTCCGACACAGCGCCATCGCTTCGGTGCCCGTCTTCGCGGGGAGCACCCGACAGCCGGCGCCTTCGAGCGTGCGACGCATGGCCGCCAGTGCCGCGGCGCTGTCTTCGGCGATCAGCACGCTCATCCCGTCGAGCCGTTCGATCCCGTCGCGGGCAGCGTCTGGGCCGAGCCCGACCTCTTCCAACCAGACGGCGACCCGCGTTCCGCGCCCCGGCTCGCTCCACAGATCGACGTGGCCCCCGGACTGATCCGCGATGGCGAGCACGGTGGCCAGGCCGAGGCCGGTGCCCTTTCCCGACTCCTTGGTCGTGAAGAACGACTCGAACGCGCGGCGGCGGGTAGCCTCGTCCATGCCGTGCCCCTGGTCCTCGACCTCGAGCACGGCCCAGCGTTTCGCCGCGGCGGTGCCGTGCGACAGCCGACGTTCGCCCTCGAGCACGACGACCTTGCTGCGCAGGGTGAGGCGCCCGCCGGTGGGCATGGCGTCCCGGGCGTTGAGCACCAGATTCAAGAGGACCTGGTGCAGCTGGACCTCGTCGGCCATCACCGTCGCCGGCTCGTTGCACTCGGTCACCAGCTGGACGTCCCGAGGCAGGGTCCGGGCCAGGGTCTTCTGGTAGCCGTCGATCACGGCGTCGAGCGAGAGCGCGGTCGGGCGCGGGGCGTCGCGGCGGCTCAGCACGAGCAGCTGGCGGGCAAGGGCGCTTGCGTCTTCGACGGCACCGTCGATGGCCACGAGCGCCTCGGCTCGCTGGGCGTCGCTGGTCTTGTCGCTCCCCAACAGCTCGGACCACATCCGCACTACCAAGAGTGAGTTGTTGAAGTCGTGCGCGACGCCGGCGGCGAGCCGCCCGACGGCCTCGAGGCGCTGAGCCTCGAGCGCGGCCAGCTCCGTCGCGGCGCGGCGGTTCTCGGCCTCGGCGTGTCTTTCGGCGAGCTCGCGCTCCCGCTCGATCGCCAGCTCGAGGCGCTCGACGAGCCGCACGATGCCGACCCCGATCACCCCCAGAAGGGCCAGCGCCAGGCCCATGGTTCGCGCCCAGGCCTGCGGGCTGTCGGGGGCGAGGTCGCTCTCGCTGACCAGCGGCACCAGGTGGCGGGAGGCGGCCCACCCGGTGAGCACCACCGACAGCGCTGCGGCGGAGAGCACGCGCGCCAGCGCCCGCCGCCCGAGGAGCAAGCCAGCCGTGACCACGGTGGCGGCCCAGGCGATGGCCGGGCCGGCGAGGAAGCCGACCGCGACCAGACCCGTGACGGACGCCCCGAACATCACGCTGACGACCAGCCACGCCCGCGCCGGCGCCGAGAGCCGCGGACGCTGGTGCTCGATCAAGCTAGCGGCTGCGGCGAGCACCGAAACGGCCTGCACCAACCCGCGCCCCGGCCCTGCTCGAAGCGTGACGCTGACCGCGACCGTCATCGCGGCGGCGACCAAGCCGCACGCCAGGAGCAGCGCGCCCGTGAGGCTCGCCCGCCATTCCGACACGGTCGCGGGTTCGCGACCCGGCGCGCTTGGACCCGATGCCCCCAAAGCTGATGCTCCGAAGAGCACTCTACCCGGGATCGCGGCAGCCGGGGCGACGGAGTCACCCAGCGTGGTGCAGCGCGGCGATGGGCCAGGTCCCGGACACCGGCGGCGACGCTTCGAGGGCCTCGAGCACGTCCATTGCGGTCACCATCCCGGCCAGGCGTCCTTCCTGGTCGACCACCACGAAGTAGTCGCGGTTCTCGTCCAGCAGCGCCGCGTGCACCGAGCGCAGGGTCGAGGTCTCGGGGACGAATCGCCCGCCCGAGCGCGCCGCATCGAGCACCGTCGCGTGCTCGAAGCGGGTGGGGTTCACCCGCCGCGCCAGGGCCAGCACCTCCGTCGCGGTGACGACCCCGAGGGGACGGCGTCGCTCGTCGACCACGACCAAGAGCGTCGAGCCGGGTCGGACCAGCAACTCTGCCGCCCGGGTCAGCGGGGTCGAAGCGGTCACGACCGGTGGGAGCCTCAAGAGCCGCGTGATGGATGCGGTGGGTTCCTGTTCCCGCTCCGGACTCTCCGAGCCCCTCCAGCTGCGTTCGATGGCCTGGATCATACCCTCCTCCTTGCTGCGCGCCGAAGCGGCCGCCTGTGAGCGACGCTTCAGCAAGACGCATTCCAGCATCCGGCGCGCGGGTTATCGGGCGTCGGCGGGGCCGCCGCCGTGGCACCTCGCCCCAGCTGGCGCGCATTGCCTCGTTGCGTGGTCCGGTCTGGCCGCGCTTCTCTGCATGGCCGCGCTGGCACGACGAGTGCTTGGACGAAGGCGTGTCGACCGCGCCCGCTCCCCTCTTTTGGCTCGATCCGAACCAACCGGTCGACACGGTGATGACGCGCCCTGTCACCGTGCCGTCCGGGATCGGGATCCGGGCGGCGCTGGCAGAGCTGACCGAAGCCGGGGGCGACGAGATCGTGATCGTGGACCGCCGCCGACGGCCCCTCGGGGTCATCGCCGGGCAGCGTGTCGCGGCCGAGTGGTGTCCTCACCCCGCCGATCGCGCGAGCTCACCCGGCTCGGAGACCGACCCCGAGGGCTGGCCGCTCCCCGTTCCGACGCCCTCGCGCGTCGACGAGCTGATGGTGCCGATCCGCGCGCGGCTCGCCGCGGGCGCGTCGATCGCCCGGGCCTGCGCGCTCTTGGCGACGGAGGGCTGTGCGCGAGCGGCCGTGGTGAGCTCGAGCGGGCGACTGGTCGGGATCGTCACCGCGAGCGCTGTGCTCGGCTGGGTGGCGCGAGCCGTTCGGAGCGGGGAAACACCGAGGGTGGCCCAGAGCCCACCGCGATGGGGGGCATGAGATGGCCGGGGGGGGGAAAGGCGGTCTCTTGCGGCTCGTGCCGACGGCCGTGCCCGACAGCGAACGGCTCCCGGCGCCGTCCCGGCGGCAGCGCATCGAGCGCTTCGCCGGCTACGCGCTCCACGGCGTGATCGCCCGGGGCGGCATGGCGACGGTGTGGCACGCGACCGCGCCCGATGGCCGCGAGGTTGCCATCAAACGGATGCTGCCCGCGCTCGCCGCCAATCCGCAGACGGTGCTGATGTTCTCGGACGAAGCGCTGCTCGGGATGCGGGTCAATCACCCGCGGCTGATCCACACCTTCTCCCTCGACGTCTGCGACCACGAGCCGTTCTTGGTGATGGAATACGTCCCTGGGCCATCGGTCGCCGACCTGCTCAATCGAGCGTCCACGTTGATGCGGCCCGCCGCTGCGGTCCACATCGTGCGTCAGTTGCTCGAGGGCCTGGCAGCCCTGCACGGGCTTCGGGACGACGGCGGCGCGCCGCTCGGTGTCGTGCACCGCGACGTGTCCCCCAACAACATCTTGCTCACCGCCGACGGCGACGTGAAGCTCGGTGATTTCGGGATTGCCGTGATCACCCGTGGCGCGACGCCACCCAGCACGACCGCGCTGCAAGGCAAGATCGGATACATGGCACCGGAGCAGCTGGCCGGCGAGCCGCTGGACGCGCGCACGGACCTGTTCGCCGCCGGGGTGGTGCTGTTCGAGCTCTTGACCGGGCGCCGCGCCTTCGCGCGCGATCATGAGCTCGCGACTTTGACTGCCAACTACGCGGGCTATGCGCGGGACATCGACGGCGGGCTCCCCGGTCCGCTGGCGCGGGTGCTCGAACGGGCGCTCGCGCAGCGTCCAGACGACCGGTTCGAGTCCGCGAGCGACTTCACTCGCGCGCTCGACGCCGTCGCCCCGGAGCCGGGTTCCCGCTCGGGGCGCGAGCAGCTGGCTCAGTTCGCGAGTGAGACCGAGGCTCTGGACGGGCAGGGGCTTCGCTCGAGCGTGCGGGCCGTGGCTCGGCCCCGAGGGCCGCGCTCGGTCAGGCCCAGCTTGCCGCTGGGTGCGGGCATCGAGTCTCGCTGCGCGGCCCGGGTCTCGGCCGCGGCGCGGGCCCTGGCGACTGGCGGTGAAGTCGCTCACGACGCGTCGCTCCCCGGGAGCCTGGAGCGTCGCCGAGGGCTCTTGGCCTTTCGTTTCGGTGAGCCCGCCGGGCTGCCCGAGCGGCGCAGGGTGACCCCGGGTCTGACTCGGGCCATGTTGCGCCACCTCACCGACACACGCGCGTCGGGCTTGTTCGTCGCGCGCACCGCGACGCGCGAGATGCGCGTGTTCTTCGACCTGGGCGCCCCGGTGTTCATCGCCTGCACCGACGACCGCGAGCTCCTGGGCGAACGCCTGGTGAGGCTCGGTCAGGCGACACCGGCGTACATCGAGCTCGCGGTGGAGCGCGCGCTCCGCTGGGACTGTCCTCTGGGCGAGGCATTGGTCGACATGGGGGTCGTCAGCGCCCGCGCGGTATTCGTCGAGATCCGACGGCAGATGAGGGAGCGATTGGCAGACCTCTTGGCTTGGACTTCTGGTGAGCTGGGATTCGTGAAGAACGCCCGGCCCGGCTTGCTTGCGGTGAGGCTGTGCCCGTCCGAGATCGAGCGCGGCCTGTCGTGATGCAATCCGCGACACTGGTCCGGACACGTGCCGAGGCGTATGCTGACGCCGACGCGCGGAGCCGGGTGATGACTGCGCTTCCCATGCTGCTCGTCGTCGATGACGACATCGCGATTCGGGACGCGCTCGCCGACGTGCTGAGCGACGAGGGGTACTCCGTCGTCACGCGTCGCGACGGCAGCGAGGCGCTCGACTATCTCAAAGCGGGGCACCGCCCCAGCGCCATCATCCTGGATCTCTGGATGCCGCAGATGGACGGCTGGGTGTTGCGCCGCGAGCTGCTCGCCGATCCCGCGCTCGAGTCCATCCCCGTGCTGGTGCTCACCGCAGCGGCGGATCGCGCCGCTCCGCCCGTGCGTGTCGCAGGCGTGCTGCACAAACCCGTCGCGCTGCAGGTCTTGCTCGCGCTGCTCGAGCGCACGCTGGGCGCGACCTGAGCGACGGCGACGTGTGGCAGAACGCTACAGGAGTTGCGTTCCTCCCGGTGCCGTCCAATGGTCTCGACCATGACTCCCGAGAGCCGACTGGGCCCGGGTGCCGACCAGGGGGGAGCCGCCACGATCATGGTCGTGGACGACGACGAGGACACGCGGTTGGCCCTGTGCGACACCCTCGCCGATTTGGGGCACACTGCGGTCGGGCGCCACGACGGCGAGGCGGCGCTCCGCGAGATCGACCGCGAGGATCTCGACCTCGTGCTCACCGATCTGAAGATGCCCGGCATGAGCGGGATCGACCTCTGCCGGATCGTCGTCGGTGATCGTCCGGACGTCCCGGTGGTGGTGATGACCGCGTTCGGGGACGTCGACGCGGCGGTCGGCGCGCTCCGTGCCGGGGCGTTCGACTTCATCACCAAACCGGTCGGCACCCGTCAGCTGGCGGATGCCGTGGACAAGGCCCTGGACCGGGACCGCGTGCCGCCGATCTCGGTCCGGCTGTCGCCCCTCGAGCCCGTCGAAGCGGTGGCACACGGGCTGGTCGGTCCCAGCCAGGTCATGGACGAAGTCCGGTCACAGCTCGCGCGGGTCGCGGCGACGAACTCGACCGTGCTGGTCACCGGAGAGAGTGGCACCGGAAAGGAGCTGGCGGCTCGCGCCATCCACCGAGGCAGCGATCGGCGCGACGGGCCGTTCATCGCGCTGAGCTGTGCCGCCGTGCCCCACGAGATCCTCGAGTCCGAGCTGTTCGGGCACGCGCGCGGTGCCTTCACCGGCGCCACCGAGAGCAAGAAGGGGCTGTTCCAGCTGGCCCACGGCGGGACGCTCTTCCTCGACGAGATCGGCGACATGCCGCTGGACCTCCAGCCGAAGCTCTTGCGCGCGCTCGAAGAGCGCGTGGTGCGCCCGGTGGGCTCGACGGAAGAGGCGACGTGCGACGCGCGGATCGTGGCGGCGACCAACAAGAACTTGCAGCACGCCACACGCATCGGGCAGTTTCGCGAAGACCTCTACTTTCGCATCAAGGTCTTGCAGGTCCACCTGCCGCCCCTTCGCGAGCGCGGCGCAGAGGACATCTTGGCGATCGCGGAGCACTTTCTGAAGTCGCCCGAGGGCGTGAGCCACGCCCTGACCCCCGAGGCGGAGCGGCTGATCACCTCCTACCACTGGCCAGGCAACGTGCGCGAGCTGGAGAACGCCATGGCCGCGGCCGTGGCCCTCGCCAACGGCGGACGCATCGGGTTCGAAGAGCTGCCGACCGCGGTGCGGTCACCCCGGCGAAGCGGCAAGCCCGACCTGATCGAGGTCACGTCCCTCGAAGAGGTCGAACGGCGCCACATCCAGGTGGTGCTCCGTGCGGTGGGGGGCAACAAGGTCCAGGCCGCCAAGCGGCTCGGCATCGACCGAGCCACGCTCTATCGCAAGCTCGAGCGACTCGGTCTCGAGCGGGCGCGCCGGTGAGTGCCGGGCCGGCCCGCTCAGGCGTGGGTGTCGGTGGCAGGGCCGGGCGACTCGCGTGACGCGGCGGCCTGGTCGTACTGCTTGAGCTTGCGGTAGAGCGTGCTCCGATCGACGCCCAAGAGCTGCGACGCCCGTGCCCGGTTGCCGCCCACCGATTTCAGCACGGACAAGATGTAGCTGCGCTCGACCTCGGACAGGGGCAAGAGCTCGCACTCGCCCGGGGCCACGGCCGAGCGCTCGGGCTGAAGATCGACCGGCAAGTCCGTGGCGCGAATGTGATCGTTGGCGGCGTGGGCGATGGCCGAGACCACGCAATGCTCGAGCTCGCGCACGTTGCCCGGCCAGGAGTGCGCCAGCAACGCGCGAGCTGCGCCGGGCGTGAGGCCGACGATGGGACGAGTGGCGCTCGATGCGCGGTGGATGACGTGCTGCGCCAAGAGCAGCACGTCGAGCCCGCGCTCGCGCAGCGGCGGGACCCGCAGTTGGAGCACGTTCAAACGGAAGTACAGGTCGTCGCGAAACCGGCCCTCCGCGACCTCGCGTTCGAGCTGCTTGCTGGTGGCGGCGATCAACCGGGCGTCGAACGGCACCTCGCGAGTGGCACCGAGCGGGCGCACCGAGCGTTGCTGCAGCACGCGGAGCAGCTTCGGCTGGAGGTCGAGGGGCAGGTCGCCGACCTCGTCCAGGAACAGGGTGCCGCCCGAGGCTTGGACGAACAGGCCGGTGCGGTCGCGGGTCGCGTCGGTGAACGCGCCCTTGGCGTGCCCGAAGAACTCGCTCTCGAGCAGCTGGTGGGGAATGCACGAGCAGTTCACGGTCACGAACGGGCGGTCGCGACGCGGGCCCTGGGCGTGCAGCGAGCGAGCGACGACCTCTTTCCCGGTACCGCTCTCTCCCGTGACCAGGACGGTGACATCCGAGCCGGCCACGCGCTCGAGGCGCTTCTTCAGCTGCTGCATGGCCGGGCTCTCGCCGGTGAGCTCGGTCGGGCGGGCGGGCTCGGTCGCCACCGCCCGCAGGCGAGTGAGCTCGCGATCGAGCGCGCGGTCCTCGATCACTGCCAAGACGCGCTCGACCACGCTGTCGGGGTCGTCACCGTTCGGGACGAAGTCCGTGGCCTGGGCCCGGAGCGCAGCCAGCGCCTCGGGCATGCCCCCCGCGGACGCGAGGACGACCACCTGGGCCGCCAGCGCCGAGTCGCGGATCGAACGGCACACGCCGTCCAGGTCCCGGGTCCCGGGGGCGACCACCGCCAGATCGTAGCGGCCCCCGGCCTCGGCCGGCGCGCTCACGCGCTGCACGTCGAAGCGCCGCGCGAGCGCCCCCAGCACCTCCGGCGCGACCCCGTTCCCCTCGTCGATTATCAACAATCCGGCAGCCATGGCTGTCCCCAGCAGCTTGCGGCCTGCGACGCCGGGACCCTCCACCGCCAAACATCACGCCACAGGATCCAGAAGTCAAGGGTGGGCCGCACTCTTGATCGGTGAAGCGCGGCGCGCGATCGCGCGCCGCGCTCTGGGGTGGGGGCGGGAGGCCGAGGAGGTGGCGTGCCTTGGGCTCGGGGCGCTCGGGAGCCGAGCCTGCTGCTGGGGAGCGGGCTCCGCTCGAGG
>JACPVJ010000110.1 GCA_016191785.1 Myxococcales bacterium | reverse complement strand
GCTGCCACCGCCCCCGCCTTGGCCGGCGCACCGGTGTGCCATGCGCGGTCGCCGCCGCCGTCACCGCCCCCGCCCCTGACACCGACACCTCTCGCGGGGGGCGCCGACCGCGCATGGCCTCGGGACTTCCGATCAAGGCTGACCTCAACCCCAGCCGCTTTGCGCCGGGCGAACGGCGCGAGTAGATTCGAGCAGAATCATGCGAGCGACGCTCCGACTACCACGCCAGGCGACCTACGCCGACTACCTGGCGGTCGAGCAGTCGAGCGATTCGCGGCACGAGCTCATCAACGGGGTCATCGTCGCGATGGCGGGCGGCTCGGACGAGCACAACGCGCTCGCGGCCCGGCTCGCGATGTTGGTCGGGGCGCGACTGCCCAGCGGTTGCCGCTACTACTCGTCGGATCAGCGTTTTTGGATCCCCTCGCACGTGCGCGCTCGCTACGCCGACGGGTCAGTGATCTGTGGCAAGCCGGAGCATCCGCCACACGACGACCAGGCGACGACCAACCCGCGGATCGTGCTCGAAGTGCTGTCGCCCAGCAGCGAAGGCAACGACGAAGGCGACAAACGCATCGACTTCCAGACGCTCGCTTCGTTGCAAGCCTACGTGCTCGTGCACCAAGACCAGCGTCGCATCAGGGTTTACACGCGCGACGCCGGCGGAGGCTGGCGCGGCGAGCCCAGCGAGCTCGGCGAGGGCGAGAGCATGCACCTGCCGTTGGTCGATGCCGCGATCGCGGTTGCTGACGTCTACGCCGGGATCCTCGACCTGGCCGGACGTTCGTTGATCGGCTGAGGGCTGCCTGCTCGCTCCGCCCCGGGCTCGGCGCTTCTGCTTGGAGCGCGACCCCGGTCGCTGTTATGGTTCGTGATCTGACTTTGCGCGCGCGCACGAAAGTAGGCGGCTTCTCTGCGGTGGTCGCCGTGGTGGCCGCGTGCTCCGGCGACGGCGCGGCCCCCGGCGGCGGCCCGCACGAGGCGCGCGTCACCGTGGGGGCGCGCGACGCCCGCCTGCTCGCGGTCGACCAGCAGGCCCGCGGGGGCTACGTACGCCGGGGCTCGCAGATTGCCAGCTCGCGGGCGCACTGGGTGGACAGCCGTCTGCCGGAGGTCGCCACCGGACCGCGCACACTGCGGGTCGCCGGCGGGACGATGACGCTAGTCGAGCCCGGGGTCGCCGCCGCCACCGCCGAAGTGAACGACGGAGTGGCGATCTACCGTGACGCCTACCCGGACACCGACAGCGTGTGGATGGCCACACCGACGCTGGTCGAAGAGCTCTGGGTCCTCGAGAGCGCTCGGGCCCCGCGACGTTTTCACTGGCAGGTCTCCCTCGACGGGCTTGGCGGCCCCGAGCGGGCCCCGGACGGCAGCTTCGTGTTCACCGACGGAGCGGGTCGCGCCGCGCTGCGGATGCCTGCTCCCTACGCGCTGGATGCGCGGGGCCGGCGCCTGGCAGTCGACGCGCACTTCGACGCGCGCACCCGTACGTTCCGCTTCGACCTGCCCGCGGGCGAGCTCGCCTACCCGGTGACCGTCGACCCGTCGCTGGTGATCGTGCCGCAGTGGAAGCAGCTCTCGTCGACCAAGAGCCCCAGCGCGCGCAGCGGGGCGGCCATGACCTATGTGCCCAAGACCCAGAGCATGCTGCTGTTCGGCGGCGTCGAGTGCGCCACGCTGCCCGGCTGCCTGAAGAACGACCTCTGGGAGCTGAAGAACGGGCAGTGGCAAGAGGTGACGGCCAGCGGCACGCTGCCCGCCGCGCGCATGAACGCGACCCTCACCTACGACCCGACCCTGGACATGGCGCGCCTCTATGGCGGGTTCGACGGCAGCCTCGCGATGTTGTCGGAGGTCTGGTACTCCGGCGGCGCTTGGCAGGCGTCGCTGGCCACCCCGCCCAACGCACGCGAGGGGCACAGCGCGACGTACGTGAGCTCGTCCACGAAGGTGATGATCATCTTCGGGCAAGGCCAGGGCAACTTGATGGTCACCCCGTACCTCGGCGGCCTGTCGTGGGCGGGGGTGACAGGCACTGGGCCCTCGCCCCGACGGGACTCCACCCTGGCCCACGACTCGGCGCAGAGCCGCACGCTGGCGTTCGGCGGTCGGCCGTGCATGCGCGGTGGGACCTGCAGTCCACTCGGCGATCTGTGGGCACGCGCCTCGGGGGTGTGGAGCCAGCCGACGACCACCGGCACGCCCCCGCCGCCGCGCTGGGGGCACGCGATGGTGTACGACGACAAGCGACTCGTCAGTGTGGTGTTCGGCGGGCGCACCCAGCTCGGGCTCAGTGCCGAGACCTACGAGCTCGAGAACACGGCCTGGTGGACCAACGACAAGACCGCCAAGCCGCCGGCGCGAGCCCACGCGGCGATGGCCTTCGACTCGACGCGCGGCGTGACAGTGTTGTTTGGTGGCAACTCGTCGAGCGTCGAACCCGAGCAAGCCGCGGTCCACCTGGGTGACACCTGGGAGTACGCCCCGACACCCATCGCCTGCAACACGGGCAGCGAGTGCGCGACGGGCTTCTGCGTGGACGGCGTGTGCTGCGAGAGCGCCGCCTGCGGCACGTGCCAGACCTGCGCCAGCGCCGCCCAGCCCGGAACGTGCACCACGGTGGACGGCAGCGACGCCGACACCTGCGCGGGCGGCTCCTGCGCGGCCGGCGTGTGCACCAAGCCCGCGGGGGCCGCGTGCACCGGTCAGAGCGAGTGCGGCGCGAACCTGTGCACCGGCGGCGTGTGCTGCCCCACGGCGTGTACCGAGCCCTGCGCCTCGTGTGCGTCGGGCGTCTGCCAGCCGGCGGCCGCCGGCACGGCCGTTGGCGCTTGCGGGGCCTACGCCTGCGACGGCGTGAGCAGCAGCTGCCCCACCAGCTGCAGCGCGACGACCGGCTGCAGCGCGGGGCTCGACTGTCACCTTGCGACGGGCACGTGTCGCGCGAAGACCGGCAGCGCGTGCAGCTCGGCCGACGAGTGCGCCAGCGGGTTCTGCACCGACGACGTGTGCTGCGAGTCGGCCTGCAGCGGGGCCTGCGAGGTGTGCAGCGCGGCCGCGGGCGCTTCGAAGAACGGCGTTTGCGAGCCCGCGCCGAAGGGCAGCGAGAAGGGCCCGGAATGCGCCCAGGGCTGCGACGGGAAAACCCGCGCCTGTACTGCGCCCACCGCGTGCGCAAAGTCGGGCGATTGCCCGAGCGGCATCTGCGTCGGCGGTCGTTGCTGCGCCAGCCTGTACGATTGCGGCACCGAGTGCAGCTCCGACGGCACGAAGGAAATCGAGCGCGCCACCAAACAAGAGACGCCGTGCGAGCACGGCTGCTTCTTCGGGCGCTGCGCGGCGACGCCGCTGGATTGCCGATCCGGAAAGCCGTGTGCGGCGGGCGAGCGCTGCACCGCGCAGGGCACCTGCGTGGCCGGGAGCGCCGCCGGCGAGAGCTTCGAACCGGGCACCCCGCTCGGCTGTCTGTGTCGAGCGACCGGAGCGCGAACGTCTGGCGACTCGCTCGGCTGGCTCGTGACGGCTCTGGGCGGAGCGCTGGCCCGCCGTCGCGGGAGAGGGCGGCGCGCGTGAAGGTCGAGTCTCGGATCATCGCTGTGGCGCTCGGCCTCTTCGGGTGCGGCGGGCTGTACGACGTCGAGAGCGGCGAGCACTGCCGTCAGGCCGGGTACTCCATCGCCGCGCGCATCCAGGCATGCACCCAAGACGACGACCGAGCCAACCAGGCGTACGAGCGATTCTCCGATCGGTACACTTGCAGCGGTGACCCGAGCAGCGACGCGAGCTACGGCTGCGCGATCGATCTGAACGCTGTCACGTGCGAAGAGGTCGCACAGTGGGGAGACGACCTGGATCGCTTCATCGCCGAGACGCCGAGCTGTCACACCGTGCTCGGGGGCTGGTCGGGGGGCGGTCTGCCGAACGCGGCGGGCTGCACGCCGCTCGCGGCAGCGCTGGCGCCCAAGGTCGCCACCTGCGGGCAGAGCAGCACCAACCTGCCAGAGCTGGTCTCGAGCGTGCAGAAGGCGCTCGAGACCACCGGCTGCGTGAGCGGACCCACGGACGATTGCATGAAGGAGCTCGAGGCGCTGGCGTGCTCGGCGTCGACGGCCCCCGCCGATCCGCTCAGCTGGGCCGGCCTCGCACCGGCCTGCGACGCACTGCGGGTGAAGCCATGAACCGCGTCTTGGGACTCGCGACGTTCGCGCTGGCGAGCAGCATCGGGCTGACCGCTCACGCGCAGATCTGCCCGGACGACAAGGGCGGCCCGGTGCCGGGGACGGTCGGCGCGAACCTGCTCAGCGGCGCCATCGATCGCAACGCCCAGATCTTCGGCGCCGCGAGCATGGCCGAGCGCCAGGTCTTGCCGATCTTGGCAGCGAATGAAGGCGCCATCTTGCGCTACGAGATGGGCGCGACGCCGGGCGTCTTGCGCACGCCGCTCTGCGGCGAAAACGGGGTCGAGATGGGCAAGGTCGACCTCTCGGGTGGAGGCTTCGGCTTCGGCTACCGCACCGGGGCGTTCTCGCTCTACGCGGTGGGCACCGGCGCGACGCACACGATGGGCGGCGCGTGGAACGAGCGGATCGGCGGCGCCTTCATGGGCATCGGCATGGCGCAAGGCTCGCCCATCGCGTTCTACAAGCGACGCTTCGCCAAGGACGAGGGCTCGCTCTCGGTCACCTTCGACGCGATGATCGGCGCCCAGGTAGTCACGCCGTACGCGTCGGGCAGCTTGGCGTACGCGGCGTCCAAGGGACTGTACGGGAACCTGAACCTCACCCCGATCACGGCCTTCGTCAGCGCGGTGTACCAGGCCGCCAAGGACGAGGTGGAGGAGGGCGCCGCGAGCGCCGCGAACGACCTCTTGGATCGGATCCCCTATGCGCGCCTGGGCTTCACCACCCTCGACTTCCTCACTGGGGCGGCGAAAGAGGCGGGAACCACGTCGGTCTACCTCCGCCGCCTGCAGTATGCGTCAGTGCCCCGCGGCGCGGTGTCGTTCGACTCGGCCAAGCAGACGCTCTCCGAGACCGGGCTCACGACCTATCACCTCGACCAATACGGCCTCTTCGGCTTGATCGACCTGTCGGCCGCGCTGGCCACCGAACCCGACACGTTTCTGCAAGAGGCGTCTGCGGGCGTGCGCTTCGGCAATCCCATGCCCACCGACGTGGCAATGGCGAAGATCGCCGGCGGCGCGGACGCCTCGGGCTTCAGCGGCGTACGCGCGGTGGTCGGCGTCGTGCGCGTGCCCTCTGTCTGGTACTACGGCGTCGAGGGTGGGTACCGCGTGAGGGGCTCGGTCGAGGCGTCGCTCGCCGCCAGCTCCACCGGCCGCGACTTCTTCAGCATCCGGATGGGCTTCAACTCCCCCGAGACGCTCTCGCTCTACCCCTACGCAAACAACGCGGGCGACGTGTACTTCGGCGGGGCGTATTCGCTGTAGCTGCCGGCTGGCTCGGTCCGGGCTAAGCTCGGCCCGGCATGCGTTCGCCCCGGCTCGTGACCCTGCTCGGCTGCGCCGCCCTGACGGCTCTGGCCTCCGACTCGCGCGCGCTGACCCACGTGGTGCAAAAGGGTGACACGCTGGCTTCCATTGCCGAGCGCTACTACGGCCTGATCCAGCACGAGAAGCTCCTGGTCGCCGCGAACGGGCTCGAAGCCCGGGGCGGAGTGGCCATCGCGCTCGGGATGCGGCTCGAGGTGCCCGCGCTGTCCCACCGGCGCGTCAAGAAGACCGACACCTGGGCCGACCTCGCCACCCAGCTCTTGGGCGCGCCTCACCGGGCAGACGTGCTCAGCATGGCCAACGGGTCCAGCCCCTGGCTGCCCCCGGCAGACGGCGCAGAAATCGCCGTGCCCTACAACCTGCCGGTGATGGTGACGAATGCCGACAGCATCGTGAGCATCGCACAGAAGTATCTGGGCGACCCCAACAAGGCTTGGGTCTTGGACCACTACAACGGGCTCAAGAGCAAGAAGCTGGCACCCGGGGACATCGTGCTGGTCCCACTGACCGAGCTGCCCTTGACCGACGACGGAAAGAAGGCCGTCGCCGACTCGAACCCCCTGGTGTGCTCACAAGCCGCCGGCGACACGCGCGAACGCCAGCGCAAGGTGCAGGCCGAGCTCCCGGCGCTGAACGCGGACGTGAAGGCCGGCCGCTACGTGGACGCCGTGGCGCGCGGCAATCGCTTCCTCTCGGCCAGTGCTCAGCTCACCACCGAGCAGCTGGCGAGCGTGCACCGCCAGTTGCTCGAGGCTTACGCGGCCCTCGACGCGCCGGGCCTTGCCCGGGCGGCCTGCGCCGAGTGGAAGCGACTCGACGGAAAGGTGGTGCTCGACCCGGTGACCATGAGCCCCAAGCTGCGCGACGCCTGCGTGGAGCCCACGCCGTGAGCGAGGCACCCGAGCCCGCGACCGCGGGCCCCCTGGGCCCCGGCGCCGTGGTGGCCGCGCGGTATCGCATCGAGACGGTGCTGGGCGACGGCGCGAGCGGCATCGTGTTCCGCGCCGAGTGCATCGCGGCGCCCGACAGCGGAGAGTCCGCGCAGATCCAGGCCGGGGAGCGGGTCGCGCTCAAGGTGATCCACCGCCACCTGGCGCGCGATCACCAGATCAGCCGGCGGTTTCACCGCGAGGCCCGCATCTTGCGAAAGCTGCGCGGACCGAACCTGGTCCGCTTGCTCGACTTCGGCGAGACCGACGGCCTCTTGTTCATGGCACTCGAGCACGTGCAGGGCACCCCCCTGGACGTCTTGGTCAAGGCTGGGCGCCTCACGCCGCCGCGCGCGGTGGAGATCGTCCGCCAGATCTGCGCCGCGCTCGAGCTCGCGCACGGCGAGGGCGTGGTGCATCGTGATCTGAAGCCGGGCAACGTGATCATCGAGCACGACGACGAAGACGGCGCCGAGATCGCCCGCGTGCTCGACTTCGGCTTGGCCAAGGTCTTGCGTGGGGACGCGAGCCAGTCGCTGACGGCGCTGACTCAGCAGAACATGGTATTCGGCACGCCCGAGTACATGGCGCCGGAGGCGGCTCGCGGTGACGAGGTGGACGCACGCAGCGACGTCTACGCCGCGGGCATCATCTTGTACGAGCTGATCACCGGTTCGGTCCCGTTCGAGTCGCAGAACCCCATCGCCACCATGACGGCGCACCTGACCGACCCGGTGGTGACCCCGTCGGAGCGGGCGCCCGACGCCGGCATCGCCCCGGCGCTCGACGCGGTGGTGATGCACGCGCTGGCCAAGAAGCCCGAAGAGCGTTACCCGTCGGCGAGCGCGATGGCTTC
The DNA here is from genome assembly GCA_016191785.1 of Myxococcales bacterium. Taxonomy (GTDB): domain Bacteria; phylum Myxococcota_A; class Polyangia; order Polyangiales; family Polyangiaceae; genus JADJKB01. The sequence goes on along the minus strand of JACPVJ010000110.1, from coordinate 23,028 downwards.
GGCCCTGACCTTCGCCCTCCGCTCGCCCCGAGACGTCGCGTCGACCCGCCCGCCACCGTCGTCGGACCACGAGCTGGGCAACCGAGACACCGAGCTGTCGGTGGGCGAGCCGGCACCGGCCACGAAACAATTGCCCTCGGCCGACCCGGCTCGGCCCGAGAAGAGCTGGTTCTGGCTGGTCGCAGTGCTGGCCGCCCTGCTCGGAATTGCAGCGGGCGCCCTGCTCAGTCTGACCGGTAGCTAGCGTTCGCCGGTGACCACAGGCACAATTGGCCTGTCGTGTCTCGCGTCGTCCGCGCAGGTCTGGCGAGCGTCGAGAGCCTGGATCAGGCTCCCGCGCCCGAGTCGTGCTCGCGCTACGTGGTCGGCGAGATCGTCGCGGACAAGTACAAGCTCATCAGCCTCTTGGGGGAGGGCGGCATGGGCTCGGTGTGGGTCGCGAAGAACCTGGCGCTCGACGCCCAGGTCGCGCTCAAGCTGGTCCGCGGCGATATGGCCTCGAAGCCCAACGAGGACCGCTTCTTGACCGAGGCCCGGGCGGCGGCGCGGCTCAAGCATCCGGCCATCTGTCGCGTGTTCGACTTCGGGCGCACCCGCCACGACGAGCCGTTCATGGTGATGGAGCTCTTGCAGGGCGAGACCCTGGGAGAGGTGCTCGATCGCGAGGTGCGCCTGCCGTCGATTCAGGCGGTGCAGATCTTGTTGCCCATCGTCGATGCCCTGGGCACGGCCCACGCCAAGGGCGTCATCCATCGTGACCTCAAGCCCGACAACATCTACCTTGCCGACGCCGACGGCCGGCTGCAGCCCAAGATCTTGGACTTCGGCATCGCGAAGCTGGCGACCTCGGCGGTCACGAGCCATCGCATCACTCAGGCCGGCACGGTCGTCGGAAGCCCGGACTACATGGCGCCCGAGCAAGCGCGGGGCGTCGAGGACATCGACCACCGGGCGGACGTCTGGGAGCTGTGCGTGCTGCTCTACGAGTGCGTCACGGGTCGCGTCCCCTTCGAAGACGCGAACTACAACGCCCTGCTCCGGCACATCATCGAGGACGAGATCCGACCAATCTCGGAGTTCGGGGCCGGCGACGACGAGCTCTGGGCGGTGATGCGGAAGGGGCTGGAGAAAGACCGCGAGAAGCGCTACCAGAGCATGCGCGAGCTGGGCGAGGCGCTGGCCGCCTGGCTGATGGCGCGCGGTGTCACGGAAGACGTGAGCGGACACTCGCTGCGCGCCACCTGGGTCGATCCCGTTCCGGCGGGTCGCCTGTCACTGGCGTCGTTCCGCGCCTCGACCCCGCCCCCGCCGATCGCGCCCGTGAAGCCCACTCCCGCCGAAGCGCCAGAGCCTCCGCCCGTCCCGCCAGTAGAGCCCTTCGAGGCGCCCATGAAGCCGCCCTTCCCGAAGCGCACGCTGGCAGTGCTCGGTGCGGTGGCGTTGGCCTGCCTGGCGATCGTGGGCTTCTTGCTGACGCGCTCCGGCCCGAAGCCGGTGGCCACCGAAGCGGGTCCCACCGACGGTGCACGCGGCGCCGCCCCCACGGCGACGGTCACGGTCCCGCCGGCGACCGCCACCGCCCCGCCGACGCCGTCACTCGAGGCGAGCGGAGCACGCCCGAAGAAGAAGGGCCCCGCTTTGCCGGCCAAGCCCGAGGCCAGCGCAAAATCTCCCTCCCCTGGGGCTCCGACAACGGGTAAACCCAAGGGTGCCTATGCGGAAGACCTGGGGTTCTGAGCGGCGCGTCGTCGGCCTGATCGCGGGCTCGCTGCTCTTTCTTTTTGGCGGTGTCGCGGCGGCACAAGAAGAGAGCGACGCGGACCGAAACGCCGCGCGCGAGCTGGCCGAGCAGGCGGCCAAGGCGCTCGAGGCGGAGGACTTCGCCAAGGCCCAGGACCTCTACCAGCGCGCCTACGCGCTCGTGCCGGCGCCGACTTTGTCGCTGCGCCACGCTCGTGCTCTGGCCAAGGGCGGGCGCTGGGTCGAGGCGCTCGAGGCGTACGTTCGCACCACCCGCACCCGGCTGGACGACAAGTCACCCGCCGCGTTCCGCGAGGCCGTCGAGCAGGCCCAGGCCGAGCTGGCCGAGCTCCGGCCGCGTGTTCCGCGAGCGACCATCGTGGTCAAGGGCATCGATCGCAAGAGCCGCGCGCTGAGCGTGAGCGTCGGGGGCAGGGCCATTGCGCCGGCGCTGATCGGAGTCACCGCTCCGATGGACCCAGGCAAGCACGAGGTCATCGCCAAGACGACCGACGGCCGCGAAGCACGGGCCACGCTCGAGATCCAAGAGAAGGAAGAGAAGTCGGTCGAGCTCGAGCTGCCACCGGCCCCCGCGGGCGCCGACGCCGACGCACCCGCGACCGCCGCATCCCCCGGACGGACGGCGACCGACTCGTCGCAGAAGACCTGGGCCTTCGTCGCGTTGGGAGTGGGGGCGGTGGGCTTGGGTGTCGGTGTCACCACCGGCCTCATGGCCACCAGCAAGCACCAGAGCGCGGAAGACGCCTGCCCGAAGGGCGTATGCGAGGAGGGCTCGAGCGGTGCGGACGATGCCGAGTCGTTCCGCAGTCTGCGCACTCTCTCGACCGTCGGCTACGTGGTCGGCGCGTTGGGGGTCGGGGCCGGAGTCACGCTCTGGCTCACGGCGCCCAAGAAGAAAGAACAGGCCCGGGTGGGCGCGTGGGTCGGACTAGAGCGCGCGGGCCTGCGGGGGAGCTTCTGATGCGCACCTGGCCGCGCCACCTCGTGGCCTTCGGCTTGCTAGGTCTAGCGGCCGCCGGCTGCCCACAGCTGCTCGAGGACGACTTCAGCACCGCGCCGGCCAGCGGCGGCGCCGGGGGAGGTGGCGGCGCGGGCGGCGACGCCAGCGTCGGCGGCAGTGGCGGCGGTGTCTCGGGCAGCGGCGGCGTCTCGGGCGCGGGCGGCACCTCGGGCGCGGGGGGCGGAGGCGGCACGGGCGGAGTGGGCGCGACCGGCGGCTTGGGGGGCGGGGACGCCGGTCCGTGCGCCAACTGCCCGAGCGGCGAGGTCTGTTGCGACGACAAGTGCGTGAACCTCGCCTCGAGCCCCGCCAACTGCGGCACGTGCGGCAAGGGCTGCCCCGGCACCACCTGCAGCTCGAGCAACTGCACCAACACCTGCTTGCTCGGCCACCTCGACTGCGACAAGAACGTGGTCAGCGGCTGCGAGGTCGACTCGGCGGTGGACCCGGCGAACTGTGGCACCTGCGGGGTCGAGTGTGCCTTCGACCAGAGCTGCGTGGCGGGCAAGTGCACCTGTCCGGCAGGGACGGCCAACTGCGACGGGCAGGCCGCCAACGGCTGCGAGACCAAGCTCGCGACGGACGAGAAGAACTGCGGCGCCTGTGGCAACGCCTGCGGAGCGAACCAGGTGTGCTCCGCCGGAAAGTGCGAGTGCGCGGTCGGCTTCGGTGACTGCAACGCCAGCAAGAACGACGGCTGCGAGGTCACCCTCGCCACCGACGCGCAGCACTGCGGGGCGTGCAACGCGGCCTGTGGCGTCAACGGCTCGTGCTCGGCGAGCAAGTGCGGCTGCCTGGCGGGTTTCCAGAACTGCGACGCCAGCGTGGGCTGCGAGACCGCGCTGACCGACGCGCAGAACTGCGGAGCCTGCGGCGTGAAGTGCAGCGCGCCGTCGCCGGCCTGTGACGGGACGAGCTGCGTGTCGAGCTGCGCCTCGGGCGAGACGCTGTGTGGCACTTCGTGCGTGGACACCAAGACCGATCCGCAGCACTGCGGCGGCTGCAACCAGCCCGTCGGCGCGCACCAGCAGTGCGTGAACGGGCTCGCCAGCTGCCTGACGGGCTTTGCCAACTGCAACAGCCAGGCCGCCGACGGTTGCGAGGTCGATCTGACGACCGACGCGCAGCACTGCGGCGGCTGCAGCACCGTGTGCAAGCCCGGCGCCATCTGTTCGGCGTCGAGCTGTCAGTGCGCGACCCTCACCCCGAACGACTGCGGCAGTGCGTGTCGCGAGTGCTGCTCGGCCAGCCAGTGCGGCGACTCGGACCCGTGCACCACCGACAGCTGCAGCGGCGCCGGGGTCTGCTCCCACTCGGGGTGCGGCGCCGGCACCAAGTGCTGCGCCACGGGTTGCTTCGAGTGTTGCGCCGACGGCGATTGCACCGGCGGCAAGGTGTGCAGCGGCAACAGCTGCGTGACCCCGACCTGCACGGCGCCCCAGATCTTGTGCGACGGCGCCTGCGTGAGCCCCGCCACCGACGCGAAGCATTGCGGCGGCTGCGGCAACTCGTGCGGCGCGGGCCGCACCTGCGCAGCCGGCACCTGCACCCCGCCCTGGGTGACCCTGAGCCTTGCCGGCGCGCCCAGCGCCCGGAGCCACGCTGCCTACGCCACCATCGGCACCGCGGGCCAGGTCTTCGTCTGGGGCGGGCAAACCGCGACCACCGCGCTCGACAGCGGCGCGATCTACGACGTGGCCACCAACAGCTGGACCGACGTCGTCAAGGACGCGAACACGCCGTCCGCGCGCATCTTGGCGTCTGCGGTCTGGACCGGCAATCGCGTCTTCGTCTGGGGCGGGGCCGACTTCGCGGACGGTGCGCTCTACGACCCGGTGGCCAAGGCGTGGAGTCCGGTCACGAACACCGGCGCACCGGGCGCGCGTCGCGCGCCCTACTTGGTTTGGACCGGCTCCGAGGTCTTGCTCTGGGGCGGACAAGACGCCGTGGGCGGCGGCGTGGCGGGCGCGTTCCGCTATGATCCACAGGCCGACAAGTGGACCGCTGCGAGCGGCGGGGGGCAGCCCGCCGCGCGAATCGACCCGGTCACCGGCTTCAGCGGCGTCGACTTCTTCGTGTACGGCGGCAAGGTGGGCGGCTCTTACTCCGACGAGACGTACCGCTACCGGCTCTCGACCGACGCCTGGGCGAGCCTGCCCAAAGGTCCGAGCCAGCGCGTCGGGGCGTTTGGAGCCTGGGACGGCAGCGCGTTGATCGTGTGGGGCGGGCGCAAGCCGCCGAACACCTTCGCCGACGGCAAGCGCTTCGACGGATCGGCGTGGAGCGCCATGCAGACGGCGGGGGCACCGACCGCCCGGTACGCCTTGCACCGCCAGAGCGGGTTCAGCGCGCGCATCGCGAACGGCGCCACGTTGATGGTCGGCGGCTTCACGACCGGCGCGCTGAAAGACGGCGCGATCTACCACTTTGGCACCAACACCTGGACCGCAGTGCCCGCGTGGCCGTCGGGTGAAGACCACCTCTGGCCGGTGTATGCGTTCGCCGGGGGCGAGCTGATCGTGTTCGGTGGCGTGAACGGCGCCGCCCCAACGGCAACCGGTGAGCGCTTCCGCCCCTGAGTCGAGGCTCACCCTCGAGCAGACGCTCGACTGGGGAGAGCTCGCTCCGCTGCGACTCACCGCGCGCAGCGCGGCCGACGGCGTGTACGCGGGGGGCCATCGAAGTCAGCGGCGCGGGGCGGGTGTCGAGTTCGGCGGGCACCGCGCCTACGTGCCCGGCGACGACCTGCGCTTCATCGACCGCCACGCGCTGATGCGCCACGGGCGGCTGATGGTTCGGCAGTTCGAGACCGAGACCGATCGCGCCCTCAGGTTGGTGGTGGACGCGAGCGCGTCGATGGGCTTTCGCAGCGCCGGCGCGCCCGGTGCCAAGCTGGCGTACGCAGCCGTGGTCGCCGCGGCCCTGACCCGAATCGCGATCTCGAACGGCGACCCGGTGGCGCTCGACTGGATCGGCGGAGACGCGCGGGAGCCGCTGCCCGCGCTCGGGGGCCGCGAGGCGTTCGAGCGGGTGGTCGCCGCGCTCGAGACCGTGCGCCCGGGCGGCGACCTCGGGCTCGACACCGCGGCCGCGGAGCGGGCGTTCGCCGGCGTGGCACGCCACGCGCGACGCGGCTCGGTCGTGGTGCTGCTCAGCGATCTGATCGACCTGCCCGAGCACACCCTGGACCGCTTCGCCGCGCTCGCTTCCCTCGGGCGCACGCTGATCGCGGTCCGCGTGCTCGACCCACTCGAGGCCAGCTTCGCCCTCGAAGGCCCGGTGCGCCTGTACGCCAGCGAGGGCAGCTTCCGCGTCGAGACCGACGCCAGCCTGGTCAGGCAAGGGTACCTGGCCCGGCTGGCCGCGATCGCCAGCGAGTGGCGACAGCGGCTCGCCGAGAGCGGCGGCGTGCTGATCGACGCCGTGACCAGCGAGGCGCCCGTGAGCACCGTGCGCGAGGTCGTGCTCGGCGCCCGAGGGGGCCAGCCGTGAGCTTCGCCGTGGGCCTGGCCCTGGCCGTCGCCGCGTTCGTCGTGGTGCCCTTCGTGGCCCACCTGTTGCGCCGCTCGCGCGCCGACGAGCGCGAGTTCCCCCCGGCCCATCTGGTGCCCGTGGTCGAGCCCGTAGCCCGACAGCGGAGCCGGCTGGAAGACCGCGCGCTCTTCGGGGTCAGGGCCGCGATGATTCTTGCGCTGGCGGTGCTGGGCGCTACACCGCTGGTGCGGTGCTCTCGCCTGTCGATCGCACGCCAGAGTGGCGGCTCGGTGGCACTGGCCATCGTGGTCGACGACTCGCTCTCGATGCGGAGCCAGACGCCGTCCGGCAAGTCGCGCTTCGACCTCGCGCGCGGTGGTGCTCGCGAGCTTCTGGCGGCCGCCCGCGAGGGGGACGCCGTGGCGGTGATCCTGGCCGGCGCACCCGCCAGGGTCGCGCTCTCGGCGACCACCGACCTGGGGGCGGCGCGCCGGGTGATCGCCGAGCTCGAGGTGACCGATCGGCCGACCGATCTGGCCGCGGCGGTCCAGTTGGGCCGTTCGGCGGTGAAGCCCCTGCCCCACGTCGACCGCAAGGTGGTGTTGCTCAGCGACTTCGCCGGGGCGCCGGTCCCGAACGGTGAGCCTGCGGTGTGGGCGCCGATGGCCGAGCTGCGCAACGCGATGGACGACTGCGCGGTGGTGTCGGCGGTGAGCCACGGTCGTCGCGTCAGCGCCACCGTCGCGTGCTCGTCGGCGCAGGCGGCGCGGGGGCGCTCCCTCGATCTGGCGGTGAGCACGCAGGCGGCCACCGCGCCCGACGCCGGCGCTCCCCTGGCCAAGACCGGCGAGGTCGTCGCCAGCGCGAAGCTCGACCCGCGCGCCGGCGAGCAGACCGTGTCCCTGGAGCCCTCGACCCTGGGCGCGGGCCTCGACGCTCAGCTGTCCGGAAAGGACTCGATCGCAGAGGACGACCGGGCGCCGGTGGCACCGGAAGCGCAGGGGCTCGGCGTGGCGGTCATTTCCGACGTCGCGACCTCGAGCGCCACCACCGGTGGCGCGACGGTCGTCGAGCAGGCGCTCGAAGCGCTGGCGCTCGACGTGGGCGTGAAGCCGCTGCCGACGTTGCCCGACGACGCCAAAGAGCTCGAGCGCTTCGCGGCGCTGGTGCTCGACGACCCGGGCGGGCTCGCGCCCGAGGCGCGCGCAGCGCTGGGAGAGTGGCTCGAGCGGGGCGGCGTCGCGCTCGGCCTGCTCGGTCCACGCGCCGAGAGCGTGCAGCTGGGCACCACCCTCGAGCCGTTCGTGAGCGGGGCGCTGTCTTGGGGCACGACCAAGTCGGGCGGTGTGGACCCGAAGAGCATCGCGTGGCTGGGCGCTCCGGGATCGAGCTTGTCGAGCCTCGCACCCCGCGGCCGCGTGCGGCTCGAGAGCGCGCTGGCCCCGGGCGCGACCGTGCTCGCCCGCTGGGACGACGGGGAGCCGTTCATGGTCGAAAAGCGGGTGGGCCGCGGGCTGACCCTCACGGTCTCGCTCCCGTCCGCTCCCGACCACAGCGACCTCGCGCTTCGACCGGGCTTTCTGGCGCTGCTCGAGCACGTGATCGAGCAATCCGAGCGTCGCGCCGGTCCGCGACGCAGCGTCGCGGGCACGCCGTGGGCGTTCCCGGCGGGGAGCCGGGTCGAGATCGACGGCCCGCGCGGGCCGCTGGCGCGCGAGACGGCGTCGGGAGCGGAGACCGAGCGCGCGTTCGTTCCGAGCCGGGTCGGACGCTATCGCGTACGGGTCGAGGGGACCACCGAGCAGCGGATCGTGACGCTCGACTCGGCCGAGATCACCACCGCCCCGCACGAGCCCGACCAGCACGACGAGCGCGTCGTCACGAGCGGAGTGGACAACCAGGTGGACGCCTCGTCGGAGGTCGCACTGGCGCTGCTCGCGCTCCTCGCACTCGAGCTCGCGCTGCGCGCAACCCGCCGCCTCGCTCCCCGCCGAAAACGCCGGCGCGCCGACCGTCCGTCCGCCCTGGCGAGCTAGCTCCCGCCCAGGTGTCGTGATACTTCCAGGCGCCATGAGCGTTCGCGGTCTCTGCCTTCTCGGTCTCGCTCTCGCTGGTTGTCACTCGCCGGGGCTGTATGGCCACGCCCGCGCCTATTCGCCGCTGAGCGACGAAGAGGCGGCCTTGAAAGGCGTGAAAGAATACGACCCGGTGATGGCGCAGCGCACGCCCGACGAATGGAAGGGCAAGTCGGTGACGCTGTTCGGCGTGGTCAAGACCCGCCACCCCGGTCCGGGGGGGAACGCCGACCTGAAGCTGAGCGTGCGCGCCCTCGAGCCGCGGAACCTGTGCGACACCTCGGACGAGGACACCTGTCGGGTGACCGTCAGCGACCGCGAGCACGCGGTGGTGCATGCCCTCGCCCGACTGAGCGGCGACGACGACATCGGCCCGAAGAGCGTGGGGGCCGGCTCGCTGGTGCGCATCGTGGGCACGCTGAGCGACAGCGTGGATCCGAACGACGGCGCCCAGGTCGTGCGCGTGACGTACGTCCGCCACTGGCCGCGGGACTTCTACGTGCTCACCACCGATCGCGAGCACATGCGACGCTAGGCCGCAGGGCGACGCAGATTCCATTGCACCCCGGGCCGACCGTGGTATTCGTCGCGCCTCGCATGCGCCGCCTGCTCACCGTCGCCCTGGTCGCCTGTGCCACCGCCACGGTGGCGCCCTCGGCACGCGCCACCGTGATCGAGAAGGTGGTCGCGGTGGTGGGCGAGCGTGCCATCTTGCTCAGCGACGTGGTGCTTCGCGCCAGGCCGTTCCTGGTGAAGATCCACTCCGAGGTGCCCGCCGGAGCGCAGCGCAACGCAGCCATCTCGCAGACCTACAAGAACGTGCTCGAGCGCATGGTCGACGAAGAGCTGCAAGCTCGCGCAGCGAACCGCTCGAAGCTGGTGGTCGACGCCAAAGAGGTGGACGACGCCATCGGGCGGGTGGCCTCGCAGAACGGCATCAGCGTGGACAAGCTGGTGGCCGAGGCCGCCAAGAGCGGCCTGGACGAGAAGTCGTACCGGACAGAGATCCGCCGCCAGGTGCTCGAGGCCAAGCTGCTCAACCTGCGCGTTCAGGGGCGCATCCGCGTCACGGACGAGGACGTGCGCACCATGTACCGCCGGCTGGTGATGGACGAGCGCAAGCGACTCGGGTTCCGCGCCGCCTGGATCCGGATCGACGTCGCGGCCGGCGACAGCGCCGCGGCCAAAGAGAAGCGCGCGCTCGCCGAGTCCGTCGCGGCTCAGGCCCGCGCCGGCGGCGATTTCCGCGCCCTGGCCAAGGAGAGGTCCGACGACGCCGGCAGCCGTGACCGCGGGGGTGAGCTCGGTCGGCTGAGCCCTGGTCGGCTGGCGCCGCCCATCGACGCGGCACTGATGAACCTCGAGCCGGGTCAGGTGTCGAGCGCCATCCGTGTCGGTGATTCGTACTTCGTGGTCAAGCTGATCGCCCGGGACGAGACCGAGCTGCCGACCTTCGAAGACGCCAAGAACGAGCTCGGCGAGCGGGTCTATCTCGAGAAGATGGGCAAGGCCCGCAAGAGCTGGCTCGACAGCCTGCGCCGCCAGACCCACGTCGAAATCCGGCTCTGACTCAGCGCTCGCTGCGCCGCCGGGTCGAGCCCCAGGGGTAGAGCTTCACCAGCTGCCAGCCCTTGGCCGAGGTCGCGTCGTCCAGGGCGCCAGCCGCGGCGGCGCGCATCGCCGCCGCGAAGTCCTCGACCTTGGGGAAACGATCTTCGGGTTTCTTGGCGAGGGCGATGGCCAGCACGAGCTCGATCTCCACCGGGATCTTGGTGAAGGCCCCGGGCTGCTGGGGCTGCGTGTAGATCACGTCGAGCAAGAGCGGCCCGATGTCGTCCCCCACGAAGGGCGGCTGGCCAGTGATCCCGCGGTAGGCGATGGCCCCGAGCGCGTACAGATCGGCCCGGTGGTCCACCGGCAGCCCCTGGGCCTGCTCCGGGGGCATGTACTGCGGGGTGCCCACGGCGACCTCCCGCGTGAGCGCCGCCCCGCCATGGATCTTCGACAACCCGAAGTCGAGCACCTTCCACTTCTGCGGAAGCGAGTCCACCAAGAACAGGTTCGCCGGCTTCAGATCGCGGTGCACGACGCCCGCCTGGCGCACCGCCGCCAGCGCCCGCGCCGCGTGCTCGACCATGGTGATCACGGTGTCGAGCGGCAGGCTCGGAGTGCGGCGCAGGTACCACGCCAGGTCGTGCCCCTCGAGCAACTCCATGGCGATGAACGGGCCGCCGTAAGGTGTGAGGCCGACCTCGAACACCTCCGCCACGTGCTCGCTCGGCACCGCCGCCGCGGCCTGAGCCTCGCGCAGAAAGCGCTGCACATACTCTTGGTTTTCCACCATGTTGGGGTGCAAGAGCTTGAGCGCGACCTTTCGCCCGGTCTCGCGATCGCTCGCCGCGTAGACCTCGCCCATGCCCCCGCGTCCGACCAGCTCCTCGATCTGGTACTTGCCGACGGCCTGGCCCGACATGTAGCCCTCACCGGTGCGCAAGGCCCAGTCCAGCTCGTGGCGCGCCTCGTTCAGCTGCGCGTCGCGTTGCTTCAGGACATGGCGCACCTGCTGCGCGCGAGACACGGCGGTCTCGGTGGCACGCCGGCTGCTGCGCGCCAGATAGAACGTCATGCCGAAGACCAGCTGCATCATCGCGACGCGGTACCAGCGCGAGGCGGCGCCGGCGTGGCTGGCCGAAAACAAGCTCTCGTCGGGCACCACGCCGAGGGCGATGCCCGCTGAAACCGCCAGGTAGAGCAAGGCGCCGGTGAGGTACACGGCCAGCGCCGCGCCGCGACTGCTGCCCAGGCCGAAGAAGTAGACGCCCACGGTGAACACTGCCGCGGCAGCCGAGAACGTCCCCAGGTAGTAGATGATGCCGACGCCCAAGAGCGCGTCCACGATGCCGACCGTGGCCATCAGACGGGGCGTCCAGCGAACGTCGAGGCGCAGCACGTAGAGCGTGACCAGCGACACGAGCAGGACTGCGCCGGCCAGCACCGAGGTGAGCGCCCGCAGCCAGTCCGCCCCGGGCAAGAACGGCAGCGACGCCTCGAGGACCACCATGATGACGGCCAGGCTCCGGAAGAAGACCCGCGCGCGCGCGGCCTCTTCGGTCTGCATCACCGCGTCGATCGGCCGCAGGGAACGAGCCGCTGGGGCCACGGACGCCCGCTGAGCTGCTTCACTCGACACTCTTCCCTCGGTGCCGCTCTTACCACGGCTCGGGCATCAGCGAACGCCGCAGAGCGCGTCGTAGACTCGGGCCCGGGGCGTGCCGCCCGAAACCAGGCCGCGGGCGCTCTCGAGCTCTTCCTTGATCAAGGCTTCGAACTTCTCGAGGGGTTGCGCGCCGCTGAGCGACCGCCCGTTGATGAAGAACGCCGGGGTCCCTCGCACTCCGAGCTTGTGGCCCAGGCGCGCGTCGGCGTCGATCTTGGGGTCGTTCGCCCGGGCCTTGGCGGCGCCGAGCAGCGGCGCGGCGGGCAGTCCCAGCTGGCCGGCGATGGACTCGAGCGCGGGGTCCCCCAGATCACTCTGGGCGGCGAACAAGAGGTCGTGGGCCTTCCAGAACTTGGTGGCCCCGCCCTGGTCGAACACCTCGAGGGCGAAGGCCGCGGCGGCGCGCGCGCGCTGGTGGTGGTCGAGCGGGAAGTTCTTCCACACGATGCGCAGGTCCCCACCGTGTCGGGCAAGCAGCGTATCGAGCGTGGGCTGCGCGCGCCTGCAGAACGGGCACTCGAACTCCGAGAACTCGACGATCGTCACCAGCGCGTCGGCGGCCCCGCGCACCGGTGACGTGCCCACCGGCGGACAGCTTCGCTCGGCGACGTCCTTGCCCAGGCCGAGCAGGTTCTTGCGGACCCGCGTGCCGTAGAGGTCCGTCGCCGCGGTCCCTAGGGCGAGCAGGCTCCGGGCGCTGGCCAGCTCTTTCTCGACCACGCGCTTGAGGTCGTCGTAGCTCGAGAAGCCGTCGACCCGCAGTCCGTTCACGAAGAAGGTCGGGGTCTCGCGGACGTCGCACAGCGCCGCCAAGAGCAGGTCCCGACCGACCTCGTTCTCCGCGCCGGCATCCGCGATCCAGTCTTCGACCCGGGCCGCGCTGCCGCCGGCGGCGGCGACCCACTTGGCGAGCTCGATCTTGTTGGCGTCGTGGGTGGTCGCGGCGGCCTGGGACAAGAAACGCCAGAAGGCGGCCTCACCGTGGTCCCGACGCATCCCCACGCCGACCTTGGCGGCGTCCCGCGCCCGCGAGTGGATGGCCAGCGGGCGATGCCGAAAGGCGACGCGCACCTCGTTCGGAAATGCCCGCAAGACGGACTCGATGCCGCGCTGGGCGCGCCGCGTGTGCGGGCACTCCAGATCGCCGAAGACGATCACCGTGACCAGAGCCTTGTCGCTGCCCCACACCGGGACATCGGCGGTCACCGGCAGGGGCGACAGGCCGTCACCCGGCAGCGCGACGCGCGGACCGGTGTTCGGGGGCGGCAATGCACCGTCGGGCTCACTCGCAGGCTCCCCCGCGTCGAGCTCGGCGGCGGCGTCGGGCCCAGGCGTCTCGGCCGGCGGCGGCGCGGGCCCCGGCGGCGGTGCCGGCGTCACGACAGTCGTGGCGGTCGCGGTCGTGGCGATGGGTGGCGGCGTGCGGAAGAGCGAGTACGCGAACACGCCGCCCACGCCGAGCAAGATCAAGAGCCCGCCGCCGATCAGGGCCAAGAGCGAGAGCGCACTGCCGCCTTTCAGCGCGCCGGGCGGCAGGGAGTCGCGCGGCGGCGGCGGCCGGGGCGCTGGGGCGGGCGCGCGGGGCGCGGGCGGCGCCGCAACCGGCTCGGGCGCGACCCAGGGCGGCGGCGCCTCGCCCACTGGTGCTGCGGCCTCGGGTGCCGACGCGAGCGGGACGTGGGGGCGAAGCAGGGCTTCGGCGAGCTCTTGCGCCCAGCGGGCGACATCCATCGGGCGCGCGGCGGGTGATCGCGCCACGGCCTTGCCGATCAGCGCCTCGACCTCATCGCTCACGTCGACGCCGCACGCCCGCGGGGTGGGCCGCGCGTCGGCAGGCCGCAGCGATCGACCGATGAGAAGCTCGGTGGCGAGCACCCCGAGCGCGAACACGTCGGAGGCCGGCGTCGCGGGCTCGGGGCTCGCGCCTTCGTGCTCGGGCGCGCGGTGACCCGGAGGGACGATCGACACGCGCCCGCCCCCGAGCTCGCGGACCAGCGCCTCGAGCGCGAACCCCTCGAGGCTCACCCCTTCGGCGCCGACGCGGATCAGGGTCGCGTCGATCAGCCCGAACGCGATCCCCTGATCGTGCAGGGGACCGAGGGCCGACGCGATCTGGGTGAGCACGTTGCCGGTGTCCGCGCCAGACGCCCCGAGGCGGTCCACCAGCGCGTCGGGCATGCTCCGCTCGTAGGCGACGACCAGCTCGTCGCCCTCGATGCCGATGCCCACCGGGCGTGCGATACCCCGCGCTCCGATGCGGTAGCGCTGGTGAGCTTCGAGCGCGCGCTCGCACTCGCCATGCGCCACGCCGCGCACCGCCACCAGCGTCACCGGGGCACCGTCCGTCGAGACGCCCTGCCCAACCTGGACCCCCGGCCCGAGCTCGTGCACGGCCTCGACGCGGTAGCGCCCGATCACCGTCTGGCCGACGCTCAGCAACACGCCGCACACGGTAACACCGCCTGCCACTTTGGCAGCCCACCCCGGGGGCCCGACAGGCTGTCGCGCCGCTTTTCCCGGGCCCACGCCGAAAGACCGCGTGTCGCGGGGTTTGCAGCGTGGCACGCTGTGTGCTCAAAGGGCTCCGACATGGCTTCGAGACGATGGACTGCGGCGCTCGTGGGCTGGGCCCTCTCTGCCGTCGCCCTGCCGGCCGTCGCGCAGTCGGTGACCGTCAGCGCCCAGAGCTTGGAGCGAAAGCTCGGGTTCCGGTCCAGTGACCAAGAGCCCACCTGGGTGAGCTACTCGGATTGCACCGGGGGCGACGAGCTCAGCTTCGAGACCACGCTGGTGAGCGCCGTCGGACTGTCGCTCGAGGTCTGGGTCGGCAGCAGCGCCGATTGCACTCCGTACGAGGCGCGGCTCGGCAGCTCACCCACCTGCTGGCAGGTCTACAAGACCAACCCCCAGGCCACGACCCAGAACGTCAAGATCCGGGCGCAGGACATCATCGCACAGAACAAGAGCACCGACGGGTCGTGGGGCCCGGGGACGGGCACGGCCGCCGATTGCGACGTGAGCGGCGCCGCGAGCGAGGGCCAGCAGATCACCCTCTACTTCATGCTGGTCGACGGCACGGGCCAGACGAAGGGGACCGGCACAAACTATCAGACGAAGTTCGACGTCGTCGGTCCACCGGCGCCCGAGGGTGTGAGCGCGGGCATCGGTGAGGAGCTCTTGGTGGTGAGCTGGGACGCCTCGACGGCTTCGGACCTGATCGGTTACCGCGTGTACTGCGATCCGAAGCCCGGCGCCGGCGCGCCGGCCAGCTCACCCATGGCAGACTCGGGTGCCGCGGGCTCGGGCGGCGCCGCCGGCGCGAGCAGCGACGCCGGCTCCGACGCCGCCAGCGACTCGGGCTCCGACGCCGCCAGCGACTCGGGCTCCGACGCCGCGAGCGCCGGCACCGGCGGCACCGGTGGTACCGACGGCGGCAGCGGAGGCAACCCCGCCTGCCCGTCCGCAGCGCTCACACCCGGGCTTCGCCCCGACTCGACCTACCAGTGCGGGTCCGTCACGGGAAAGCTCGAAACCAGCGCGAACGCGGGCGATCTCACCAACGGAGTGAAGTACGCGGTGGCGGTGGCGGGGGTCGATCGCGTCGGCAACTCGGGTCCGCTCTCGTCGGTCGCCTGCGGCAGCCCGCAGCCCGTCGACGATTTCTTCGAGCTCTACCGGCGGGCGGGCGGAAAGGGCGGCGGGGGCTTCTGCGCCCTGGGCGCCGAGCCCAGCCAGGCCGGTCTCGCGGCGCTCGGGCTGGCCCTCTTGGCCCTGGGCCTTCGCCGGAGGCGCCCGTGACCCGGCGCCTGCTCGCAGCGGCGATCGCGCTGGGCGCGCTCGGCACGCCCGCGCTGGCCCACGCCCAGGGCACCGACGCGCTCGGCCCTTACGGCGGCCTCGAGGCCCGGCACCAGTCCGAGTCGCCCCAGAACGCCGCGTTCGAGCTGCGCTTCGGGCGCTATCGCCCCGAGGTCGACTCCGAGTTCGGCGGCGCCACACCCTTCGCCGACACCTTCGGCAACGACAACCGCTACCTGATCGGCTTCGAGGTCGACTGGCAGGCGCTGCGCATCCCGCACTTCGGCACCTTCGGCCCGGGCTTCGGCTGGGGGTACACCAAGTTCACCGCGGACGCGCTCTTGGCCGATGGCAGCGGCAAACGCTCGGCTCAAGAGACCACGCTGGGCATCATGCCCATGTACCTGGTGGGCGTGCTCCGCGTGGACGTGCTGGCGCGCGAAACGTACGTCCCGCTCGTGCCCTACGCCAAGCTCGGCCTCGGGTACGCCCTGTGGTGGTCGAGCGACGGCGAAGGCACCGCCCACGGCGACGACGGCACGCTGGGGCGTGGCTCGTCGTATGGGCCTCAGTGGGCCCTGGGCGGCATGCTCTTGCTCGACGTCGTCGACCGCTCGAGCTCCCTCGCCATGGACGCCCAGACCGGGGTCAACAACAGCTATTTCTTCGTGGAATGGTACCGAAGTCTGCTCGGCACGAGCGACCAGATGAAGGTCGGCACGAACACCTGGATGCTCGGGCTGGCGCTCGAGATGTGAGCAGTCACCGCGCCTTGAGCAGGCGGTGGATGTGCTTTCGCTCCCACTCCATCGCGCGCTCGTAGTGCCGGAACTGCCGCTCGCGCCGCAGGAACTCGGCCGAGTGGAGCAGCGCACGGCCGCTCTCTTTCATGCTCGGAACCACGTGGTGCAAGAGCTCGTGGTACACGATGTACGAGATGAAATAGCGAGGCACCCACTCTTTGTCGATGGCCGGGTGCACGCGGATCAACCGCTCGGTGGCGCTGTAGCTTCCGAGCTTGATGGTCTTGCGCGGGGTGCCACCCGGGTGGCCGTGACGACCCCAGGTGATGAGCACGTCGGGCGGCACCGAAGCGCCCAGATAGCGATGACTCACCTCGGTCAAGATGGCATAGAGGTCGTGGACCCGGCCGCGCGGCCGCAGCCGACCTCGGGTCCGCTGCACGGCGCGGATGCGGTGCGAGTTCGACTCGATGAACGAGCCGACCACCTCGGAGGCGTCCCGGTCACCGTCGACCACGTAGCGCACCAGGGCGTCCACGACTCGCTCCGACGCGTCCAGGAACATCATGTGCACCCGGACCTTGAGCACGCCGTTCTCTTGGCTGCGGGTCACCATGCGCCGCCGGTTGTCCGTGACCGAGAGCTGCACCATGCCCCCGAAGGCCACGTGCAGGCGGCGCTCGAGGGCCTGACGGGCGCCTTCGTGGACGAAGATCTGAGGCCCGGTGCCCGTGAACCGGAGCGGCAGCGCGACCTGCTCGGGATGGGGGATCCGCACCGCCGACGGCGCCATGCGGGGCGCCGGCCCCACCGCCGGACGGCCCTTCGCCAGCCGCGCCGGGGCGACGATCCAGGGGAAGCTGAGGGCGCGGCGAGCAGTCACTGATCTACCGGTAGGGGGCACGATCCAGCGCGTCAAGGAACGGAGATTTGCCACGTATTTCCCAGCGCTTACCACCGAGAGCGGACCCCGCTTGCGGAGTCGTCCTAAGTAGGCGCCGGGCCTCGGGATCCGGGTAGGCGAGCGGTCAACTCGGCCGAGATCCGCTGCGGCCCGTCCCCGGGTCGTCCGGACCTTCTCAACGGGTTATCCACAGGCTGTGGATGCCGGGCTCAGCTGGGCCGCTGCGCGACCGGCCGTTTGGCGCCGGACGACGCGGCTTTGCCCCCGCCGTTGGCCGGTCCAGGCTCGGCCTTGCCCTCCGCCGCGGCCTCGGCTTCCCCGGCGACGTGGCGATGCACACCGCTCGCCTCGAGCACCTTGGACTCGATCTTGGTCAAGAGCTCGGGGTGCTGCTCGAGGTAGGTCCGAGCCGCGTCGCGCCCCTGACCGATGCGCTCGCTGTCGAGCGAGAACCACGAGCCGCTCTTTTGCACGATGTTCAGGTCCGCGGCCATGTCCAGCACCTCACCGGAGCGCGACACGCCCTGGCCGTACAAGATGTCGAACTCGCACTCGCGGAACGGCGCGGCCATCTTGTTCTTCACGACCTTCACGCGGGTGCGGTTGCCGACCACCTGCATGTCCTTGCCGGGCTGAGTCGACGCCTCTTTGATGGCGCCGATGCGACGCACGTCGAGGCGCACCGAGGCGTAGAACTTGAGCGCGTTGCCCCCGCTGGTGGTCTCGGGGCTGCCGAACATCACGCCGATCTTCATGCGGATCTGGTTGGTGAAGAAGAACATGCAATTCGAGCGGGACACCGAGCCCGTCAGCTTGCGCAGGGCCTGACTCATCAGGCGCGCCTGCAGGCCGACGTGAGAGTCGCCCATGTCGCCTTCGATCTCTGCCTTGGGCACCAGCGCGGCCACCGAGTCGACCACCACCAAATCGACGGCGCCGGAGCGGACCAGCATCTCGCCGATCTCGAGCGCCTGCTCGCCGTAGTCCGGCTGGCTCACGAGCAGCTCGTCGGTCTTGACCCCGAGCTTCCTCGCGTAGGTCACGTCGAGCGCGTGCTCGGCGTCGATGAAGGCTGCAACGCCGCCCTGCCGCTGCACGCTGGCGATGGCGTGGAGCGTGAGCGTGGTCTTGCCGCTCGACTCTGGACCGAAGATCTCGACGATGCGGCCGCGGGGGTACCCCCCGATGCCCAGCGCCACGTCGAGGCCGAGGGAGCCGCTCGGGATGACCGTCACGTCACCGCTGATGGTCTCGCCGTCTTTGAGGCGCATGATGGCGCCCTTGCCGAACTCTTTCTCGACGCTGGCAATCGCGACCTCGAGCGCCTTGCTCTTCTCTTTTCCGTCCATCATCTGCGCCTCCCGAACCTGCTCGCTTCAGACACCGATCCCTGCGGCCGGAAGGCCAATGCTTCCACCGAGGGCTGCGCCCGGCACCGCGCCGAGCATCGATGTCCGACAGATACTGTGCGGCTGTTCAGATGTCAACTGATCGCCGCTCGGGTCGGACGTTACCTGACCCATCACGGGCACGCCTGGTCGTAGGCCGGCTGCGGGCACTTCAGATAGGCGAGCAAGGTGGCCTTCTGCTCGGCCGACAAGGGCTGGACCGGGCCATCGGGGACGGTGCCGGCACACGAGCTGCCCTCCGCGCAATACGGCATGAAGTCGACCTTCACCGCCTTGTACGCGGCTTGATAGATGGGGCCGCCATAGTCGCCAAAGAGGTCCATGTACGTGAGAAGCGGGAACGGCGCGCCGTTCTTCGGCGGGCTCTGGTGGCAGCGCTGGCAGCGCGTCTCGAGGATCTGGGCGATGTCACAAGGCAGCTGGGCCTTGGGATCGGGATCGACGTTGCAGCTCTGCCCGGCGTCGGGGACCGGCCCGGGACCCACCCGATCGACGTCCGCATCGTGGTCCGCGCACGCGGTGAGCGAGACCAGAGCAGCGCTGATCAGGTGAAGGGCTCTCACAAACAGGCCGAGGAGGGATTGAGCTTCGCGTGTTCGCAGTGCGTCGTGGGATCCATCGACGCCGCGGTGGCGTGGTAAATGCGACAGAACAGGCTATCGCCGGTCCGGTTGTCGATGCCGGTGTCGAAGCCCTTGGCGGTGGCGCCAGTGATGGTCGCGCAGGCCGTCGCGCACTCGGCGGCGCTGGGATACGCGCCGGCACAGTGCTTCATCATCAGGCTGCAGTACCCGTCGCAGTTGGTGCCGCACACCCCATCGCCGGCGGGGCCGGCGTGGGGGCAGTGGGTCGCGCCGCTCTTGGCGGCGTTCGCGTGATACGCGCGACACTCGAGGCTGTTGTCCTTTTGATCACCGGGCGCGCCGGCTGGGAACGAGCTGCAGCTGGCCATGCACGAGTCGTTGTCGCCGTACTGGCCGTCGGCGCCGGTGCACGCCGCCATGATGGTCGTGCAGTACCCGCTGCAGGTGGAGGGCGTTCCGCCGCCCGACCCGCCGCCGCCGCCGCCGCTGCCGCTGCCGGCTGCGCCGCCGGTGTTCGTACCGCCGCCACTCCCCCCGTCGTCGTCGCCACAGCCGCTGCCGGTGGCAAGCAAGAGACCCATCGACACGACGGCACCCCAAACCGAAATCGTACCTCGCATCCCACGGAGCATGGTGCCCCCGATCCGGGATTGTCAACGGGACCCGGGCGTCAGTACGGGTTCTTGCGCGGGGCCTCGGCGACGGCAGTGGCGGGGAGCGGCGGGCGCGCGGCGGCCTTCGCCTTGACGCCCAGACCGCGCGCCGTGGCGCGCACCAGATCGGGCTCGCCGTCGCGGACGGTGATCGGTTCGGGCTCCGACGCCGCCAGCGGCTGGGCGATCCGGAGCGGCTCGACGGCGGCGGCGCTCGGCGCGTCGGCCCGCCGCTCGGGTGCCGAGCTCGCGGCGATGGCGACCCCCATCGCCAGGCCCACGGCAGTGCCGCCGAGGGCGCCGCCCACCATCAAGCCCCCGGGCGGGGCGCGGCGGGTGAGAAACTGCCAGCAGCGCACGCCGACGGGGAAGGCGGTCGTCGGCAGCCGCGCACCGGAGGGCACGGTGCCGATGGACACCCGCGGCAGGTCGCGAGACAGCCGGTCGGTGGCGCGGCGCTTCTGGCCGCCGACCCGCCCCGGATCCGACAAGCGACGGGCCACGGACTCGAGGGCCTCGGCCACCTCGAGCGCGGTCTGAACGCGAGCCTCGCGGTCTTTGACCAGACAGCTCTCGACCAGGCCTGCGAGCTCGGCATCGACCCGAGGGGATCGCTGCAGCACCGGCTGGTGCGGCGCGGCGACGATCGCCAGCATCAGCGCGTTGTAGTTCGACGCGCGGAACGGAGCGCGGCCGGTCAGGCATTCGTACATCAAGACGCCCAGGGTCCAGACGTCGGTGCGGGCGTCCACGTTCTCGGCGCCTCGCGCCTGTTCCGGGCTCATGTAGGCCGGTGAGCCCAGCACGGCCCCGCTGCCGGTCTTGACCCGCGCCTCGATCCCGGGCGTCAAGATCTTGCTCACGCCAAAATCCAGGATTTTCGGCAGGGGCTCGCTGCCCTGAGCGTCGGTGGTCAAAAAGACGTTGGCGCTCGAGAGGTCGCGGTGCACCACGCCGGCGCGGTGCGCCAGCTCGAGCGCCCGGGCGATCTGCGAGAGCACCACGCCGGTGAAGAGGTCGCTCAGCGTCCCTTCGCGCGCCAGGCGTGACTCGAGGCTCTCGCCCGCCAGGAGCTCCATCACCAAGAACGGCTGCCCGTCGGGACCGTGCCCCACGTCGATCACGTCGACGATGCTGGGGTGACGCACGCGGCCCGCGGCCTGCGCCTCTTGGAAGAAGCGGTCGACCGCCTCTTCGTTGTCCGCCAGCGTGGGCAAGATGAACTTCACGGCGAAGTCGCGCCGCATCAGCACATTGGTCGCCGCCCACACCTCGGCCATGCCGCCGACGCCCAGGCGGCGAACCAGCCGGTACTTTCCAGCAACCAGGTCTCCTGGGTCCACGCGACGATTTCAGCCGAGCGCGGGCGGCTCGGCCAAGATCCTCGCGCGGAAGCAGGTGCGCTCAGGCTTGGCCGGCGGCGGTTGCCAGCTGCTGCTGCTGCTGTTGCAGGAACTGGGCGACCGCGCGCGAGCGCTCGATGGCGAACTGCTTCACCTCGCGGTTCGACGAACCGGCGAGCGCGTTGAGCAGCTTGGTCACCTTGTCGATCTGCCGAGCCTGGAACAGCGCCTCGAAGTAATTGTTGGCCAACCGCACGTCGTTCATCATCGAGTTTTCGTGCTTGGACAAGAGCGCGATGACCTGATCGAGGTTGCCCGACTGGCCGTACAGCGCCGAGAGCGAGATCAACGCCAGCGTGTCCTTCTCGTTGCGCGCCACGGCCTTCTTCGCGAGCTCGATCGCCTTGTCGCGGGTGGCCTCGTCGCCGGAGTAGAAGCCCTGGAGCGCCACGTAGGGCGCGGCCGAACGCTTGTGCGTCTCGGCGTCGGCCAGCTCGGAGACCGCCTTCAGGGCCGCCTCTTCGTTCTCGCTCTCGCGGACCTGCGCGTAGAGGTACGCCCAGGCATCGACGCAACCCGAGTCGGTGTTGATCGCGCGCTGGATCCACTCGCGCTCGGCCGCGGCGTCCCCCTTGCCCTTGGCCACCTTGGCCAGGTGAAGCGCCGGGTACGGGTTGTCGGCCATCAGGTTCTGCGCGCCCTTGAGCGTGCCCTCGGCCTTGTCCCACTTCTCTTGCTGCATCTGCGCGACCCCGAGCCCGAGCCAGTCTTCGCCCGTGCCGCCCGACGCGACCACCTTCGCGAGCACCTTCTCGGCGCGGTCGAACCGGCTGTACTTCATCAGCTCTTGCGCCAAGAGCCGGCCGCGATTCAGGTCGTCTTTGTTCTCGCCCCAGTGCTTCTCGAGGCCCGAGAGCAGGTCTTCGAGACCGATCGCGATGGGACGCCCCTCGCCGTCTTGGACTTGGACCGCAGGGCCGTTGAAGCCCAAGAGCTTCCACATCTGGTCGACCTCGATCGCGAAGGGCCCCTTCTTGATCGACTCGAGCAGCTCGTCGCTGGGCTTGGAGAGCGGCAGCACGATCATCGCGTTGGCGGGCACGCCGCCGGGGAACGCGCTGACCGGTGCGACGATGGCGGCACCGCCTTGGAGCTGGAGGTTCGTGGGCTGTTCGCCGTCGCCAGGCGGATTGGGCTGAGTCATTGGAACACCTCTGTGTGGGGTCGGCTGAACGCTCGACCAGAGCCGCGGCCAGAGCCGGCCGGCTCCCCGGTTCGGGGCCGCGGAAACTAGCAGCGGGGCTTGTCCCGAGCAACGGGACTCGACAAGCCGCGAAAGTCCTGCAAGAAGAAAAAGGAGTCGATGGGGAAATCAGCCGCGTTCGCCGTCGCCGCCGTGCCGGTCGTGCTCGCCTGGGCGACCGCGGCGCACGCCGACCAGATGGTCATCAAGCAGCCCGGTCGGCACCCGGACTACGTGTTCGAGGCCGAGCCGCACTTCTTCTTCGGCTTCGACCCGCCCGGGGACAAGGC
The DNA here is from genome assembly GCA_016191785.1 of Myxococcales bacterium. Taxonomy (GTDB): domain Bacteria; phylum Myxococcota_A; class Polyangia; order Polyangiales; family Polyangiaceae; genus JADJKB01. Next base: position 534 of record JACPVJ010000110.1, on the reverse strand, counting down.
CGGCAAGGGCTACGGGCCGGGGTTTCGCGGCACCTTCGAGCTGGTCGACAACGGGTTCATTCGTAACATCAACAACACGGTCGGGATCGGGTTCGGCTTCGACTGGATCGCCTTCGAGAGCAAACACCAGTCGGTCTGGGTGCCGGTCGTCATGCAGTGGAACTTCTGGCTCAGCCGCAACTGGAGCGTGTTCGGTGAGCCGGGCTTCGGCATGTGGCTCGGCAACGCGAAGGGCCTCCGCCCGGCGGTGTACGGCGGCGCCCGGTTCCACATCAGCGACAAGATCGCGCTGACGGCCAGGGCGGGCTTCCCTGCCCTGAGCCTGGGCGCGTCGTTCGCGTTCTGATCCGACCCCTCGCCGTGCCGCCCGCCCTCCGGACCCGCCGAAAACCCCACCCCCGATTGGTAGTCGGGCCGGCCCGGTGGTGAAAAGCGACGCGTCATCGATCAGTTAGGCGCTCTGGCGGGTGGGGCTGGGGAGGAAGCACAAATTCGAGAGCGGCGTCCGAGCGGGGTGCCCCCGCCTCGCCCGGC
>JACPVJ010000115.1 GCA_016191785.1 Myxococcales bacterium | reverse complement strand
CTCAGGCACCGTCACCGCCACCATCCTCACTCCCATCGCGAATTTGTGCACCACCTGCGGGCCTGGACTCCGACACGCCCAAGTGATCGAACACGCGTGCCTTTATCGCTACTGTCCGGCCCGACTACCAATCAGGGGTGGGCCCGCCCAGCGGCGTCGGAGGCCTCACCTCACCCGGAAGATCGCCGCGCCGTTCGCCGGCAAGCTCAGCGTACCCCCGGCGCTGGTCAGCGTGAGCTGGCCCGAGCCCGACACCCGGCCCGCCCGACTGCCGAGCCCCGGCCGCGCTAGCTCGGCGACTCGCGCTTCTTCCGTCATGTTGACGGCCGCCACGTACGCCATGAAGTCGTCGGCGCGGTAGAGCGCGAACACCGAGGTGGTCCCGGTGTCCAGGATCTCCATCTGGCCCGTGCCCCAGATCGCGCGTCCGCGGCGCAGCGTGAGCAGCGCTTTGTAGAACGAGAGCATCGAGTCGGGCGCCGCCTGCTCGGCCTCGACGTTGAACAGCTCCGCTTCGGCGCCGAAGGCGAGCCACGGCTTGCCCGTGGTGAACCCGTGCCCGGCGCTCGCGTCCCAGAGCATGGGCGTGCGCGCCTTGTCGCGCTGGTCGACGATCTGCTGGCTGCCAGGGCGCAGGGCCAGCTCCTCGCCGTAGTACACGAAGGGCGTGCCCTGGGCGGTGAGCTGGATCAGCGCGGCGCGCTGGTGCTTGGTGTCGTCGCCTTGCGCGACCGAGAACGCCCGCTGCACGTCGTGCGAGCCGATGACGAGCGCGTCTTGCGCGCCCGACGGATAGCTCGCGAGGGACTTCTGGAAGGTCTCCACGATGCCGGTGGCGTTCTGGCTGCCGAACGGGAAGCCCCAGAAGTAGCCGTACCCGAAGTGGAACGCCATGTGGAACATGTCGCTGCCGTTGCCCAGGTACCCGCTGGCGTCCGTCAGCTTCGAGGGCTCGGCCACCATCACCCGCCCGGGGTACTCGTCCACGACCTTGCGCAGCTTCTTCACGTAGTCGCGCGTCTCGGGGATGAGGTCGCACTCGGTGGCCGACTCGTAGAGCATTCCGATCACGTCGCAGCGGAAGCCGTCCACGCCCTTGTCGAGCCAGAACCGCGCCACGTCGAGGGTGGCGTCGACCACCGCCGGGCTTCGGTAGTTGAGGTCCGGCTGCTCGGGATAGAAGCGGTGAAAGTAGTACTGCCCGCGCGCCGGGTCGAGCTGCCATGCCGAGTCGCCGAAGGTGGGGTTGGCGGTGCCGCAGCCGTTGTTCGGATCGGACGGGGTGTCGGACCACACGTACCAGTCGGCCTTGGGGTTGGTCTTGTCCTTCCGCGACTCACTGAACCAGGCGTGCTGGTCGCTGGTGTGGTTGAGCACCAGGTCCATGATCACCCGCAGCTTGCGCTCGTGGGCCGCCGCGAGCAGCGCCTCGAACTCGGCCATGCTGCCATAGTCGGGGTTGATGCCCTGGTAGTCCGAGATGTCGTAGCCCGAGTCCTTGAACGGGGTGGGCATGATCGGCATGAGCCAGATCGCGTCCACGCCGAGCTCTTTCAAGTAGTCCAGGCGCGAGGTCAGGCCCTTCAGGTCACCGATGCCGTCGCCGTCCGAGTCCTGGAACGACCGCACGTAGACCTCGTAGAACACCGCGTGGCGGTACCAGTCGTCGCCGGCGAGCAACGCCTCTGCCTCGGCGGGCCAGTCCTTCTCCGGGAACGTCTCGGGCTCGGGCTGGGCGTCCTCGCCGCCACAACCCGCCAGCATGGCGCAGAGTCCGAGGAGGGCGGCGTGCCTCATTCGACGACCACCCGGTCACCGGCGCCGCGGCCGAAGGTCTCGGGGTCGTACATCTCTTCCGCCTTGGGCGGTGGCACCACGAAATCACCCGGCGTGGTCGCGCGCGCGACGTAGGTGTAGTCGTAGACCCCGGCGTAGAGCAGCGACGCGAAGGCCTCGACCCGCTCGTCCCGCATGTTCTGGTGCTCGTACCAAGAGCGAGACCACCACCACGGAGTCTTCGACTGCTTCTCTTCGGCCTTCGCGTCCACCGGGATCGACCCGGTGGTGGCCAGCGCCGAGTTCAAGGGCTCGAGCCCCGCCGGCAGGGGATCGACCAACGCCACGTGATAGCGCCGGCCCTGCGCGGCCATCGCCAGCCGCACTCGAACCAGCGAGCCGGCCTTGATGCGCCAGGTGCCGTCGGCGTCGCGCCGCACGTCGTCGCTCTTCTCTGCTCCCTCGTACAGGCGGCTGACTGAGAAGCCGTGCTCAGCCGGCGGAGGTCGCAGGTTCTGTGGCGCGTACTGCATGCCCAATCGATAATAGAGCCGCCCGTCGCCCTCCTTGGCCAGCACCAGGCTCGCCGGCTGCGGCAACTCGGCCAGCATCGCCAACGGGATGTCGACGTGCTTGCGGTCGGTGCTGCGCCCCTGGAAGCGGTGCTCACTGGCGAGGCGCGACCCGAGCCACGAGCGCGCAGTGAAGCTCGGGGTCACCTTCTCGTAGGTCGTGAAGTAGCGGTGCAGGGCCACCAGCACGAACGCGTTTTCTTGGGTCGAGAGCCAGCGCCCGCGCTTCTTGTGGCCGAGCAGGCCGCCCACCACCTTCGGGATCAGGTCGCTGTCCGGACGGTCTTCGATGAACGCCTCGAGCAAGATGGCGTCGCTTCGGCGGCTCGAGGCGAGCAGCACGTGCTCGTCGCTCTCGTCGAAGCGGGTGACGAAGTGGGCCTTGCCCGCGGTCTCGCTGGTGCGATTGTCCACGTGCCGGCGGATCTGCTCCACCTCTTTGCCCGACGCTGCGTCCTTGCTCAGCACCGGCAACAGCCAGCCGAGGGCGTCGAGCGGCAGCTTGTCGACGCCGCCGGCCTCGGCGAGCAGCGCGCGGGCGCGGGCCGGGTCGGCGTCCTTGGCCAGCCAGCGCACGTTCAGCGCAAAGGCCTCGATCACCCGTCGCGCGTCGACCGGGTACCAATGCGGGAAATGGCTCCGGATGTTGCGCAGGAAGCGCAGCGCCGACTCGCGCATCTCGCGCGGCACCGGATAGCCGGCCTTCTCTGCGCGGATCAGCGCATGCGTGACGTGCACGCTGACGTAGGGCACCGGCTGCCGATCGCGTCGCCAGTAGTCCCAGCCCCCGGTGTAGCTCTGCCGACCCTTCAGCTTCTCGAGGTCGGCCTTCACGGTCTCGTTCAGCACCTTGGGCGGCGGCAGCCCCTCGGCGTCGAAGGCCTCGAGCACGTCGCGCAGCGCCGCGATCGACAAGACCCGCGAAGCGATCTGCTCGTTACACTCGAAGGGGTACCGAACCAGGTAGAGCAGGGCGTCGGTCAACCCCTGCAGCGCCGTGGACGAGGTCGTGACCTCGACGTTGCCGAACTCCTTGAACACCCCGCTCGGAATCTTGATGGGCTGCGCGATGGCGCCCTGATCGATCTGGCCGTAGGTGGCGAAGGCCTCGGTGGTCGCCGGCGTCCAGACCGGAAGCTCGACTTCGGCGGCGTCGTCACCGGCGCTGGACGCGGCGCCGACCTGCAGGCGCGCGGTGCCGGCAGAGACGGTCGCGGCAGGGAAGCGCACCTCGACCCGATCGTGGGCCGGCACGCTCACCCGCAGCGCGCGCGGCTCGGTGATCTTCAGGTTGTCCGCGCGGACGCCCACGTCCACGCTGAGCGGGCTCGCGGTCTGGTTCTGCAGCACCACGGGCAACGAGAAGCGATCGCCGAAGTTGAGGAAGCGCGGGGCAGACGGGCGCACCATCAACGGAAGGCGCGCCGTGACCGAGCCTTCCCCCGAGCCGAAGCGGTTCTCCCCCGAGGCGACCACCGCCATGATGCGGTAACGAGTGAGGTTGTCGGGTAGCTTCACGCTGGTCGATGCGCGCCCTTGCCCGTCGGTCGTGAGCTTGGGCACGAAGGCGGCGAGCGAGGCGAAGTCGCTTCGCATGGCGATGGGCTTGGGCTTTCCGTCCTTGTTCTTCTTGTCTGCCCGCTTCTCTTCGAGCTTCTCGCCCGGTGGAGCGGGCGGGGGCGGCGGCGCTTCTTTCGACGGGCTGGTGGCCATCGGCTTGGCCGCGGCGCGGTGAGTCCCGCCCAAGACGCCCCCGGAGCCGTAGGCGTACCCGCCGCCCTCGCCATCGAAGAGGTCCATCGGTGAGCGCCGGGCCCTCCCCGTGGTCTTGCGCTTGACGGGGAGCTGAATCCGGCCGGTCTCCGGGCGCATCAACGCGACCGACAGCCGCGTCTCGTAGTCGCGCACGCCGCCGTGGCGCGTCGGGTAGAAGACCTCGATCGGGTCGGGCAGGTCATAGCCCGCCAGCGCGAGCACGCTCTCGTCCACGGCCACCATCGCCAGCGAAGCACCGCTCACGGGTCGCCCGCCGGCGTCCCTCACCTGGAACGCGACGCGGGTCTTGCCGCCGGGCTCGAGCTCCTTCTTCTCGGGCGTGATCGTCACGCTCAGCGTGCGGTCCTTCGGCGGGATCTTCAGGGTGGCGGCGCCCGATGCGAAGGCCGGTCGCTTGGGTAAGCTCGCGTCGGGCTCGCCGCGCTCGTTGTCGCGCAGCACCGCGCCGACCAAGTCGAGCTCCACGGTGACGTTCGGCAGCCAGCGGTCCGAGAGCGGAACCTTCAGGGTGGACGACCGCTTTTCGAGGCGCACGCGCTCCAGCTTCACCACGCCGTCGCGGCGCACGGTGAGCACGCCCTCGGCCGGCGCGAACGGCGCCACCACCAAGATCTCGGCGGTGTCGTTCGCGGCGTACTCGCGCTTTCCCGGGATGAGCTCCACCTTGGCCTGTCGCAGGCTCGGATTCTCGGGCGGATCTTCCCCGAGCACCCAGAGCTCGAGCTGGGTCTGGCTCGGGCGGCCGTGCACGTCGGTGACCGTGGCGGTGACGCGGTGTAGCCCGCCAGCCCGGGTCGGCAGGTCGCAGCGCACCGGCTCGGTGGTGCTGATCGCCCCGCACGTCTCCGTCGAACCGACCTCTTCCTCCGAGCTCCCGCCGCGCCAGCGCGTGGTCACGCGTTCCAGCTTCATGCTCACCGGGCGACCCGCGACTGCAGCCCCGTCGAGGTCGGTGACGATCATCTCGAGGTTCAAGCTCTTGCCCGCAGCGAGCACCGTGCTCTCCTCGCGCAGGCCCACGGTCACGGCCGCGGGATGCACCAGCAGCTTGGAGCGCGCGGTCCACGCCTGGCGGTTGACGTCGGTCACCGTGGCCTGCAGATCCAGCTGGCGAGGGTAGGCGGGGTCCAGACCGTCGAAGTCCACGCGCAGGCGGTGCTTCCCGCCGCCGTCGGTCTTGCCCTTCCACTCTTCGCGGGCGTGACGGTCCTTCTCGGACCGGCTCCACCACGACCACCGGTTCGGCTTCCCGAAGTGATAGCCCGAGCGGTTCGGTGGCACGAAGCTCGCGTCCTGGGCGTTCACATGCCACTCGACCTCGGCGTCGGGCAGCCCACCCCCGGCAAAGTAGGTGGCGGCCACGGTGGCGATCGCGTGCTTGCCGACGAAGTGCGGCCCTTCGGACGCCTGCGCGGTGACCTCGAACTCGGGCTTCCGAAACTCCTGGATCTCGTAGCCGTGGCTGTAGCGCTCGCCGTGGAACGACCGTGCCCCTTCGACCTCGAGCGCCACGCGAGCGTGACCCAGGTTCGCGGCCTTCGGGATGTCGAACGCGAAGTGGAAGCCGCCGTCGGAGTCCACGGGCACGGCGCCCTTGGCGATCTCGTTGCCCCGCGGCTCGTAGGCCACGAAGCTCACGCGCTCGGCACTTCCCGGGGGCAGGCGAGACACGTCCCCGCTCTTGCCGGCCCCGGCGAGCCGCATGAACCCCTTGGCGTTGACCCGCTCGCCCGGTTTGTACAGCTTGCGATCGTCGAACACGAACCAGCGCACGCGATCGTCGATCGGGTGGGCCACGAACGAACCGCCGCCGAGCCACACCAGGTCGTCGGCCTGACGCGCGACCAGCAGGTTGCCCTCGTTGCCCAGCGCCAGCTTGGCCAGCCCGTCGGCGCCGGTCTTCTGGCGATCGCCCCGAGGAGCCACTGTCACATCGACGCCGCCGAGGGGCGTGCCATCCGCCAGACGCGTGGCGAACACGTGCCCGGTGTCCGAGTCGGTGAACGCGGTCAGTCCCATCTTGGTGACCTGCAACCAGACGCGCACCCACTGCCGCGAGCGATAGCCCCACTGGTCCGGCGGCGGGTGGGTCGGTGGCTCGACGATGGCCAGCACCTGTCCCACGCCGTTCTTCAGTGCCGGCGACAGGTCGATCGACGTCTCGGTCAGGTCGTCGGCCGCGCCCTTGGTCGCCACCGCACGGCTCGAGATCAATCGCCCCGGTGGCTCGCCCAGCTTCCCCTCCCAGTCCCAGTCCCGGCGCCACTTCTGATACGCCTCGAACTCGCCGGGCGTCACCGCATACAGGCGCACCTTCAGGTTCGGGCGGTTGATGCTGAACACGCCGATCTTCGGCCCGAACGCCGGGTCGAGCACGATCATCTCGCTCTGCTCGGGGAACAGGTACGGCTCGGCCGAGTCGACCTGCATCTCGAGCTGGGCGGCCGTGCCCAAGGTCTGCCCGAACTTGTCTCCGAGCTCGGGTCCGATCGTGACCTTGTATTTGGTGCGGCCCTTGCTGCGGCCACGGAGGGTCAGGTGGCTCCCCGAGAGCTCGACCTTCAGCTCGGGCAGCTCGGGAGTCACGCTGACCAGCCTCTTGTCGAAGGTCTTCGCGTCGAGCGGGTTCGTGAAGCTCACGGTCCAAGGAGCGAGCGGAGGGCAGTGGTCGTCCCAGCCGCAATGAATGCCCTGCGCCTTGAGGGGGCCGTAGATCCTGAAGTGGAAGGTCTGGTCCTTCGGCGCGAGCCGCTTGCCCTCGGCGCTGGGCGTGCCTGCCTTGAAGACCGCGTCGAAGCGCGTGTTCTTCGGGAGTGGGCTCTGGGGCTTGAACGCGACGAACCGGTCCTTCTTCGCGCGGTCGCGGGCCTGCCGCGCCGCCTGAGAGCCCTCGATCTCTTCGTCGTGCGCCAGCCGCACCGGAAACGACGACCCGCCGGCGCGCAGCGCGAACGCCCCCAAGATCGCGCCCTTGTCGATGCGCTGATCGAGGGTGGCGTAGATCAACGGCTCGAGCTCGGACGGCTCGCCCCAGTCCCCCGGGAAGAAGCTCTGCACGTCGACCGGTGGCGTGGCGAAGCGCCAGCTCTTCGCCTGGGCGAAGCTCTGCCCGTTCGCCGACCGGGTGCCCGCCGGCACTTCCACCTGATACTCGGTGGCCATCGGCAGTCGCTCGTCCTTCGGCTCGAAGATCAGCGTCTGCGTGCCCACCCAGCGCCAGCGGCCGGGGGGCTCGGGCGAAAGGCGCACCGGCGGGGCCTTCTTGGCCAGGTCGTCGTGCGACGTCAGCTCGACCATCGGCTCGGAAAACGTGACGCTCAAGCTCGGCGCCATGCTCACCTCGCCCTCGGGTTGGAAGCGCGTGACGCTCACCGGGCCCTTGGCCGCCGGCGTCGCCGGCGGAGCGCCGAGGGGTGGCGGAAACGCGGTCTTCACCGTCTCACCCGGGCGCGGTGCCGGCATCGACTTCTCGCGCAGCGCCAGCGTCTTCTTCTCGGCCGCGGCTTTGAACGGGGGCAACTTGGCGATCAGGCGGTTCGCGTCCGCGGCGGTGAGCGGCGTCGCGGGCGCGCTCTTCGCCCGCGTCGGACGTTCCGGATCGGCGTCGCTGAGCCGGAAGCCGAGGCCGCTCTTGGAGACCTTCCACACCACCTTTTCTTCGGCGGGAGCGGGCGGTGCTTCGGCCTTCTTGACCGGGGCAGCGGGCGGCGGCGTTCCAGGACATGCCGAGGCCAAGAGCGCAAGGAGCGTGACCAGCAGTGCGGGTGAGCGTCTCATCTTCATTTTCCCCTCGGGCGTCAGGGAGAGTACCGCGACCGAGCCTCCATACGCTTGGCGATCGAGAGCCCGAAGAACGCCAGGTTGGTGGCCGACGCGACGGCGCCGCCGAGCAACCCGACGCCGAGTGTGATCGCTCCCAGGGTCTGCAGCATCGCGTCGGAGCTCGACACGCCGACCATGAGACACCCGACGCCGGCGGCGATCACCAGACCCGCGGCCAGCACCCCGAGGCACCCCAAGCGCGACAGCGCCGCGTACCGGGCAGCAGCTTTTTCCGAGGTCTCGCGGTCCGGGGCCACGCTTCGCCCTGGGGTGTACCCCACAAAACCCCACTCCCGATTGGTAGTCGGGCCGGCCAGGTGGTGAAAAGCGACGCGTCATCGATCAGTTAGGCGCTCTGGCGGGCGGGGCTGGGGAGGAAGCACAAATTCGAGAGCGTCGTTCGAGCGGGGTGCCCCCGCCTCG
>JACPVJ010000114.1 GCA_016191785.1 Myxococcales bacterium | reverse complement strand
TCGGCGACAACGGCCACAGGGCAACGCGCATCGGCGTGGTCGGTGTCGCCGTGGACGACAAACGCCACAGGGCAACGCGCATCGGCGTGGTCGGTGTCGCCGTGAGCGACAACGGCCACAGGGCAACGCGCATCGGCGTGGTCCCTGTCGCCGTGAGCGACAATGGCCACAGGGCAACGCGCATCGGCGTGGTCGGTGTCGCCGTGGACGACAAACGCCACAGGGCAACGCGCATCGGCGTGGTCGGTGTCGCTGTCAGCGACAACGGCCACAGGGCAACGCGCGGCGAGGTCGGAGCCGTGGGGCGGAAACGCCCGCCTGCGGGGGTTTGGGTGAGACTGGCAGCGGCAACGAGGCTAGAAGGCACCCGGCCATGACCCCACCGCCCGACAAGCAGCCCGGCGCCGCCGACGTGACGACCGCCGACCTGGCTCACTGCACGCGCGTGCTCGAAGCACTGGTCGAGTCCCGCGCGCACCTCGCGGCGCTGAGCATGGAAGAACGCAACCGACTGCTCGCGGCGGCGGGCCGTCTGTCTCGCCCCCACCGGAACGAGCAGCGCGCGCTCTCGCGGGCGCTGAGCAAGAAGGGCAAGAAGGAGCAGCGGCAGGCCGACGAAGCGCTGCTCGAGCGGGCGTCGATTCGCAAGAAGCGCGCGCACCCGGTCTTCATCACGCCGAAGGCCAACGCGCTGGCGGCCGAGGCCGCGGGCGAAGCCCCCGAGGTCGATCCGACGCTGGTCGGCCAGCAGCTGAAGAAGGCGCGGGTCTGCTACGTGTGCAAGCAGCTCTTCTCCGAAGTGCACTTCTTCTACGACCAGATGTGCCAGCCGTGCGGCGACTTCAACCACATGAAGCGAGGGCAAACGGCAGATCTGCGTGGCCGGGTGGCGCTGATCACCGGCGCTCGCGTGAAGATCGGCTTCCAGGCGGCGATCATGCTGCTGCGCGCCGGCGCACGGGTCATCGTCACGACGCGGTTTCCCCACGACGCCGCGATTCGGTACGCCGGCGAGGCGGATCACGCGGACTGGGCCGACCGCCTGCAGATCTACGGACTAGACCTGCGGCACACGCCCAGTGTCGAAGCGTTCGCCAGGCACGTGACCGCGGGCACCGAACGGCTCGACTTCATCTTGCACAACGCCTGTCAGACCGTGCGACGCCCGCCAGGCTTCTATCGTCATCTGATGGAGGTCGAGCGCACGGCGCTGCACGCGCTGCCCGAGCGCGCCCGCGGGTTGCTCGCCGCGCACGCCGCCCTCGGCGCGCTGGTGCAGGCACCGGACCCCCGCGGCGCGACGCTGGGCCCGAGCGACCCGAGCGCCTTCGTCGGATTGCACCAGGCCGCGAGCCTGTCGCAGGTGCCCGTCGCCGAGGAAGACCACGACCCGGGGCTACAGCTCTTCCCGAACCGGCAGCTGGACGCCGACTTGCAGCAGGTGGACCTGCGCTCGGTCAACAGCTGGCGCCTGGCGTTGCACGAGGTCAGCACCGTGGAGCTCTTGGAGGTCCAGCTGGTGAACGCCATCGCGCCGTTCGTCCTGAACGCGCGGCTGAAGCCGCTGATGCTGCGGCATCGCACCGGCGACAAGCACATCGTGAACGTGTCGGCGGTCGAGGGGCAGTTTCACCGACGCTACAAGACCGACAAGCACCCGCACACCAACATGGCCAAGGCGGCGCTCAACATGATGACGCGCACCTCTGCGGACGACTACGTGAAGGACGGCATCCACATGAACAGCGTGGACACGGGCTGGGTCACGGACGAGGACCCCGCACACATTGCCCGACGCAAGGCCATCGAGCACGGCTTCAGCCCCCCACTCGACATCGTGGACGGCGCGGCGCGCATCGTCGATCCGATCTTTTCCGGCATGAGCTCGGGTGAGCACGTGTGGGGCCTGTTCCTGAAGGACTACAAGCCCGTACCGTGGTGACACGCTCTCGGGGCGAGTCGGCGCGGGCTCAGTCGTCGTCCGCCGGGCCGGTGTCCCCGACGATGGCCGCGCCCCAGCGCTTCGAGGTCGGCCGCTCGAGGGTGCGCGCCAGCTTGTCGCGTTGGTCGACCTTCAAGATCGCGAGCAGCGCATTGATGTAGCCCACGCGGTCCGCCATGCGCGAGCGGGGGCCGCGCCCGAGATCGAGCCCCGCGGCGGTGAAGGCCGGCTTGTCGAAGGCCGCGATCAGCGCCCGCATGCGGCGGTCACGCGCCTCGCGCTGCGCTCGGTTTCTGAGCTCGGTGTCGAAGCGGATCAACACCGAGCTGACCCGCTGCTGTTGTTTTTCGTCCAGCTCGAGCAGCTTGGTCACGCGGGCGTTCCGGCGCTTGGTGCGATCGGCTCGGCGCGTCTCCTCGACGGCGGGGTTGGGCTTCTTGACCTTGCCCTCTTTGGCGACCTTCGCGTCGGCCGCCGCCTTCTCGACGGCGGTGGGGTACTTCTTGCGCAGGCCTGCGAGCAGATCTTTTCGCTGGTCTTCGTCCAAGAGCGAGTGAAGGTCGCCGAGCGCCGTGGCTTCGGCAGTAGCCCGGGCCCGCGCGATGCGATCGAGCGTGGCGTAGTGCGGCGCGAGCTTGTGCTCGAGGACTTGACCGGTCTTCACCCCGTCGAGCAGCGCTGCGAAGAAGAGCTTGTATGCGTTCTTGGTCTCTTCGTCGTCGGTCGGAGCGCCGCCCAGCTTCTCTTCGATGGCGTCGAGCTTGCTCTTCTGCTCGTCCGACAGCTCGAGGGCTCGGGCGCGCGTCACGAGCTCACCCGCCACGCTGCGGCGCAGGGCCGCGCGGGGCTTGTCTGGCGGGGCCTCGGCCGAGCCGGACGCTGCAGCGGAGGGCGCCGCGCTGGCCGACGGCGCCGACGGCTCGAAGTCGGGCAGCTCCGGCGCGCTCGGACCCGGACCCGCGCTGGCGCTGGTCGCCGTCGGGTCGGCGCTCGTGCCTTTGCCGCACGCGAGCGGCAAGAGGGCGAGGACGCAGAGCAGCGCAAGGCGGCGCACGGCGGGACCAGAGCACACACGTCGCGCCGTCGCAAATCGGATGAAGTATGCTCCCCCGCACCGATGCGACTCGGGCGGACTCTGGCGCTGCTCTTGGCGACCTGGGGCCCACTGGCACGCGCCGAGCCCCGGCCGACGCTCGACGACTTCTACGATCGGACCCGCAGCCGGACCGAAGGCTTCGACCGTTGCCTGGGGCACTGCGACGGGCAGACACTGGCTGCGTTCTTGATCGGCGCTCAGGTCGCGGACCCGACCACCGACGCCGTGCAACGCGCCACCGCCTACGGCGGGCGGTTCGGGATCGACCTGGGCGTGTTTTTCGGCCGCTACGACGTGGCCCGCACCAAGCTCTGGGCCGACTTCTTGCGGGTCGCCCAGCAGAACGAGACCGTCACCGATCTGGCCTGGAAAAACACCTGGTTCTGGTCGGCGTCGGATCCCGACCACGAGGGCCTGCACCTCTCGTTCGACTCGATGCTTGCCAAGCGTTCGGAGCTCGAGCCCTCGGACCTGGCCGAGCTACAGCTCGTGCCCTATCAGAGCGCCGACGTCGAGCTCGAGGCCGCACCGATCGGTCCCAAGGTGGACAAAGACACGTCGCTCGCGCTGCCGGTCGGCGCGGCGACCCGCCTGCGCTGGTCAGAGTCCGGGGCGACCCTCGAGCGGCGACAGAGCTTCTCGGGCGCGCTCGCCTTCCGCGGATTCTTGAAGCAGGTGCGGCACCACTATCAACTGGACGCGCTGCGCGTGAAGCGCACGGCGTGGGAGGTGCGCGGCGGTGACGCCACGGCGTGGAGCGTGTCGGCGGGCTATCAGCGCCTGTCGCCCGACGTCGATTGGCTGCAGATCTGGCTCCTGGCGGGCTACGCCTGGAACAGCGGGCAGAACAGCCAGCGTGGTTTTCTGGCACAGCTCGGCGCCGAGACGCGCTTCCCCTTCGAGTCCGGCGAGCTCGAGCTGGGCCCAGCCTACGAGGCTCACTTCGTGCTCGATCAACGCACGGCGCACTTCGAGCGCGTGCACGAGGTCCGCCTCTACTATCGGCAGCGCTGGGGCGTGGTGCGCTGGGGCCTTGCCTATCAAGGGGTGGCCCTGGAAGACCTGGCCAAGCTGCACGCGCTGACGCCCGAGCTCGGCGTGCGGCTCCTCGGTCTGGATCTCGGGCTGCGCTACCGCTTCGCCGTGGTCCGCGACGACCGGTTCCCCGGCATGCCGGAGAATCGCTTCAACGCCATGCTCGACTTCGTGTTCTGATATCCTGGGCGCTCGATGAGCCCGCCGGACGATCGCGCCGTCATCCTCAAGCGCCGCGCGCTGCTTTTGGGCTCCACGCTCGCGGCCCTGGGCAGCTGTCAAAAGGCCAGCCCGCCGCCCGAGACCGCGAGCGGGCCGGTGATCGCCGTCCCCGAGTCCGAGGCCGAGGACGCGGGCACGGCGGAGCCCGCGCTCGCGAGTCGTGACGGAGGCCCCCGCCTCCGCGGCAACATGCCCTCGCTCGAGGTCCCAGCGGGGGTCAGTGACGCCGCTCGCAGCCAGTTCGAGGCGCTGGCTCAGCGCATGACCCGCGTCCACGGCGTGCTCGACGAGATCGAGCGCGTCGCGCCCAAGTGCAACATCAGCGCCTGCGAAGATCAGTGGTTGGTGGTCGCCAAGAAGCTGTTCGAGCTCGAAGACGCGTTCCAGTTCTCGTACGTGTGCCCCGGCTCGAGCCCCAACGCCAAGGCCTACGAAGAGCGCCAGCGCGAGCACATGGAGTTCTATCTAGCGCGCCGCAAAGGCGTGGAGAGCTGGCTCACCGGCACGCTGGGCGAGCCCGGGTGGACACGCCTGCAAGAGCTGGTCGAAAAAGAGCGGTTCGCGAACCCCCGACCGTGCCTGAGCTACGCCTGCAGCGACTGGTGAGCGTCACTCGGCGACGAACCGGCGCCAGCGGGGCCCCGGTGGCGCCTCGCCACGCGCTTCTGCGGCGGCGACCTCGACGGCTTCGACGATCTGCGTGTAGCCCGTGCAGCGACACAGGTTGCCGCTCAGCGCCTGCTTGATCTCGTCCCGAGTCGGCTTCGAGTTCTTGGCAAGCAGCGCCTTCGCCGACAAGATCATGCCGGGCTGACAGAACCCGCACTGGAGCGCGCCGGAGCGATCGAATGCGTCTTGCACCGGGTCGACGCCGGTGCCGCCCGCGCGCTTGTGCATCGGCGCGAGCCCCTCGATGGTCACGACCTGCTTGCCTTCGGCGGCGGCGGCCAGGGTCAGACACGCCAGCACCGGCTCGCCGTCCATCAGCACGGTGCAGGCGCCGCAGTCGCCCTTGTCGCAGCCCTGCTTGCTTCCGGTCAGGCCCAGCGAATAGCGAAGCACCTCGAGCAGGGTCCAGTGGTCGGGCGCCGCGACCTCGACGCGGTCCCCGTTCAGATCGAGCTTCAAGCTGCGCAGACCGGCCACGGCACTGGTTTGATGCGGTCCGGCGGGGGCGTCAACTTGTACCGCCCCACGCGCGCTGGTACGAGGTCGGACCATGAGGAACCTCGGAATCGTCAGCGTCTGTCTGGCTGCCGCCGGGTGCGGGGGTGGCGCCCATCACGAAGCAATGCGGCCGGAGCAGCCCAAGGCTGCCGAGGCCACGGGGCGCGCGAGCATCCCGGCGGTGGACGGGCCGGCTTCGCCGCTGGTGGTGGACTGGAAGGCCGAGCAGCGCGCCGATTTGGAAGAGGTGATCCATGACGGAATCGCGGTCCTGTCGTGGAGCGACAAGGGGCTGTCGCTGCTCAAGCGCTGCCGCGTGACCGGCAACTACGGCTACCTGCCCGTGCAGGTGAAGACCGACGTGGTGCGGCTCGAGACCGCCGACGACGTGCAGGCGTCGCTACCGCTCGGGGGGCTGGGCATCGCCGGCAATATCGGCGGCGAGTTCTCCAAGGGCACCACGCTCGACATCGCGCTCGCGATGGTCGGCAAGCGGCGCACCACCTGGAGCGAGGTGTCCAAGGACGACCTCGAAGGTCAGTGTGACGGCGCCTCGCACTACGTGCGCGCCATCTTGGTGGGCGCCTTTGCGATGAAGACGGGCAGCCGTGCCAAAGCGGCAGCCGCGGTCGAGATCTTCGGGGCCGGCACCAGCGGTCAGAGCTCGAGCTCGAAAGACGTGGCGACG
This sequence comes from Myxococcales bacterium, assembly GCA_016191785.1. Classification (GTDB taxonomy): domain Bacteria; phylum Myxococcota_A; class Polyangia; order Polyangiales; family Polyangiaceae; genus JADJKB01. The sequence goes on along the minus strand of JACPVJ010000114.1, from coordinate 138,962 downwards.
ACCGACGGCAAGCTGTCGGCGTGCGAGTCGGCGACGGGCGATGAGAGCAAGCCTCCGAGCGGCTGCGGCGCGATCTTGAGGCTCGAGCTCGAGCCCATTGCCAAGGAGAGCAGCGGCAAGAAGGGCCCGGCCAAACCCGCGAGCAACAAAGAAGAGCCCACCGCCAAGGCGGAAGCGGTCGAAGGTTGTCCGCCGGGGTTCGTGTTCTCGGGCGGCGCCTGCAAGAAGGGCGGGAAGGACCGACCGCACGCCTGCCAACCGACGGACGCGAGTGACTGCGAGGCCCAGTGCACCAAGGGCGATGCGAGCAGTTGTGACCGCTTCGGGACGCTCGTCCTCGCGGGCAAGCAGGGGTCGCCGGATCGCGCCAAGGCCCAGGCGGCCTTCGAGAAGGCCTGCAACGCGGGCTACGCGAACGGGTGCACCAACCTCGGCGTCAGCCTGATGATCGGCAAGGACGTGGCCGGAGCAAAGACCGCGCTCGACAAGGCCTGCCTGCGCGGAAGCCCGCGAGCGTGCAACATCGTGGGCACCATGGCGCTCTCGGGACAGGGCGGCCCCAAGGACGCCGCGCGGGCCCTGAGGTACTTCGTGAAGGGTTGCGAGGGCGGCGACTTCGGCGCGTGCACGCAGGCGGGATTCCTGTACGCCGGCGGCGGTGGCGCGGGTGTGCCGCGCGACGATCAGAAGGCCCTGACCTATGCCAGCCGCGCGTGCTTCGGGGGCAACTCCACCGCGTGCGGGAACGCCGGCTACAAAGTCGAGCTCGGCCAATCGGTGACCGCCAACCCCAAGCTCGCGCTCTCGCTGTATGAGCGCGCGTGCAAGCTCGACCCGGGCCAGTGCTTCCGCGCCGGGCTGCTGCTCTCGGTGGGCGCTGAGGGGGTGCCGAAGAATGAGCCGAAGTCGAAGAACCTGCTCGAGAAGGCCTGCCAAGTCGGCAGCGGCACCGAGACGATCGCGTGCGTGGTGACCGGCGGCAAGCCGAACACCGCCGGGCTCGAGCACACGGTCAAGACCATGAAGCCCCAGTGCGACACCAAAGAGGGTCGCGCGTGCAGCTTCCTGGGCATGGCCGAGTACGGCCTGGGCAAGAAGGGCCCCGCCGCTGGCCACCTGAAGGACGCCTGCAGCTACAAGGACCCGCTGGGTTGCGAGCTCGCGAAGAAGCTGAAGTGAGCCTCGGACTTGATATCCGTCAAGCCCCGACCAAACCCTGACAGACCGTGACCCGATGCTGGCAGCGCGCTCGCTAGCGTGCCCAGCATGCCGAACAAGCTTCTGCTCACCAGCGTCATCCGTCCGTTCGGGGGTCCCGGCGAGGGCGACAGCGTGGGGGCCGAGCTGTTCCACGCGCAGGTCACCCGCGCCCAGGGGCCCTTCAGCCTGCGGCAGGTGATCCGCGTCTGGGCCATCGACTACCTGGCAGAGAACGTCCAGGCGCCGACCGTCACGTTGCACTATCCGTCGCGACGCGAGCTGATCCGCGAGCTCACGAGCGGGGGTTACACCCACGTGGGCATCAACTTCGTGGTCGCCACCTTCCACAAGGTGCGCGAGATGGTGCCCCTCATCCGGCGCCACGCGCCGGGAGCCAAGATCATCTTGGGGGGGTACGGCACCGTGCTCCCCGACGAGGTGCTCGCCCCCTGGGGCGACGCCATCTGTCGCGAAGAGGGCGTGGGCTTCTTGCGCCGCACGCTGGGCGAGGACGAAACGCTGCCGGTGCGTCACCCCCACGCCCCGATCCCGAGCGTGCAGGTGCTGGGCTTCCAGCTGCGCGCGGTGGTCGGGCACGTCACCGCCGGCCTCGGGTGCTCGAACGGGTGCGACTTCTGCTGCACCTCGCACTTCTTCAAGCAGAAGTACGTGCCGTTCAGCCAGACCGGGCGTGACCTCTACGAGTCCCTGATCGACACGCGCCGGCGCGCCCGCGCCGAGGGCGTGGACATGAACGGGTTCATCGTGATCGACGAGGACTTCTTCTTGCACCGGCGGCGCGCGAGAGAGTTCCTGGACTCTGTCCGCGAGGGCGGCGAGTCGCTGAGCCTGATGGGCTTCGGTAGCGTGCGCGGTCTGGCGCAGTTCAGCGCGCGCGAAGTGGCCGAGATGGGCTTCGACCTGGTGTGGAACGCCTTCGAGGGCAAGGGCGCCGGCTACCGCAAGCAGCAGGGCAAGACCTTCCCCGAGCTGTACGCCGACCTGAAGAGCGTCGGCTGCGGGCAGCTCACCAGCATGATCATCGGCTTTCCGTACCAGACCGAGGCCACCATCTGGAGCGAGTTCGAAGAGCTGATGGCCCTCGAGCCCGGCCTCACCCAGTGCCTGATCTATTTCGCGTTCCCGGGCACGCCCTTCCACGAGCAGGTGATCGCCGAGGGTCGCTACCGCTCGAGCTTCAAGCAAGCCCCCGACCTGCGTCGCTGGGACGGCTTCGCGATGCACTTCGACCACCCGAGCTTCGAGCGGCCCGACGCGGTAGAGGCGATCCAGCGCGCGATCTACGCCGAGGACTTCAAGCGGCTGGGTCCGAGCCCGCTACGACTGGCTCGCGTCTGGCTCACGGGCTACGAGAACCTGAAGAACGACTCGAATCCGCTCTTGGCCAAGCGCGCCGAGCGCCTGCGCGAAGACGTGCGGAGCGCCCTGCCGGTGACGACCGCGGCCATCGCCTTCGCGCCGAGCGACGCCGTGCGCGAGCGGGCCCGCAGGCTGCGCGCCGACATCATTCGCCTCACCGGCGAGCTCAGCGCCGAAGACCGCGCCCGAAGCGCCGGTGCCCCGGTGCTCTACCTGGCGTCCCGTGCCGCCCGGGCCCTGGGCCTCGGCCAGCAGCCAGGACTCTTGCGCACCGAGCACCGCCACGGCGGTCGCGACGGCGCCACCGCCGACGAAGTCTTCCGCCTGCAGGGCGGTCGCTCGCCCCGGGCACTGGTCGAGGACGTCGCCGAGAGCGTGCGGCGCTTCGTCGCCAAGCGTCGGCCGCAACTGGGCCGCGAAGATCTCGCGGCGGTCACCTCACGCCCCCACCCGATGCAGCGCTCACTGCCGCTGGTGCCCGCGGCGCGACCGATGCAGGGGTGCGCGCTCGCAGCGCCCGAGGGCGACGTGCTCGCCGCAGAGTAGCGCGGGCGGGCTCCGCTGCCCCAGCCACGCCGGCCCGTCGGCGGCCGCGTGCACTTCCACCGCTTGCGTCGCCGAAGTGGACTACGCTGAGCGCCGATGTCACGGGTCTTCTTGTTCGCCGCGGCGCTCTCTGCCTGTGCCGCTCCCGCGCCCGCGCCGGTCAGCGCCGGCGAGCCCCCGACGCGCTCGAAGGCCAGCGAGCCGGCGCCCCCTCCCTCGCCCACCACCGGCGCCACCGAGGTGCCCCCGGAGCTGCCCACGGCGCCGCCGGTCACGGAGCCCGGGTGGGACTTCCACGCCTGGGCCTACGCCCGCGAGCTCAGGCTCGAGCTGGTCTCGGACGGGTGCGAGGCCGCCCACCTCGGCGACAAGCCGGAAGAGACCGTGTGGTGCGCCCACCACGTCGAGGGCAAAGAGGGCGCTGTCTTGTACAGCCGCGCGCTCTACGTCGCGCGCAACAAGAAGCTGGTGAAGCTGGTCGAGATCCCGATCGCGGCCGGCGTGGTGGACAACCCGGAAAAGCCCCGGGACGAGAAGGATCGCCAGGTCATCCGCTTCGAGATCACCCGCGCACCCGACGGCAAGAGCGTCCGCCTCGAGCCCGCCAAGGGCCTGCACTGCGAAGGCGCGCGGAAGGGGAACGCCGAGCCCTCACCGCTCGGCCCTGCGCTCGGCAAGAACATCGAGCGCGTGTGCAGCACCCGCGGCACCTGGAAGTGGGCCGCGGGCACGCTTCGCCAAGATCGCTAGCGGACGGTCACCGTCAGTCGAACCACTTGCCGCGGTTCTGCTTGCAGTGCTTCTGCGCGCTCTCGGGCGTGTGCTTGGGCGCGTAGTAGTTGATCAGCATGCCCATCGACTTGCACGTTCCCTGGACGTCGGCCGTGGGGCACTTCGGCACAGCCTTGGCCTTCATCTTGCCCGCAAGCTCTTCGATCTTCTTGGCGTCCCACTTGTCCTTCTCGGCCTCTTTCACCGGGAGCAGGGCGCACTGGCCTTCGTCCTTCAGATCTTGCAGATAGCCGACGACGACCTCGCCCTTCTCGAGCCCCTCTTGCTCGGACTCTTCCTCGGCCTCGGCCTTCTCGGCGGAAGCGCTGGGGGCCGGCGCCGCTGCGCTCGGCGCCGCGCTGGGGGCGGCAGCGGCGCTGGTGGCCGCGGGCGCCGCCGACGCCGCGGGCTTGGCGGCAGCCGTCGAGGCGGTGGGGGCTGCGTCCTTCTTGTCGCAGCCGACGAGCATCATCAAAACGACCAACGCAAACGCTTTCTTCATCGTCCCTCTCCTGAAATCGCGGGGCGAGGGTAGCCGGAGTTGCGCTCGCAAGGGCAGAATTTTCGCGCTACATACCCGCCGTGGCTGGGTCGCAGCAGAAAAACGGCGAGCCGTACGACTGGAACCGAGCCCGCGGCGTGCCCACGCTGATGCACGCCGGGGTCACCTTTCAGGACGAGACGCTGCGGGACGGCATCCAGAACCCGTCGGTGATCGACCCCAAGATCGAGGACAAGCTCGAGCTCGTCGGACTGATGGACCGCCTGGGCATCCACCTGGTCAATGTCGGCCTGCCCGCGGCCTCGCCGCGCAACTTCCAGGACTCGGAGACGGCGTGCCGCGCCATCGTCGAGCAGAAGCTGGCGATCCGTCCGGTGATGGCCGCCCGCACCGTGGTCGGCGACATCGTGCCGATCGCGGAGATCCAGCAGAAGGTCGGCATCCCCTGCGTGGCCTACGCGTTCATCGGCACGAGCGAGATCCGCAAGCTGGCCGAGAGCTGGGACATCGAGCTGATCGTGAGGCGCAGCACCGAGGCCATCGCGTTCGCGGTGAGAGAGGGCGTCGAGGTCGCGTACGTGACCGAAGACACCACGCGGGCCCGCCCCGAGACGCTGCGCGAGATCTGGAAGAGCGCCCTCGAGACCGGCGCCCGCCGCCTGTGCCTGGCCGACACCGTCGGTCACGCCACGCGGGACGGCGTGCGCAACCTGGTGGTGTTCACCCGCGCCCTGATCGACGAGACCGGCATCGACGGCGTGGGTCTCGACTGGCACGGCCACAACGACCGGGGCCTCGCGCTGGACAACGCGCTCTGGGCCCTCGAGTATGGGATCGATCGCATCCACGGCTGCGCGCTGGGGATCGGCGAGCGCACCGGCAACACCCCGATGGAGCTCTTGCTCTTGAACCTGTGGCTGCAAAACGAGCTCGAGCTGCCCGACCCGGCGGCCCTCGATCGCTATTGCGAGGTCGCTGCGCGCGCTTGCCGGTGGACGGGCCGGCGGCTGTCGTCGGATCGCGCCGCGGCCGACTGGCAGGGGCTCGTGGCGGGTCTTCGGGCGAGCCCCGCGTGAGCCGCCCAGAGAGCCTGGCGCGAATCGCCCTGGGGCTCGGGTGCACCGGCGTGCTGGTGGCGCTGATGACGCCGCTCTTGGTCGTGCTCCTTCCCTGGCGGGTCGCGCGCATTCGGGTGACCAACGCGTTCGGAACGGCGATCGGTCGCGCGGTGATGTGGTGCGCCGGAAGCCGCGTGACCGTCGAAGGGCGCGAGCACGTGAGCGCCGATCGCCCGGCCATCTATGCCTGCAACCACACCTCGATCTTGGATGCGTTCACCACCATCTGGCTCACGCCCGCGGGCACGGTGGGCGTGGCGAAGAAGCAGGTCCTCTACTACCCGTTCTACGGCCAGGCCTGGTGGCTTGCCGGGCACGTGTTCGTCGATCGCGAGCGCACTGGCCGCGCCAAGCGCGCCCTGGAACGAACCGCCACCTTCTTGCGCCAGCGCGGGCTGCACCTGTGCATCCTGCCAGAGGGCACGCGCTCGGACTCGGGGCGCCTGTTGCCGTTCAAGAAGGGCATCGTGCACATGGCGCTCGCGACACGCCTGCCCATCGTGCCGATGGTGACCGTCGGCCTGCAGAATGCCTGGAAGCGCTCGAGCCTGACGCTCGAGCCGGCCGACGTGCGCATCGTCTTCTTGCCGCCGATCTCGACCGAGGGGTGGAGCGAAGACCGCATCGACGAGCACCTCGAGACGCTGCGCGCGCCCTTCCTGCGCACCTTGCCGCCCGAGCAGCAGCCCGCGCCGCGCCCCGCGTGAGCGCGCGGCTGCCCGCTGGCCGAAACGGGGTCGCCGGCGCTAGGCTGGCGCGCGATGCCCGCCCCGAAGATCCGCTGCGCCTGGGCCGGAACCGACCCGATCTACGTCGCGTACCACGACACCGAGTGGGGCGTGCCGGTCCGGGACGACCGCCTGTTGTTCGAGTTCCTGGTGCTCGAAGGCTCGACCATCGTCTACGCGCACATGCAAGCGGTCGGCATGGTCAACGACCACGTGGTGAGCTGCTTCCGCCATCGCCAAGTGGCTCGACTCGGGAAGGCGTGAGGCGTCACTTCTTCGGGTTCTGCTTCTGGTAGAGGCCGACCAGCTCGGCACGAGCGAGCACGTGGCCGCTCATGGCCTTCTCCAGCTCGTCCTTCTTCAGCTTGCCCAGGTCGCCGAGCTCCACGTCCAGCGCGTACAGCTTGTGGTAGTAGCGGTGGCTCCCGATGGGCGGACACGGGCCCCCATAGCCCGGCTTGCCCCAGTCGTTCTGGCCGTCCCGGCCGCCCTTCGTCGCCTGCTTCACCCCCTCGGGGAGCGAGGTGACGTTCGCCGGGATGTCGTAGACGACCCAGTGGACCCAGACCCGCTGCGGCGCGGCCGGATCCGGCGCGTCCGGATCGTCGACGATCAGCGCGAAGGTCTTGGTGCCCGCCGGCGCATCGCCCCACGACAGCGGCGGCGAGACGTCCGCGCCCTCGCAGGTGTGCTTCGAGGGGATCGCGGTGTGGAGCGCGAACGCCGAAGACTCGAGGTGCAGCGCGGGCGGCCCCTTCGGCAGTTCGGGCGTCGTCGAAGCGCTCGGGGCAGCAGCGGGCGGCGGCTCGGGCGGGCGACTGCTCTCGGGTGAGTTGCAGCCCAGCGTCAGCGCGAGCGAAGCGCAGATCAGCGCGAAGCGTGAACGAGACCCCATGGCGGCCCGAGGCTGGCACTTGGGAGCCGGCGCGCCAAGGCCGATCGTTCACGCTCGCCCCCGCGCATGTGGCGAATCGGCGGAAGCGCCGCTGGTCGCTTGCGAGCCAGGCCGGGGCGCATGCGGCGCGGCTTGGACCGACCTGCGCTGCGAGTTATCATCGGCGGATGCGGGGACGGTGGAGTGGGTGGGCTGGGCTGCTTCTCGGGTGCGCGATGGGTGCCTGTTCGTCGGACGAGCCTTCTCCGGGCGGGACGAAGTGCACGCCCGGGCAGTCGGCGCCGTGCGCGTGCACCAGCGGGCAGACCGGCGCCCAGATCTGCCAGGGCGACGGAACCTTTGCCGGCTGTGTTTGCGGTGGGAGCGGCGGGGGCGCAGGGCAAGCGGGCGGCGGAACGGGAGGCCAGTCGACCGGAGGCGGAGCGGGCCAGCCGACGGGCGGAACCGGCGGCTCGGGGCCCGGTGAGTCCCTCACGGGCGAGTGGAGCAAAGTGTTTCCGGGCGACTACGAGATCGCGGCCCTGGCGGTGGACTCGGCCGGAACGCTGATCGTCGCTGGCACGAGCGGCGGTCCGGTGGACTTCGGCAACGGTCCTGTCGGGAAGTCGATGACCGGCTGGGCCCGACAGCTTCTGATCACTGGCTTCGACGCGAGCGGCCAACGCAAGTTTGCCTTTGCGACGGATGCCGGCCGCATCAACTCGCGGACGTTGTCCATCCGACCCGTAGCGCAGGATCGAATCGTGGTTCAGGGCGAAACCACGGTGACCAGCCAGGGTTCGTACCCCAGCGTGAAATACACGCTCGTCTGGCCATGCGGAACAGCCCCGTCCAGCATCGGCAGCGCGATCCATTTCGTCGTCGAGCTCGATCAGACGGGCAAATGCATCTGGGATCACACCTACCCCGCGGACGGCTACTCGCAATTGCCGACCGCCGTGGTGTCTCCGAAAGACGGCTCGGTGTTCGTCACCGCCATCGAGCAGTGGGAGATGCCGATGACCCGACGCTATCTCGCGGATGGGACCGAGGCCTGGCAAAAGCCGTTCGGGGGCAGCGCGCTCGCCGCTCTGAACGCCGGCCACGTTCTGCTGGCGAGCTACGACCCGCTGAAGCTGCCGTCGGGAACGGTGTCGGGTCTGTTCGCGCTAGCCAAGCTCGACAGCGCGGGCGGGGTCGTCGCCGGAACCGCCTGGGGCACCAGCGGCTACGAACCCACGCGTCAGCTCGTCGGATTCGACGTCGGCGGCAGCGATCGCGTTGCACTCGCCCTGCGCTACACCGGCACCGTCGACCTGGGTGGCGGGCCTCGCACCTCGACCGACGCCGGCGCCAGCCCGTCGAGGTTGTTCGCAATGTTCGAGGCATCGCTGTCCCATGTGTTCAGCATTTCTATCGACGAGCCGAAGAGCGACTCGGGCAAGACGAACCCCTGGGACCCGCGCGTCGTCGTGACCGACACGAAGGCGATCTACACGGGACAGTTCTGGCGCACGGTGAACTTCGGGGCCGGCAGCCTGCAGGCTGTCGGTACCAGTGACACCGACTTCGACATCTTCGTGGCGAGCTACGGCTTCAACGGCACGCCCGCCGTGGCGCGCCGGTTCGGCGGGCCGGGCAGCGACGGCGTCCGCGCCGTGGCGAAAGACGGCGCGGGCGCAGTCTACTTGTCTGGGTGGTTCAACACGAGCGTCAACTTCGGTGACGCAGCGCACGGTCTTCCGTCTGACGACTCCGGTGTCCCGGACCCTCCGACCTACCTGGTGAAGCTTCGGCCGTGAGCCGCGAGGCCGTCTCGACTCGTCAGGTGCAAGACCACGTCAACGGCGTGCCGGCGCAGAAGCAGAAGCTGGTGCCGTAATTGCAGATTGCCCCGACGACGCAGGACGCCCCGGTCGTGGGCTTCGCTGCGGGGCAGTTGAAGCCAGCGTCGCTTCCGCCGACGCCCCCGTAACCGGCGCCGCCGTCCGTGCCACCGACGACCTGACAGCCCGCACCTTGGCTCCAGTCGATGCCACACGGCCCGTTGATGGTGACGCAGCACTTCTGGGCCGGCGGTGCGGGCGCCGGGCACGACGCGACCTTGCAGGCGCCGGTCGTGCCGCCGAAACCACCGGTGCCGCCGGTGGCTCCGCTGCCACCCAGGCCGCCGAGACCCCCTACACCGCCGGTGCCACCTGCACCTCCGACGCCGCTGCCCCCGCTGCCGCCGCTCGCGCCGGAGCCGCCGCCCCCGCTCGCCCCGACCACGCAGCCCGAGCCCGATTTCACGTAGCCCGAGTCACAGACGAAGTCGCAAGCCAAGCCGGCGCACGTCGCCTGCGCTTTCGGCGGCGCAGGGCACGCGGCGCAGTCCGGCGCCCCGCACCCCACGGTCGGGTTCTGGGCGACGCAGACGCCTCCACAGAGCTTCAGCCCAGTGATGCAGCCAGTGGTGCCGCCGCTTCCGCCGCCACCACTCGCGGCGTCCGCACCGGCGTCGCTGCTGCCGCCCGTGCCCGAATCGGGACAGGCACAGGGACTGAAGCTCGAACCGTCCGCGAGACAGGTCTGATACCCGACGACGTCGCCGCCACAGGCGCACGTGAGTTGCTGGTTCGGAACGCACCCGCTCGCGCCGCCCACGCCACCCACCGCGCCGGCACCCCCACCACCGCTCGTACCGCCAGGTGTGCCCTCACCCTCCGAGCCACACGCTGCGACCACGACGACCGCGACCAGACCCCACCGCATGCGCCCCATTCTGCCGCCGACCCACTGGACTCTGCAAGCACGACGCAGCGCGACGCCCCCACTCGGGGCGCTCCCCTCAGCGACGGCGCGTTTCGACAACGCGCATTCCCTGGAAGGTTTCCGCCACGCGGTAGCACGCCCGCAGACGCTCTTCCGGGGTAAGACCCAGCGTATCGCGGATCCGAGAGCGGTCGACGTCGGCGACGGCGAGGACTAAGTCCGGGTCTTCGTCGCGCAGCTTGGACAGCAGGCGACCGAGCCGTGGGTCCGCGAACAGCTCGGGGTGAACCGGCTGGAAATACGCCGCGAGCGTCTCGGGGGCGTAACTAGGGGCACCCACACCCGAAACATAGCACGGCTCACTTTCCACACGCCGCCGGCAGAACGGCGCCCATCACCGGCAGGATGGCGTTGCGGCCGAGGTCGAAGCCGAGCCCGATCGCCCAACTCTCACCGCCGAGCCCGATGAAGTCGCGCCGGCCGAGCGCCCAGACGTGCAGGCCGCTGAGCACGTAGGTCGCGAGCACGCCGCGACGGCACTCCACCGCTTCGACCAGCGTCTGGTAGAACGGGTATCCCTCGACGCGGAGCGCGGCGCCAAAGCCTGCAAGGTGCGTGGTGTCGTCCTTGCTCTGCCAAAGCGGCGCGCCGGTGAGGCCGAGGGTGAGCGCGGGGCCGGGCGGCTGGTGAATCAAGAGGCCCGCGCCGAGACCGGTGGCCAGGAAGCCGAGCCGCGGCGAGTCGAAGTCGAGCGGGCGCTGGGCGTCCATGCCGAAGATGCCGGTGACGCCCACCGCGTCCGACAGCCGATGGACACGGATCTGATCTTCGAACGACAGCGACAAGATGCGGGCGTCGAGCAAGGTCGAGTGGCCGACGCCGACGCGAACCGAGCCGATGGCGTCCAGATCGATCTCGGGCCGCTCGGCCTGCGCGACCTTCGGGGCGCAGACGCTCAGCGCGAGCACGAGACCGACGCAGGCAGGGCGGGGGCTCACCTGCCGGATCATACGTCGGATCGGACTCGGTCTTCCTGGCGGCCGGCCCTGAGCCTCGCGTCGGTGTCGCGCCCGGAGGAAGGATCACGGATAATCCGCCGACCATGACCTGGAAAGAGCTCGGAGCGATTTCTCTCCTGGCGCTGCTCTTCGCGGCGTGCTCATCGGACGACGACGCTGCATCCACCGGCACCGGCGGCACGGGTGGCGGTGGGACGGGCGGCACCGGCGGGTCGTCCGGGAGCGGGGGCGCCACCGGAGGTAGCGGCGGGGGCTCGGGCGGTGGCGTCACCGGGTGCGCCACGCCGTGTGCGAGCGGCGAGGTGTGCGTGGTGAGCGCGTGCTGCGCGGAAGCGCGCGCGTGCGGCAGCAAGTGTTGCGGCACGAGCGAGCTGTGCTCGTTCCAGAAGTGCGTGACCCCGGGTGCAGCCTGCACCAGCTCGGCGCAGTGCGCCCCCGGCGAGTACTGCGAGCCCTCGCTCGACTCGGGACCGATCACGACCTGCGCAGCCCCCAAGGGGAGGTGCCTGCCCCGCCCGCCGCAATGCTCACCGGGTCAGACCGAGAACTGCGTCGAGAAGTGCGAGGTCCCACTCTCGCAGAAGTTCGACCCGGTGGTGAAGTACTCGTGGCCCGCCAACGTGACGTCGCCGACCGCGCCCTACGCCAGCGACGTGATGATGACGCCGCTCGTGATCCAGCTGGACGACGACGACTGCGACGGTCAGATCACGGCGATGGACGCCGCCGACATCCTGGTCACGACCTTCAGTGGCGGCGCGTGGCAGACCACCGGCGTGCTCCACGCGCTCTCGGTGAAGAAGGGCGTGTTGACCGAGCTCTGGAGCGTGGCGGGCATCTCGCCCGGCGCGTCACTGGCCGGAGGCAACCTGGACGGCAAGAACGGCAACGAGATCGTGGCATGCGCCGCCGGCAACACGTCGGTGCAGGCCTTCACCGCCGACGGCAAACCGCTCTGGACCGCAAGCGCCGCGTGCTTCATGCCGGCCATCGCCGATCTGGACGGGGACGGCGCCCCCGAGGTGGTGGTGGGCGGCGGCATCCTCGACGGCGCGACCGGCGCCGTGAAGAAGGTCTTCTCGCCGGTGCCCATCGGGTATCACACCATCGGCGACCTCGACGGGAACGGCAAGCCAGAGGTCGTCTTCGCCAACCGGGTGTACGACGCGGCCGGGGCACTGAAGATCGATCTGAGCACGGCCATCTCGGGGACCTGGCTCGTTCCCTCGCTGGTGGACTTCGACAAAGACGGCAAGCCCGAGGTGATCGCCACGATGGGCGACACCAACTCGGTGGTGCTTTGGCGCTACGACGCCGCCGAGCCGAGCCTCGCGAAAATCCTCCGCGCACCCTTCAAGGCACACGTCGATCCCGGAGGCGCCTGGGGCTGGTCGTTCGGCATGGGACCGATCACCGCCGGCGATTTCGATGGCGACGGGACGCCCGATGCCGGGTTCGTCGGCTTCCGCGGCTATGTGGTGCTCGACGGCAAGAAGCTGATGAACGGCGGCCTGCCGAGCACGCTGGGCGCGCTCGCGCTCTGGTCGAAGCCCACCGACGAGGACAACGGCTCGACCGGCTCGGCGGTGTTCGACTTCGACGGCGACGGCAAGGTCGAGGTCCTCTACAACGACACCCAGCGCGTCCACATCTACGACGGCAAGACGGGGCAGGACACGGCGACCCCGATCTGCAACACCACCGGGTCGTTGCTCGAGTATCCGGTGGTCGCGGACGTGGACGCCGACGGGCAGGCGGACGTGGTGCTGGTCGCCAACTCGTTCTCGAACAAGCCGGGCTCGAACCCCAGCTACATCTGCGACGGCACCATCCAGTCGGGGGTGCGCGTGCTGGGCAGCGCATCGAAGAGCTGGGTGCAGACCCGGCCGATCTGGAACCAGCACACGTATCACGTGACCAACGTCGGCGACGACGGCACGATCCCGAAGAGCGAGACCAGCAACTGGTCGGTGGCAGGTCTGAACAACTTCCGCCAGAACAAGCAGGTGGGCGGCGAGTTCGGCGCCCCGGACGCCGTCGTCACCCTGCTGCCGAACTGCGCCAAGCCCTACGGGCTGCGCGTCTTCGTGCGCAACCTGGGCAGCGCACCGATGCCCGCCGGCGTGACGGTGAACGTCCACCGCGAGGGCGGCAAGCTCTTGGGCAGCGCGATCACCACCCATCCGCTGTTCCCGCTCCAGGTCGAGACGCTGATCGTGAACGTCTCGGCCCCCGACGACCTGGAATTGTCGGGCGGCAAGGCGAAGGCCTACGCCGTGATCGACCCGGCGCCGAAGAAGCTGATCGAGTGCCGCCCCGACAACAACCAGTCGCCGCTCACCGCGGTGGGCTGCGCCATCCCGCGCTGAGGTCCCGGACGGGGGCCGCGCGTTGACGTCGTGGGCCTACCGCGCCACATGACGGCCACGATGATCACGTTCTTCGGCATGGGGCTGCTCGGTTCGAACTTCGTGCGCGCGCTGCAGCGGCGCGGAGAGGCAGTGCACGTCTGGAACCGGACGGGGGAGAAGGCACGGGCGCTCGAGGGCGCGGGGGTCACGGCCTTCGCGGATCCGGCCGAGGCCGTGCGCGGCGCTGCGCGGCTGCACCTCACGCTGTCGGACGACGCGGCCGTGGACGACGTCCTCGAGCGTGCGCGTCCAGGGTTCGGGCCAGGCTTGGTGATCGTCGATCACACCACCACCGCCGCCAGCGGCACGGCAGCGCGTGCCGCGCGCTGGGCCGAGCGCGGCGTCGCGTTCCAGCACGCGCCGGTGTTCATGGGCCCGGTCAACGCCCTCGAGAGCACGGGGCTGATGCTCGCCTCGGGCGACCGGGCTCGCTTCCAGGCGCTCGAGCCCGCGCTCTCGGCGATGACGGGCAAGCTGGTCTACCTGGGAGAGCAGCCCGAGCGCGCCGCCGGCATGAAGCTCCTCGGCAACTCGTTTCTGATCGCGATGACGGCGGGCCTGGCGGACACCTTCGCGCTGGCCAAGGCGCTGGGGATCCCGCCGCGCGACGCGGGCTCGCTGTTCGAGCTGTTCAACCCGGGGCTGCTCTTGCCGGCGCGGGTGAAGCGCATCTTGGACGAGGACTTCGACCACCCGTCGTGGGAGCTGGCGATGGCCCGCAAAGACACCCGATTGATGCTGGAAGAAGCGGCCCGCGGCGGGGTGCCGCTGGCGGTGCTGCCGGCGGTCGCGAGCGAGATGGATCGCTGGCTCGCGCGCGGCAACGAGAAGCGCGACTGGACGGTGATCGCGAGCGACGCGCTCCGGTGACGCGCCCTCAGGCGGCCCGCTGGCGCGGGTCGATCGGGGTGAGCACGCCCAGCTCTGCTTCGATGGCGCGGGCCACGGCCAGGCAGAGGTGATCGCAGCCCTTGCCGGCCACCACCTGCACTCCCAGCGGAAGCCCGCTCGGGTCGAGGCCCGTGGGCACCTGGGTGGCGGGCAGCTCGAGCACGTTGAACACCCCCGTGAAGCCGCCGTCGAACGGCCGCAAGAGCGGCAGCCGGTGGCGCGGCGCGGGCCGGGCATAAGGCGGGTGGAGGATCACCGCGTTCGTTCCCAGCCGCTCGTTCAGCTCCCGCGAGAGCGACCGACCGAGCTCGAGCCAGCGCTCGCCGTGCCGGTCCGGCAGGCGACGCATCGCGCGCTCGGCGACGATCATCGCCAGCACCGGACCGGTGTGCCGCGAGCGGCCGAGCGCGAGCTTCAAGAGCTCGCGAACGACCGGCAGGGCGGGATCTCCGCTCACCAGCTCGGCGTAGCTCTTCCCCTCGACCTCGGCCAGCATCGCACCCCACACCCAGAGCGCGTGACGCAGCAGATCCGATCGCAGCCGCTCGATCCGCGCGCCGCGTCGCTCGAGCAGCCGCGCCGAGCGGTTCACCGCGTCGCGAACGGCGGGGGTGGCCTTCGCGCTGCCCTCGTCCAGCGGGAAGACGGTGACGCCCTTCAGATCGACCGCATCCGGATCGCCGAGGGGCCACGGCTCGACGGTGCCTGACTCGTCGGGCCCCGACACGGCCTTCCAGACCGTGATCAGATCGTCCACGCTGCGCGCCATCGGGCCGCAGCTCAAGTAGGCGTTGAGCGCGCCCTCGAGCGGGGGAAAGTGCCCGGTGTTGGGGATCATTCGCCCGGTCGGTTTGTGGCCGGTGATGCCGCAGAATGCCGCGGGCAGACGGATCGAGCCGCCGATGTCGGAGCCCATGCCGAACGGCGAGCCCCCGGCGGCGATGATCGCGCCCTCGCCACCGCTGCTGCCCCCGGAGGTGCGCCCCAGATCCCACGGGTTGTTGGTCCGCCCGTAGACCGTGTTGTGCGTCTCGAGCCAGAGGCCGCCCTCGGGCACATTGGTCACGCCGAGCACGATGGCGCCCGCATCGCGCAGGCGCCGAACGACCACCGCGTCTTCGTCGGCGACCTCCCCCCGTCGGCGCCAGAGCCCACCGGTCTGCGGCATCCCGGTGACGCCGTAGAACTCCTTGATGGTGCACGGCACTCCGAAGAGCGGCGGCAGCTCGCCGACCGGAGTGCGGAGCAAACGCGCTTCCGCTTCGCGGGCTTCGTCCAGCGCTCGGTCGAATCGCTCACCGACGACCGCGTTCAAGAGCGGGTTCACCTGCTCGATGCGGGCGATGTGCGCCGCTGCCACTTCCACCACGCCCAGCTCCCGCAGCCGGATGCGCCGCGCGAGCTCCCGCGCGCTCATTTGGACGAGAGGATCCATGGGGCTGGCCAGGATAGCGGCCTCGGGCCTCGGTCGCCACGCCGCAGGTGGTATGCTCACCGGATGCGTCTGCTCTCGGGTGCGTTGACCGCGCTGTCGGTGCTCGGCTGCGCCGAGCTCGCGCCGGTCGAAGACGCCCCCGACGCGGGTGGCGGGACGGGCGGCGGGACCGACGGCGGCGCCGACGCGCTCCCTCCCCCGGACGGCGGACTCTGCTGGACGGACCAGAAGTGGTGCGGGGTGTGCGTCGACCTGTCGGACCCGAGCCACGGCTGCGCGAGCACCGAGTGCGACCCGTGCCCCACCCCCCACGCGACGGCGAAGTGCGACTCGGAGAAGTGCGCGGTCAAGACGTGCGATCCGGGCTGGGCCGACTGCAACAAGAGCGCCGCCGACGGCTGCGAGGTCCTCACGGCGTCCGATCACGCGCACTGCGGCAAGTGCGGCGGCGCGTGCGCCGCCTCCGAGGTGTGCCTCGCGGGCTCGTGCGCGTCGAACTGCGGTTCATTGCAGAACTGCGCGGGCTCGTGCGTGAACACCGCGACCAACGGCCAGCACTGCGGCAGCTGCAATCACGCCTGCACGGGCAGCCAGACGTGCCAGGGCGGAGCGTGCGTGTGCCCGGCGGGGCTGACCGCATGCGCCGGGGCGTGCATCGACACCAAGGTCAGCAAGCAGAACTGCGGCGCCTGCGGGAAGGCCTGCACCGACCCGGCGAACGGGCTTGCTGCCTGCCAGGCCGGCCAGTGCACGCTCGCGTGCCTGGCAGGCTTCGCGCTGTGCGGCAGCCAGTGCGTGGCCACCGCCACCAGCGTCAGCCACTGCGGGGGGTGCAACAAGGCCTGCGGCCCCAGCGAGCCCTGTCAGGAGGGCGCGTGCGTGGCGACGTTCTCGGCGTCGGCCGGGTTCTCGAGCGTGCAGGGCAAGAACGGCTGGAGCTACCTGACCTCCGACAGCGCGGCGATGACGTGGGTCAGCGCGCAGAGCTACTGGCAAGGCGCGGAGTCCTACGTGCTCTTGACCCCGGGTGGCGGTCACCCGGGCGTGAACCTGGATGCAGTGCGCCGGTGGATGGCGCCCAAGGCGGGCAGCGTCAAGATCACCGGCAAGGCGGCAGACACTCACCCCGGCTGCGGCGCGGACGGCGTAATCGTCTCGATTCGCAAGGGGGCAAGCGTGCTGTGGCAGGCGACCATCGCCAAGGACGACACCACCGGCCAGAGCTTCGACCTCACGACCACGGTCGGCGCCGGAGAGAAGATCGACTTCGTGCTGAACAAGGGCGCGGACGATTACTGCGACTCGTCCCACTTCGACCCAACACTCGTACTCACCTACAAACCCTGAACGCGACCCTCGCCGCGCTCTCGCAACCGGCGCCACAAGAGCAGATGCCCTAGCATCGCCACGGGTACCAGCGTGGCGGGCAAGCCGATGAACGGCGCGGAGGCGATCCAGGTGTTGGGCGGCTCGTTCATGAACACGCGCAGCGGCGTGGGCATGCTGAGCGCCGCGATGGTGACCACGTTGGCGAGCAGCAGCGCGCCCAGCGCGTTGAAGGCGTGCGCCGCACGTACCCCGAGCGTGCCCCGAGCGATGCCGAGGGCCACCGGGATGGCAAGCACCCCAGTCACCACGTCGAAGTTCAGACCGGTGTAGGTCATCTGCGGGGGAGTCAGGCCGTCGATGGCGCCGCGGTGGAGCAAGAGCTCGACCGGGACGCGGAAGACCTGGAACCCGATCAGCGCCGCCACGGGCAGGTGACGCGCGAGGTCGGCCCCGATCCGCGAGCGCGCAAGCGCGATGGTCAGCCCGAAGCCGGTGAGGATGAGCAGGAACGGCCTCGGTGGCAGGCTGCCGAAGCGAACCAGGCCGGCTGCGCAAAGCGCGTTGGCGGCGGCCCAGAACCCCGTGACGCCTGCCGCGACCAGCGCCGCGCGCCGAGCCTGGGCGGGGCCAGCGAGCCCCGCGCGACGCGAGGCCCAAACGACGGCGCCGACCAGGGCCGCGATCATCAGCGGCGGAAGCGCCCAGAAGCCCAGGAGCAGCGGAGGCGACGGCGTGCCCATACGCCGATCCATAATGCTCCCAGGCCCGATGGCAGGGCCCCGCGAGCGGACGCCGAGCCCACGTGCAACACGAGTCTGACTCCGCGCGAGCCCTCGGGTACCCTGCCCTGCGTTGAGCGCGTCCGAGTCCTTCGTCGTCGCCGATCGGTTCGAGACAGAACGTCTCGCGGGCGCCGGAGGAATGGGCTCGGTGTACCTGGCGCACGATCGCGTCCTGGGCGGCCCGGTCGCGCTGAAGCTCTTGAACCCGGCCCCCAGGCACGAGTGGCGGTTCGAGCGCGAGGCCGAGCTCCTGGCGCAGCTCTCGCACCCCGGGATCGTGCGCCATGTCGCCCACGGCCGCCTGGACGATGGCCGACTCTACCTGGCGCTCGAGTGGCTCGAGGGCCAAGACCTCGAAGCGCGGCTCGCGGGTGGCGGGCTCACGATCCAGCTGTCACTGCTCATGGCGCGCCGCGTGGCCGAAGCACTCGGCGCGGCGCACTCGCTCGGCGTGGTGCATCGAGACGTCAAGCCGAGCAACATCTTCCTGCAGGGCGACGACCCGGCCCGCCCGAAGCTGCTCGACTTCGGCGTGGCGCGGGTGCTCTCCGCCAGCGCCACGCGGACGGGTACGGCGCTGGGCACGCCCGCGTACATGGCGCCCGAGCAGGCCAAAGGCGAGCGCGACTTGGACGCGCGTGCCGACGTGTGGTCGCTGGGCTGTGTGCTGTTCGAGTGCCTGACCGGCTCGCCGCCGTTCACCGGCGACCACCCGATGGCCATCCTGGGAAAGATCGTGATCGCGCGGGCTCCGCGGGTGACCGAGCAGCGGCCCGAGATCCCGCCCGACCTCGACGACCTCGTGGCGCGCATGCTGTCGCGCGAGCGCGAGGCCCGCCCGGTCAGCGGCAACGCCGCCGCGGTCGAGCTGGCCGAGCTGGGCGAGCTGGGAGTGCCCGATCGCACCACTCGCAGCGCGCGACGCCCGGCGCTCACGGCCACCGAGCAGCGCCTGCTCGGCGTGATCATGGGCGACTCGTGGCGAGGCCCGGACCTCGACCTGGCCACCGCCCCCACGCTTTCGCCGGTCGAGATCGACGGGGCCTTGAGCCGGGCGCGCACGGTGGCGGCCGGGTTCGGCGGCCGGCTCGAGGCGATGGCGGTATCGTCGCTGATCGTCACCTTCACTGCCGGCGGCAGCGCGGTCGAGCAGGCCACACGAGCTGCGCGCTGCGCCTTGGCGCTGCGCGCCGCGCTGCCCCCGATGCGGTTCGCGGTGTCTCTTGGCCTGGGGATGATGGAGCAGAACACGGCGTCGGGGCAGGTGATCGATCGCGCGGCGACCTTGCTGCGGAACCTGACCGATCTGAAGCCGGACAGCTCACCCATCGCCCTCGACCCGTCGACGCTGGGGCTGCTCGACGCGGCCTTCGAAGTCGAGGTACGAGGCGAGCTCTGTTTGCTTCAGGCCGAACACGACGCCCTCGAGGTCGGCCGGACGCTGATGGGCAAGCAGACCCCGTGTCTGGGCCGCGAGAACGAGATCCGCACGCTGTGTGACGTGCTGGACGAGGCAATCGGGGACCCGGCGGCGCGCACGGCGCTGGTCACCGGCGCGGCGGGGCTCGGCAAGTCGAGAGTCGTGAGCGAGCTCGGGCGCGTGGCCCGCGCTCGCGACGTCGATGTCTGGGTCGGGCGGGGTGATCCGATGAGCTCGGGCGCGCCCTATGCGCTGGCTGGCCGGGCGCTGCGTCGCTCGGCGCGCGTGCTCGACGCGGAGCCCATGGCCGCTCAGCACGAGAAGCTGGCGGCCCGCGTGGCGCGACGTCTGCGGGGCGACGACCTCGCCCGAGCCGTCGAGTTCTTGGGCGAGATGGCGGGGATCCGCGCCGACGCCGCCGAGAGCGTGGAATTGGCCGCAGCGCGACGCGACCCGCAGCTCTTGGGCGACCAGATCGTGCGCGCCTGGCTCGAGCTCTTCCGCGCCGAGGCCCAAGCCCAGCCCATCTTGCTGGTGCTCGACGACCTGCACTGGGGCGATCTGGGTAGCCTTTCGCTGGCGCTGGCGCTGAGCTCGAGCCTGGCAGATTGCCCGATCTTCACGGTGATGCTCGCCCGCCCCGAGGTGTTCGAGTCCTTCCCCCGGCTGCGCGACGTCCCCGACCTGGTCGAGCTGCCCTTGCGCAAGTTGAGCAAGCGAGCGTCGGTCGAACTCGCGCGGACCGCGCTCGGCGCCGAGATGAGCGACGAGCGCATCGGGCAGCTGGTGAACCAGGCCGACGGCAACGCCCTCTATCTGGAAGAGCTGATCCGGGCGGCGGCGTCGGGAGCGGGGAGCGCCGCCCCCGAGTCGGTGTTGGCGATGGTCGCGACCCGGCTCGAAGCCCTCGAGGCCGAAGCGCGGCGCGTGCTCCGCGCGTGCAGCGTGTTCGGCGAGACGTTCTGGCTCGAGGGCGTCCAGCGCTTGCTGGGGTCGCGTAACACGCTCGACGGCAGCGACTGGATCGCCGAGCTGGTGCGGCGCGAGATCATCGCGCGTCAGCCCAGCACCAAGCTGGCCGGCCGCGAGCAGTTCGCCTTTCGACACTCGCTGATGCGCGAGGCGGCCTATCGCATGCTCACCCCACACGATCGCGCGCTGGGACATCGACTGGCGGCAGAATGGTTGACCGAGGTCGGGGAGAGTAACTCCCTACTCTTGGCAGAGCACTGGGATCTGGGCGGCGCCGCCGAGTCTGCGGCTGCGTGCTATCGGCGGGCGGCCGAGCAGGCGCTGGCGGGCAACGACTTCCCCCGGGTCCTTTCGTGCAGCGCGCGCGTCCGCGCCCTGGGCGTGACGGGGGAGGCACTGGGTGAGCTCTTGCTCTTCGAGAGCACCGCCCTCGAGTGGCAGGCAGATCCCGCAGGCGCTCTGGCCGCCGCGACGGCAGCCAGCGAGGCGTTTCCCGCCGAGTCCGCCAATGCGGTGCGCGCGCGGCTGGAAGCGGCCATCCACGCGTCGCGCATCGGCAAGCTCGACCGCCTGGTCGAGGTGGTCGAGGGCCTTGCGGCCCATCCGACGGCGCTCGGGGAGCTCCGAATCACGAGCTCATTGGCGCTGGCGACTCCCCAGCTGCTACGTGCCGGCCGACGGGACCTGGCCGAGGCGGTGGTCGCACGCATGGAGCAAGCGACGGGTGATCTCACCACCGACCCGATGACCGCTCACGCGGTTCACCTGGCGCGCGCGTGGGTCGCGCTGTTCGAGGGGGATCTCTCTGCCAGCCTGGCTCACGACGAAGCCGCCGCAGCCGCCGCCGAGCGTGCCGGGAACCTGCGGGTAGCGTGCCGGCAACGCGCGGACGCGGGCTACGAGCGCTTGCTCTTGGGTGACGCCGACGGCGCGCTCGCGGCCTGCCAGAGCTCCCTCGCGCAAGCTGAGCTGATGGGGCTCGACTCGGTCGCGCTTCAGTGCCTGCACAACGGCGGCCTCGCGCTCTTGCGGTTGGGGCAGCTCGAGACGGCGCTCGACTTCGAGCAGCGCGCCGTGCAGGGCTACGCCAAGGCGAAAGATTGGCGGTTGCAGGGGGCCTCGCACGCCTACTTGTCGCTGATTCAGCTGGCGCGCGGCGAGCTCGAGGGCGCGGAGGTCGAAGCGCGGATGGGCGCCGCACTGATGGCCGAGACGCCAGCGACTCACGCCTTCGGATTGGCTTGTCTCGCCCGCGTGCTGCTGGCGCGGGGCAAGCTCGACGAAGCGCTGGCCGCCGCTACCCAGGCCCACGACCACCTCGAAGCCGCGGGGCAGATCGAGGACGGCGCTCACCTGATTCGCCTGGTCTTCGCCGAGGCGCTGCACGCCGTCGGTCGTGTGGACGACGCACGACAGGCCATCGCGCGAGCACGCGCCCGGGTCGCCGAGACGGCCGCGAAGATCCAGGACGCGACGCACCGCCGGAGCTTCCTCGAACGGGTGCCCGAGAACGCCCGCACCCTCGAGCTCGCCGGCGCTTGGCTCCCCGCGTGAGGCGGCGCCGAAGCTGCCGACAACGACCGTGCAGACGACTGCAGCGGCTGTCGCGGTGGGCGGCACAGGTCGTGGTGGCACACCGTGACCGAGGGGAGAATCGCGGCGAGGACGCCGGCACGACGATTGCAAACACAACGCACGATGCGCGCTCGAGCTCTCTTCTTCGCCGCGGCGTTGACCTTTGGCTGTGGCGGGCAGACCGGTTCCGACACCGGCGGCACCGGATCCACCTCGGGCAGCGGGGGCGGCTCGAGCGGGGGCAGCGCGAGCGGCGGCGGTGGCTCTGGCGGCATCGACTGCTCGAACGTCGGCTGCGCCATGGCACCGATGTGTGACGAAGGGTGCACGGCCGCTTGCGGGTGTTGCGGGTGCGCCGAGGGGTCCGAAGAGCCAGCGCCGGGCGGCGTGAAGCGCTGCACCGGCGGGTGCTACGTCTTCGTGCCGACCAAAGCCTGCGGTGGGCTCGCGGGTGCCGCGTGCGCTGCCGACGAGTGGTGCGACCTCCCGAACGGCTGCGGCTCCCCGGACGCGATGGGCGCGTGCAAGAAGCGCCCGCAAGGCTGCTACGACGACTGCCCCGGTGTTTGCGGCTGCGACGGCAAGCAGTACTGCAACGCGTGCACGGCGAACGCGCAGGGCGTCGACAGCGGGGACGACAAGAGCTGCCTGGCCGGCAAGCCGTGCTCCACCGATCAAGAGTGCGCGGTGGGGCTCAAGTGCTGCTACCCCTGCGGCATCCCCGGCTGTCAGAACCAGTGCACCGTGCCGGATGCGAGTGGCGCCTGCCCGATGTATCCGTGAGTGCCACCCGCTGCGACCGCCGCATCCTGCCTTGCCTCGGAGTCGCTTCTGCGCGACCATTTTACGATGGGCAGACGAGCAGGCTGGGCCATGGCGGTGTGCGCGGTAGCGGTGGCCTGTGGCGGCGAAGAGTTCGCGACCAAGGGCACGGGGGGCGCTGGCGGAGCCGGGGGCGCCAGCAGCGGTGGCGTCGCCGGCCAGGGTGGGAGTGGCGCCAGCGGTGGCAGCAGCGGAAGCGGCGGCGCAGGCGCCAGCGGCGGGACCAGCGGAGGCGGCGGCACGAGCTCAGGCGGCACGAGCGGCGCAGGCGGCACCGGCGGTGGCACGGGCGGCACCGGCGGTGGGACGGGCGGCTCGGGTGGCGCAGGCGGCGCAGGCGGCACGGGTGGCACCGGCTGCGTCGCGCAAGGGACCAAACCCGCTCCCGCGGGCGGCGAGCAAGTCCTCGCGATCACCGGCGACGTCCAGCCCGAGTATCCGGTGGTCGACAACGGCTTCGTCTACTGGACGACCAACCTCACGCTCTGGCGCGTCGACGTGAACGGCACGTGCCTGCAGAACCTGGCCACGGTCAGCTCCGGCCAGCTCGAAGGCATCGCCATCGACGGCGGCTACGTCTACGTCGCGAACACCAACGCATCCACGATCTTTCGCGTGCCCGTGGCAGGTGGCCCGGTGACGCCGCTGGTGACGAATCAGGCGGCGCAGACCGTCGCGGTGGACGCGACCCACCTCTACTGGGCGCTCCCCGGTGCCGGGATCGGGCGCATCCCGAAGGGCGGCGGCGCGATGGAGATCGTGGCGACGACGGGCGCCGGCCAAGCCTTCGCGATCGCGGTGGACTCGACCTACGTCTTCGCTGCAACCCGAGTCGGAACGTTGATCCGAGTCCCCAAGGGCGTGAGTCAACCGGCGACTCAGATCGATCAGGCAGGTGGACCCGTCACGAACGGCAACCCCGTGTATCTGACGCTCCACGAGGACCGCGTGTTCTGGACCCACTTGCTGAGCGCGGGCGGCGGTGCGGTGCGATCCGTGCACAAAGACGGACAAGGGCCGGTGGCGCTCCCCGCCACCTACCCGGAGGGAGTGGCGACCGACGGCACCTCGGCCTACTGGGCGAACGGCACGAGCGGAACTGGGACCATCTCCAAGGCCAACGCGTCGCTCACCACTCCGATCAACCTGGCGACCGGGCAAGATCGGCCCCGAGGCGTGGCCATCGACTCGACCCACGTCTATTGGACCAACTTCGGCGACCGGACCGTGCGGCGCATCGCGCGTTGAGCAAAATCTTCGGGCTGCCGCGCAGTCGCACTCGCGGCGTCAGCGCGCTAACGCAGGGCCGGCCTTCACGGCAAACCTGCGAGAGATCCGCTCGGCACGTGCGTTGCTTGAGACGCGCGCCATGCGACCTCTCCCTCTTCTCTGCGTGCTCTTCTGCTGTGCGACCGGCTGTAGCGACGATGGCTCTTCTTCCGGCGCGGCGGGCGGCGCGAGCAGCGGCGGGGCCAGCTCCGGCGGCGCGGCCGGATCGGGCGGCGCGGGCGGCGGGGCCGGGTCAGGCGGCGCGGCCAGCAACGCCGCGGGACCCTGGTCAGCCCAGGCGGTGAAGGTCGACGCGATCCCGGCGCTCTGGGGCGCGCAGGTCGCACAAGAGTCGGGCTCGCGGGCGTACCTGAGCGGGGGCCTCGCCTCGACCGGCGGCTCGGCATCCACCAAGGTGTTGCGCGTCGAGCAGAAGGGCGATCAGGTCGTCGTCACCAGCGTGGCAGACGCGGTTGCCGATCGTTACTGCGGCTGCGCGCTGGTCGATGCGAAGCGCGGCGAGCTGGTCGTGATCGGGGGGCGCGACGGCAACTTCACCGAGACGGCCACGGCCGAGCTGGTGGACCTCGCCAGTGGCAAGGTCTCGCCGCTGGCGGCGGGTGGCGCGGCCGATCACCCGGTGGGCTGTCACGCCGTGTTCCTGGCCGATCGCGACGAAGGCTACGTGTTCGGTGGGGCTTCCCAGAGCTCGGGTTTCGGCGACACGCTCTACCGCTACTCACCCACCGACCACAGCTTCACCAAGGTCGAGGTCGACGGGCCACCCCCCCCGGCGCGCTACGACGGCGCGTTCCGGTATCCCGCGGCCGGTGGCCCGATCTACCTGGTGAGCGGCATGGGCGCGGGCCAGTTCTACGGCGACGTCTGGACCTACGACCCGCCGAACAAGAAGTGGAGCGAGCTCGTCCCGCAAGGCGCCAAGCCCCCGGGCCGTCGCCTGCCCTGGGTGACGTTCGCGGGCGACGGAAGTGCGCTCGTGATGGCCTTCGGCTCCGACTCGCCCATGGGTCAGTCGATGCTGGGCGATCTGTGGCGCCTCGATCTGACGACCAAAGCCTGGTCCCAGCCGGGCTTCGCAGGCACCGCGCCGCCGCTGCGGGGCTTCGCGCAGTGGCTCCCGGGCCCCGAGGGCACCGCGGGCCTGCTCAGTGGAGGCCTGGGTGAGATGGGGATGGTCACGGAGCAGCAGTTGCTAAGGCCGCCGACGCCGAGTGGTGGGTGGCGTTGATCGACGTGCCAACCTCGACTTGCGCACTTTCGCGCAGCGAAAAACCCGACGCGAGAGGGTTTCTTCAAGGTGACGAGCAGAGCGTGACCCACCAGAAGGTCGCGACTCATCTGCTGCCTGACGTGGCATCCGCCGGCCTCGCCGGCAGTTTTCGTGGGTTTTCGCTACTCATGGCGATCGCGACACTCCCGAGTGCTTCCTTCGGTCGTCTGATCATGGCAAGACTGCCCAAGTCGAGGCTAACCTGGCGCGCATGCGCATCTGGATGATGCTCGTGTGCCTGCCGCTCGCGACGGCGTGCAAGAAAGAAGCGGCAGCCACCACCGGCGCGTCGAGCGCCGGCACGGCGAGCGTCGCGGCGCCGTCCAAGCTCGGTGGGCAGCTGCTCGGCAAGTGGAACGACGCCGAAGACGGAACCCTCGCCTGGGAGTTCTTGGCGGGCGGCAAGTGCAAGCTCTTCGGCAACATGGATTGCCAGTACGAGCTCGGCACCGAGTCCGGCTCGGTGCTGCGGCTGCGCTACAAGCCGACCGACACCTGGGAAGACGTCGAGGTCACGTTCGACGGCACCGAGAAGGCCAGCTGGAAGAACCTGACCGAGACCCAGGCTGACCCGGACACGGCTCCGACCAAGCTGGTGCGCGCGAAGTAGCTCAGATTAGATCGAGCCCGAGCCTCAGCGTCAACGTGGGCGAGTACCCGTACTTCTCGAGACCCCGATCGATGGAGTCGGTGGCGGTCTCGATGTTCGGGTCGTCCGGCGCACCGTCGCTGGGCGTAGCCCGGGTGTCGGCGCTCATCACCTTGGTGAGCCCGAGCCCCGCGGCGAGCACCACCCGCTCGGCGATCTTGGCTTGATACCCGATCTCGACGAACCCGAAGCCCAGGGTGCTGTCGATGGCGTAGCTGCCGGTGACCCCGGGAATGTTCACCACGTCGCTGGTCGCCATGTCGCCGCGCAAGCTCACCCGCGCGTAGCCCGCGTCGAGGTAGACGCCCACGGCTCGGAACGGTCGCCACCCCGCGCCGAGGCGCCACGCGCGGCCGCTCTGGAACCCGTTCTCGATCATCGAAGCCACGATCGGATCCGAGCTCAGGCTGGCGCCCGCCCGGAGAACGTTGCCGAGGTACATGTCCGGCACCCAGCCGTACGCACCGAAGAGCCGAAGCCCGACCGGCGTCTCGAGCACGGCCTGAGCCCCGATGTCGATCGGCGCGCGGGTGACGCCTTCCAGGGACAGCATCCACGAATCGCGGTCACGGCTCGAGCCCTCGCGGGGCGCGGGCACGTCCTGGACGGGCCCGCGGGACCAGGTCCGGCGCGGTCGGAACGCGCTGACCTCCCAGCTCGATTCGGTCGGCTCGACGGGTTCCGCGGGGCGGAGGCGCGGCGACGGGGGCGGCGCGGTCGGTGCGACGGTGGTCGGCGCAGGGACTGCGGGAGGGGGCAACGCGGCGACCGCGGTGGGTGTCCGATTCAAGCTCGACGGCCGCTCGGGAGCGGCGGCTTCGGAGGCGGTCGGCAGCGGGAAGCTGGCTTTGCCGGTGGGTGGCTCGGCGGCAAAGGCTGCGCCGCTGAGGGTCAGAGAGAACAGCAGAGGGGCAAGGCGTCTTGGCATTTGCTGGGGGCGGCTGGATCGATGCCGGCGTTCCGAGATGGATTCACGGCGCAGCACGCAGAAGCTGTAGGACCAAGATGCAATTGGTCGAGTCCAAGTGCGCTGAGGTCGTACCTTGGCCGTGCGAGAGCTACCTGCTCGCCACCCACTGCACGACGTCGTCGACGATGATGTGGCCCCAGCTGCCGACCGCCTCGTCCACCACTTCGAGCTCGGCTTCTCGGCCCTTGAATGCGCTCACGTCCCACTCTCGGCGCCCCATTGTCTCGCTCCGCGCTCCCGTCTCGGAGAAGCGTCGCTCGCCGTCGACGAACAGGCTCACCCGCAAGAGGTCGGGGTCGTGGCCGCCCGCGACCATGAGCAGGATGCGATCCCCGACCAGCGAGAACGGCGCGCTCTTCAGGCGGCCGGTGGCGCGGTCGCCGAGGGTGGGGTGAAACGACGAGACGAACCAGCCCTCTGCATAGGTGATGCCCATCTGGTGCGGCGCGGGGCGATTCGTGGGCCAAGCCTCGAACGCAATGCCGCTGGCGCTCCACCCTTCGTAGCGCGTCTCGCCGAAGCGGAAGCTGTGGGCTTCGTCGACCTGCCCGCGCCCCCGCAGGTCGTCGCGCACCCACAGGCCCAGCATGCCGACGTCCATCGGGATCGCCGTGTCGAAGTAGTAGCCATGTTCCCAGAACACGCCGGGCAGGTAGCCCCACTTGATGTATTTCGGCCGACGGCTGAGCACGTAGTCCACGTCGGCGGTCTTCTCGTGCCCCGCCTTGCCCCGTCCGAGGGTGGGAGTGTCCTGGTGCGCCACGTGCGCGTCGATCACGCCGTAGTAGTCGATCACCCGTAGGTTCGCGTAGAGCCCCGCCGAGCCGACGTCGCCGACGCAGATGTGCTCGTCCGGCGAGCTGTGTCCTCTGAGCCAGCTCATGTAGCGACGCTGTTCGTCCACCTTGTGGCGCCAGGCGCGGATCTCGAGGGCGAGGGGCCCGCGCCGGAGGCCGACGGACCAGAGCTGACTCAGCGCTCCCGCCAAGTAGAGCGCGGTGAGCGTGG
Organism: Myxococcales bacterium; assembly: GCA_016191785.1. Taxonomy (GTDB): domain Bacteria; phylum Myxococcota_A; class Polyangia; order Polyangiales; family Polyangiaceae; genus JADJKB01. The sequence continues at coordinate 111,246 of JACPVJ010000114.1, read as the reverse complement.
TCAGCGCGCGCCGGGCCGAAGCGCGCGCGAGCAGGCGGGCGACGCGCGGGCGGCGCGCGAGGTCGCCGAGGGCGAACACCACGTGCCCCACCAGGATGCCCAGCGCCGGGATCACCTGCACCAGGAAGCGGTGCCCGGGGTAGAAGTCGCCACCAACCTTCGCCACGTACGCGAGGTGGGCACCGACCCAGAGCGCGAGAGTGCGCAGCGTGGGGTTCTTCAGGAACGGGACGACCAAGAGCGCGAGCCAGGGCAGGTCGGCGCGCTCGTCGAAGAACCCCTTCAGATACTCGATGCCCCGCCGGGTCCCGTCGAAGCTCGAGCTGCCGAGCTTGAGGTAATAGGTGTTCGGGAAGGGCCAGCCGTAGTAGCGCCACCGCCACGCGAAGTAGGCGACGAAGAGCGTCGCGGCCACGGCCCCCACCCGCACCAAGGCCCCGAGTCGCAGGCGGGCCAGCGGGCGGTCACCGTTTGCCAGCGGGAGCAGCGCGTGGAGGCCCTCACTCAGCGCGAAGGCGCCCACGAAGAGCGCGCCGTCCGGTCGAGCCATCGGGACGGCCGCGAGGCACAGACCGGTCAGCGCTTCGCGATGCCGCAGCGTCGAGGTCCATAGAGCGAGCGTCGCCAGCACCCAGAGCGCCACGAAGTGGCTCTCGAGGGCCATCATGGCCCAGACCGTGTACGAGTTGTCGAGCACGCACCAACCCAGGGCCAGCGCCAGCGGCAACAGCCGGTCGCCCCAGAGCCGACGCGCGATCAGCCCGACCAGCGCGAGGTCGATGGCGGACACGATCACGCTCGCGCCCACGCACCAGTCGACGAAGTCGCCACGGAACAGGCGTGCCAGCCAGTAAACCGGCGCCAGCGTCACCGTCCAAAGGAAGTTGGTGTAACCCTCGACGCGCTCGCCGGGGTTGAACACCAGACCGTCTCCGGTCGCGAGCCGGCGTGCGTAGACCATCGAGATCAGCGCGTCGTCGACGACGTTGCGGTGGTACTCGACGAACCACCGCCACGAGAGCGCCGAGGCGGTCGCGATCGCGACCGCCAGGAGCACGAAGCCGCCGGCCCGGCGTGCGCGGGCCCGGCGCTCGGCAGAGAGCTCGACCCCGGCAGACATCGCGGCGGCAGCATACGTCGGTTGACAGGGCCATCCCGGTGAGGCACAGTGGCTGAGCCACTCACTCACCGAGCCGCCTAATGCCCCCAGAAACCCCGGAGAACAGCGTAGAGCCCCTGGAGCGGCAGAGCCTGGTGGACCGACTCACCGCCCGGCTGGGGGAGGCGATCTTGGCGGGCCGCTACGATCGCGGGGCAACGCTGCCCCCGGAGCGCGACCTGGCGCGGGCGCTGCAAGTCAACCGCACCTCGCTCAAGCACGCCCTGCAGCGCCTCGAGCAGCTCGGCTTCATCGCCACCCGGCACGGTATCGGGTCGGTGGTCCTCGACCCCACCGAGTCGGCGGGCGCGCGGCTGCTCTCGTACCTGGTGTTTCGCGCCTCGGGCATCGACACGGCGGTGCTCTCGGACTTGATCGAGGCGCGCACCCTGCTGGGCGCGTTCTTGACGCGGCTCGCCGCCGAGCGCCGGTCGGACGACGACGTCGCTCGCCTGCGCGGTGTGCTGGCAGACCTCGAGCGGGCGGCAGACGAGCCCGACGAGGTGCAGCGGCTCGAGCTGGTCTTCTTCCGCAACATCATGCGCGCGACGAAGAACCAGATCTTCGTGACCCTCGCCAGCTCGATGTTCGCGGTCTACCTCGGGCGGGCGCACGTCTTCCGCGATGCGTTCACCGAGCGCGCTCGCGTCCACCAGGCGCTGGGCCGGGTGCTCGATGCGGTGCAGGCCCGCGATGCCGGGGCCGCCGAGCAGGCCGCACACGACTACCTCAAGAAGAATGGCAAGGCGCTGCTCGATGCGGCGAAGCGTGCAGGTTGAGAAGGAGGAGTGGGATGAGCTTTCCTTTGTACGGGTTCACCGAGACGATGCGCGGAACGTGGACGCCCCTCGACGGGAGCGGCCGGAAAACCCTCTGGTTTCGCGCCGAGGCGGACGTGACCGACGCCCGCGCCTACCTGAAGCGGGGCCGCCTGTCGCTCACCGGCAAGCTGCACGCCGAGGGCCTGGCCGACGAGGTGCCGGCCAGCGGCCACCTGGAAATTCAACCGCTCTCGGGCCGGATCGGCTACGAGCTCGAGTTCACCGCGGACGACGGCCGGCGCTGTCGCTTCGTCGGCGAGAAGAGCCCGAGCCTTCGGCACCTGCTCAAGTCGATGACCACACTGCCGGGTGACGTGCAGGGCCCCGATGGCGAACGGCTCGGGACGGCGCTCTTGTACTTCGATCTGAAGAACGACCTGCTCCCATTCCTGGGCACCTTCCGCCGCGGGCGCCGCGCTTCGGCAGAGGTGGCGACATGATGAGCTTGCCGGTCGTGGGCCGCGGCGCTCCGCGCCGCCACGTCGAGGCTTCCCCCAGCGTGGAAGCCGGCGCCATCGCCCGGGACGCGTTCGGCTCGCGTCACGCCGAGACCGCGCGCGCGTTGATGGAGGCGGTCGTTCCGGGCGGCCGCGTCTTGCCGCGCGCCGACGCGGCCGCCGCCGATCGCCTGGCGCGCTTGCTGGGCTCGTTCGACTCGCGCTCGCTCGGCCACTACCAGAGGCTGCTCGGCATGCTCGACGGCCTGTCGCTGGCCCGCCACGGCCGGCGCTTCGCCGCGCTGGACGTCGAGACCCGGGGCGCGCTGATCTGGTCGCTGCACTCGGGCAGCGACCCCGTGCGGCGTGCGTTGTTCTTGGCGTTCACCTACCCCGTGAAGATCGCCTACTTCGACGACCCGCGGGTGCACCAGAGCCTGGGCTGCGTGTGGGAAAAGCCCGTGGCCGCCGAGAAACCCCCGGCCTGGCTGCGGCAGATCACCGCCGCGCGCGATCTCTCGCCAGGCGAGACCCTCGAGTGCGACGTGGTCGTGGTCGGCACTGGCGCGGGCGGCGCCGTGGTCGCCAAAGAGCTGGCCGAGCAGGGCATCGCCGTGTTGATGGTCGAAGAGGGCGAGCTCCACCAGCGCCAGGACTTCACCCGGCGCTCGATCCCCGCGACGCAGCAGCTCTACCGAAACGCGGGCCTGACCGGGGTGATCGGCAACTCGGTGATCCCGATCCCGCTCGGCCGCGCGGTGGGCGGCTCGACGGTGATCAACTCGGGCACCTGCTTCCGGGTGCCGGACTGGATCCTCGAGAAGTGGCGGACCGAGCTTGGCCTGCTCGAGCTCACGCCCGACCACCTGGCCCCCTTCTACGAGAAGGTCGAGGGCACCCTCGAGATCGCGCCGTCGAGCAAAGAGGCGCGCGGCCCGGTGAGCGACGTGATCGGTCAGGGCGCCGAGGCCCTCGGCTGGAGTCACTTCCCGGTCCGGCGCAACGCCCCCGGTTGCGACGGCCAAGGCGTGTGCCAGTGGGGTTGCCCCACCGACGCCAAGAAGAGCATGAACGTGTCCTACGTGCCGATGGCGCTCTCGCGCGGTGCGCAGCTGGTCACGGGCCTCGCGATCACCGACGTGATCGTCGAGAACGGGCGCGCGGTGGGCGTGCGCGGGCGCGCCGCCCCGGATGGTCGACGTGTCGAGGTGCGAGCGCGGGCGGTGATCTTGGCCTGCGGTGCGCTGCTCACCCCGGCGTTGCTCTTGAAGAACCGGGTCGCGAACCAGAGCGGCCAGGTCGGGCGCAACCTGTCGGTGCATCCGGCGACCAGCGTGAGCGCGATGTTCGATCGGCCGATTCGCGGCTACAATCACGTGCCGCAGGGCCACGGGGTCGATCAGTTCCACCGCGAGGGGATCTTGATGCTGGGCGCCAGCGCGCCCCTCGACATGGGCTCGACCATGTTCCCGTTCGTCGGGCGCCGCTTCGTCGAGACCATGGAGCAGTACGAGAACGTGGCCTCGTTCGGCGTGATGGTCGAAGACGGCCCGAACGGCCGCGTCGTGCTCGGGCCCGGCGGTCGCGCCATCACGCTCTACCACCTGGGCAAGCACGAGCGCCGGCTCCTGGCCAAGGGCAGCGCCGCCGTGGCGCGGATCTTCCGCGCCGCGGGCGCCCGCACCTGCTACACCGAGATCCAGAGCCACGCGGTGCTCGAGACCGAGGCCGACGTCGACCGGCTCGAGCGCGCGACGCCGCCCGGGCACGAGATGACCATGGTCGGGTTTCACCCCCTGGGCAGCTGCCGCATGGGCAAGAGCGCCTCGTCGAGCGTGGTCGACACCTCGTACGAGAGCCACGACGTCCCAGGCCTCTACGTGGTGGACGGCAGCGTGGTCCCGACCAGCATCGCCGTGAATCCCCAGCTGACGATCATGGCCCTGGCCACGCGGGCGGGGGAGATCATCGGCAGGCGACTCGGCTGATCAGGTCGGCCGCCCAGACGCCAAGCTCCCGCGGGCTCAGCCAAGCAGCGCATCGCGGACTCGCGCCCCGAGTCTTCGCGCGATCGCTTTGATCGGGCTAGCCTCGTGCTCCTCGGTGTAGATGGGCGGCATGGCCACTTCGTCACGGGCGACGCTCACGAACGAGCGAGGGTGGGTGCCTGCTCTGCGAGCGTGGCACGAGCGGGGTGCGCACGTCAGTGTGCATGGGCACCAGCTCTTCGTCGTGGACACACCGGGGGCGGGAGGCGATGCGCGACCGCCACTCGTCGTGTTACACGGCTTCCCTTCGAGCTCCTTCGATTGGCACCTGGCGTTACCGGCGCTGGCACGCGAGCGCCGAGTCGTCCTGTTCGATCTTCCGGGCTACGGATTCTCCTCCAAGCCAGACCGCTACAGCTATTCGCTCTTCGAGCAACTCGACGTCGTCGAGGGGCTGTTGGCCAAGCTCGGAGTGACGCGGGTGCACTTCGTGGCGCACGACATGGGCACGAGTGTTCTGTGCGAGCTCTTGGCGCGAGCGCAGCGCGGGCTCCTGCGCGTCGAGGCGCAGTCCGTGTTGTTCATGAACGGCAGCATCTACATCGAGATGGCCAAGCTGACGCCCGGCCAGAAGCTGCTGCTCAGCCGGGCGGGCTCCCTATTCGCGCGCGCCAGCTCGTATCCAGTGTTTCGTCTCCAGCTCGAGCGGATCTTGTCGCGCCCGGTCCACGGCGACGAGCTGCTGGCCATGTGGCAACAGCTCCGCTTCGATGACGGCCACCTGCGCTTGCCCAAGATCATCAACTACGTCCGCGAACGCGAGCTGTTCTGGGATCGCTGGATCGGCGCGCTACGCTCGAATACGACGATCCCGGCCCACGTCGTCTGGGGTGACGCGGATCCGGTCGCGGTGCTCGCAATCGGCGAGCGAGCGGCGCGCGAAATCCCCGGCGCCAAGCTCGAGCTGCTGCGTGGCGTTGGGCACTATCCGATGCTCGAGGCGCCCGATGCGACGGCGGCGGCCATCAACGGCTTTCTGAGCAGCGCCGACCCGCAGAATCCGTGACCCTGTCGCGCCTGCGCCACCAGTGCCACACCGTCCACATCACGGGACCCTCGCTGCGCGAGCCGCAGAGCTGAGTGCCATGAGCCGGCGCCTCAGCCTCCGGGAGCCACCGGGCATTGGGCAGCATCGCAAGCTCGAGCCCGGCAAGTGGGCTCAGCGCCAGAAGGAGAACGCCCCCACGTCGATCCGAGCGTTCCGATTCTGTACCTGACGGGCGATGCGGACACGGAGCTGAAGCCAGCACAAGCCTCGTGCTTCCTCGGTCCCCTGGCGGAGGACGGCGCGGCTCGGGTGGAGTGCGTCTGCCCGGGCGAAGACCACCACAGCCTCGTGCCCAGCTCGATGTCACTTGTTGGAAGCACCGGCGTCGCCCGCGCCCGCGTTCGGGTCCTTTGCGTAGACGGCGCGCCAGGCCTCGCGTGTGCGTAGTGCGGGAGAGGCTGGCAGCCCCAGGCGCGTTTGCGTAGTGCCCAGCTGCTCGTCGGTCATGCGCGACAGCGAGCCCGCGAACGCCCAGCCCATCACGCGCCGGCACGCGCCACAGGTGACGAGCCGAAACCACAGCTGATCTCCCTCTACAGCCAGCGCCAGCGACCGCCGTGGTGCGAATCCCTGGCCCGCCTGCTCGATGACCAGCGCGACACCGGCCGGCGGGAATTGCTCATGGACCGTGTCCACCATGCGCCAGATCCCGACGGCCTTGTCGTCGACACAAAAGACCATCGTGTCCGGAGCGTCCGTGCACGGTCCGCCGAGGCTCACGAACTCCTCGGGCAGCACCGACGGACCCTTGCTCGACGCGTCGCTGGCTCCAGCGTCGGCGGCTGGACTCGGGGCAGACGGCGCGCTCGATGGCACGCTGAGCGTCGGCGGCGGACGCGCCCCCTCGCGTGACGGACAGGCGGCCGTCACCCAGGCACCCACCAAGACCGGAAGTGCAACGACCAAGGCTCTGCGCATTGCTAGATTCTGATCCCTTCCCCGCGTTTCCGCGAGGGTTGACATCAAGACCCCTGGTCAAGCCGTGCATGCGGGTCTGCCGCATACGGCCTGCCGGTGGTCTGTCGACACGCAGGAATGAACGCCCTCCCGCGCGGGCCGACATTCTCCACAAGTGACGGGCGTCTTGGGAATGGACGTTTGGCCGGAGGGCGCTGTCTGCCCTCTGCACAGCGGCTCGCGCGATCCTCAGCCAAGCAGCGCATCGCGGACTCGCGGCACGCGTCGCTGAGCGATTGGGTCGCCGCGCAACCGCTCGTGACGAGCCCCGGGCTCGGGTGTAGCTTCGCCTCCGTGGCGAGTCCTCCCTTGTCTCTACCCTCCCGCGTCCAGCGTCAGCAGGCTGCACTGCTCGCCATCGGCGCGGGGTGGCGCCACTACGAGTCGGATCTGGACGGCGCGTTGCGCGCCATCACCGAGACCGCGGTGGCAGCCATGGACGTGGATCGCGCAAGTGTCTGGCTGTTCGACGAGGCTCGGACGAAGATCGTGTGCGAGGACCTGTTCGAACGCACGCCCGGGAGACACAGCCGAGGCATCGAGCTCGAAGCGACGCAGTACCCGCGCTACTTCGAGGCCGTGGGCTCCGAGGAGGTCATTGCCGCCAGCGACGCGCACGGCGACCGGAGAACGTCCGAGTTCAGCCAAGGCTACCTGACACCACTCGGCATCGGAGCGATGCTCGACGCCCCAATTCGTTCCGGCGGCCGCGTGGTCGGCGTGCTCTGCCACGAGCACGTCGGGGCCGAACGGGAGTTCTTCATCGACGAGCAGAACACGGCGAACTACCTGGCCAGCTTGGTCTCGCTGTCGCTCGAGCTCAGGCGCCGCCTCCAGAGCGAGCAGCAGCTGGCCGAGTCGCTCTCGTTGCTCCGCGCGGCGTTCGATGCAACCGGCGAGGGCATCCTCGCGGTCGATCGATCCGGGCACGCCATCGCGCACAATCAGCGCTTCGTCGAGATCTGGGAGGTGCCCAAAGAGCTGCTCGGCCCCGCTGGCGACGGCGGCGCACGGCTCGTCTATTTGGCGGAACAGACGCTCCACCCCGACGCCTTCGTAGCGCGTGCGCGCGAGGTATTCGCCGATCCCGAGGAGGAGACCACCGATCTCATCGAGCTCCGGGACGGGCGCAGCATCGAACGCACGAGCCGACCGCAGTGGCTGGCAGGCGAAGTGATCGGGCGCGTGTGGAGCTATCGCGACGTGACGCACTCGCGGCGCGTGGAAGCGGCCTTGCGGGCAAGCGAGGAGCGGCTGCGCGAGCTCGCGATCCGGGATGCCCTGACCGGACTCTACAACCGACGGCATCTGCACGAGCGAATCAGCGAGGAGATCGCCCGAGCCGCCCGCAGTGGTCGCGCATTCACCCTGGCGATGCTGGACATCGATCACTTCAAGCGCGTCAACGACGAGCACGGACATCAGACGGGGGACGACGTCTTGCGTGCCTTGGCGGAGGATCTCTCGGCCCGCGTACGAAAGACCGACTGCGCCGGGCGCTGGGGTGGGGAAGAGTTCTTGCTCATCCTTCCGGAGACCCCGCGCAGCGCCGCACTGAAGCTCCTCGACGAGCTGCGCGAGCACGTAGGGCGAGCACGGGACGGCTTGCCTCGCTTCACAGTCTCCGTGGGGGTGGCGGAGCACCCGGCGGACGCGACCGAGCTCCTCCCCCTCGTCGCCTCGGCGGATACGCGCTTGTACGAGGCGAAACGCGCTGGAAGAAACTGCGTGCGCTGACCCAGAGCTCGCGAGGGTGTGTCCCACGCGCGCGCTTCAGCGCGGGAGCACCAGGTACCCGATCGCCGCAGCGAACATCAGCGCGACCATGATGCCCAGCGGCGCGAGCGCGTACTTCGCTCGAAATGCGTCCCGCCGCTTCATGTCGCGGCAGTCGCGGTGCCCGTCGAACGTGGTGCCCAGGTGCGCCGCCATCTGCTTCGCCAGCGCCTCGGCGCCCTCCTTGTCGCCCTGGTGCTCGGAGATCGTGTGCAACAGGTGCTCACCCAGCATGATCCGATAGAAGTACGTCGTCCCGCTCTCTTTCGAGCGCGTGCTCGTGCGCTCGACCATGAACCTGCGCTTGCCTACGTCGAAGTGCGCCTCACCACGCAAGAAGAGCCACCGCCACCACGCCATCACCCGCCGCGCCTCGCCGTCGAGCACGAGGCCCTTGCGCAAGAACGCGAAAACGACGCCGATCGCGATGGCTACCGCGCCCGGCACCCCGAGCACGAAGCGCTGCGCCTCTTGCCCCGGCCGCGTCGCGAAGACCACGAGCGCCACGCCGAACACAGCGAAGATCGGGCGCTCTGGATCGGGCGCTCCGCGAGCGGGTGCGACGCGAGGGGCGCATGCTCCATGTGGCGGCGCCCCCGACCACGCCGATCAGGTCGCCCGGCGGGCAGAGCCGCGAGTATTCTGACCGGATGAACGAGGCTTCGTTCGAGCTCGCGCCGTTCCCGCGCGAACGACATGACATCATCGACGCGCTCGAGGTCGGTATGCGCCGCCACATGGTGCATGCGCTCCTCGAATTCGACGTGACACGAGCGCTCCAGCTCATCCGCGCTCAGCATGAGAGCGAGGGGTACAAGCTCTCGTTCACCGCCTTCCTCGTCGCGAGCGTCGCGCGCGCCATCGACGGCGACAAGCGCCTGCACGCGTATCGGGACTGGCGCGGGCGACTCGTGTTGTTCGACGAGGTGGACGTGGTCACCCTGATCGAGTCGGAAGTCGACTCAATCGCGATTCCGCACGTCGTCCGGGCCGCGAACCGGAGAGCTCTGCGCGAGATCCATGACGAGATCCGTCGGATCCAATCCAAGCCGGCCGCGAGCGAGCAGCGCTCCGGGCTGCTGATCAAGCTCTCGCGCCTCACCCCGAGCCCGTTGCGACGGCTGTTCTTCCGAGCACTCCGAAGAGATCCGCAGCGGCTCAAGCGCGTTGCGGGGACGACCCTGGTCACCTCCGTCGGGATGTTCGGGCTGGGTGCAGGCTGGGCGCTGGGAATCGTCCCACTTCACACGCTCTGCCTCACGGTCGGCGGCATCACGCGAAAACCCGGCGTCGTCGACGGCGGCATCGAGCCCCGCGACTACCTGGCGCTCACCGCCAGCATCGACCACGACATCGTCGACGGCGCTCCAGCAGCGCGTTTCGCGAAACGCCTCCGAGAGATCGTCGAAGGTGCCGAAGTACTCGCACCAAGCCCCGAGCCCGGAGCGAGCCCCGAGCCCTCTCGAACTTCGTCGGGGATCTCCCCGGTGTAGAGCCGGGTGATCAGCCACGGTTTCTTGGCGAGGAGCGCCGCGATTGGCGGGTGGGCGTCCGACCCCCTGCGCGCCTGCGCCGGGCTCTCGGGCCAGACGAAGGGCAGCTCGACGTAGGTGCCCGGAGCCTGTGCGGTGGACAGCAAGGCGAGCAGCGCACGCAGCACGTCACGCTGGCCGGTGGCATCTCGCGGACGCCCCATGGGGCGCGACATCGGATAGGCAAGGCCGGCGAGCCGGGGTACGCCGGCGGCGCGGGTGAAGTCCGGGATCATCGAGAATGTGGATCGGGCGTTCCGCGAGCGTGCGCGATGCGCGAACCAGCTGCAACCCGCGTCCAAATCGTCGCGGCTCGCGGACCAGTCCCGCCAGCAGCGGGCCAACTGGGTGTCGGCCCACGCCGGCAGCGCGGCAGGGCTCGCTGAAGGCGGAGGAGGTGCGGGCGCGCTCGGAGACGCGGCGGGCGGTGCGTTGCGCGGTGCTGGTCGATCGCATCCCGTCATGGCGAGCAGCGACGACACGAGCCCCAGGAATGTCAGCGTCGCGCCGACCCTCGAGGCGCAGAGCCCCCAGCGGGCGGACCAGGCACACGCATCGCGATCCATGCCCCGAGGCTATCGCAGACCAGCGACACGCGAAGCGGTGCGCGTCCCCACCCATGAGCTCGCGGCACTCGGGCCGGGCCGGCGCAGCGTGGGTGTGCAGGACGTCCAATGCCGTCAGGTAGAGCTGCGCTCCGAAGATCCCGACGTCCGCGGCGGCGTGCTCGTGGGCCACGCGGAGGAACCAGCGCGCCGCCACGTTCTGAGCGGGCCGTGCGTGGATGATCAGCTCGGTGTCGGTGAACCTGCGCGGTGCGAACGTGGCGCGCGCCATGATGACGGGCGCGGCGATCGAGCGAGCGCTCGGGCAGCTTCGGCCCCAGTTAGAGGCAGGCGGTGACGCTCCCGCCTACTGGGGCTCCCGGGCAGGCGCCGTGCCCACAGAGCCCCAGTCACCGGTTCTGTCTTCCTCGCGCGTATCGTGAAGAACAACGCGAGCAGAGAAGCTGTCGACGCCGCGGGCAAGGCCTGAGCGGCGCCGAGCAGTCGCGCGCCGCCGACGGGATCAGCGCCAGACCATCGGGCCCTCGGCGAGCCAGTTCTCTCCCTTGGCGTTCAGCACGGGCTTAGCCGTGCCGCCGCTCGAAGGGATCACCCAGATGCCGTCGGACGTGCCGTGCTGGTAGGCGATCAGCTTTCCGTCCGGTGACCAGGTCGGCCAATGCGCTCCCAGGTAGTTCTCGTCGTGCGTGAGCTGCACCGGTTCGGAGCCGTCCTGGTTCATGACCCAGACGTGCGACTGGGAGACCACGGCCACCTTGCCTCCGTCGGGGCTGCCCGAAGGGTTGCTCGCGCCCGGGCCGAGGCCCCCGAGCTCCACCGGGGCGCCGAGCCCCGGGTCGCTCAGCCACAGGCCGCCGGAGGTCGAGCTCATCACCACGCTGCCGTCGGCCAGGAAGGCCGGCTCGTGCATGTGCAGCCACTTGCCCACCACCGCCCCGTCCATCTGGCGGACCACCGACCAGTTACCGTTCTCGCCCTGGACCAGGCCGAGCGTGTCGTGCACCACGCGCGACTCCCCGGAGTCGACGGAGAGCCGATCGCAGTAGGGGCAGTCGGTGATCGGATTCGTTCCGGCACCCTGGGGGTCCCCTGTGACGAGCTTCTCCTCTTGCGTCACGTACAAGAGCGACCCGTTCTGGAGTGGCCACGGCAACTTCCCGTACGCGAGCTCCGAGAGCCCTGCGGTCGCCATGTCGAGTACCTGCATCTTGCCGTAGGAGAAGTAGAGCTTGCCCTGGCCGAGGCCCGCGCCGCCGTCACCGTCCCCGCCGTCTCCGCCACCACAGCCGAGCAGGAAGAGCCCAACCAAGACGAACGCGAACGAAGATGGATTTCCAATCATGCTTCGTACGCTATCCGCGCGTCACGCCATCCATCAAGACGGAAATCGCACGAACGCCTCGCGGGCAGGGCCCCCCGGGCGCCGGAGTAGGAGGGACCCCCGATCCGGCGCCCCCCAGAGCGATCAAACGCCGTTGTCGGCCGCGCGCGCGGCGGCCTGGCGATCGAGGAACGCGGCGATGGCGGGGAACGCATCGAAGCGCCGCTGGAAGGCCGCGAGCCCGGGCTTCTGCTCGAGGAGCGCTCGCGCCGCGTCGTTGCGGCGCACGCACCAGGCGACGGCCTCGCGGGCGATGCAGTCCGCGAAGCACGGCGCGCTGCCGGCGGCGAAGTCGCGACTCGCGTAGATCTCGTCGAGCGCGCCGAAGTACTGCGGGAGGCGCCGCTCCTCGAACTTCTTCTTCGCGGCCAGGTCGTCCGCGGTGAAACCGCCGAACGCCTGATAGAGATCGTAGCCGCCGAGCGCGACGGACAGCGCGCGTGTCAACGAGGCGGGGGCGCTCGGCCAGGCCGGCGTGCCGTGCCCGGCGTGGTGCATGATGGCGAGCGTCTGGTAGATGATTTCGCCGCTGGGCGTTTCGACGAACGGGTACTGCAGGTACGGGTTCTTGCCGGTCACGTCCGCGCGCGCCGTCTCGAAGGTGCCAAACACGTCGACGTAGGGTTTGCCGGCCAGCACGTAGACCATGCGCACGCCCTCGGCGCGCCCGCCCTGGCCGTCGGGGATCTTGAGATAGTGGAGCTTGTCCGCTTGCATTGGCCCTCTCTGTCGCGTCAGCCGAGCTTCTTGCCGACGGCGCCGCGGAGCATTGGGCAGCAAGACTCGTATCGCAAGTCGGCACTCCCGTTTTTGTCGCCCACGCGCTTCACCGACGTCGGGCATCGGGCCTCGGCCCCGCTACGCACGATGATGTCGGTCCAGCGCTCGTAGGTCGAGCAGCCGACTTCCGCGCGCCTACGCGCACGCCATGTGGCAGTCGTGGCCTTGTAGCGAGCAGCCAGCCTCGGGCTGGTCCGCACAGTAGGGCGGCGCCGGCTTGCACGGGTCCATTTCGCAGCAACCCGAAGGGCTAGAGCAGCTGCCGGTCTGGCAGCCGTCGTGGTAGCCCGCGGGACAGGTGCCGCCCTCGGGCTTCGGCTCGCACATCGGCGGCGCGCCCCCGCAGCAAGGGTGGATGCAGTACTGCGAGGCGGAGCAGGTCGTGGTGCCGCAGGCGAAGGGTCCGTCCGCGGGTGGGACGCCGCCGGTTCCGGCGCTTCCCCCGCTCGCCCCTGCGCCGCCCGTCCCCGCGGCCCCGCCCGTCCCCGACGTCGAGCCGTCGTCCCCGCAAGCCACGAACAGGAAGACACACAGAAACAAGAGCGCGCGCGCCATGGGAGCGATGATAGACGCGAGTGGGGCCTTTTGTCCGACCAGTGTTCGAACAGCGGAAAGCCCGAGAACGCTGCAGGTTCCGCTACGCGCGTCGTCGTTCGGGTGTTCGGCGCACCCGAGTGGCTGGCGTGCAATTGCTCCGAAATCCTCGAGGCTCCTGTCCTGGCACGCGCGCTGCCTATTCGGACGTGGAGCTAGCCATGAAGCGCGAGCGGAGGGGCGTCGCCGAGCGCGGCCTTTTCCGCGATTCGACGCCCGACAGAGGACGCCTCGAGACCCACAAAACAACAAAAGCCGCAGCGCGGCTTCGTTGTCACTAGTCGTGCTCTTACCTCTTCTTCTTGTTTTCGAAGGGGTGGTTGATACCGGCTCGCACGCTGCTCTTGATCTTCATTTCGACATCCTCCCGGAGCCCGCGGTGTACTACGGCAAACGCATTCCGGCAAGGGGTACACGGCGGAATCGACACGGATTTCGCCCTCCATCACGCTCAGGTACGCAGCGACGCGTACCGCCGCTTCGAGCGCTTGCGATCCACGTCGAAGGAAGCAAAGCGGGAGTGACGCACGATCTCGGTGGCGAAAAGTCGCGCCGCCCGTCGGCGACCTCGGGGCGAGCGCGCTCGGGCTCCCGAGTTGTTCCGGCCGCGCCGTCGCGATAAACATGCTGCGTGCTCGGGCCACGCAGCGCTCTCCTCGGCCTCTTCGCGTTCCTCGTCCCGTTCCGCGCGCTGGCGGCCGATTGCGGGTGCGACCACTCCGTTCCCGCGAGCCAGACCAGCGTGAAGGGCGGCACGCTCGGCGTCAAACCCGGCGACGTGGTGTGCATCGAGGCGGGCAAGCGGCCGTTCCTGATCCTGGAGGACCTGGTCGGGACCGAGGCCGCGCCCGTCACCATCAAGAACTGCGGCGGGCGCGTCGAGATCGCGAACGCCGACAAGGGCTACGGGCTGCTCGTCAATCGCTGCAAGTACTTCCACCTCACCGGAACCGGTGACCCGGCACACGAGTACGGCTTCGACGTGAGCGCCACGCGCACGGGCCCCGACTACTCGGCCTCCGGCGTGCCCGTGGGGGACCTCTCGACCGACTACGAGATCGATCACCTGGAGGTGCACCACACGGGCTTCGCAGGGTTCATCCTCAAGACCGAGTCGCGCTGCGACGGCACGGCCAACCTGGGCAAGTTCGTGCAGAGGAACACGCGAGTGCATCACACCTGGGTGCACGACACCGGTGGCGAGGGGTTCTACGTCGGCAGCACGGGCTACGGCGGCCGCAAGTTCACCTGCAACGGGGTCGAGACCGTGCTCTACCCGCACGAGCACGACGGCGTGTCGTTGCACGACAATCGCATCGAGAACACGGGCTGGGACGGACTTCAGGTGGGCGTCACCCCCAAGAACTGCGAGGTGTATGCCAACCTGATCCGAGGCGTGGGCAAGACTGCCACGGACCCGGTGCAGACCCGCGGCATTCAGATCGGCGGCGCGTCCGCGTGCAAGGTCTACGACAACACCCTGATCGGCGGCCCCACCATCGGGATCTTCGTGCTGGGTGCCGCCGCAACTTGGGTGGCAAACAACCTGATCGTGGATTTCACCGAGGACGGCATCTACGGCAACGACCAGAAGCTCGGCGCGATCGGCGGCTCGAGCTACGCGTTCGTCCACAACACCGTGGTGCGCTCGGGGGGCGCGGGCCTTCGGCTCTTCGGCAACCTCACCAAGGGGAACGGGGTGGTGAACAACCTGTTCGTCGAGTCCGGGGAGAAATACGGCATCGGCGGGGACGTGGACGCGACGGATGCGGGCAACGTCGAGCTCGGGAGCGTCGCCGAGGCGTCGTTCGAGGCTCCGGCCAGCGACCTCTTTCGCCTGAAGGCGGGCTCCCCCGCTCGCGACGTAGGCGTCGTGCTCTCCGGCTTCGGCGTCAGCCACGATCACGACGGAGTCGCGCGTGACGCCAAGCCCGACGTCGGTGCGTTCGAGTACACGGTCGCCCCACCGCCGAGCGGTGGGGCTCCAGGCATCGGCGGCGCGGGCGGCGGGGGCGGCGGCAGCGCGGGCGGCGGGGGAGCGGCGGGGTCGAGCGGCGCGTCAGCCAAGGCCGGCGGACGCGACGACGACGGCGGGTGTGGTTGCCGGGTGCCTCGGCCCTCGGGGCCCGACGCGCCGGAAGGCGTGCTTCTGCTCGCCCTGCTGGCCCTGGGCTGCGCGGCGGCCCGTTTCACCCGCGAGTGAGTCGCGCGAACGCCCACGCTTCTGGAAGCCGGTCCCCGCCCGGGGGAGCTTCGCTCTGTGCACGTCGAGCACTACGCTTCCGCCATGCCGAGCGCCGTCCTCGAGACCAAGCCCCTGGGCTTCCCCTGGGTGACCGTCGACCCCTTCCTGTTTTGCGTGCACCACCTGGACGCCTACCCGGCGGGCAACGACCGCTTTGGTCCGGCGGTGTCCCTGGCGGGTCGCGATCTGGGTCAAGACTTCGAGATCCGCGACGGGTTCCGCATGTACCACGGACACGTGGTGCCGGGCTTTCCGCAGCACCCGCACCGGGGCTTCGAGACGGTCACCATCGTGCGCCGCGGCCTGTGCGATCACTCCGACTCGCTCGGCGCCGCCGCGCGCTTCGGCAACGGTGACGTGCAGTGGATCACGGCCGGGCGCGGCATCGTGCACTCGGAGATGTTCCCGCTCTTGCGGCGCGATGCGCCGAACCCCCTCGAGCTGTTTCAGATCTGGCTCAACCTGCCGGCCCGGGACAAGCTCGCGGAGCCCCACTTCTCGATGCTCTGGAGCCTGCAGATCCCGACGCTGTCGGCGGTAGGCGAAAGCGGAGCGCGGGTGGACGTCCGTGCCATTGCCGGCACGCTGGACGGCCGCCGGCCGCCGGCGCCCCCACCCCGGTCATGGGCTTCGAGACCCGACAGCGACGTGGCGATCTGGACCCTGCGGCTGGACGCCGGGGCCAGCTTCGAGCTGCCCCCGGCCGCGAGCCCCGAGACCGTCCGCACGCTGTACTTCTTCCGTGGCGGGCGCCTGACCCTCGGTGACGACGACCTGACCTCGCACGCTGCGGCGGTGGTCCGCGCCACCGAGCCGGTTCGCCTGCGCGCCGCCGAGGGGGAATGCGAGCTGTTGATGCTGCAAGGGCGCCCGATCGGCGAGCCGGTGGTGCAGCACGGCCCCTTCGTGATGAACACCCGCGCCGAGATCGAGCAGACCTTCCAGGACTATCGGCAGACGCGCTTCGGCGGCTGGCCGTGGCCGAGCGACGATCCGGTCCACGGCAGCGATGAGGCGCGCTTCGCCCGACACGTCGACGGTCGAGTCGAGCGCGTCGACGACCCGCTCAGCGCATGATCGGCACGATGCTGGCGTGGTCGTCGGTCCAGAGAACGTCCGGCCCGCTCGCCCCGGAGAGGGGCAGGCCCTCGGTCAACGAGGTCAGGGCGCGCGGGTCACGCGCCATGAGCGCCCACTCGGCGCGCACGACGTGGTGAGCCGGATCGGTGTTGGTCTTGACCACGACGCAGGCCAGGCCGGACGCGCGAGCGCTGGCGCGCACCACGCGATCGAGGGACAAGAACCGGTTCGAGATGTTGGCGGCCAGCACGCCCTCCGCCGCGAGGTGCCGCAGGTAGATCCCGAAGGCCTCTCGCGTGAGCAAGTGGACCGGCACCGAGTCGCTCGAGAAGGCGTCGAGCACGAGCACGTCGAAGGCCTGCGGCGGCGCACGGTCGAGCACGAGTCGGCCGTCACCCAGGGTCGTGGTGACGGCCGCCGCCGAGTCGGCCAGGAAGGTGAAGTCGCGCCGCGCGAGCTCGATCACCCGCGGGTCGAGCTCGAAGAAGGCGAACGCGTCGCCCGGGCGTCCGTAGGTGGCCAAGGTGCCGATCCCCAGGCCGAGCACCGCCAGCCGCCGCGCTCGGGCCGAGGGCCCACCCTCCATCACCCGCGCGATGCCGGTCCCGACGCCGAAGTAAAGAGTGGGAGTCCGACCGAGGCCGGGCTCGGCGAGCTGGAGACCGTGCTGAATGCGGCCGTGGGTGAGCACCCTCCCCTTTGCGGTGTCGACCACCCGCAGGGTGCCCAAGAAGCTCCGGCTGCGCGCGACCACGACGCCTTGTCGCTTCGGGGGCAGCGCTCGGACCAGCACGCTCGCGGCGAGCAGCGGAACGGCGATGGCCGAGCCGAGCAAAAGCGCCCTCTGAGCGAAGCGCGGCCAGCGCTCCGCCCCCGACCGCTGCGCCTGGACCAGCAGGACCCCGAACACCAGCACCGCCCCCAGCTCGAGCTCGTAGTAGTCGGTGAACGCGAGCGGAGCTCCCAAGCTGACGAAGACCCCACCGAGGGCCCCGCCCGAGGCGATGACCAGGTAGTAGCCGGTGAGCCAGCGCGGGTCGGGTCTCGCGCTGGCGAGCTCGCCGTGGCAGAGCAAGCAGGACGAAAAGAGCGCGACCAGCGTGCCCACGAGCTGGGTCGACAGTGAGAAGGCGGCCTGCGCGAACGCGTTCGCCCCGAGGGCGACGGCCCCGATCACCCAGGCGATCACCGCTGGCCCTCGCCACGCGCTCCGCCAGGCGCTGAACGCGACGACGAAGGACAGCAGATAGAGCAGCAACGGCACGACCCACAAGAGCGGCATCGGTGCGATGTCGACCGTGAGGTGCTGAGTGGCCCCGAGGAGCATCACGCTCGGCACGAACGCCAGTACGAGCCAGCGCAAACGCTGGGCTCCGGTCGGCCTCGGCCCCGGCTCGGCGTCCCCCGCGGGCACGGCGGCGGGGTTCCCGCGCCACAGCCGCGCGAGGGCCAGGATCGACGATGCCGCGAAGACCCAGAACGCGCCCTTCCAGGCCGACCGCTCGACTTCGAGCGAGAGCCACGGCTCGAGCAAGAACGGGTGAGCCAGGAGCCCGACCACGGATCCGCTGTTGGACACGGCGTAGAGCCAGGGCGCTTCCGCCTGGAACGCTCGGGCCGCCCAGGCCTGGAGGAGCGGCGCGCTGCTCGCGAGGACGAGGTACGGCAGCCCCACGGTCCGGAAGAGCAGCCCCGCGATGGCCAGCACCGGCTCGCCGGCTGGGAGCACGGCGGAGCGATCGGTGGGCAAGATCGAGAGCAGCGCACCCGCCACGACGATCAACAGCGCGTGGAGTGCGAGCTGATGGCGGAGCGACAACCTGCCGGTGAGCCAGTGGGCATAGGCGTACCCGGCGAGGAGCAGCGTCTGGAAGAAGAGCATGCAGGCGGTCCAGGTCGCAGGGCTGCCGCCCGCCGCCGGCAAGAGCCACTTGCCCAGCATCGGCTGCACCACGAACAAGAGCGCGGCGCCCAGGAACGTCGGCCAGCCGAAGATCGCGCCCTGTCGGAGCGAGAGCGAGGGCCGGGTCACCGAGCGCCGCCGCGAGCGTGGCCAACAAGTGCGCCCACCAACCGACCGGGCGCCACCGCGTCGAGCAGGGGGTCGCGCTCACCCGCGATGCACTTCGCCAGGAGGGCGCCCGCGGCCACGCCCGCGGTGAGGCCGTGTCCGCCGAGACCCGCGAGCCAGTACAGACCGCTGACCCGTGGATCGGCGCCGACCACGCTGGCCTTGTCGGGTGCGAAGGTGCGGAGGCACGCCCAGGCGCGACGCACCCGCGCGCTGGCCAGCGACGGCGCCATCTGCCCGAGGCGGTCGGCCAGAAGCTCGAGGGCCGCTGGGTCCGCCGCGGGATCCTCGGCGTGCCAGGGCACTGCGTCACCCGGGCTCGCCAGGAGCGCCCCCGACTCGGGCCGGAAGTACGCGCCGAGCTCCGCGTCCCAGACCGTGGGCGAGCGCGCCGCCGGCAGCTGGTCGGGCTCGAGCATCACCAGGTGGCGGCGAACGGGCACCAGGGGCAGCGGAGCACCGCACGTGGCGCCGACCTGGCTCGCCCAGGCGCCGCCGGCGATCACCACCAGATCTGCCGAAGACACCTCGCCGCGGCTCTCGACGCCGACCACTCTGCCCGCGTCGACCCGCACGCGCGCCGCGTCGTGCCCGAGCTCGATGCGTCCACCGCCCGCGCGGATCTCGCGCGATAGCGCGGTCGAGATCGCGTGATTGTCGAGCACGCCGCCGCCCGGGACCCAGAGCGCCGCCGTCGCGTGGCCGCCGGCGATGGCGGGGGCGCGGCGCAGGAGCTCGGTCTGGTCGAGCCACTCGTGCTCGATGCCGACCTCGGTCGACACCTGCGCCAGCGGCACCAGCGGGTCACGGACGCGCGCGCTGAGCAAGAGGCCGTCTTGGTTTAGCCAAGCCGCGCGGTCCCCCAAGAGCTGGTCGAGCAGGCCGGCGCTCTGCACGCCTAGCTCGGCGACCACCCGTGGCGACTCGACGCAGCGATAGATGGCCGCGTTCTTGCCCGAGCTGTGGGCGAAGAGCTGGGGCTCGCGCTCGAGCAGCGTGACCGCGCCCACCTTCGCGCGGCAGAGGCCCCAGGCGGCCGCGAGCCCGGCAATGCCACCACCAATCACCACGACTTTCATGGGAGCTGCTCGAAGTCGGCGCCTTGACGCCCGAAAGATCCGCGGCAAAGCATACGCGCCCGCAGCCTTCGACGCGACGACCAACTCATGTCGGCACCGCCCGCTCTCGCCCTGCCCAAAGCCCGACGCGCGGTCGTGATCTGGCTCTGGCTGTGCGTGCTCGCGCTCTTGACCATGATCGTCCTCGGTGGCGTGGTGCGACTGACGGGGTCGGGCCTCTCGATCACCGTGTGGCGTCCGATCATGGGCGCCATCCCGCCGCTCTCCGACGCCGACTGGGACCACGCGTTCTCCCTCTATCGGCAGAGCCCCGAGTTCCGCCACGTGAATCCCGACATGACGCTCGCGGGGTTCAAGACCATCTTCTGGCCCGAATACTTGCACCGCCTACTGGGCCGCACCATCGGCGTGCTCGTGGCGGTGCCGTGCGTGGTGTTTCTGGCTCGAGGCGCCCTCGGTCGCCGCCTGGTGCGGCGCCTGGTCGTGCTGTTCGCGCTCGGCGGCCTGCAGGGCCTGATCGGTTGGTTGATGGTGGCCAGCGGCCTGGTCGACCTGCCGCACGTCAGCCACTATCGCCTGACGCTTCACCTGGGCATGGGCTTCCTGCTGTTCGGGTTCGCGACCTGGCTCGCCCTCGAGCAGACCCTGGGCGGCTTCGTGGTCAGCGACGGGTGGCCCGGCCTGCGCCGCGGGGTGGTGGCGTTCACCGCGTTCGCGGCGCTGACCGCCCTCTCGGGTGGGCTGGTGGCTGGGCTGCGGGCGGGGCACGCGTTCCCGACCTTCCCACTGATGGCCGGCGCCTGGGTTCCCGCCGGGCTCACCGCCCTTTCGCCCGCGTGGCGGAACGGCTTCGATAATGCCATCACCGTGATGTTTCAGCATCGCGTGCTCGGCGTCGGGGCCTTGGTGTTCGCGCTGGTGCTGGCTTGGGTTTGCCGCACGCGGCGCGTCCCGCGGCACGCACGCATCGGCTTCGATCTGATCGTGGCGGCGGTGATTCTGCAAGCGACGCTCGGCATCACCACCGTCGTGATGCATGTCCCGGTGGCCGTGGCTGCGGCTCACCAGGGCAACGCCGCGCTGGTGCTGGCCGCGGCGCTCTACACCAGCTACGCGCTCACCCGGTGGCCCGAGCACGTGAGTCTACCGGACGGGATCAGCGCCCCGCCGAGCGCGCTGCCCCAGGCGACCTGACGGGCGCCCGGGGGCGCGAGCCACCAGCCAGCGGGGCCTTGGCCCACCAGGCTCAACGCTGTCTCAGCTTGCGCTCGATGGTGCCGAGCAGCTCTTCGACCGGGGCTCGCCGAACGGGAGAGCGATCGCTCGAGCTCCTCAAGACGAGGACCCCGCGGCGGGGTTCCACGCGACTCGGCTCTGGCAAGACCGGCTGCCACGTGGTGCCCGAATAGGAACGCTGGCGCTTCGCTCGGCTCACTTTGGCTCTCCTCGGTCTTGCGAGCGTGCAACGCACGTGCCGCCCCGCGCCTTCCCGCACTGCCCGAAAAATCCAGCGGTCGCCCTGGCGATCGGCGTGGCCACCGTTAGGACCGTGACGCCCGACCGTGGCCTCGGCGTCACACCCGGGTCCCTTCGACCTAAGACGCGCGGTCCACTCGACCCGAGAGCCAGCGGGGCAAGGGCACACCCGACCGGCGATGGAACCCCCCGCAGAACACCTTTCGCGCGCATGTCGCACATCGGCTTTCGTACGACCGTTGGGTGCGAAGGTATTCGAGCAGGTTCACCCCGTCGTCGTCCGGGTACCGAACCTCACGGCCGAGCACGAGTCGGTCGGGTGCCAGGAAGCGCTCGTAGCCGGGCAAGAAACACCACGGCAGGTTCACCACGCGGATCCGCAGGCGCTCGGACCACTCGTCGATCACCTGCATCACGCACCGCGCTGCATCGTGCGGGTCCGGCGCGACGGAGTCGGTGGCGGGCCCGAAAGGCGTCACGATCTGCAGATCCAGCTGTCGAAGTCCCAGCTCGTGGCCGAGGGCCGCCACGTCGCTCGAGTGGGCCTGGTTCGAGCGAGTGAGCGTGAACGCCAGGGCGAGCTCGAGCCCCGGCGGCGAGGCGCGCACCACGTTGGTGATCCCTGCCACGGTCTGGTCGAAGGCCTCGGGCACGCCGACGTCTTGGCCGTGGCTCGCCGCGCTGGCGCCTTGAAGGCTGAAGCGGATGCGGGTCGCGCCGCTCTGCGCCAGCTGACGGGCATACGCCGGGTAGAACGCGCGCCGCCCGTTCGTGGTCAGGGTCACGCGCTCGTAGCCGATCTCGCGCGCGTGGCGGATCAACTCGAACAGCTCGGGGTGAAGGGTCGGCTCACCGCCGTCGAGCTCGAGCCGCGTCGCGCCCAGGCGTCGATGCGCGGCCAGCTGCTCGCGCTGCCGTGGAAAGTCCCCGTCGCGCTCTACGCCGACCCCAGTCGCGCAGAACGCGCAGCGGTTGTTGCACCGGTAGGTCGCGTTCAGGATCAGCGTCTTCGGTCCACGCAGGGCCGCGAGCCGCAGCGCGAAGGTCTGCGCGAACGCTTCGAGCTCCGACGGGCTCGCCGCTTCGCTGGTCGGGCTGGCTCGTCTCTGGAAGTGCGGAGCATAGTCCTGCACCGCGGGAAGCACGCCGAGCTTCGCCGCCAACCGCGTTCCGGGCAGGGGCGTCGCGAACTGCACGCTGGGCGTGGCGCCGGTGCTCCGGGCCAGCTCGAGGGCGTGCGCCAGCGTCTGGTTGATCTCTTCGCGGGACTCGCCCGGCAGGCCGATGAGGTAGTGCACCAAGAGCGGCAGGCCGACGGCCTGGGCATGCTCGGCGACCCGACGGATGTGCGACAGGTCGAGATCTTTCTCCACGACCTCGGTCACCACGCGCTGGGCGCCGCTCTCGGCGCTGATGCTCAAGGTGGTGATCCGGCGAGCGAGGGCCTCGATCTGAGGGTTGCTCAAGTGGTCGGCGCGAAGCCCGTTGGGGATCTCGAGCCCGAGGTCCCGCGCCCGCGCCAGCTCGAGCAGCGCGTCGAAGTGGGCTGCGCTCACGTTGCACAGCTCGTCGAGGACGTGCACGCGCCTCGCGCCGACGCGGGCCAGCTGGTCGAAGTGACGAGCCATCGCTGCCGGCGAAAGGCGCCGCTGGCGCTTGGGCACGCCGGGCCGAAGCCCCGGGTTCGACGAGCAGTGGACGCAGCGGTAGGGGCAACCCCGAGAGGTGATCAGCGGCAGCGACGGGGCGTCGATGGGGAAGGCCCAGGTCGGCCGCCCCAGCTCTGCCATCACCCGCTCGTTCAGCGCGAAGCGTGCCAAGCGGTCGATGCGGTCCCACGCAGGCAGCGGCAGCGCGTCGAGATCCGGCGGCTCGCTGCCGATCACCACCTGGCGCTCGGACGGAAGGCGCGCCACGAGCGACGGCAGGGTCACCTCGGCCTCGTAGCGGAGCAGCACGTGGGCCTCGGGGTAGGCCTCGAGGATCTCGGTACCCGGCCCGTCGATGAAGTGTTGCCCGCTCTGGTAGAGATCGGCCAGAACCACCGGGCGCCCCGCGAGGCGCTCGAGCACGCTAGCGAGGGCGGGGTCACGGCGCGGCGGGCGGTGGAACGGCGTCAGCGCGACCACGAACACATCGGCCTCGGGCAAGCGCTCGGGCAGCGCCCCCAGCGTCAGCCGGTTCGGCTCGCTCGCTCGCACCTCGGGCATGGACAGCGCGTCCGCGACCTCGACCTGGTGCCCGGCAGCGGCGAGCGCCGCGGCGGCCGACAGCGCGCCGAGGTCGGCGAAATACGGGTAGTCGACGAAGTCGCGGGACACGACCAGCGGCGGAAAGACGACCGCGACCTTCGCCATGACCCCCGGAGCGTAGCGTGGATGCAGCTTCGAGCGAGAACCCCTTGACCTCGGGCAGGAAGGCGGCAGATACCGGGGACCGATGAGACGCTGGGCGTCGGCGATGAGCCTCACCGTGGCGATGGTCGCGGCACCGAGTGCGCGTGCGGTCGAGAACGACTGGGAGGGGGACTACGGCCAGACCGCCGAGCGCCGCAGCGACTTCACCGCGGGCGTCTCCTTCGGCCTCTTGACCGCCACGGCCTACGGCTACCCGAACAAGGCCGGAAAGATCGACGACGATCGCTACGTGGCGGACACCGGCGTCGGGTTCGGGACGGCACAGACCCTCTGGCTCGGCG
Source organism: Myxococcales bacterium (assembly GCA_016191785.1). GTDB lineage: Bacteria > Myxococcota_A > Polyangia > Polyangiales > Polyangiaceae > JADJKB01. Next base: position 87,498 of record JACPVJ010000114.1, on the reverse strand, counting down.
GGGCGCTGCGCGACTGGTTCACGTTCGCGATCGGGTACACCGCCCTCGACTTCTCCGGCAACGACCTCGACGCCGAGGGCTTCGGCATTCTGTTCCGCGTCGAGACCTTCCCGCTCTGGTCCCAGGGCGGGGTGTGGCGTGACGCCGGCGTGTACACCGACTTCGGCATCGGCGGCATGAAGCTGAAGTCCGGCGACGCCACCCCGGCCGACGGAGGCGCCCTCAGCATCGTCGGCCTCGGGGCGTTCTGGGAGCCGGTGCGCTTCAGCATCTTCTCGTTCGGTCCGAACGTCGAATACGTCCACGCCTACAGCCGCACGCTGCACCTGAGCAGCGCAACGGTCGGCGCGCGGCTGGTGCTGTACACGCGTCCGTGACCACCGGTCGGGGCCAAGGGCGCCGAGCGGTCACGCGCCGAGCAGCGCCCCGATCAGCCCCAGGCCGAAGAGCCCGAGGGCGCCCACCCCGAACAGACTGGCGATGCCCAGGCTGGCGCCGCCCAGCCATTTGCCGGTCGATCGGCCTTCGCGTCGGGCCACGCCGAAGTGCAAGAGCGCGCCGATGGCGAACTCGGCCGCGAGCAGCAAGAGCACGAACGCGAAGAGCGCCAGGGCGACGAACGGGCTCTGCCCCGCGCCGCGGGGCGTGGATGCCTCGATGCCGATCGCGACCTGGATGGCCGACAGCGCGAAGATCGCCACGCTGAGCACCATCACCGCGCCGCGACCCAGCACGGCGGCGGTGCGCGTCACTCTGCCCGAGAGCGCCAGCAAAAGTCCGCCGAGACCGAGCGCGCCGCTCACCGCGACCCCACCCAGGCCCCAGAGCAAGGCCCGGGTCTCTTGCGCGACGCGCAGCGTCTCGAGAAACAGGCTGGCGCCGACGCCGGCAGAAGCCAGCGCCGCCAGCCCGCCGGGCACCGCGAGCACCAGGCAGCTCACCGACAGCACCCGCGACAGCGAGTCCCGCTTCGCGCGGTGAACCCGGGCGTAGAGCGCGGACGCATAGCCGAGCTCGGCGGTGAACAGGACCGCGGCCGCGGTGGGCAACACCACGAAGCAGCAGACCGCTGCCAGATTGCCGACCAGCCGCGACTCGATGATCACCATCAGGGCCAGCGTGAGACAGAACAGAGAGGCGGTGAAGGTGGACAGCGCCACGACCGAGACCACCCCGCGCGAGAACACCAGGAAGCTCGAGTCCAGCGCTGCCACGAACCGGGGCGAGAACGCCACCGCGACCAGCGCCACGCCGACCAGCAGACCCACGCACGCGAACGGCGTCATCCACCAGGCCAGCATCCGGACCACCTCTTTGCCGAAGAGCTGCGGGGTGGCGCTGTTCGCCCAGGCGCGCACGCTCGAAAGCACGAGCGCCAAGCCCACCAAAGCCCCGAGCCGCGAGGCGCGGGTCCCGGGCATGGCTTCCGTTCGCATGCCAGCTTTGCATATCATGTCGGGCGATGAGCCAGCGCAAGCACCCGCTCTCGACCACGGTGCAGCAGGGGGGCGTCTCGCCCATCTCGGCGGCCAGCCTCCCCAAGAATCGTAGCCTCTTCACCGTGCTGAGCGGACCCGACTCGGGCCGCATCTTCGCTCTGGACGGCGACGAGCTGGTGTTCGGGCGGGAAGAGCCGGCGGCCGGCCGCATCTTGGACGACGGGCTCTCGCGTCGACACGCCCGAGTGATCGCGCGCGAGGGGTCTACCTACATCGAGGATCTGGGCAGCACCAACGGCACCTTCGTGGGGGATGCACGCTTGACGGGGCCCCGCAAGCTGGAGGACGGCGATCGCATCGCGCTGGGCCAAAGCGTAGTCGTGAAGTTCTCGATGGTCGACGCGCTGGAAGAGGAAGCGCAGCGAGCGCTCTACGACTCCACGGTGCGCGACCCGCTGACGCGCGCGTTCAACCGGCGCTACCTCGAAGAACGCCTGACCAGCGAGCACTCGTACGCCGCGCGGCACGGCAGCGATCTGACGGTGGCCGTAATGGACATCGACCACTTCAAGCGCATCAACGACACGTGGGGACACGCTGCCGGCGACTTGGTCCTGAAAAAAGTCTCGGCGGCCGTGAGCCGGTCGCTCCGAACCGAGGACGTGTTCGCGCGCTACGGAGGAGAGGAGTTCGTGGTGGTCTTGCGGGGCATTGCTCCGGACAAGGCGCTGCAGTTCGGCGAGCGCGTGCGGGCGCTGGTCGAGGGGCTGAGCGTCGTGTTCAATGGCCAGAGCATCGCTGTGACCACGAGCGTCGGCGTCGCGACCATGACCGGCGGGCGGAGCTTCGCGGGTTCGGCAGAGCTGCTCTCGGCCGCCGACGGCGCGCTCTATGCCGCGAAGAACCACGGGCGCAACCGGGTCGCGCAGGCCTGATCGGCGGCGACCCGCGGTCGGCTCACTCCACCGAGACGATCGTCAGCTCGCGCCCCTTCACCTCGATCACGTCGCCCGCGCGAGCCCCGAGCAGCGCCTGCCCGCGGGGGGACTGGGGCGTCAGCACCAGGATCTCGCGACCGCCGGCGGTGAGCCGGGCGCCGCCCCCCACCGGCGCGAAGAAGAAAATGGTTCCCTCTCCGTCCTCGTCCTCGAGCGTCACGAGGGCCGACGCCTGGATGGTCTTGCCCCCGGCGAAGTCGAGCAGCGGCAGCGTCGTGACGGTCTTGATGGCGACCTCGAGCTCGCGGACCCGCGCCGCCTGAGCGCCCGCCAGATACGAGGCCTCCAGCGCCCGCGTGTCCTTGTCGTTCTCGGGCTTGGCTTCCTCGTGCGTCGCGGCCTCGCGGGCCTGCTGGGCGGCGCGCTGCATGGTCGAGAGCTCGCCTTTTAGCTCGCTGACCAGCTGAGCGACCAGGCTGCGCTTGAGCTCGGCGGGGTCGACCACGCGCAGATGATGCCACACACCAGCGATCGGGCTATGGTCGGGCGTGACCGAGCGACTCGACGAGACCCTGAACCTGGCGATCTTCTGCGACTTCGAGAACGTGGCCATCGGCGTCCGCGACGCCAAGTACGACGACTTCGACATCGGGCTGGTGCTCGAGCGCCTGCTCGACAAGGGCAAGGTGGTGGTCAAGCGCGCCTACGCCGACTGGGATCGGTACAAGTCCTCGAAGCGCATGCTCCACGAGGCCTCGTTCGAGCTGATCGAGATCCCCCACGTGTCGTACTCGGGCAAGAACTCGGCCGACATCCGCCTGGTCGTGGATGCGCTGGACCTCTGCTACACCAAGAGTCACGTGGACGTGTTCGTGGTCGTCTCGGGCGACAGCGACTTCTCGCCCTTGGTCTCGAAGCTGCGCGAGAACGCCAAGCGCGTGATCGGGCTGGGAGTGAAGAACAGCTCGAGCGACCTGCTGATCGAGAACTGCGACGAGTTCATCTATTACGACGACCTGGTGCGGGCCCAGCGCGAGCAACGGCGCGGGAAAGAGAAGCGCCCGCCGCCGCGGCCGGCCCCTCCGCCGCGCCCGTCGGCCTCGACATCGGCGGCGACCTCTGCACCCGCCTCGGCGCCGACCTCGGCGGCCGAGCCCGACAAGCCCGAGCAGAGCCTGGAGGTGCGCCAGAACGAAGCCCTCGAGCTGGTCCTGGACACGGTCGAGGCGCTGTTCGGCGATCGCGACGGCGCCGTGCACGGCTCGATGATCAAGCAGGTGCTCAAGCGCAAACGGCCCAGCTTCTCCGAGCGCTTCCACGGGTATCGCACCTTCAATCAGCTGCTGGAAGACGCCGGCCGGCGCGGCCTGCTCGATATGCACGTGGACGAGAAGGGCGGCGGCTTCGTGGTCACGGCCTTCGGTCCGAAGGCCTGAGCGCGGGCCCGCGCTTCACGCCGCTGGGGCGGCGGCGAGTCGACCGCTGACCACCCGCTCGTGCCCGCCCAGGTCTCGGCGCTTCTCGATCTGGGTGAAGCCGGCCGCCTCGAAGAGGCCGACCACGCGCTCGGCCTGGTCGTACTGCACCTCGAGCGCCAGCACCCCGCCCGGCGCAAGGTGCGCGCTGGCATCGCTCACGATGCGGCGGATCAGATCGAGGCCGTCGGCGCCGGAGCAAAGTGCGACCGCGGGCTCGAACTCACGGATGCCGCGGTCGAGCTTCAGCGCCTCGGGGGCAGACACGTAAGGCGGGTTGGCGGTGATCAGATCGAAGCGCTCGGCGGCCGGGACGGCAGCGAACAGGTCACCGGCCGAGAAGCTCATGCCGAACACCGCACCGAGCCGCTGCGCGTTCTCGAAAGCGAGCCCGAGCGCGGCCTCGGAAATGTCCGTTGCAGTGACGCGCCAGGTCGGGCGCTGCTTGGCGAACGCGATGGCGACGCACCCTGACCCGGTGCAGAGGTCGAGGGCCTTGCCGAACATGTAGGCCGCCTGAGTGCGCTCGAGCGCGACCTCGACCAGCACCTCGGTGTCGGGGCGAGGGATCAGCACCCGGGGGTCGACCCGGAAGTCGAGCCCGAAGAACTCGCGCCGACCCAGGATGTAGGCCATGGGTTCGCCGCCGCGCCGGCGCTTGATCAGCGCGCGGAACGCCCCGAGCTCGGGCGGGGTGAGCGGGCGCAGGCTCTCGGTGATCAGCCGGATGCGGTCGAAGCCCAGCGCCTCGGCCAAGAGCAGCTCTGCGTCCAGGCGCGCGCTGTCGATGCCTCGGCCCTTGAAATCGTCGATGGCCCACTTCAGGACCTTGGCGATGGTCCAGGTCTCGGCGGCGGATTTCTCGGCGGCCATGCTCATGCGCGGCGCTGCTCCACCTCGGCCCGCGAGGCGTCGAGCGCGCCCTCGACCTCGCGGCGCACCTCGGCCAGGCGCGCCGCGGTCGGCGCCTCGAAGCGCACCACGATCACCGGACCGGTGTTCGACGCACGGACCAGGCCCCACGCGCCGTCGGCGTAGGTGATGCGGACCCCGTCGATCTCGGTGAGCTCACCCCGACCGCGCAGCCGCGCTTTCACGCCAGCCACCACGTCCACCTTGAGCGCGTCCGGGCAGTCCACGCGGATCTCCGGCGTGCTGACCCCCTGGGGCAGATCCCGGAGCAGCTCGACCACGGTCTTGGAGCCCCGCGCCAAGATCTCGAGCAGGCGCAGCGCCGCGTAGATGCCGTCGTCGTAGCCGAAGTACCGATCGGCGAAGAAGAAGTGGCCGCTCATCTCGCCGGCGAGCACCGCCTTCTCTTCCTTCATCTTGGTCTTGATCAGCGAGTGGCCGGTCTTCCACATGATGGGGCGGCCGCCGTGCTTGGCGATGTCGTCGTAGGTCGACTGCGAGCACTTCACCTCGCCGATCACCGCGGCGCCCTTCCGCTCGACCAAGATGTCTCGGGCAAAGAGCGCCAGCAGCCGGTCGCCCCACACGATCTCGCCGCTCTGATCGACCACGCCCATGCGGTCGCCGTCGCCGTCCCAGGCGATGCCCACCCGGGCGTTCTTCTCTTTGACCGTCGCGATCAGCACCTCGAGGTTCTTGGGCACCGTGGGGTCGGGGTGGTGGTTGGGAAACGACCCGTTCATGTCGCAGTACAGCGCGACCGGCGAGAGGCCGGTGTCACGCAGCGCGCGTACGCCCAGCGGCCCGGCCGCGCCGTTGCCGGCGTCGATCACCACGGTCATGTCGGTGGCGGCGAGGTGGATCCGCCGACGAAGCTCGTCCAGATAGGCCTCTTCGATCGGGCAGGTCTCGAGCGAGCCTTTGGGGCCCAGGGGCTCGGCCGAGGTCCGGATGTATTCCGCCAGCTTCTGGATGTCGGCGCCGAAGAACGACGCCTTGCCCTTCATGATCTTGAAGCCGTTCTCGTCGCCGGGATTGTGGCTGCCGGTGATCATCACCCCGCCGTCGGCGTCGAGGTGGTGAACGCCGAAGTACATCAGCGGCGTGGGCCCGACCCCGACGTCCACGACGTCGGCACCGGCCTCGGTCAGGCCGTGCACCAGCGCCTCGAACAACCGCGGGCCCGAGCGTCGGCAGTCGCGACACACCACGATGCGCGGGTGGGGCTTCGACGCGCCGTCGGGGCGCAACATCTTGGCCAGGCCTCGGCCGATCTTGCGCACCAGATCATCGGTCAGGTCACGGTCGGCGACGCCACGGATGTCGTACTCGCGGAAGACGTGAGCGGTCATGGGCGGCGGGAACATACACGAGAACGCCGCGTGACGCTCAACGTCCCACGGGCGCGTACTTCTGTGCGGGCCGCCCGCACGACACCGGCGCCGCGCACGCCGTCTGCGCCTTGTCGGGCGGCAGCTCGTCGACGTTCTCGGGGTACCAGTGGGCCGGGAAGTATTGCAGCGCGCCGGCCTGGGGCCACGACATGGACGGCGGCCGGTAGTAGCACCCCTTCGGCGGCTTCACCCAGGCCCCGCGCTGCCACTCCCAGCGACCGCCGATCCAGTCGAAGAAACCGTCGACCCACACGCACGCTTCGTCACTGGGCCGCTCGGGCACGACCTCGGCCTCCGCCGGCGGCGGCGGATACTCGACGCTCTTCACCACCGCGGCGTTGCCGGGGTGCTTGCCGGAGGGCGGGCCGGTGGTGGCGGAGCCGCACGCGAGCGCCGTGGCCAGAGCGGTGAGGCAGATCGCGCCGCGCATCACATCACCCGCAGGTAGGCGAGGTAGTCCTCGACCCAGGCCCGCCCGAACAGCATGAACTCCAGCGTGCCGAGCACCAAGAACGGACCGAACGGGAGCCGCGCCTGACCCAGATCGTCGCCGGCCTCTTCACCGATGGGATCGGCGGCCAGCTCTTCCTCGAGCTCGCGGCGCTCTTCGTCGGTCTCGGCCTGCTCGATGGCGAGGCGCAGCTCTTCTCGCTCTCGGCGCACCGCTTCGGGCTCTTCGATCTTGCCCTGCGCCAGGAACAGCACCACCGCGGCGACCGTCCCCTGCACGGCGCCGGCCAAGAGCGCGAACACCGCTCCGGGCCAACCGAACCAGGCCCCCGCCAGCATGGTGAGTTTGGCGTCCCCCATGCCCATGCCGGCTCGCCCGCGGAGCTTTCGGTAGAGCACGTCGAAGGGCAGCCAGATCATCACGAAGCCGATGCCCGCGCCGATCGCCGCTTCCTTCCAGCTCACCTCGCCGCGGAGCGGCACGGTGGCAAGGCCCAGCACCGTGCCGCCGAGGGTGATCTCGTCCGGCAAGATCATGTGCTCGAGATCGATGAACGCCGCCGCGATCAGCCCGAGCACGAGCGCGAAGTAAGGCAGAAAGACGAAGAGCGCCTGGTGCCACAGGGTCTCGGACGGCAAGGTCATCACCTTGACCTCGAGCACCGCCCAGGCCGAGAGCCCGCCCAGCGCTTCGACCAGGGGGTACCGCGGCGAGATGCGTGCGCCGCAGCAGCGGGCCTTGCCCAGGAGCAAGAGCCAACCGAACAGCGGAACGTTGTCGAAGGCGCGGATCTGCTTGCCGCACTTCGGGCAGCGCGACGGCGGATGCGCGAGGTTCTCGCCGCGGGGCAGTCGATAGACGACCACGTTGAGGAAGCTGCCGAAGGCCAGGCCCAGCGCCACGACGGTGCCAGCCATGAACCAGTACGGCAGCTCGCCGAGGGTGGGCACGGGTCCGAGTTACTCCCCCGAGAGGAGGGCGTCGAGCTTCCCGTCGCGCTCGAGACGACTCAAGGCGTCGAACCCACCGATCGGCCGGTCGCCGATGAAGATCTGCGGCACCGTGTAGCGACCGGTCACCTCCACGAGCCAGGCGCGCTTCGCATTGTCGCCGGTCACGTCGACGGCCTCGAAACGGACCCCCTTCTGGTCGAGCAAGCGTCTCGCCAAGACGCAGTACACGCAGTACGGCTTCTGGTACATCACGACCCGGGCGGCCATTCTCCCGCCGATCTTACGGTAAGCTCCCCGTCCTGCCCAGGTCGCGATAAGTTCGGCGGGCCATGCCGAGCCCGGACACCACCACGCTCTCACTCGAACGCTACGCGCCGGACGCCAAGGGGTTGGTCGCCGGCGCCCAGTCCATCGCCGACGAGCGCAAGCACGCCGAGGTCTTGCCCCTGCACCTCTTGGCCCGCTCGCTGGAGCGCGACCCGGGCGTGGCGGCGGTGTTCCGCGCCGCGAACATCGACGTGATCGAGCTCGGGTCGGCCTGCGAGCGCGCCCTCGGGCAGCTGCCGACCAGCAGAGAGCCGGCCTATCTGGCGTCGAGCATGCTCGACCTGCTCGAGCGCGCGGGGCGCGAGGCCGAGCGCGAGCGCAGCGGCGCCGTGCAGATCGAGCACCTGCTCAACGCGCTGTCGCAAGAGATCCGCGGCCCGGCGGGCGAGATCCTGGGCGCCCTGGGCATCGCGCCGGGGTCGCTGCGCGGCCACCTCTCGGCGCTGCGCTCGGTGCCGCGCCCGTCGCCCAAGAAGGGCCTGGTGGGCACCCTGACCACCGATCAGTACACCCACGACTGGGTCGAAGACGCCCGCTCGGGTCGGCTCGATCCGGTGCTGGGCCGCGACGTCGAGGTGCGGCGGCTGACCACCATCTTGGAGCGCCGCCAGAAAAACAACACGCTCCTCGTGGGCGAGCCGGGCGTCGGCAAAGGCGCAGTGGTCTCGGCGCTGGCCCAGCGCATCGCCGACGGCGACGTCCCGACCACGCTGGCGGGCGTTCGCCTGCTCGAGCTGGACGCCGCCGCGCTGGTCGCGGGCACTCGACTGCGCAGCGACGTGGACGAGCGCATGCGTGGGCTCTTGGCCTCGCTGGCCGACGACAAACGCGGGCAGCCGGTCTTGGTGGTGCGGGGCCTGGAGCAGATCTTCGGCCAGGGGCCTGGGGGCGCCGCGGTCGGCGACTTCCTGAAGTCGCCGCTCTTGCGCGGTGAGATCCGGATGCTGGCCACCACCACCCCCGAGGGTCTGCGCAAGGTCACCGAGAAAGACCCGACGGTGCTCCGCGCCTTCACCTCGCTGCCCATCGACGAGCCGGGCGTCGACGCGGCCATCGAGATCCTGCGGGGCGTGGCCAGCCGCTACGAAGAGCGACATCAGGTCGAGATCAGCGAGGGCGCCATCGGCTCGGCCGTGCGCTTGGCCAAGCGCTACTTGCAAGATCGTTTCTTGCCGGACAGCGCCGTCGACCTCTTGGACGAGACCGCCGCGGCAAAGCGCGTGGACACCGACGGCGTGCCGGCACCCGTGGACGCCGCGATCCGCCGCGCCGAGTCGCTCAAGGCCCAGCTGCGCTCTCTCGAGCGCACCGACGACAAGGTCTCGAAGGCCACGCGCGATCGTCTGAGCACCGAGCTGGGCGAGCTCGAGCCCAAGGTCGTCGAGATGAAGAGCAAGCTCGAGTCCCGCCGGGGCGCCGTGGCCGCCGTGCGCGCGCTGAAGAGCGAGCTGGACGCCGCCCGCGCAGCGCTCGAAGACGCACGCGGCAAGAAGGACTTCGCCAAGCTGGGCGAGATCGAGCACGTCACCTTGCCCGAGCTCGAGAAGCGCCACCACGCCGCAGAAGAGGCCGCCCGCAACGCCGGCGTGCTGGACGAGAGCTCGCGGGTCGTGACCGAGAGCGACGTCGCCGGCACCCTGGCCGTCTGGACCGGCATCCCGGTCGCGAAGATGCTCGAGGGCGAGGCCGACAAGCTGCTCAAGATGGAGACGCGGCTCGAGCAGCGGGTGGTCGGCCAGGACGAGGCGGTCCGGGCCATCGCCCGCGCGGTGCGCCGCGGCCGCGTGGGGCTGCGCGATCCGGGCAAGCCCATCGGCAGCTTCCTCTTCCTGGGGCCGAGCGGCGTGGGGAAGACCGAGCTGGGCAAGGCCCTGGCCGAGTTCCTGTTCGACGACGAGCTCGCGCTCACCCGGCTCGACATGAGCGAGTTCATGGAGCGCCACATGGCGCAGCGGCTGATCGGCGCTCCGCCGGGCTACGCCGACAGCGATCAGGGTGGCTTCCTCACCGAGGCAGTGCGCCGCCGCCCGTATTCGGTGTTGCTCTTCGACGAGGTCGAGAAGGCCCACCAGGACGTGTTCAACCTGCTGCTCCAGGTCCTGGACGACGGCCGCCTGACCGACGGCCGGGGCCGCACGGCGGACTTCTCGAACACGGTGGTGATCATGACGAGCAACATCGGCTCGCAGCGCATCCTCGAGACCGACCCGAAGCTGTTCGAGTCCGAAGACGGCCGCGAGGCGCTGCGCGACGTGCTGATGGGACAGCTGAGCGAGTTCTTCCGCCCCGAGTTCCTGAACCGCATCGACGACGTGGTGGTCTTCCGCTCGCTGACCAAGCACGACCTGCGCAAGATCGTCGACATTCAGCTGCGCCGCCTGGACAAGCTCCTGGCCGATCGGCGCGTGACCCTGGAGCTGACCGAAGAGGCCAAGCTGCGCCTGGTCGATCTCGGCTACGAGCCCGCCCTGGGCGCCCGCCCCCTGCGCCGCGCGATCTTGAAGCAGGTGCAAGATCCGCTGGCCGAGTCACTGTTGGGCAATCGCTACGCCGAGGGCACGAGCATCAAGGTGGGCCTGGACGGCGAGAAGTTCACGTTCACGGGGTGAGGGCGGGGCGGGGGCGAGCGTACTTGCGCGAGCACGAACGGCGGGGCGGAGGCGTGAACGATTCGGAGCGGCTCTACCAGACGGCTCGCGCGCGGTTTCTCGAACCGTCATTTGGGAACCAGCAAGTTTGGCTGCTCCTTGGCAGCGCCGTGCTCTTCACGCTGGGAGCGACGACGCAAGCCGGGTGGAGAAACGCCGTCGTGCTGCTCGGTGTCCTCACACTCCACGAGCTCGGCCACTTCGTCGCCATGCGCGCGGTGGGCTACGTCGACGTGCGGATCTTCTTCGTTCCGTTCTTCGGCGCCGCCACCGCGGGTTGGCGAGTGACTGGCACAACCGTACTCCGGGAAGCGGCCATTCTCTTGGCTGGACCGTTACCTGGGATTCTCCTGGCGTTCGGCATTTCGTTCTCTCAGCCCGTCGTCTGGGCGTTCCATCCATGGCTGCGTCCGACCGTCCTCCACTTGCTGACGGTCAACGCCTTCAATCTGCTACCGATCGGGCCGCTCGACGGAGGGCGGCTGGTGAACATGGCGTTGTTCTCTCGACGTCCGTTCCTTCAGGTGCTCTTCGCCGTCCCCACCTCCATCGGTCTGGGCGCGTGGGCCTACGTCCAGCGTGACTGGTTTCTTGGTGCGCTGGCGGTTGCCACGCTCTTCTTTGCGTACAGTTCGGAGGCACTGCACTTTGCAGCCGACGATCTCAGGAAGAGCGAAGGCGCCTTCCCCCCCAGACCCACCGAATTGACCGACGAGCAGCTACGAGCGCTCTATCGCGCGGGCCTCTCGCTCGTCGAGTCCAACCTCCCTCGTGGGAAGCGCAAGGAGCACCGGCGAGCAGCGGCCGAAATGATCGTTGCCAGGATGCGCAGCATCCACGAGCGGCTCTCCGCTCCGACACCCACTCTTTGGACAGGCGGTTTCGCAGTGACTGCGTGGGGCCTCGGCTTGGCGCTCGCCGCGTACGTGTTCATCCGCTTGGCGTGGGCGATCTAGACTCGCTCACTTCAGCATCGCCGAAATGACACTGAGCAGGATGGCAACAGCGACCACGATCACGAGCACCGAGGGATCGAGAGCGGCCGCCGTGCTCGGCTCCCGGATCGGCCTACGCCATCCTGCCATTCCCGGCTGAATGGGTGTCGACGGCCGCGCGGGTGAGCCCGCTCGGACCCAACTGGCTTCCAGTTCATCCGCGACACCACGACGCGCTTCGGAGTCGAGCGACTCCCAGCGCCCAAGCCGTTCGGCAACCTCGGCAAGGCCGCGTCGCGCAAACAGGAGGGCCTCTGCCCGTTGGACCAGGTCCCGCGGCGCGCCTTGCGAGTCTGCTCGAGCGGTGGCTTGGAGGGCTCGCCCGAGCTCCGGATTCGTCCTCTCGAGACCGACGTCCAACGGCGTCGACGCCGCATCGTCCGGGGCTAGCAACGTCGCATAGCTCGGTCGCTCGGCCTCCCGCTGAGCTAGACAACGAAAGCACACGATCGACGAACCCACGTGGGCTCCGTCCGCGAAGGCGTCGCAAAACCAGTGCGGCTGAAGGCCAGCGCACGCAGGGCAAAGCTCGACGACCACACCCCGTGTCTCGCGAGTGGCTTCGACCTGAAGCGACAACCCCACGTTCCGAGCGTAGCAGGGCGCACCGCGCAGAGCCACTCACCGTTCTCCCGTGCCGGCACGAGCTCGTGCTCACTCACCTCAGCGCAGGGCAGGCAGTCGCGGATCGAGGCGTCTCCCCCATGCGCGCCGCGCGCGCGGACGGCAAGACGTCCATGGTCTCGACACGACTTCGACCGGCGCGCGCGGCCGCGCGGCCGCATCGGGGGGAGACCGCCGAGCGCAGCGAGGCGAGAGGGGGCAGGAACGCCCTGGCCGAGTCACTCTTGGGCAATCGCTACGCCGAGGGCACGAGCATCAAGGTGGGCCTCGACGGCGAGAAGTTCACGTTCACGGGGTGATGGGCTGAGGGCGGGCGCGCGCAGCTCAGGGCATGCGCACTCGGAGGCGAGGAAACACTTCGACCTGCCATTCGGGATCACGATGCAACCCGCTGCAACCTACCTGGTACTGCTGACTTCTACAGGACGACGGAGCGAAACCCCACTTGGAGCACTGGCACGCGCAGGCCTCGTCGAAGGTTTGGAAACACAATGGCCCAGCCCCCATGCCAGTCCCGGTGACGAAGCACTTGCGATACTCCGCCGTCAAGTCGTACCCACGGCGTCCGCTGCGACAGGTATCTGAGGAGTTCGCTGCTGCGTGTGACGCCATGCGCTCTGCAACATCGGGCCGGTCCATCGGGTGGCGCTTGTTGACCAAGTACACGTCGGTCCAACCGTCAGATCGCTCCCAAGTCGTCCCCCACTGGGCTCCGGCCCAATCCAGATGCGGGCCACGCGGCTTCTCAGGCGGCCGAATGATGAACGCGATGAGGCAGGTCATCCGTCGGCACTCGACGCCGACGAGCCGCCTGTCGGGCGTATTCTCGAAGCGCTCTTTCAGGATGTGCTCGGTCCGCGGCGCCCACTCGGTATCCAGGGGCTCCTTCTCGCGGACGAGCTGAAACCCGTAGGAGATCCACTGGTCCTCCGGTTCGACGCTGGTCGGCTCGCCGATGATTGGCGCGGGCACTCCCGCGTCGCTCCTCGCAACGGGCGGCGGCTCGACCTTCGTTGGTGGCGGTTGCGACCCGGAGCACCCGGCAACCAGGAGGAGCGCGACCCGAGCACGCCTCGGTGTCGTCATCATCCCGCTCCGCCGTCATCTCCTAGCTGGCCGTGGTCGCTGGCGCCGTAGGTCAGAGCCGACCTCCCCGTGAGTTCCTCCAAGCTACGGGGGATTTGCCACGAGCGTCAACCACGCAGCGATGTGCGACAGCCCGGTCGACGCCACCACCCGTCTGGTGAAGGAGGGGGACGACGCGACCGCGCAGGCGGAGTTCCGCGTGGCCGATCGCATCTAGCCGATGGCTCCGCGAGCCCATCAACGAGCGCAAGCGTCGCCAACCGCTACGCCGAGGGCACGAGCATCAAGGTGGGCCTCGACGGCGAGAAGTTCACGTTCACGGGGTGAGGGCGGGGCGGGGGCGCTCGCGAAGCTGAGCGACGCCGGCATCGAGCTCATCGTCGACCGCGCCGAGATGCGTTTCCGCGCTCAATCCTCGATTGGGCTGTACTCACGCACCCGACCGCTGAGATCGACGATGAGCAAACGGCCGGCGAGAGGCGAATCGCCAACGGCGCGAAGCACCGCGCGCAGCGCGGTCTCGATGTCGCCCGCAGTGGCACGGGGTACGGCCCGAACGACGACGACGCCGGCGTGGAGCGCGGGTGGATATCGCAAGGCGTTGGCGAAGTCCGTGTCGAGGGTGAGGAGGGCGCGTCCCTCCGCGCTGCATAGCGCGATCAGCGCCTCGTCGGACGACGTTGCCAGACCCTGGCTCGCAGCAGTCGACACATCGTGTCCAGCACCGACGAGAAGGCGATGCCCGCGGGTTCCCAGGTTGGCGTCGAGCTTGACTTTCACGACGCCTGAGGGAGATCGACGAAGCGCACCCGTGTCAGCGCCGAGGCGTACGCGAGGCAGGCGCGGATGTCCAAGGGCTCGAGGCTCGGGTACTCGGTAAGAATTTCGTCTTCGCGCATTCCGCCTTCGAGCATCCCCAGCACGAGCCCGACCCAGATCCGTTGCCCGCGGATGCAGGGCTTTCCATGGCAAACAGCCGGATCGATCGTGATGCGAGCAAGCAGCTCTTCGTGTGTCACGGGGTGAGAGTACCCCCGAAGCACTGGCGGGACCAGTCGCCCTGAAACAGCGGAACGGCTGTCCTGGCTCCCTGGGGTCCTCCGCTGCCGGAGTCAGAGTCACCGCAGCGCGCCCCGCCGCCAGGGGAGAACCGTGCAAGCGCGCGCCGGGCCCTGAGCGGTTGCGGACCAGTGCAGTCCGCGCGCAATGCGCGGTGGACGACGCCGCCTACGGGCAGTTGACGAAAATGTCGCTCCAGTCCGCGGAAGCGCACGCGGTCCACTCACCCGTCGACACCAGGTGGGCCTGGTACGTGGTCGACGCGAGTCGGTAGACGCTGCCGGATGCGGGATCCATCACGCACCCGGTCAGCCCCTCGATCTGTTGTGCGCCGGGCCAGCAGCCAATGGGAGCGGAAGCGATCCAGCACTTCCCCGCGGGCTCCGCGCGTTCGCCCAGGATCGCCTCGCAGCCCGAGGGGCACGACTGCGCCTTCGCTGGGCAGGAAGGAGCGTCGCCCGCGGCGTCGGCGCCGCCCCCGCACGCGCCGGTCGAAGCGAGCATCAGTCCCAACCAGCACCGGAACCTCACCGTCATTGGATCTGCCCGCCAACGCAGGTTACGCGCGTCGAGCTTCGAGGTCGAACGCCGGTACGGATGACCGGGGCTTGGAGGGCCGGCGCGCCTTGCCCGGTGCGCGCACGAACCTCGCGGCGGCGCTGACCTCCGGCGTTGCCCGACAGAGCGGCACGCTCTACGCTTGGCCCCGTGCGCTCCCTGGTGGCGGCCTCGTGCGCGCTGGCGCTGTCGGCCTGCGGGGCCCCAGCTCCCTTGGCGCGGACGCCCACGCCGGCGACACCCACGGGCACCCTCGAGGCGCCGCGGGTGTTCGACGAACCCGCGGTGCCGACCGGACCGTCAACGCCTTCCGCGCCGGCACCGCCACCCGCACCGCCCGCGCCGCCCGATCCGGCTCCGCGGGGGCTCGCCGCGCCCGACGCGCCGTTTCGCGCCCCGCTTCCGCCACGTGAGCTGGCGCCTGCCAGCGTCGCGACGCACCACGCGACGCTCTCTTCCGCCGCCTGTCGCGCAAAGCTCGCGCGCATGAAGCTCGACGTGCGGCGCGTGGGCGGTGACACGCGGGGCATCGCCACGCCCTTGCGCCTGCCGCCGACCCTCGGCGGCGTGCGCTTCGTGACCGCGCCGAGCGGCTCCAAGTTCGGGCTGCTCGACTGTCGCCTGGCACTCACACTGGCAGAGCTCGCGGTCGTGCTCGCCCAGCACGAGGTCGTCTCGATCCGAGTCGACAACTTCTATCGCCCCTGGGCGAAGCTCTCGAAACACGTGAAGAGCCAGCACCATCATGGCCTGGCGATGGACATCGTCAGCTTCGGCCTGAGAGACGGCCGTACGCTGCTAGTCGACCGCGACTGGCAAGCGGGGGTCGGTGACGGCGTCTGCGGACCGAACGCCGTGATGCACGAAGCGACGGACGAAGCCGTACGCCTGCGGAATCTGGTGTGCGACGTCGCGCGCGCAGAGCTCTTCCACCACATGCTGTCGCCCAGCTACGACGCTGCGCACCGCGATCACCTACACTGGGACATCAAGCGCAAGGGCTACGCAGCGATCGTGCGCTAGCTGGGCGCACAGCTTGGTCACCGTGTCGGCCGCCCGGCGCTTTCGACGCCTTGGCCGCAGCCGACCGCTTGGTCTTGGACTAGGCTTCCGGCGTGAAGCTCTGGGTCGCGGCCACACCCCTCGCCCTGCTCGCCGTGTGGGCCGGCACCCGAGCGCTGCAGAAGCGCCTCGATCGGCGCTCCGCCAAGATCGCGGTGGCCCTGACGCTGCTCGTGTACGTGCTGACGACCGCTCTGCTCGGAGTGTTCTGGGTCGCGCGGATGGACCTTCCGGTCTTCGACTGGCACTACCTCTTCGGCTACGGGCTCCTGCTCGCGCTCGCGCTCCACCTGGCGCTCGAGCTCGAGAGCGTGGTCGCTCACCTCCGGCGCTCGAGCCCCGCGCTGCTCCTCGACGCGGCTGGAAGGCGTTTCCGCGCGCCGATCCGGGTGGCGGCCTCCTTGGGTCTCCTGCTCGTCGTGTCGGCTCCGATCGCGGCCTGGCTGCTCGGTCGAGCGCTCCCATCGAAGCGAGTCCGCATCGGCGTGGCAAGAGCTCCCACTGGCTCCGCGCGCACCGTCCTGGAAGACTCCCCGAGCGTGTGGATCGAGCGCGGCGGCGTACGCTTGGGGGTACCGGACTACCTGTACGCGGAGTCGAGCCACACGCGGGCCGGAGTGTTGCGGCGCCCGAGCGTGCCTCCGGCCCGCCCTGCGCCCGTCCGCGACGGGAGCGCGCGCGCTTTCCTGCCGCCGCCGGCGCTCGCGCCGTCGAGCCCCGATGCGGGCGCCCGGGTAGTGGTCGGTGGCGACCTCGAACGTGTCTCGACGCTGCTCCACCACACTTGGGGTGTCACGCGACGCTCGAGCGACGGGCTCATGCTCCGAGCGGCCGCCTCGGCCGGAGCTCTCTTCCCCGTCGACGTGTTCCTGACCGCGCCGAAAGGCGGCGCGAGCCCGGGCGTTCACTACTACGACCCGGAGGCCCACGCGCTGGCCCGCACGGGCGACGCGGACGCTGCGGAGCGGTTCCTCTCGGCGCTCCCTGCAGACTCGCCCGTGCGCGATGCAGAGCTGGTGATCGCCCTCGGCGCCACCTTCGATCGCACTGTCTTCAAGTACGACGTGCGTGCCTACCGCTACATCGGCTTGGACGCCGGCCACGTGGCGCTGAACCTGCTGCGCGCAGGCTCTGCGCTCGGGTTGCCGTGCGTTCTGGAGCCCTGGTTCGACGATGCCGCGTCGGCCGCCGCCGTCGGCCTCGCCGGCGAAGGCGAAGGCGTGCTGCTCGTCGCGGGCTGCGGGGGCCGCGCGGTACGCGCCCCGCGTGAGCGCCCCGCGCACTCGCCGCTCGCCGTCCCTGAGCTCGTGGACGCGGTCGAGCTCAGCCGACTGTCGCATCGCCTCACGTCCTGGCGACTCGAGCCCGGCGGCGGAGCGGCGTGGGACGCGGGCATCGCGCCGGGCCGGCCGACTCATCCGGACCCGCTCGCCCTGATCCGCGAGCGTCGCTCGGTCCGCGCTTTCTCGGACCGGGGCGTGAGCCGGGCGGACCTGGACGCAGCGCTCGCCGCAGCTCGAGGCGCGATCCACGAGCTCGGGCTGCCCGCCCTGGTGGAGCTCTTCGTGACCGCGCGCGCCGTGACCGATCTGCCGCCAGGCAGCTATCGGGTTCGCGACGAGCTCGACCTCGTCTCCCGCGACCCGAGCGTCGCCGAGCGGCTCGAGCGAGCTGGCCTGGATCAGGAGGTGCTGGGCCGCGCGGCTTTCGTCATCGCGTTCGGGCTGTCGCCTCGCGCCGGTCGGGTGGATGGCGCGCGGGACTTCCGGCACGCGCTCTTGCAGGGGGGCCTGGCCGGCGAAGCCGTGTACCTCGAGGCCGCGGCGCGCGGGCTAGGCGCATGCAGCGTAGGCGCGTTCTTCGACGAAGAGCTCGGGGACGTGCTCGGCGGCGGCGGGGCGCGCCCGCTGCACCTCGTCGCCATCGGGCACAGGTGACGCGGCCGCGCCGGGGACGACTGAGACCGGCTGTGACGCCCAGGGCACGAATCCGGTGTTGCCGCAGGCGAACGAAGCTGGCAGCTTCGGTTCATGAGCGGGGCGCTCGGCGTCTTGATGGTGATCGGGCTGCCGCTCTGTTTCCTATTGGGGGGCGCCGCGCTCCTCTGGGCCACTCCCAAGTGGCTTCGATTCCGGGCCCTCGGGCGTCCCGGTCCGGTCTCGGCGCGCGCACCCGGGCTCGTGGCGCTCGCGGGGACGGTGCGAGCGACCGCCGAGGGTACGTTCGACTGTCCCTGGTCGGGTCAGCCGGCGGTGTACGCGCGCGTGGCGGTGCTGATGGGGCGGATGGTCGGTGTTCGCTACCCGGAGCCCGCTTGGCTCCCGGGTCTCGAGGCCTGCGTCTCGCGTCCCTTCCTGCTCGAAGACGAAGCCGGCGACCGGGCGCTGGTGGATCCCAGCAGCGCTCGCGTAGACCTCACCATTGGACACGTTCCCGTCGCTCCCCGGAAGGTCGAACGCACGCCCGAAAAGGTCGTGCCGTTTCTGGGCGAGGCGGTCTCGCCCGGCCGCTTCGCCCAGTTTCAGGCGCGGCTCGCGGCGCGCACGCCTCGAGACATGCAGCTCGGCTTCAAGTACGAGGAGGAGCGCATCGGTCCGGGCGATCAGATCTTCGTGTTCGGTGTAGCCAGCCGCCCGAGCTCGGCAGACCCGAGCGCCGATCCCGAGGCGCCGCTGCTCGTGGTCGCGGCCGCCCCCGGCCAAGAGCTCATGATCACCTCCAGCGATCCGGCTACTCAACGCGCGATGTACGGCCAAGCGGTGGCTTTCGGTGTCGTCGCGCTCTCGATCGGAGTTGGCATGGCTGCGTGGTTGTTCTTCCAAGCGCTGTGACTGGCGCCGTGGCCTCGACAGAGCCCGAAATCGAGGCCGCGGGCGACGCGCTCGGGCACGACGCGTGACAGCGACCGCGCTTTCGGTCACCCTCTGCGCAGCGAAGGGAGTCTCGGGATGGCAGCCTGGAGGCACTTGGGCATCGTGGTGTGCGGCCTCGGTTGGGCTGCGGCTTGCTCCGCGAACAGCGCCGCGGGCGGTGACGACGGGGACGGCGGCGCGCCGGCCGGCGGAGGCGCCGGGGGCTCTGGCGCAGGCGGCGTCGGCGCCGGCGGCAGCACGTCCGGCGGCGGTGGCGGCGGCATCGACCTCGACTCCGGCTCCGGCGGCACGGGGAACGTCGGCGACTCGGGTTGCTCGACCTACACCGACGAGGCCAAGCAGACCTACGAGCCGGCGGACATCGTCTGGGCGGTCGACACCTCTGGCAGCATGATGGAAGAGACCGCGGCGGTTCAGAACAACATCAACGCCTTCAGCCAGCAGATCACCCAGAGCGGCATCGACGTGCACGTGGTGATGCTCGCGGCCTACCCCTTCTTGATCGTGCCTGGGATCTGCGTCCCTCCGCCACTCGGCTCGGGGCAGTGCGCGCCCCCGGGCGCGGACTCGAAGCTCCCGGCGTTCTGGCACCACCCGAGCGCGGTGATCGAGAGCGTGGACGCCGCGCTCCGCCTGGTTCAGTTCTTCCCCGATTACAAGTTCATGCTGCGGCCGGGGGTGAAGAAGTACGTGGTGGTGGTCACCGACGACGACTCGAAGAACGACCCGAACAGCTCGGGGGACGCCGGCAAATACGACAACAACCCGACGGGCTTCATCAAGGACTACACCGCCCTCGACCCGATGATGAACGGGACGTGGAAGCTGTCCGCGATCTACTCGTTCACCCAGTGCAGTAACGCCGCGAACATCGGCACGGTCTGGAAGCAGATCGTGACCACCACCGGCGGCGTCCACGGGGACATCTGCAGCTGCCCGCCGGGGCAGGCGGCCCAGTGCGCCAGCACCTTCCAGAAGGTCTTCGACGAGCTCGCGAAGAAGATCATCACGGGGAGCAAGCCCCTCGCGTGCGAGTGGACGATCCCACCGCCGGCACCGGGCAAGTTGCTCGACCCGAACAAGGTCAACGTCGAGTTCGTCGACAAGAGCACGGGGACCCCCAAGACCATCTACCACGTCGACGACGCTTCGAAGTGCGACGCCACCCTCGGCGGCTGGTACTACAACGACAACAAGGCTCCGACGACCATCAAGCTCTGCCCCGCGAGCTGCACCCAGGTGACCGGCGCGCCCCAGGGCAGCAAGATGAACGTGGTCTTCGGCTGCGCGACCCTCAACATCCCCAAGTGACGGCCCGTGCGCTCGTCGCCTTGGAACCGGCCGGTGACTCGTGCGACCATCGCCCAATGCGCGCGCTCATCTGCTTCGCCGTCGTCGGACTCGTGGGCTGCGGCAGCTCGGACGAGAGCCGGAGCGCAAGCGGCGGCAGCACCGGAAGCGGTGGCGCCTCCGGCAGCGGTGGCACCGCCGGCACCGCCGGCACCACCGGCAACGGTGGCGGCTCTGGCAGCGGTGGCGCGGCAGGCACCGGCGCCACCTCCGGCAGCGGTGGTGGTGGCAACGGCGGCGTGGGAGGCACGGGCGCCACGAGCGGCTCCGGTGGAGGCGCAGGGCTCGGCGGCACCGGTGGCACCGGCGGCGGCGGCATCGGCCCCTGCCCGAGCTACGCGGCGGGGACCTCGGTGGGGAAGGTCGCCTCCTCGGCGGTGACCGAGGCGAGTGGCATCGTCGAGAGCCGCAAGACCGCCGGCGTGTTCTGGGTGAACAACGACTCCGGCGACGGCCCCAAGCTCTACGCGATGACGAAGGCCGGTGCGCACCGCGGCGTCTACACCTTGGGCGGCGCGCAGGCCGCGGACTGGGAGGACATCGCCATCGGTCCAGGCCCCGCAGCCGGCGAGTCGTATCTGTACGTGGGTGACATCGGCGACAACCCCTCGGCCCGGCCGAACATCAAGATCTACCGCGTGGCCGAGCCAACGGTGGCGACCACCGGGCCCGCCGCCACCGTCACGCTCGGCGGAGTCGAGACCTTCACGTACACCTACCCCGACGGCCCCCACAACGCCGAGACGCTGCTGGTCGATCCCGTCACCCGCGACGCCTTCGTGGTGGTGAAGGCGTCTTCGGGAAAGAGCCCGGTCTTCCGCGCGAAGTCGCCCCTCGCGAGCGGCGTGCTCGAGAAGGTGGGCGAGCTCACCTTCGGCACCGCGCCGCTCAACGGCGGCGCAACCACCACCGGTGGAGAAATCTCGCCGAGCGGCGACGCGATCCTGATCCGCACGTACTCGAGCCTCTTCCTCTGGCGTCGTGGGCCCGGCGTGTCGGTGCCGAAGGCCCTCGAGGGCGCGCCCTGCCCCGTGCCCCAGCACAGCGAGCCGCAGGGCGAGGCGGTGTGCTTCGGGAGCGACGCTGCGGGCTACTACACCGTGAGCGAGGGCGCAGAGCAGCCCATTTACTTCTTCGCCAAGCAGCTTTGAGCGAAACCCGAGCCGACTGCCCAGGCGGGCGCCAATCACGAGCGCCCGCAGCCGACGCCGATTGGTGAGCGGGCGACGCATGGATTGCGCATTGTCCGTGTTGCCGCTGAAGCCCCTGGGCCGCGCGGGCAGCGGTATGCCCCTTGCAGTGCCACGAGCCATGCGGGTCGTCGATCTCGCCCCGGAGCACGAGCAGCTCTTCTTCCGCTGCCTCGAGGACTGGAACCCCGAGACGGAGCTCGCCGTGCCGCATCGGGCTTGCTGGCACTCGACGTTCGTGAAGCGCGGACTGCGCGTGAAGCTCGCGCTCGGCGACGCCGGTGAGCCGAGCGCCATGATCCAGTACCTTCCCATCGAGCACGCGCCCGCCCTGGGGCGCGACCTGTACTTCGTGCTCTGCATCTGGGTGCACGGCCACCCCCAGGGGCGTGGAGACCTCCGTGGTCACGGCATGGGGACGGCTCTCTTGAGCGCCGCCGAGGCCGACGCGCTGGCGCTCGGCGCGAAGGGAATGGCCGCGTGGGGCCTCGCGCTCCCGTTCTGGATGCGGGCGTCCTGGTTCAAGAAGCACGGCTACCGCAAAGCCGACCGAACCGGGCTCGCGACTCTGGTGTGGAAGCCCTTCGTGCCCGAGGCCGAGGCCCCGCGCTGGCTGCCGGCCTCTCACCAACGCCCGACGCTGGTGCCGGGGAAGGTCGTCGTGACGGCCTGTTCGAGCGGCTGGTGCACGGGGCAAGCCCTGGCGCTCGAGCGCGCGAAGAGCACGGTCGCCGGGTTCGGAAGCGACGTACAGCTCGAGCTCGTGGACACGAAGAATCGCGAGAGTCTCTTGAAGTGGGGCGAGGCCGACCTGCTCTTCGTGGACGACAAGCGGGTCGTCACGGGGCCGCCGCCTTCTCGTGAGAAGCTCGCCCGCATCATCGGGCGCCGCGTTCGCCGGCTCGAGCGACAGCGGGGCTGAGGGCCGCGTGCGCCGCCGTCACGGCCAGAGCGTTGCAGTCACCAGCAGGTCCGAGAACGCCCACCCGAGGGGAGAGGCCTCGATGTCACCTGGCTTGCCGGTCCCGAGCTCCACGTAGAAGCCGGACGAGAGATGGGACGCCGGATCGAGGTAGGTGACGGCGCCCTCGAGCTTCTTCACGACGACGCCGCTCAGCGAGAGCTGGCAGCGCTGCACGTCGGCGATGCCGTCGAGCACGCAGTCGAGGTGGTACGTCGCACCCTTTTGCCAGGTGTAGGCGGCAGACCAGCTGTCGTACGTGGTGTACCCGGGCCCGATGCTCTTCCGACCGAACATGCGGAAGTGCGGCCCCTTGGTCGCGAAAGTCACCGCGGCCGAGCCCATCAGGTAGCGCTGATCGCTCTGGGTCTGGTTGGCGCGAAACAGTCCGAAAAAGATGTGCTCGGTGCGATCGGGAGTGCCCTCGTCGGGGACCTCCGGCTGATAGTCGCCGACCGTCACATCGAGCTCGACGCGCACCCAGCCGTAGCCCTGGCCCTTCTGACCGAAGCTCAGTTTCTTCATCGTCTGGCTCGCGGTCGGGGTGAACACGGGCCCCTTCTGGCTGAGGAGCGTGACGATCACCGGCGGCGCGTCCGGAGCCGCATCGAGCCCGGAGTCGGTCACGGCGCCGGCGCTGCCGCCGAGACCCGCGTCGGCGCCGGCGCGCCCGGCGGCCCCGCCGCCCGATGGCGCCCCAGCCGCGCCACCGGTGGGCGACGCGCCCGCGCCGCCGGTGCCACCACCGCTCGCGTCGGAGGGGTGGGAGACCGAGTCCTCGTCTCCGCCGCAGGCGACGGCGATCGCGCCCAGGACCACGAAAACGAAGTCCGCCCGCACGCCGAAAGGCTACGCCGTCCGTCGGCGCCTGGCCAACCCCGCCCGCATGCGACTGGCGGAGGGTCGCGGCGGCAGATACCCTTTCGGTCATGAGCGAGTCGTCCTCGGTCAGTCGTCGCGCGCTGCTCGGCTACGCGGGCGCCGGTGTGGCCGCCGCGGGGGTGAGCGGGTCGGCTCGCGTCCCCCCGGCGCTCGATCGGGTGGGCCATTCGCCTCTGGCGGCGCTGCTCGCGCCGCTCGGCCCAGGCTCCGAGCTGGGCACGTGGCGTGTGCTGCGACTGGTCGAGCCCGAGGGCGGTGCGGGCAGCATCGTGCTCACCGATCGAACCGGCGCCGAGTTCCAGCTCGACGTGTGCGCGCGTGATGCGTCGCCCCTCGCGAGCCGCGGCCCGGCCGTGAGCGAGCACTTCGAGATCTTCGTGGCGAACCAGGGGGACGGCGCGACCGGCACTCGAGAAGATCACGGACTGTGCGCGATGGCGCTGAGCGAGGTCATCCGCGGCAACGAGGCCCGCGCCGACCGCAGCGCCTTCGTCACGCTCGCTGAGCGCGAGGCACCCCGACGTCACGTGCGCGCGTGATCGTGCAGCTGGGCGTCGAGCAGTTGGCGCGCCGGGACGCGTGGCCCAGCGGCGGCTTCTGGGTCGAGCTGTTCGGCGTGAGCGAGCCGATGCACGACCACCACGCACCGGGCTTTCGCCAGCTGGTGCTGAGCCTGCGGCGCGCTCGGGCCGAGCGCGTCCCGTTCTCGGTGGTCTACCGCCTGACTCGCTCGAACTACCGACACGCGTCCGAAATGGTCCGAGTGGCGCACACGCTGGGCGCCCGCGCCGTGGGCTTCGCCCCCGCGGCTCCGGAGCTCCACGTGCCCGCTCCGCTGCCCGAGCTGGTGGCGCCGTTCATCGAGCGCGCGTTCCAGGCGGGTCGCGCCTGGGGCATGCCTGTCGCGACGCGCGATCGTGTCGAGCCGACGGCAGCTGCAGAGTGGCTCCCCGAGCTGTGACCGCGGCACGGATCTTTCATTCACACGCGGCAGAGTCGTGAAACCAGCCCCGGGCTGGCACAGAGGTGAGCCAATGCCGACAGTCCGATCATGGTCCGCGGTCTTCGTGTCCGCTGCGCTCGCCGTCGCTTGCGGTGGCTCCGTGAAGAGCGACGGAAGGGAGACGGGTGGCGCGGGCGGCGCAGGTGGCACCGGGGGCGGCATCAGCGACGGCGGCACCGCGGGCTGCGGTGGAAACGGCACCGCCGCCTGCGGCTCGTGCTGGTACGACGGCCAGATCTACCCGCCCGGCGCCACGTTCCCTGCCAGCGACGGCTGCAACCAGTGCTCGTGCCAGAACGGCCAGGTCCAGTGCACCCTGATGGCTTGCACCACGGGCTGCGATTGGAACGGCCAGACCTACCAGCCCGGCGCGTCGTTCCCCGCGGGTGACGGCTGCAACCAGTGCATGTGCCAAGACAGCGGCCAGGTGGCGTGCACTTCGGGGTACTGCGCGGCGGCGTGCGTGTACGCGGGGGAAGAATACCAGCAGGGTGAGACCTTCCCCTCGCTGGACGGCTGCAACAAGTGCACCTGCACGCTTCAGGGCGTGAGCTGCACCGAGATGGCCTGCCCGTGCAACCCCACGAACGAGTGGTGGCGGAGCTACATCGGGAAGAGCCCGCAGGACTGCATGGCCATCAAGTATGCCTGCACCGCGAACACCACGGCCTTCAGCAACGCCTGCGGCTGTGGGTGCGAGCAGGACGCGAGCTGCCCGAAGACCATCGACTGCATGCCGCCCGCCCCGAACTGCGACGCTTTGAAGAAGAAGTGTCCGCTCTCGGGCGTGGTGTACTGACTATCCGGTGCGCGCCCTCACAGCTCCAGCGCCTCGCGCAGCTCGCGCTCGAGCTCTTCGAGCGCCTCGGGCGCCAGGCCCGGCGCACCGAACAGCTCGAGGTGGAGCTCGCCGCGATAGCCGAAGGCCACCACGGCAGGCACGGCCACGCCGTGCATGTTGGGCCCGATGATGCGCAGTCGCTCGATGTCTTCGCCGAAGGCCGACAGCCCATGATCGATGCGGCCGACGTTGGTGAAGACCAGGCCACGACTGAGTGGCAGGTCGATCAAGACGGGGTGCAAAAGGCGGGTCAGCTGCCTCGCCCAGGCGTGCGGCGTGCCGAAGGCGAGCGCCAGCGGCGTCAAGATGAAGGCGGGCCCCGCGAGCCCACCGTGCTGCCGCCGGGTGATCTTGGCCACGGCGCGGGCCGCGGACTCGAGGCTCGAGACCGCCTCGCGCGGCACGATCACCGAGAGGATGCTGGAGGTGTTCGCCGCCGTGAGCCGCGGCTCGCCGGCGTAGCGACGAAGATCCATGGTGTACATCACCGCCAGCGGGCCGTGGCGCGACCGGCCCGCTGCCACCCGCGCCAGCGCGGCGATCAACGCGTCGTTGACGCTGGCGCCAGCCGGGCGACAGCGCGCCTTGATGCGCTCGAGGTCGTCCTTGGCGATGGTGAGGTGTCGCCAGATGGCCTGCTGCGAGCCATTGGTGGGAAAGTGGCGCTCGCGCTTGGCAGCGGTCCAGGTCTTGAGGGGAAGCGCCAGCGTCGCAGCCACGTCGCGCGCCAACACCGGCAGGTGGTACCAACGCAGCCCTTCGAGCACGCTGGCCACGCTGCGCCGCGGGTCGACGGGTGCGCTGGGCGATTGCCCGTAGAGCCGTGAGCCGATCACGTGCCCGACCGCCGCGACCCCGCCGCCGTCCACCGCCAGGTGAGTGATACTGAGGATCAGCCGTGAGCCTCGGCCACGCCCGAAGCTCACCAGGCGCAGCGGCCGCTCGCGAGCCGAGTCGATCGGGCGGCGCGCCCATGCGTCAGTCTCGGCCTCGAGGTCGTTCGGCTCGCCCTGCACGTGAACCGCGTCGCCGACCGGACCCGCGACCGCCTTCCAACGGTCGCGCCAGAAACCGGGAACGTACCGGCGCCCCAGCACCGGGAACGCACGGATCGCTTCGTCGAGCGCGCCCTCCAGCTCCGCCCGCGAGAAGCGACGATTCAGGTCGATGACGGCGTGGATGCCCAGATCCCCGTAGCGATCCATGGACCCGAACAGCCCGACGTCCGCCAGCTCGGCCACGACCATGCGCCGAGTGTCACCCGGAGCCGGTCGGGGCGCTAGGTCGGCGGGAGCCGGGAGCGAATCGCCTTGGCGAAGACCAGCAAGTCCCCCAAATGATGCTCGACGACGTCGCGAACCACTTCGACGTCCACCGAGGCATAGCCCTGCACGACCACATTTCGAAATCCGACCGCTCGGCGCATGGCGAGCGCGGTTTCTTCCGTCACCCAGCCGCCCGCTGCCAGCAGATCGAACAAGGCTTGGTTGGTCCGCGGCTCGCCGAGTCGTTCGTCCGACACGATGTGCGAGGCAACGTCGAGAGCTGCCTGAATCGCGATCTGTAACGTGTGCTCGATGAAGCGTCGTTCGCGCAGGTCCGACGCCATCAATTCCGGACGAGCCAGACGCCTCAGCTCGGCGACGTAGGTCTCGACCTGCGCGAGCTTCATCGCCACCAGCTCGGCGTCGGTCACGGTTTCCTCGAGACGCGGCGGTACTCGCGGAGAGCGGGCTGGAGGTCGAAGTACTGGGCTCGCTGGCGGGTCTCCACGGCGATGCGTTTCGACCGATCGCCTTCATGAACCAAGATCCCGTCCGTCAAGATGCGGTGGGCGAGGTCGACCGGACAGTGCTCGAGGTCCACGATCTCGACGGGGCGCTCCAGCAGGCGCTCGAGACAACCTGCAAGCTCGGCGTCCAGCCGACCGAGCGGGCTTCGAGGAGGCAGGCCGCGAATCACGGCCACGTCGACGTCGCTGCTCTCCCGAGCGGCAGCGCGCGCCACGCTTCCGAACAGATAGACGGCCGCGAGGTCGCGCCCGTTCGAAGTGAAGAACTCCCGGAGCCGAGCCGCGACGTCGTCCCGCAGAACCGCCGCGTCGGACTCGAGAGCGGACATCGCCGGCGACACCATCCGGCGAGTATACGCCGCGCCGTCACTTCTCCCAAGGCGTGCGGCGCGCCCACCACGCCCAGTTCCAGTAGTCGTCACACGCGCCGCTCTCGAACGAGCGCAGGTTCCGGACCGCCATCGGCTGCGCGCCCATGACGGTGGTGGTCTGCCCCATGTAGACCACGGTACCGGGGTCGCCCGGGCCAACGCTGAACGAGAACGCGAAGTCGTCGGCGACGCCGCCGCAGCTCGGCGCACCGGGGTTGCAGCCGAGGGCGATGGTGCTGACGGAAAAGGGCGCATCGGGGTGGTTCTTCTCGCCATCGACCCCCGCGAACCACAAACCGCTGTCGCTCGTGACGGGGTTCTTCTCACCGCCCCACTCCGGCACGTTGCGGACGCTGAGCTGCTTGGTGCAGCCGCCCCAAGCCGGGGTCAGCACGTACTTCACCTTCACGAACGTGCCGAGGGGCAGATCGAGTGGGACGCCGACGATCTGGACCACGTTGTGCATCGCCATGCAGTCCGCGTTCGGGGGACAGCTGTCGAGCACGAAGCTGTCACCCGACGACTTCACGACCTGGCCTTGGACCTCCCACTTCACGGGCGCGCCCATCGAGCACTCGGGGCCGCTCTCGGACGTCGAGGGCGAGATCTTCACGTCGAGCGTGTCGTGGGTCCGGTTGCAGACGCCGCCGCTGCCGCCGGCACCCGCCTGCCCGCCCGACCCGCCACCGGCCGCGCCGCCCCCCGACCCGCCGGCACCGCCGCCGCCGGTGGCCCCCGCGCCCCCGGTACCCGCGCCGCCGGTACCCCCCGACTGCTCGACCGAGCCGCCACACCCTGCCAGCGCGACCGTCCAACCCACGAGCAAAGCTCTGCGAAGCATGGCCCGCACGAGAGCAAGCTACGTGCCGAAGCGAAACCGGGCGTCCGGCTCGGGTCCCGCAACAGATGGCACAACGTGGCGCAGGCGACGCGGCGCCGCTGTCGGTCAGGGATAGAGCAGGCCGGCCGGGCTGTCGGTGATGCGAACGTCGTCGATGATCGTCACCGCAGGTCCAAACGCCTGCCAACCCATGGCCTTGGTGGCCGGCGCGCACTGGAGCATCGCGTGGGCGGCGCCACGCGCGACGAGCCCGAGCTTCTTGCGCACCCAGAGCGAGGCCAAGCCTTGGGGATCCACGTTGAGGGTGAGGACGTACGTGGTGTCTTGCGCCGCCGCCAAGAGCTGGTTCTGATCCTTGCCGTCGAGACACTCGAGCAGCGCCGTGTTGCCGTCGGCGCCGACTTTGACCTGCGCGCCCCCGACCGCGCCCACCCAGCCGCCGACGCGGAAGACCACGGTGCCCGAGGTCCGTCGCTCGAACAACATCTCGAACCAGAGGTCCTGGGGCGCGGGACCGCAGGTCTGGGAAATGCTGGTGGAGTTACCGCCCTCGAGGTAGGCACTCTGCAGCCCCGAAATGGACGCTTCGTTACCGCAGTGGGCATTTCCGCTGGTGACGAGCGCGTAGGCCGAAAAGCAGCTCGCGGCCTCGAAGTTCACGGAGCACAGCACCTGCGGGTCGCTCGCGTCGCCCGTGTCACCGGCGTCGGCATCGGGCGGCCCCGCGTCAGCGATCGAGCCCGCGCTGCCCCCGGTGCCGGCGAGCCCGCCGGTGCCGCCCGCGCCGCCCGCGCCCCCGGACGACCCCGCGTCGGCCGCCTGCAAGGGCGCAAGATCGACGGAGCACCCGGCGACCAACGCGACGAGCAACCCAGCATGGCGAAGCACAGCGCCGATCAGGCTAGCACGCGGCCGAAATAATCCCGGCCCCCCGCGCGAAAGCCACCTCGGAGGCATCATGCAGGCACTCATCGACCAGTGGGACGGGCTGACTTCTTGGGGGTTCCGCGTCGCGGGCGACATCGGGGACGCCTTCTCGGGCGCCCTGGTGCTGTTCGTGCTTGGCCTGATCTTGATGGCGCTGGCGGGCGACCGGATGGAGCGGCTCGAGGGCGAGGTCGCCGCACGGCCCGCACGGTCGTTCGCCCTGGGCCTGATCGGGATCATCGGCGCGGCCGTGATCGGCATCACGCTCTGCGTGACCGTGATCGGCATCCCGTTCGCGCTCGTCGGGGCCATGGCCCTGGCTCTCTTCACCTACGCCGGGGTGGTGGCGGTCCTCAGGACCCTCGGGGCGGCTCTGATCCAGCACCGCACCCCCAATCGCTACCTGCACCTCGCCCTCGGTTGCGTGCTGTTCTTCTTGGTCGGGTGCGTCCCCTGGCTCGGGAAGTACGTGACGTTCGCGGTCCTGGCCACCGGCCTGGGCGCTGTGCTCGGTTCGAAGGTCGCGGGGCTGTGGCGGCCTCGGAGCGGCGGGGGCTCGTACGCCGCGGTGTGAGCGAGTTGCGTCCCAGCCTGCCCTCGCCGCCCGACGCACGCCGAGCTAGGCTCTGCCGCGATGACCGAGGCACAGCCCGTGGGCGAGACCGTGATCGAGCTCGACGAGAGCTTGTATCCGAAAGACGCGATCTACGGCGCAGCCTACGTGTTCATCGACCGCTGCTACGTACACCTGGATCGGCCCGCGCCGGGCCGGGTGAGCGTGCGCCTCAGGCCCAAGGCCAACGTCACCGTGGCCAGCGCGGACTTGGCCGGTGAGCTCGAGAACGAGCTCTTGGGGCAGGCCTGGCGGCGGCTACTGGTAGACGAGAACCGACGGCTGGTCGAGACGGTGACCACCCAGGCTCTGGCCGGCGCGGCCGGGCCCCCCGGGCTCGACGAGCTGCTCGAGATGGATCTCGACGCCGAGGCTTTCGACGATCCGCTCGGCATCGCCATCAGCTGGGAAGAGAAATACAAGAAACGTCCGCCCAAACCGGAGGGCGAGTGATCGAGCTCGAGTTCCGCTGCGACCTCTATGCCGGGGGCGCGGTCGAGGCCGCGGTGAAGGTCTATTCCGAGCACGCCAAGATCGCTCGCGTCGAGTCGGCGGACGCGTTCGTGCTGCGGGTCGAGGCCGCCCCGGGCGTCGACGAGCGACTCTTGGCCGACGAGCTCGGCAACTACGTGCTCGGTGCCACCGTCGAGCTCCGCGGTGAGTGACGCTTGGCGCTGCGCTCGAACTCGTTCAACTTCGAGCCCCTGCTCGACGTGGCACGTCCGGCCGGCGCCGCCTGCCCGCTGAGCACGGGCTCGGGGCCCGTCGAGGGCGCCCCCGATCCGAAGCGCGCGCTGTTCCTGCGCCTGAAGGACCGGATGCGGCTGTTCGTGACCCGGACCTGTGACTTCGACGACGGCGAGATCGCGCAGGTCAGGGCCTTGGGTCAGTTCTACGTCGACCGAAGCGCGAAGCAGTGGCCCGACGACTTTGCGACCGATCTGATGGCCCTCGCGCCCGCCCCCGAGTGCCAAGAGTGCCCGCGTCGAGTTGATTGCCCGGGCGGGTTTCGCGCGCGCGAGCACGGCACCTTCGCCGACGACGAGGCGCGGGTCCGCTCGGTCTTGCGGGGCCTGACCGGCGGCGTGCTGGACGTCGGCGCCGGCGATGCGCCCTACGCCGCCCAGCTCGGGCCCCGGGCCCTGTCCGGCGACGTCGACTACCTGGCGGTCGACCCGGACGGTCAGCGCCTTTCGCTTTTGCAGGCTCGACTTCCGTGGGCCAAGGTCGTCGTCGGCTCGCTGGGCGATCTGCCCGACGCGCGTCGCTTCGACCACGTGCTGTTCCTCCGAAGCCTGAACCACCTGCCCGACGCGCGCCGGGCGGTCGCCTCTGCGTGCGATCGACTGGCGGTCGGCGGCACGCTGCTCCTCGTGGACGACGTCGCGTTCGGATTGGTGCGCAGCGCCGAACAGCTGACCCGCGCCCAGCAGGGGAGCGGCTCGTTCGAGCACTACCGCAACGACTCGTCGGCCGACGTGAGGGGGCGTCTGGCTGGGCTTCCGCTCCGGCTGGTGAACGAGTGGCCGATCCGACCCGGCGGCAGCAACCAGTGGCTGCTCGAGTACCAGAGAGAATGAACGCCCGGCTCGCCACCGCCTGGGCGCTGTCGCGGGATGCGGCCCGGATCTTCTCGCAGCGCGGAGCGCGCCTGATGAGCGGGTCGGTGGCCTTCTACGCATTGGTCTCGGTGGTGCCCATCTTGGTGATCGCCCTCGAGCTGGCAGCGCTGGTGGTGGACGAGCAGCAGGCTCGATCGACGACGGCGGTCGAGCTCGAGTCGTGGGTCGGCCGGTCCGGCGCAGCGACCCTTTTGTCTCTGGTGGGAGCGGTTCGAGGCAGCTCGCATTCGACGCTGACCAGCGTGCTGGGCGCGCTGGTGCTGGTCTATGCCTCGACACGGCTGTTCACCCAGCTGACGACCGCCCTGGATTTGCTGTGGGAGACGCCCCCTGAGCCCGACCCCAAGGACTTCGCGGAGCGCGTCCGCCGCCAAGCAAAGCGTCGCGGGCTCGCCTTCGCGATGGTGATCTTGGTCGGGGTGTCGCTCACCGCCACGGTGCTCTTGCACGCGGGGCTCGCCGCCGGGCGACGCGCCGCCGGGCTCGATGTTCCCGTCTCGCGGCTGGTCGAGGCCCCGGCGTCGCTGGTGCTCACGTCGCTCTTGTTCGCTGCGATGTTCCGCCTCTTGCCGCGGGGCCGCGTGCGCCTGCCCGACGCGCTGGTCGGAGGCGCCGTGACCTCGATCTTGTTCACCGCGGGCGCCTTGCTCGTGACCGCCTTCGTCGCACGCCGTGACACCACGGTCTACGGCGCCGCCGCCAGTCTGGTGGTGCTGCTGCTCTGGATGCACTACTCGGCGCAGGCGTTCTTCTTCGGCGCCGCGTTCACCGTCGCCCACGCCCGACGCCGAGACCTTCTCTCTCGGGCAGAGGAGTGAGAGACTGTCCGGCGTGAAGCACCTGGTGCTGATCGGCAACCCGACCGCACAGAGCGGAAAGAACGCGGCGCGCATCGACCGGGCGCGGGCGCTGTTCGCGGCCCGGGGCATCGACGCCGAGCTCTTCCCTACCCTGCCCGGTGGCCAGACCATCGCCGCGGTGGCCGCGCGGGTGGCAGAGGCCCGCGACGCCACGTTCGTCTCCATGGGCGGCGATGGAACCTTCCGCGAGGTCGCCGCCGGCATCGTCGACTCCGGTCGCGCCGATCAGGTGCGGATGGGCATGCTGCCCACCGGGACGGCCAACGATCAGGGCAGGAGCTTCGGCCTGGCCGCCTCCGAGGACGCCCTCGAGAGGAACGTCGAGGTGGTCGTCGCGGGACACGAGACCCGGCTCGACGCGGGCCGCCTCGAGTCGTTCGACGACCACGGCGGGCTCCAGGGCTCGTGGTGGTTCTTCGACTCGGCGGGCTTCGGGCTCTCGGCGCGAGTGCTCGCGGTCCGCAACCGCGATCGCGACCTTGTCTCGAAGCTCGGCCCACTCAAAGAGCTGTACCGCGATCAGCTGGTGTACGCCGGCGCCCTTCTGCGCACGTTTCTGGAGGCGCAGGTGATCGACGACAAGTTCAGCGCGGCGGTGGACGCCGACGGCACGACCCACAGCTTCCACGGGCTGACCGATCTGGTGGTCAAGGGCACGCGCGTCTACGGTGGCGCCTGGGTGTTCGACCGCACCAGCCGCCACGACGACGGCCAGTTCGAGCTGGTGGCGTTTCGCGGCAAGCGCGAGTGGGCGAGCAAGGCCATCGTGGATCTGGACGGCAACCCGATCACCGAAGAGATGCTGAACCGGATCGGCGTCGAGCACATGAGACCGATCCGAGCGGCGAGCTTCGAGCTCACCCTGGCGCGCGAGGGCGAGGTCCCGATCTTCGCCCAGGTTGATGGCGAAGAGATCGCCTGCTCCGAGCACGCTCGCGTGAGCGTGGCGCCGCGAGCCATCCGCCTGATCGTGCCCTCGGGCTCGGCCTGACGGGGCCTGCCGCGGGGCTTCATCGCCGGCGACGCTTGGCCCCGGCCGTGGCCCAGCGCCAGCGCACGCCGAGATGACCGAAGTCGGCGCCCGCCAGGCCGATGCTGTCGGGGCTGTGGATCACCGGCAAGAGCGAGAGCTGCGCGTCGAGGTGCTCGGTGATGGCCACACGGCCGATCACGCCGGCCCGGATCACGTAGCCGGGGCGCCCGGGATTTTCGATGATCTCTTCGGCGACGCCCAGCGAGACGGCGTCGCCCGGCCCGAAGCGCCAGGCATAGCCGGCGCGAAGCCGAAAGACCCAGGGCGGATCGATGATCACCTTGAGCGACTCTTCGTACAGGTGAAAGCCCTGCTGCACGTTGCTGACGTAGTAGATGCCCGCGAGCCAGAACGGGCCACCGCCGGGCACGGCGATCGACCCCGAGAGCTCGCTCTCGATGGAGTAGGGCTCGGGCTCGGGACCGCTCGGCGTGTCCAGCTCGGCGCGCTGGTGGTGCTCCGCTTCGCGGAGCAGCGTGTGCTCGAAGGGCTCGAAGTGCCGGACGCCCGCGCGCAAATCGAGGAACGGCACGCTCCCGCGCAGCCCGCCGTAGAAGCCCGCGCCGGTGGTGGTGACCAAAGGCTTCAGATCGAGCCCCATCCACCGATGAAAGGGCCGGCCGAAGCCGACGGCGAGCTCCGGGCGGACGTAGGTCCAACCGAGCTCGAGAGTGGCGGCCACGAACGGCCGCGACACCCCGCGTTCCCAGACTGCCGGCGCCGGCAGACCACTGTCGTGCGGTGGCGGGGCCGACGTGGGCACCTGGGCGTGGGCGGCCGTGGCGCACAGCGCGGACAAGGCGAAGGCACGGACGCGCATCAGAACGCCCCCCCGATCGCCAGCCCGGTGGGGTGGGGCACGAGATGGACGCGCGCCGCACGGCTCCGTTCCCCGACCGGATGCCGATAGTGCAAGAGCCACGGCACGCCCAACCCGGCGAGGGTGCCCCAGGCGGCCCCGACGGCCACGTCCGAGGCGTAGTGCATGTCGCCCACCACGCGCAGCGCCGAGGTCGCGCCGGCCAGGGCGTAACCGGCCGCGCACGACGCGACCTCCGCCGCGCCGCCGCCGTAGAGCGGCAGGTACGTGTGGTGCAGGCACGACACGCTGGCCGCCGAGAACGCCGTCGCCGCGTGCCCGCTGAAGAAGCTGCGATATCGGTCCTTCTTCGAGCACTCGTTCAGCTCCGGATCGAGCTCGGTGCCGCAGTCTCGGCCGTACGGGCGCTCGCGACTGGCGAGCGACGAGACGCTGGTCTGGACGGCGACGGTGATGGCCAGGGTCTCGGCGTTGATCAGCAAGAGCTGCTCGGCCACCTCCGGACTTCGGTGGTACCAGTAGCTGGTCAGGAGACCGTCGCCGAGCATCGGCTGCGCCACACCGAGCGCCAGCGTCAGGTCGCTGGCATCCCGCGCGCTGCGTCGGCGCTGATAGCTGCCGGGGCGAACCGAACGGCGCACGTCGTCGTCGAACACCACGCCCCCGTGCCAGCGATCGGCGCTGGCCCCGGCCGCGTAGGCACCGACCGCGGCCAGCGCGAATCCGCCCGTCGCGTACAGCTCCCAGGTCTGAACCGGTCGGAACCGCCACGCGAGCTTGGGCGGCACGTCGGCCTGAGGTGCGAACAGGACGTGCGGCGCGCCCGCGTCGGGTTGCGCCACCGCGGGCGGGGGCGCCACGACCAACGACGCCGTCGCGACGGCGAGAGCGAGGCAGAGGCGGCGCACGAGCCCAAGCCTAGTACAGAAACCTCGGCTAGCATGCGCTGGTCGATGACCGAAGTGGACCACAGGCCCGGCTTGAACGTGTGGCGCGTGGCGCTGGTGTTGACGCTGCTGCCAGCGGTGCTCGGGGTCGAGCGCTGGGCATACTGGATGAGCCGTGGCGTGCTGTTCATGCACCTGCGCGACATCGGCGTCGCGCGTGAGAGCGTGGGCACCATCATGACCGGTCAGGTCTTGGCGAACACGCTGTTGGTGGTGCTAGGGGGCGTGGTCGCGGTCGCCGCCGGACCGGTGCTGCCGCTGATCGCGGGCGTGGCGCTCTCGGTGCTGGGGTACGCGCTGATCGCGGCCAGCGACGGCACGGCGATGGTCTGGATCGGGATGGCTGTGCTCGGGTTGGGCCAAGGGCTGGCCAAGCCGGCATTCTTTGCAGTTGCCGCCGCCGAGCTCGCGCATCCGCGCGAACAGCTCCGCGCGCTCGCGTTCGTGCTGCTGTACGCGGTGCTCAACGCCTCGGCGCTGACCTCGTCCACGGTCGCAGGGGTGGTCACTGCCCGGATGGGGGCCACGGCGGTGTTCGTGACCGCGGCGGGCGCAGCGGCGATCGGGGCCGTCTTGGCGGTCGGGTTGGGTGTCGCCTGGTTCTTCACTCGGCGAGGCACGGCGGACGCCCCGAGCCCGCTCTTCACCGGGCGCGTGCTTTGGGGCGCGCTGGGCTTGATCGCTCTGGCCGCGCCGTACGTGGCACAGCTCACGCTCGTGAGCTCCCTGAGCTTCGACGCCGCGGCGTCCGGCTCGCTGTCGTGGCTGACGATGATCAACCCCGTGTCGGTCATCCTGGGGTCGTGCCTGGTCATGGCGGTGTTGGTCGTGCTGCACCTGCGCCAAGTCGAGCTGCCGGCGCTCTTGGTGGTCGCGGCGGGGCTGTGTCTCGCCGGCCTGTCGGCGGTTCCGCTGATGCTCGCGCGCACCTCCGTCTGGGCGGCAGCGGCCTCCGAGGGCACGCTGGGGCTGGCGGAGGTCCTGGTCGGCCCGTTCGCGATGGCACGCGTCATCGGGGACGTGCCCCGGCGCTTCCAGGCGCTGGTGATGAGCGCTTGGTTCCTGGTGTCCGGTGGCGTGCCGGTGCTCGTTTCGTTCTTCTCGCGCCGCTTCCCCCGGGCCGAGATCTTCCTCTTGGCGGCGGCCGCGCTCGGTGTGTTCGTGCTCGGCGCGGTGCTCTTGTTCACGGCCAAGGCGCTGTCGCGCTGGCTCTACGAGCCGGCGCGAGCCGACTCGTGACGGGCCCTCAGGTGAACCAGCGCAACCCGGGGGGGCGCAGGCCGAGGGCACGCGCCTTGTTCATCGCGGTGAGCTTGGCGCTGACCGAGGCCGTCTCCCCGAAGACCTTGCCCACGGCCGCGATGTAGCGGGTCACGTCGGCGTAGCTCACGGCCGAATTGCTGCCGTCCGGGCGAACCGCGATCCGAGCCTCGTCCGCCAGGCGCTGGAGCTCTTCCGCCGAATAGATGCGGATCGCGAACGAGAGGTGCGCACGCACGACCTCCCCCCAGCTCGCCGAGTCACCCGCCGCTTCCGTCAACGCGGCTTGCCCCAGTCGCGGTGGTCGAAGCCCACTTCGAGCTCGGCGAGCCAGTCGAAGAAGCGCTGCACGTCCTCGCCGCGGAAGATCGACCCGTGTTGCGGGCACACGAAGTCGATGGGCACGCCGCGGATCTGCTCGAGGAACGCCCGCAGCGCCTTGGTGGACGCCAGGAAGCGCCGGTGAAACCCATCCATGTAGCCGCAGTGTTTCTCGAAGTCGCCGACGAACATCGACCACTCGCCGGGCGGCACGAGGGCGGCGCCCAGGTCGCCCGAGAACAAAACGCGCGTGCGCTCGTCGTAGAGCGCGAAGTTCCCGGGAGAGTGGAGGCCGTGAGCCGGAACGAAGCGCAGCTGTGCGCCGTCCGCCAGCGTGACGCTGCTGCCCTCGTCGGGAATGGCCACGAAGTCGGGCAGCGCCGGCAGCGCGAAGTGCGGCAAGAACCGCTCCCACAAACCCGACACGTAGATCTTCATCGAGGGTTGCACCTCGAGCCACGAGACCAAGCTCCCGACCACGTCGGGATCCTGATGCGACAGGAAGACGCCGGTGATCTTCTTCGGCTCGACCAGCCCCGCCACGTTGGCGAAGACCCGCTCGAACGAGTGATACCCGCCGGGGTCGAGCAGCAGCGCTTCGCCGCCGGCGACGATGGCGTACTGGTTCGAGGCAATCCCCTTTTCGGTCTCCGGATCACCGGCCCCCAGCCACATGAACCGATGGTCCGCACTGCCTGCGATCTCGATCGCGTTTCGCTCATCAGTCATGGTTCTGTCCTAGACTCAGCCGAGCGTAGGCTGGTCTTCGGCCCTGCACAAGCGCGCATGAGCCGGTGCGCTATGAAGAACCACGTGGTCGACGGGACACTCACTCGGGAAGCGGCCGCGCACGAGCAGAAGAACTGGGTGCGGCTCACGAGCGACTGCAACAACCACTGCATCTTCTGCCTGGACACCCTGGCCCACGACGGCACGGTGCGGCCCGCCCTCGAGATCAAGATCCAGATCATCGAGGGGCGGAAGCGCGGGGCCACGCGCCTGATTCTCTCGGGGGGCGAGCCGACCCTCCACCCGCAGTTCCTGGAGTTCGTGAAGCTCGGCCGACGCTCGGGCTACCGCCGCATTCAGACCGTGACCAACGGGCGCATGTTCGTCTACCCCGAGTTTCTTTCGCGGGCGGCAGACGCGGGCCTCGACGAGATCACGTTCAGCGTGCACGGGCACACCGCCCAGCTCCACGATGCGCTGGTGGGCGCGCCGGGGGCCTTCGAGCAAGAGACGACCGCGCTCCGCGCAGCGCTGGCTTCGGGGCGGTTCATCGTGAACGTGGACGTCGTGATCAACAAGATGAACGTGGCTCACCTGCCCGAGATGCTCGAGACGTTCATCGGCTGGGGCGTTCGCGAGTTCGACTTGCTCCAGGTGATCCCTTTCGGGAACGCCTGGGGCAAGGCCAAGGACGCGCTGTTCTACGATCTGGTCGGGCACGAAGAGGCGCTGACCCGCGCCTTCGAGATCTCGCGACGCCCGGGCATTCAGCTCTGGCTCAACCGCTTCCCGCCAGCCTTCGCCGAGGGCTTCGAGGACCTGATCCAGGATCCGCACAAGCTGCACGACGAGGTCCGGGGCCGACGGGAAGAGTTCGACCGGTATCTCGGCCTGGGCGAGCGGCTCGACTGTCGCGAGCCCGCGCGCTGCAAGCACTGCTACCTCGAACCGCTGTGTGACGGGCTGGACCGCACGCTCGGCGAGCGCGCGCTGCCCGAGGTCGAGGTCTTGCGGCTGGTCGATCCTCCGCCGCGTGGCGCGGCGCTGCCCCGCGCGCGGGTGGCTCACCTGGTGGCCGCGGACCCGGCGCGTGCGCGTGCGCTGGCAGCGCTCTGCCCGACGGCCGAGCTCTGGCTCGAGCTCGATTCCTACCGCGACCTTCACGCCCCCGATCTCGAGGGTCGAGCGGTCCGCCGGGTGTTCGTCTCGACCGCCGCCGACCTCGACCACGTCCTGGCGTGGGAGGGGGATTTCGAGCTCGGGGTCATGCTGCGGGCCGAGACGGCGCCGCGGCTGCCGTCGCTCGCGGGGCTCGGGCCGCGGCTCTTGGTGTGCGCACCGACCTACGAGCGCGTCAGCGATCAGCAGCGCGAAGACGTGGACACGAAGTCACTGTGCGCGAGCCTGCCGCGAGACGTCCGCACGCGCGGCATCCCCGCGTGCCTGGGCGGGCGCGAGCCCGAGCGCCTCGAGCCCGAGCTCGACGCAGCGACGCTCGGGCCCGACGGCCGGGTGGAGATGAGCCGCTTCGCCGAGCGCTTCATCGCGTCGGGCTTCATGACCAAGAGCCGACGCTGTCGCGGTTGCATCCACGACGCCCGCTGCGCCGGCGTGCACATCAACCTCGTTCGCGCCCACGGATACCGCGTGCTCGAGCCGGTGATAGAGTGACCGCATGAAGCGGCTGGGGTGCCTCGGGCTGGCGGTGGTTCTCTTCGGGTGCGGCTCGGACAGCGGCGGGGGCTCGCCGGCGACCGGCGGCGCGGGTAGCGGCGCCACCAGCGGCAGCGGCGGCACTGGCAGCGGCGGCTCGGCCAGCGGTGGCGCGAGCGGCGCCGGCGGCACCGCGACGGGCGGCTCCAGCGGCAGCGGCGGCACAGCCAGCGGCGGCACCGGCGGCACCGGCGGCTCGAGCGGTTCAGGACCCGGGCTCGCTGCCAAGTACCCCGGCGACGTCGGCATCGAAAAAGACCCGGACGTGATCTGGGTCGAGAACTTCGAAGAAGGAACGGTGAGCGCGTTCTTGTCCCGCTACGAGAGCAAGCAGGGCACCGCCAACATCGCGCTCGACACCAGCGTCCCGGCAGCAAGCAGCGGCAAAGCCAGTGGGAAGCTGACCGCGAGCGGGGCGGGGCCAAACGCCGTCGACTTCTACAAGAAGCTCTCGCCCGGGTTCGACGAGGTGTTCGTGCGCTACTACGCCAAGTACCAAGCCGGAGTGAAGTGGCACCACACCGGTGTGTGGGTGGGGGGCTACAACCCGGCGTCGAACTGGCCGAGCCCAAAGGCCGGGTTGAAGCCGGACGGGGACGATCGCTTCCACGTGTCGCTCGAGCCGATGACCAGCGGCGCCACGCCGCGCATGGACTTCTACAACTACTGGATGAAGATGCACTCGTGGATGGACCAGCCGGCGGGGAGCACCGCCTACTATGGCAACTCGGTGATCCACGACCCGACGCTGACCGCCAAAGATCAGTGGCAGTGCTTCGAGCTTCACATCAAGCTGAACCCCTCGCCGGCCTCCGGCGCCGGGGCCGAGCTCGGGGTGTGGGTGAACGACCAATCGGTGCTGCAGTTCACCGACCAGTCGCCCCTCGGCTATTGGGTCAAGGACAAGTTCTGCCCCGAGAAGGCCACCGGCACCGAGTGCACGCAGTACAAACCGCCGAGCCCCAGCCTGGTGCCGCTGGACCTTCAATGGCGCAGCACCACGGACCTGAAGATCAACGCCTTCTGGCCGCAGAACTACATCACCGAGGGCGGCGCCGGCAGCGTCTGGTACGACGACATGGTAATCGCCAAGAGCCGGGTCGGCTGCGTGAAGTGAGCCTCTGGGCACAATCGGATTCGGGAGCGAGCAATGAGCTTTACGACGCGCATGGGCGGGCCACTGATCGTGGCTTCGGTGTTGGTCTCGGGCGGGTGTCGCCCCGGCGGCGGCGGCCAGGTCGCGCGACCGGAGCCACCCAAGGTGCAGAGCACGCTCTGCGACTCGGTGGCCGACTTCGGCCAACCGTTGATCGTGGATCTGAAGGCCCACGAGCGCGCGGTCTACGAGGCGGTGATGAAGGACGGCGTGGCGGTCGTCAGCTACGACTGCAAGCAACTGCGCATCATCAAGGACTGCAAGATCGAGGGTGACTACGGCTTCGTGGGCGTGAGCCCCAAGGAAGAGGTGGTGCGGCTCGACGGCGCGGACGAGATCCAGCTGAACCTGCCGACCTTCGGGGCAAAGATCGCGGCGGAGGTCCAGCGTGACACCTCGCTGGATCTTGGCCTGATTCTCATCGGCATGCGGCGAACCACGGTCGACGCCGCCGACAAGAAGCGCCTGACCGGCAGCGGCTGCGCCGGCGCGACCCACTTCGTGCGCGGCGCCTTCGTCGGCGCCTTTGCCCTGAAGCAAGGCTCGTCGGGCTCGGTCCGCGGCGCGGTCGAGATCATGGGCGCCGGCGCCAGCGCGGCGAGCAAGAGCAGCAAGCGCACCGAGAACCGGGACGGCGACGCCAAGGCGTGCAAGGGCTTCAACCCCACCTCGTCGAGCCCAGACCCCAGCTGCGCGGCGCTGCTGCGCCTCGAGCTGACGGCCCTCGAGGTGGCGTCGAAGGACGAGGGCGGAACGGTGGACG
Source organism: Myxococcales bacterium (assembly GCA_016191785.1). GTDB lineage: Bacteria > Myxococcota_A > Polyangia > Polyangiales > Polyangiaceae > JADJKB01. The sequence goes on along the minus strand of JACPVJ010000114.1, from coordinate 46,709 downwards.
TGTGTCCTCGGGGCCTCGTGCTGACCGACGGCAAGTGCGCGCCGCCGGGGGGCGCTGCCCCGTTTCAGTGCCGTGAAGGCCAGCTCGCGGAGTGCGCGACCGAGTGCGACAAGGGGCACGCCGGCAGCTGTGCCGCGGCCTCGTTCATGTACTTCGGCAACCACGGCGTTCCAGCCGATCCAGAGAAGGCCGCCGCCCTGGCCGAGAAGGCCTGCGCCGGTGGCAGCGCCCGGGGCTGCGGCAACCTGGGCCACGCCTACGATCGCGGCGATGCGCTCCCGAAGGACATGAACAAGGCCCGCGAGCTGTATTCCAAGAGCTGCGAGGCCGGCTGGGCGCGAGGCTGCAGCAACCTGGGCGTCGTGACCGAGAAGGGCGGCGACGCGACCGCGGCCAACGTGCTGTACGGCCGGGCCTGCAGCGGGGGCGAGGCCCGCGCGTGTCACTTCTTGGCGCTCAACCTGGAGAAGGGCACCGGCACCACGCCGGACGCCGCGCGCGCCAAGGCGCTGTTCACTCGTGCCTGCCAGGGGAAGTGGGAAGACGCCTGCGGCTTGCTCGCTTCACAGCTGCTCGGGGGCACCGAAGAAGAGCGTGCGAAGGGCGTGAAGGACCTGGAGGTCAGCTGCTCCAAGGGTTCTGCCAACGCCTGCCGGTTCCTCGGCACGCTGCGGCTCTCGGGAACGAAGATGCCGAGAGACGCCGCGCGCGCGGCTCAGGACTTCGAGCGCGCCTGCGACGCCAAGGACTGGCGGAGCTGCATCGACGCTGCGGCGCTGCTGTTCGAGGGTCGAGACGGCGTGACCAAGAGCGGAGAGAAGGCGGCGAAGCTCGCGAAGCGGGCCTGCGACGGCGGCCATGTCCCGGGTTGCAGGCTGCTGGCGGTGTCCCAGCTTCAGGGCGTGGGCGTGGCGCGGGACGATTCCGCGGCGCTCAAGTGGCTCGAGAAGAGCTGCGCCGACGGCGACGGCGAGAGCTGCGCCGGGACCGGCCTCTTGTATCGCCAAGGGTTCGGGACGGGCGCGAACCCGAGCCTCGCGGTGGGCTTCTTCGAGAAGGCGTGCCAGGCGAAGTATGGCTACGGCTGCGCGCTCTTGGCCGCTGCGCGCTACGACGGGCTCGGCGGCTCGAAGGACATCGGCGGCACGCGCGCCGCCCTCGGCCGCGCGTGCGCCACCGGGTACGGCCCGGCCTGCGGGCTCGCCTACAGCCCCCCGCGCAACTACGACGTCACGCCGAACCTGGACCCCTTCGGTGGGAAGGACACCGCTGCAGCGGGCGCCAGCCCGAGCCGGGCCTTCGGGCAGAAGAGCACGCTGGCCGAGCGCGCCAGCGCCGAGCCCGAGACCGAGATCGAGAAGCGTCGCACCAGCCTGAGTGACAAGCTCAAGGCCAAGGTCGGCGCGATCAAGGCTTGCCCGAAGGACGCGAGCGTCAGCGCGCGGGTGCATCGGGTCGGCTTCGCGGTCGGCCCCGACGGCAAGACCCAGGTGACGACTCCGGCGCGGAGCACGAACGCCAAGTTCGATGCGTGCCTGGACAAGGCGATCGCCTCGCTCAAGATCGCGGGGGGCGAGCACACCCTCCGCGGCAGCGCCATGGTGCGCTTCTTGCCCAAGAATGGGGCGAGCGTGGCGCTCTCGATCTTGCCGGATCCGAGCGAGCTTCAGCTTCCGCCGGCGGTGCGCCGCCTCTCCGGTTGCGGCTGCGGGGGCGACTCCCTGGCCGTGGCCTGCGCCATCGAGTGCCGCTCGGGTGCTGGCCCGCAGGGCTCGCTGGACACCGGTGGGGGCACAGGCGGCGGCTACGACGGCACCAAAGAGACGGCGCCGTCGGTTCCACCGAGCGAGAAGGTCACCGAACCGAGCAGCCAGAAACGGAAGAAGTGAGGGGCGGGGGCGCTTCCGCCCGCGCACCCCTGGCACCAGAAATTGCGCACGATGTGGATCCGTGTAGCCGCCGCGCTGGGGTTTCTCGCCGTCGCCCTGGGCGCGTTTGGCGCCCACGCGCTGAAGAGCCGGGTGACCCAGGCAGAGCTCGGCGTGTGGCAGACCGGCGTGCTCTATCACGCGCTGCACGCGGTAGCGCTGCTCGCGCTGGCGCTCTACGCGGACGCGACGGGTCGCGAGATCAAGTGGCCGGCGCTGGCGTTCACCGCCGGCGTGGTGCTCTTCGCGGGCAGCCTCTACCTGATGGTGCTGACCGGGGTGCGCAAGCTCGGGATGATCACTCCCCTGGGCGGCCTGTCGTTCTTGGTCGGCTGGGCTCTGGTGTTCGCGAGCTTGGGGCGGGGTCGATAGCCTGGTTCGTGCTATCACCCAGACCAGCCGATGGCGCGGGAGTTCTCACCCGGCGACGTGCTCGCCGAGAAATTCCGGCTGGTCTCGCAGCTGGGCGCCGGCGGCATGGGGAGCGTGTGGCGAGCCGAGCACCTCCTCTTGCGATCCCCGGTCGCGATCAAGCTGATCCACGACCGGCTGGCCAGCGCCCCCGGCGCCGTCGATCGGTTCTTGTTCGAGGCCCGGGCTGCCGCTGCGCTGCGCAGCCCCCACGTGATCCAGGTGCTCGACTTCGGGGTCGAGGGCTCGACCCCCTACCTGGTGATGGAGCTCCTGGAAGGCGAGAGCCTGGCTGCGCGGCTGACGCGAGTCGGACAGCTGTCGCTGGCCGAGACGTCGCGAATCGTGAGCCACGTGGCCCGCGCGCTCGGCCGGGCGCACGAGGCCGGGGTGGTGCACCGCGACCTCAAGCCAGACAACGTCTTCTTAGTCACGAATCAAGACGAAGAGCTGGCAAAGGTCCTGGACTTTGGCATCGCCAAGACGCTGGGCACGGGCGACAGTGCCGTCGGCGGCCTGACTCAGACCGGCGCGGTCCTGGGCACGCCGCACTACATGAGCCCCGAGCAGGCAAGGGGGCGCAGCGACGTCGATCACCGAAGTGATCTCTGGTCGTTGGGAGTGATCGCCTACGAGTGCGTGACCGGCCTGCGACCCTTCGACAGCGCGACCCTCGGCGATCTGCTGCTGAAGATCTGCGCCGACCCGATCCCGACGGCCGCGGGCGCGCCAGCTGGATTCGATGCGTGGCTGGCCCGGGCCCTGGCTCGGGATCCGAACCACCGTTTTCAATCTGCCAGCGAGCTGGCCGACGCGCTGCGCGCGCTCTCGGCGATCCCGCTCTCAGCGGCGATCACGCCGCCAACCCACGTGCCGATCCATTCACTGCCCGCACCGCGCCGATCGCGCGCCGCCCCAGTGCTGGTCGCGGTCGTCGCGATGGGGTTTCTGCTGGTCTTCGGCGCAGTGGGCGCGGGAGCGGCCTACCTACTCGGCGCCTTCGGTTCGACCGCCTCGGCGGCCTCGACCGCCGAAGCCGGCGCGAGCGCAGGGCCCGCACCGGCTTCGGCCGACCCGACGCCGGCCAGCGTGCCGTCGAGCAAACCCGTGGCCGGAACAGCCCCCAAGAGCTCGCGTCCGCCCGGGGCCACGAGCACGCCCGCCACCCCCACCGCGCCCGGCAGCTCGCCCCCCCCACCCCCCAGCGCGGACGCTTGCGCGAAAGCCTGCGCCAAGCTCCAGGCGTGCGGTTACAAGTGCCCGTCGTTCGCCTGCATCGGGCCGTACAAGGCGATCGCGGACTGCGTCAACGCCAGGTCGACGTGCCTGGCCATGGCGGAGTGCAGCAAGTGATCGCCCGGCGCGCGCCGGTCGCCACTTGACCGGCCTTCAGCGGCTTCGCCACTTCGCGGGGACCCGCAGAACGAACGGCGACGTGGGCGACTGCTGCATCAGCTCGCGGTAGAGCGCGCGGGCATTCGCCGAGTCGCCACCGCGCTCGTGCTCGTAGCCCGCATAGTAGAGGACCTCGTCGAGCTTGGCGTAGGTCGGGTACTCGGACCTGAGCGCGAGGTAGTACGTCAGGGCGTGCTTGCGCGCGGCGGTGGCGATCTTGGCGCCGTCGGGTTCGTGCGCGGCGGCGTACTCGAGCTCGACGTACCCCTCCGCAAGCCGGCGCATCACCACGGGCCGGTCGGGCGAGCTCTTCCGCGTCGCCGCGTAGAGCCTCTCGAGCGCCGCGAGCTCGGGGACCAAGAGCGAGCGTGGGCGCTGCTGCTTAACGATCCGTCGAGGGTCCCGCGCGCTCGGATCCGCCGAGGGCTCGGGAGCGGGAGTCGTGGCGACAGTCGGGGGCTGCGGGTCAGCCGGGGCGGCCGGCTCGGCAGAGGCGTCGGCCGAGGGGTCGGCGGCGGCGGTTGGCGGCGCCTCCATCGGTGCCGCGCCCGGCGAGTCGGCAGACGCCGCGGGCGACGGGGTCGTCGCTCCGCCGGAGGCGGGGCCAGCTACCTCGGGAGCGGGAGCCGCGCAGCCCGCCAGTGCCAGAAGCCCGATCATCGCTCGCATGCGGCCAGGGTCACGGCGCACGCGCCGGCCGTCAACCCCGCGGCAGGCGCCTTGCGTTGGCTGTGGTCGGAAGCTCTACTTCCGCGCGATGAAGGTCTTCAGCACGCGCCTGCGCGTCCGCTACGCCGACACCGACACCTCGGGCATCGTGTACTACGCGAGCTACTTCCTCTATTTCGAGACGGGGCGGGTCGAGATGTTCCGGGAGCTCGGGCTCCCCTACGACTACCACCTGCCCATCGTCGAGACCGCGTGTCGCTACCGAGCCCCGGCCCGCTTCGACGACCTGCTCGAGGTGCAGTCGTTCGTCGAAGAGACGCGCAGCAAGGGCTTCCGGATCGGCCACCGAGTGCACCGCGTGCTCGACGGCGGCGCCCTCGAGCTGCTCGTCGAGGGTCACACCGCCATGGTCACGGTGGGCGAGGACCGGAGGGCCGTGCCCTTGCCGCCGCGCTTCGTCGAGGCGTTCGCCGGCGAGTGACCGCGCCCCGCCGCGGGCCCTTCAGTGCGCGCCCTTCTTGGGCCTGAGCTTCGCTCCGGTGGTCACGTGCTGGTTCCAAGAAGCCGGCGCGAAGCCGTTGTCCACGGCCACCAGGCTGATGCAGCCGGGCACCGGGCACACGATCTGGCAGAGGTTGCAGCCGACGCACTCGGCCTCGTCGACCACCGGCACGCGCGTGGCGCTCGCCCCGGCCTCTTCCTTCGCCGGGTGAATGCACTGGTGGGCGCCGTCGTGACAGGCGACCACGCACAGCTGACAGCCGATGCACTTCTTGTCGTCGATCTTGGCGACGGTTTCGTAGTTCAGATCGAGATCGCCCCACTCGGAATAGGCCGGCACGGCCTTGCCCACGAGCTGGTCGAGGGTCTGAAACCCGTGGGAGGCCATGTACTCGCCGAGGCCCTCGATCATGTCCTCGACGATGCGGTAGCCCTTGAGCATCACCTCGGTGCACACCTGCACGCTCGAAGCGCCCAGCAGCATGAACTCGACGGCGTCGCGCCAGTTGGTGATTCCGCCGATTCCGCTGACCGGAAGGTCGAAGTCCTCCGAGCGCGAGAGGCGCGCCAGCATGTGCAGCGCGATGGGCTTGACCGCTGCGCCGCAGTACCCGCCGTTGGTGCTCTGCGAGCCCACGCGCGGCTCGGGGACGAACCGGTCGATGTCGACCGAGACGATGCTCTTGATGGTGTTGATCAGCGACACACCGTGGGCGCCACCCCGCTGGGCCGCCAGCCCGTGGGGCAAGATGTCCGACACGTTGGGCGTGAGCTTCACCAAGACCGGCACGGTCGAGTACTCGACGGCCCACGCGGTGATCCGCTCGTTGACCTTCGGCTCTTGGCCCACGGCCGACCCCATGCCGCGCTCGCACATGCCGTGGGGGCAGCCGAAGTTCAGCTCGAGGCCGTCGGCGCCGGCGTCGATCGAGCGCTTGATGATGTCCTTCCACTCCTCTTGCGTCTCGACCATCAGCGAGACCACCACCGCGTGCTTGGGATACTTCTTCTTGGTCTCGTAGATCTCCCTGAAGTTCACCTCGAGCGGCCGGTCGGTGATGAGCTCGATGTTGTTGAAGCCGATGGCGCGCGTGCCCGAATAGTTGATCGCGCCGAAGCGACTCGACACGTTCTGGATCGGCACGCCCAGCGTCTTCCACACCGCGCCGCCCCAGCCGGCGTCGAACGCGCGCTGCACCTGAGCTCCCGAGTTGGCGGGCGGCGCCGAGGCCAACCAGAACGGATTCGGCGAGCGAATGCCCGCGCAGTTGGTGGACAGATCAGGCATCTTTGCCTCCGAGCATACGGTGAATGGCCTGCGCGGCCGCCTTGCCTTCGGCCGCGGCGTTCACGACCTCTTTGCCGCCGTTGCGGCAGTCGCCACCGGCGTACCAACCCTTGCGACCGGTCGCTCCGCTTTCGTCGGTGACGATTCGACCCTTGTCCACCAGCACCCCCGCGAGCCCCGACAGCAGCTGACCGAGGGTGGACTGCCCGATGGCCATCAACACCAGGTCGGCATCGAGCGAGAGCTCGCTGCCGGCGATGGGCTTCTTCTGGGCGTCGGTGCGGACCAGGCGCGCGCGCTGGACACGGCCGCTGCCCTCGAAGGCGACGGGCACGGCGTGGAACGCGGAGGCGACGCCCGCCTCCCTCGCGGCCAGCCACTCGTGGCGGTACCCCGGCATCTGCGCTTCGCTCCCCCGGTACACCAGGGTGACGCTCGGGACGCCCAGCCCCGCGAGCTCGCGGACGCCGTCGATGGCGGTGTTCCCGCCGCCGATCACCAGCGCGCTCTTCACGCCCTCGAGCGCCAGCTTGCCGAGCTTCATCCGCTCGATCACCTCCACCGCGCCGTGGACACCGGGCAGGTCCTCACCGGGCACTCCCAGCCGGGTGTCGGGGCCGAGCCCGACGCCCACGAACACCGCGGCGTGCTCGCGCTCCAGCCGATCGAGCGTGATGTCCTTGCCGACCTCGACGCCGGTCTTCACCTCGACGCCGCCGATACCCAGTACCCACTCTGCTTCCTCTACCGAGCGGTCGGCGCGCATCTTGTAAGGCGCGATGCCGGTGGTGTTCAGCCCGCCGATCACCGGACGCTTCTCGTAGACGGTGCACGCATGGCCCAGCCGCCGGAGCTCGTGGGCGGCGGCGAGGGACGCCGGGCCGGCGCCGACCAACCCCACGCTCTTGCCGCTCGGGGCGCCCGCCTCGAACAGCCGCCAACCCTGCGCATAGGCGTGGTCGGTGGCAAAACGCTGCAGCTTGCCGATCTGGATGGGGGGGACGCCCATCTGGTTGTAGACACAGTCCCCCACGCACAAGACCTCGACCGGGCAGACCCGCGCGCAGCTCATGCCCAAGATGTTCGCCTCGAAGATGGTGCGGGCCGAGCCCTTGAGATTGCCGGTGGCGATCTTGCGGATGAACTCCGGGACGTCGATGTGCGTCGGGCACGCCTTGGTGCAGGGCGCGTCCGAGCAGTAGAGGCAGCGGTTGGCCTCGACCGCCGCCTGCTTGGCGTCGTACTCGTGCTTGTAGTCCTCGAAGACGCTCTCGCTCCGATCGGTCGGTATCGGTTTCGACATCATCCCTCCGGCGCCGAAAGGGGCATCATAGACCAGGGGGTGGGGGGAGAAGCCAATGTTCTGGCTCCCGCCACGCGGCGCTTGTCGGTCGGGCCATTCGGTGGCATTCACGCCGCCCTGGCCAGCGCGGTCTGGCAAGAAGGAGACACCCCGTGCCCTGCGTCTGCGGAATTGGCGAGTCCACCGAGTCCCACTGCCTGCCCATCATCAAAGGCGAGAAGGCCGCCGAGACCGCCGAAGCGCTGATGCGTGCGCGCTATTCCGCGTACGCGCTCGGCTAGGTGGACTTCGTCTTGAAGTCGCACACGCCCGAGGCGGGGAAGGACGTCGACCGCGCGCAGACCGAGGCCTGGAGCCGGAGCAGCAAGTGGCTCGGGCTCGAGGTGCTGAGCACGGAGGCCGGCGGCAAAGACGACGACCGTGGCACGGTCGAGTTCGTCGCTCGGTACAAGGTGAAGAACGTCAGCCTCGAGCACCGCGAGCGGGCGACGTTCGAGAAGCGCGAGGGGGTCTGGCTCTTCGCCGACGCCGAGCCGCTGGCCGGGCCGACGGTCAAGAACGAGGGGCCACGGATCGGCCGCAACGACCCGTGTCACTGCGGCAGCGGCAAGAAATTCAAGAAGTGCCACGGCAAGGCTGCGTGACGCCGGAGGTCCTCGCGGAGATCGCGCTCAGCGTCGCACGGGACGCCGGCGCCCTGGCGCTGAGCGGTTTTCGGCGCAAGATGGCGGTCAGCGAGAAGGGCACCCACGATCTGGTCACCGAGTTCGATCTCGCCTCCGAGCGCTTGATCCGCTCTCGACTGGCCGCGCTCACGCCACAGATCGCGGTGGTCGGCGAAGAAGAGGGCGGCGCCCACGACGCCGAGCGGGTCTGGTATTGCGATCCTATCGACGGCACGACGAACTATGCCCACGGTCACCCGGTGTGGTGCGTGAGCCTCGGAGTGACGGCAGCCGGCGAGCCGCTGGCCGGCGCGGTGGTCGCCCCGGCGCTGGGGCTCGAGTGGAGCGGGTTCGTCGGGGGCCAGGCGCTTCGCAACGCCGAGCCGTGCCATGTCAGCCAGACCGCGTCCCTGGAGCAGTCGCTGCTCGCCACCGGCTTTCCCCGCGAGCGCGAACGCGAGCCGGACAACAACTTCGCGGCGTTCATCGGGGTGAAGAAGCGCTGCCAAGCCGTGCGACGCTGCGGCGCCGCAGCCATCGACCTGTGCTTCGTCGCCGACGGAACCTACGACGGCTACTGGGAACGGCGACTGAACCCATGGGACCTCGCGGCCGGCGCGGCCATCGTGCTGGCGGCAGGTGGGCAGCTGTCGCACCTGGGCGGGGGTCCCCTGCGGCTCGCCGAGGGACACGTGATCGCGACGAATGGTGCGATCCACCCGGCGCTGGTCGAGCTGCTCGCCCGGGCGTGAGCGCAACTGCGCTCCCGTCATCTGGCCCCAGGGGCGAACCTCTGCGATCCTCTGCGTCTGCCGATGCCGGGTGGTCACTCGAACGACGGGTCAGGCGACGACCCCTTGGAGTCGTCCAAGCCGACGCGTCATCCGCTGGCGCTCTCGGAGCACTACCGACCCACGGTGCCTGCGCCGAAGGTCCCGCTGCCGCCGGCGGCGCACCAGCCCAAGCCCGTGCCGCGGCCCGAGCTCGAGTCGGTGACGAACGAGGATCCGACCGCCGTCTTTCCAAAGCCTGCGCGGTTGCCAGACGACGCCCGCGGCCGGGGCAAGCCGCGCGATCCTGGCCCGCCCCCTCCGCCGTTCGATGACGGCCCGCCACCGATCCGACGGGACGACTCGCGCGCCTTTCGAGCTAGCCAGCTGCCGGGTCGCGAAGACTCCCGGGCGTTTCGCCTGAGTCAGCTGCCCGCCCGGGACGAGTCGCGGGCATTTCGCCTGCGCGAGCTGGCGCGCCGGCGACCGGCAGGGCGCCCCGGTGAGCCCAGCGTGCTCTTGGTCGGCGCCCCCGAGACACTGAGCGCGGCTCTCGAGCCCGCGCTCGCTCGCCATCGTGTGCAGGTCGTGCGAGCCGCGGTGCAAGAGGTGGCAGACGCGGTGATCGCCCTCGCGCCCGATCTGGTCGTGCTGGCCGGCGATGCGGCTCGTGACTCGGGGCATCACATCTTGCGCGCCCTCGCGCTCTCGCCCCAGAGCAGTGTCGTGCCGGTCGCCATCTTGGACGACAACACCGAGCTCGAGACGCGCCTGCAGGCCTTCCGGCACGGGGCGGCGGCGGTGATTCCGCGCTCCGCCAGCATGGACGAGATGGCCGATCGCATCGCCACCTTGGCGCGCGAGATCCCCGACCGCGAGGCAGAGACGCTGGGGGACGTCGGCGAAGCGACGCTGCAAGAGCTGGTCGGAGCGCTGGAGCACGAGCTGCGCACCGGCATCTTGAGCGTGCGGGCGCAGGGGAGCACGGAGGGCCAGGCAATTCGCATCGTGCTCGGCGGCGGCCGAGCGCTGACCGAGACCATCGACGACTTCGTGTCGCGGGTGCGTGAGCACGTGGTGACCGCCGAACCGCTGACCTACGAGTTCGACGAGCGCGCCGCCGGGACGGTGCAGCTCTTGGGCGGGGTTGACGACGAGCCGCCCGAGACCCACGTGGACGTGAAGGGCCTCCGGGTGGTGCTGGCCGACAGCGACGCCGCCCGCGCCGACGCCATTGCGCAAGAGCTCCGGGAGCGGGGCGTCGACGTGGTCGTCACCGATCTGGATCCGAGCGAGGTGCGCTTCCACCGGATCCGCACCATGGACCCTGCGGTCTTGCTGATCGGCGAGCAAGAAGCCCAAGGTGAAGGCTACGAGCTGATGCGCCGCATGCGGCGCGACACCCGCCTGCGGTGGGCGTCGCTCTTGGTCGTGCGCTGGAACGAGGTCTGGTCGGAAGAGCGCGCGGTGCCCGCCATCGAGCGCATCTTGGGGACCCTCTCGGCCCTGGCCGAACCCGAGCGAGCGCTGGCCGAGCGGGCCGATTCGCGCGCCGCCTTCGACACGCGCCTCGAGATCACGGGCCCCGCGCGCCTGCTCCGGGGGCTCACCTCGGCGACCAAGGCGGTCCGGGCCACGATCCAGAACCCACGTCTGCGAGTGCGGATCGACGTCTCGGAGGGGTTGGTCGTGGGCGCGTCGGGCGAAGTGCTCGCGCCCGAGGCTCGCGAGCTGTCGGGCCCGGTGGCGCTGGCAGCGTTGATGGTGGTCTCGAGCGGACGCGTCCACGTCGAGCCCACCGAGCAGCCGCAGACCACGAACCTGATGACCACGCCGGACGTCGCGCTGAACATGGCCGACGCCGAGCCGCCGCCGATCCCGCCCAGCATGCCATCGGCCGCGGCGGGCGAGGCGCGCGCGCAGCGCACCTCGGAGCGACCGCGGGCCGTCGGTGCCCGGCGCGGGGCCAAATCGAGCGGCCCGGTGGGCACGTTGCTCTACGCGCTGGGCGGGCTCTTGGGTGTGCTCGCCCTCGGGACCTTGGTGGTGCTGGCGATCGGCAAGTCTGGGCGTGAGAGGCCCGCACCCAACCCCGAGCAGACCGGGTCGACCGCACCCGCGCCGACGCCCAGCGCGAGCGCGAGGCCCACTCCGAAGCCCACGCCGCCTCCCGCAAAGCCCGAGCCCGAGCCAACGGCCGACCTGGCCGAAGGACTGACGACTGCCCCGACCTGCGACAAGCTGCTCGGACCGCTTCCTCCGAGCCCCGGCGTCTACCCCGGGGCCGCCTACGATCAGATCCGCGCGGCGCGGAAAGAGCTGGCCCGCGGAGACATGAACGGCGCGCAGGCGGCCTACTGCAAAGCGATGCGCTTCGATCCGAAGAACGGCGAGGCCCATGCCGGTTTGGCCCGCACGCTCTTGAATCGGCGCGATGCCAAGGCGGCCATCGGGGCCGCCCGCGAAGCCGTGAAGCTGAGCCCGGAGGACACCAACGCGCAGATCCTGCTCGGTGACGCCCTTGCCCTGTCGGGGGACGCGGCCAAAGCGCTCGATCCCCTCTTGCTCGGATACGGCGTGACGCCAGCAGACGCCGGCGCCCGCGCGAAGCTGGTGAAGGCCCAGCTGGACCGCGGCGCCGAGTCGCTGCGCAAGCAAGACCAGGTGGCAGCCGAGCGCGCGTTCCGACGGGCGCTGACCCTGGAGCCCGGGCGCGCCGACGCGGCCGCCGGGATCGCGCGGGCCCTGCTCGAGCAAGCGCAGCTCGACGCAGCCAAGCACTGGGCCAGGCGGGCTACCACCCTGGACCCCAAGTCGGCTTCGGCCTGGGTCACGCTGGGCGACGCGCTCTCGAAGGCCGGGGAAACCGGCGCCGCGCACACCGCGTGGAAGAAGGCGGTCGAGGTCGACCCGAACGACCCCGCGGCCCGTGCGCGGGCCATGACCGCAGAGTGAGCCAGCTCGGGCTCAGGCCTTCGCCGGCTCGTCGCTGCGCTTCATGATTCGGTTCGAGATCATCACGTAGGCGACGAAGCCGACCACCAGCACCGGAAGGATGTACAGCAGGTCTCGGCTGGCCATCTTCTTCCCTTGGTGCACGAGCTCCGCGTAGCTCATGTTGGCCGTGGTGGTCCCGAAGTAGTAGCCGATGGCGGTCAAGATCGCGACCCAGATCCCCGCGCCCAGCCCCGTCCAGAGCGTGAAGCTGCCGAGCGGCATGCGCGAGAGCCCGGCGGGAATCGAGATCAACTGGCGAATGGCGGGCAAGAGCCGGCACACGAAGGTGGCGCCCGCGCCGTATCGGCGGAAGAGCTCTTCGGCGCGCTCGAGCTTGGGCTTCGGCAAGAGGAAGTACTTGCCGTACTTCTCGAGGAAGGGCGTGCCGAGCCAAGAGAAGAGGTAGTAGTTGACGTATGCCCCGGCGAGCGATCCGGCGATGCCAGCGATCACCGCCACCACCGCATCGAGCACCGGCGACCCGAAGCTGAGCTCGCCGCGCGCGGCCAGGAAGCCCGCGGGGATCATCACCACTTCGCTGGGAAAGGGGATGAACGAGCTCTCGATCGTCATGAAGAGCAAGACGAGGAAGAAACCCCAGGTGGGGGCGTGGGCGGCGACAAGCTGGATGTACTGAATGAGGGCGTCGGTCACGGTTTTTCCCCGGAAGAGTGCGACGCCACTAGCGCAACGCCGGCTCGATGTCGAAAAATCGCGACTCTACCGCGGAAACTGCGCGACTTTCTCCGCTCGACTCGGACGGCCGACGGAGCGCGGGACTTGCCTCGGGGTGGCGGGAACCCTAGGAACGCTCCTCGATGCCGGCCGGTAGCCTTCTTGCTCTGATCGACGACATCGCGGGCAACCTGGACAGCGTTGCCTCGATGACCAAGGTCGCGACCAAGAAGACCGCGGGCGTGCTGGGTGACGACCTGGCGCTCAACGCGCAGCAGGTCTCGGGCGTCAGCCCCGAGCGCGAGTTGCCGGTGATCTGGGCGGTGGCCAAGGGGTCGGCGAAGAACAAGCTGATACTGGTCCCGTCGGCGCTGGCGCTGAGCGCCCTGGCCCCTTGGGCGGTGACGCCATTGCTGATGTTCGGCGGGGCCTTTCTGTGCTTCGAGGGCGTCGAGAAGCTCGCGCACAAACTGCTCCACCCCCCGGATGATTCGCCGCCGGAGGCCGTCGCTGGGCTGGGCGGGCTCGAGCGCGAGAAGATCCGCGGCGCAGTCCGCACCGACTTCGTACTGTCGGCCGAGATCATCGTGATCGCCCTCGGCACCGTGGCGACCGCGCCGATTTCGAAGCAAGTCATGGTGGTCTGCGCGATCGCGGCACTGATGACGGTCGGGGTCTACGGTTTGGTGGCCGGTATCGTGAAGCTCGATGACCTCGGGTTCGCGCTCCAGAAGCGCGGGGGCGCCGTCGCGGAGCGCACTGGCAACGCCATCGTTCAGATCGTCCCCTATCTGATGAAGGCCCTCTCGGTGCTCGGAACCCTGGCCATGTTCCTGGTCGGCGGCGGCATCTTGACCCACGGCATCCCCGGCCTGCACCACCGGGTCGAAGGCTGGGCTGGCGCGGCCGGCCCGGCAGGCGTCGTGGTCTCGGGCCTGGTCGACCTCGCGGTCGGCGTGCTTACCGGCACCGCCGCGCTGGCGGCGTGGACCTTTGCCCGGCGCCTGGTCGGCAAGCACTGAGCCGCCTTCAGCGGTCCGGGTCGCCCAGGTACTCGAAGTGCATGGTGTCTTCGAGCTGGTCACGACCGAGCCAGTAGAACCCGTGTTGCTCGAAGGCGTCGATCCAGCAGCGAGTGAGCTCGGTCTTCTCGAACACGTTCTTGGCCCCGCCCTGACAGTAGCGATGGCTCGGCCAGGGGTCGACGCACCCGCAGCACGGGTTGCGGTCGGGATCGATGTCGATGGCGATGCCGAACATGTGGTTCGACACCTCGCCCTGCCGGTAGGTGTTCGCCTCGCGGAAGCCCCCGATCGCCTTCGGGACGTAGCGCTTGCCCTTGCCGTTGCAGCTCTTGCGAATCGTCCGCTCGACGCAGCGCAGCTTGGGCACCACCTTCTTGTGCACCCGAATGGGCAGGCCCATGAACGTGGTCTGCGCCGCCTGCGACAGGGCGCTGTGCTCCGCGAAGCCTTCGAGACCCGCGCCCTCGACCCAGCCGTAGCGCTCGGCGCGGAAGCGCAGCGCTTTCGGCAGCTGGCCACTCTTCAGGTAGTTCTGACGGACCAGGAATGGCTTCGCCTTCTCGCGAGCGCAGGCCTTCTTGACCTTCTTCGGCTTGGCGCGGTGCGCGGCCTCGGCGCGCTTGGCCGAGCGGGCCGTGGGTGCGCGATGGGGCTCTGCCCGCCCGGCGCCGGGCAAGAGCGCCAGGAGGGCGCAGGCGACGAGGCTCGCGCCCGAGACTCGAAGGGCCGACGGCATGCGCCGCACCCACTAGCGCGCGATCGACCGCTTGCCCAAGAAAATCCAACCGAATTGTTGGCCCGGGGCGCCGCCCTCGGCATAGACCGGGCAAGGCCCGGACCCAGTGCTAGCGTTTTCGACAGTGGCCCGCGACGAGAAACTCGAATGAAACGCACCTTGCTCCTCGCTGGACTCTTCAGCAGTTTCGCGTGCTCGACCGCAGGCTCGAACTGGATGGCGCAGCCGCTGCCGGACGAGGGCTTCCCCCCGGCGCCGAGCGGTGCCGGCGGCAAAGGGAGCCGCCCCAAGTCCCCGCGCGCGAGCGCGCTCGACGGTCGCACGCTGAGCGACGAAGAGTCGGAGCGCGGCGCGAAGAACCTGAGCGACGAGCCGCTTCGACCGGTTCGTCAGCTGGGTGGCAAGCTCGAGGGCAAGGTACTCGGCAAGTTCCGCAACACCTATTACGACTTCCCCAGCGAGTCGGAGTTCAGCGGCCCCACGACGGCGCTCAAGAACGCCGAGTGCCAAACCATCAAAGAGGTGCCCGCGGGGTTCTACCAGGCCGTGTGCGTGCAGGGCAGCGGCACCCTGGCGAGTGGGCAGACCGCCAGCTTCGCCAAGCGCGACTGCTCGTGCGCCGCGGTCTGCGCCAAGACGGGCCAGAAAATCTGCTTCGACGCCCTCGACCCGAAGCAGTTCCCCTACGGTCGCGGCGCCACCGGCGGCGCCATCACGCCGCTCTACACGGTGGCAGTGGACAGCGACGTGATCCCTCTCGGGACCACGGTCTACATTCCCGAGCTCGAGGGCATGCCGCGCGACGCGGAGTCGAGCGGCCTGCACGACGGCTGCTTTCTGGCACAAGACCGCGGGCTGCGCGTGAAGGGCAAGCACGTGGACGTGTTCACCGGGCACCCGAGCATGACGCGGCTGTGGAACAAGCTCGTGCCGAGCAACGACGGCGTGACGCTGGTGCTCGACAGCCCGAAGTGCGCGCGAGCGACCAGCGACCCTGCGCCGCCGAGCGCGCCCTCGCGAGCCACGGAGCCCGAGAAGAAAGAGAAGAAGAAGGGCAAGGCGAAGAAGGGCGAGGCGGGGGAGTAGCGGCGTCGTCCGGGGCGGACGGCTGAGCGCCCCGCAGCACGAGGGCGAGCTCCGACAGGTTGCCCCTCTCGCGACGGCGCCGCGTTCCTCGGTCGAGCACCCCCCGCAGCACGAGGGCGAGCTCCGAGAGGTTGCCCCTCTCGCGACGGCGCGTGGAGCGAGCTGAGGGCGCGCATTTGCTCGCCCATGCGAACACTGCGCGTCTCTCAGCCGCCCGACAGGCGCGAATCGCTCACCCATCGAGCGTTTTCAAGGGATGTGGCCGCGGGGTGGCGCAGAGGGGGCCAGACTGTTCGCCCCGCGAACCGCCGCGCGAACGAATGCGACAGAAGCGAAAGGAAAGTGTCCTCGGCTCCGAACTGCATGGACTCGAGCCACGCGCCCGTCGCCGAACTGCTCGCTGAGCGCGCAGAACGGGCCCGTCAGCCTGTGTCTCGCAGCTCATCGGCACGAAGTGCTCGGCGTGGGAGCGGAAACCGGGTGTGGAGGCGCTGACAGCCACGGGTCGACCTCGAATGCGCGCACTTCGGGTCGTTGTGCCTGCCCCACGTGAACGTGGCGTGCGAGGGCCGCCGCCGCAGCAGCATGCCTGCGATGCGAGCGTTTCGCGCAACGCCTGCGCGGCGTGGGTGGGGAGGTCCGGCGGGCGCGACAACTTGTCGCGTTGCAATTCGCGCGACCGGGTGCATCACTAGTGGTCGATGCACCCAGCACTCTCGCGCGCCTTGGCGGGCGCCGTTCTCGGGCTATTTGCAGTCGTTGCGTGCTCGGACGACGACCCCGGCAAGCAGAAGGGGAAGCCGGACAGCGACGCCGGCACGGACGCGGGCGCCGACGCGATCGACGGCGACGCCGCCAGCGACGCCCCGCCTGTCGACCCTGCCGTCGCGCGCGGCGAGACCATCTTCCGTCGCGACTGCGTGGCGTGCCACACGCTCGGGCACGGCGATCTGAAGCGCGGTCCCGATCTGACCGACATCCACAAGAAGCGCCCCGAACCGTGGCTGAGAAAGTGGCTGACCGACCCTGCGGCGGTGGTCGCCGAGGGCAACCCATACGCCGAAGGGTTGATCGCCAAGTGGGGCGGCATCGTGATGCCGGACCCCGAGCTGACGAACGACGACATCACTGACGTGCTGGCGTACCTCGCTTACCAGAGCGGGGTCGGGGCGATGCCGATCTCCGCGCCGGTGAAGCTCTCGGACCCGGAGCTCGAGGCGACCAAGATGACCTACTTCAACCGCTGCGCGGGCTGCCACGGCACGCTGCGCGCCGGCGCCACCGGCCCCGACATCGGTGAAGCGGCCTCCAAGAAGCTCGGCACGGACACGCTGGCGGCGGTGGTGCGAAACGGCCGACCGTGGGGCATGCCGGCCTGGGGCAAAGAGAAGCTGCTCTCCGAGACCGAGATTGCGCAGATGGCGGCGTTCCTCCAGTTGCCGCCACCCGCCGGTCCGCCCCTCTCGCTGGACACGGCCAAGGCCAGCTGGAGCGTGATCGTGCCCGTGGGGCAGCGACCGGCGGCGCCAGAGCACAGCTACGACTGGCAGGACTTCTTCGGGGTCATTCTGCGAGACATCGGCAAGGTCGCGATCATCGATGCCAAGTCGCGGACCGAAGTGGCGCGCATCGACACCGGCTTCGCGGTGCACATCCTCCGGGCGTCGTCGACCGGGCGATATTTCCAAGCCGTGGGCCGCGATGGTTGGGTGACGCTGATCGATCTGTGGGCCAAGGTGCCGCAGGCGGTGGCCAAGGTGCGCGGTTGCTTCGACGCGCGCAGCGTCGAGAGCAGCAAGCTGGCGGGCTATGAAGACAAGTACGCCATCCAGGGCTGCTACTGGCCCCCGCAGTACATGGTCTTCGATGGACTGACCCTCGAGCCCCTCGCCCTGCACGACGTCCTCGGCAAGTCCATCGACGGCGACGACCTGAAGGAAGTGCGCGTGGCGTCCATCGTGGGCGTGCACGACGCCCCCGAGTGGGCCGTGGCGCTGAAAGAGTCGGGATACGTCGGGATCGTGGACTATTCGAAGCCCGGCTTCCCCATGGTCAGCAAGATCGCAGCCAAACGCTTCCTGCACGACGGCGGCCTCGACGCCACCGGACGGTATTTCATGCTCGCCGCCAACGCCGAGAACCGCATGGTCGTCATCGACTTGAAGAACCATACGCTGGCGGGCACGTTCGAGACCGGCAAGCTTCCGCACCCGGGGCGCGGTGCCAACTGGGTCGACCCGACCTACGGCCCAGTGAACGCCACCACCCACCTGGGCGAAGGCACGCTGGCGGTGTACGGCGCCGACCCGGCGGGCCACGCGGCAGATGCCTGGAAGGTCGTGCGCAAGGCCACGCTCCCCGCCGCGGGCAGCCTGTTCCTGAAGACTCACCCGAAATCGCCGTGGGTCGTGGCGGACATGGCCCTCGCCACCACCGGCACCGCGATGCGGCAGATCTGCGCCTATTCAAAGCAAGACGGCAAGCTGGACCACTGCTTCGAGGCGACCAAGCAGGGCAAGGCCCTGCACCCCGAGTTCAACCGCACCGGGGACGAGATCTGGGTGTCGGTCTGGGACACCGCCGGCGAGATCGTCATCTACGACTCGACCACGCTGCAGGAGAAGTCACGCATCAAGGGGCTGCAGACGCCGACCGGCAAATTCAACGTCTACAACACCGCGCACGACGTGTACTAGCAGTTGCCGCAGCCCTCGCTCGTGACTTCGCTGGCGCAGAGGCTGTCCCACGAGACCGAGCAACAGTACGAGTCAGAGAGACACACGCAGTTGGCAACCGCCGAGTTGCTGCAGCCCGGCGTGCTCTTTGGAAAGCAGCAGTCGCCCGAGGTCGTGCCGCCGCTGCCACCGAACCCGCCGCTGCCACCGAACCCGCCGCTGCCACCGAACCCGCCGCTGCCACCGAACCCGCCGCTGCCGCCGGTGCCGCCGGTGCCGCAGTTCCCGCAGCCCAAGGTCTTTACCTCGCTGACGCAGCCCGCGTCCCAACCGTTGCTGCAGCAGAGGGCGTCTTTCGCGCAGACGCAGTTCTTGATCGCGGCGTTGGTGCAGCCAGGCGTCGCGTGGACCGTGCAGCAATCGCCGGTGCCGCCGGTGCCGCCGGTGCCGCCGGTGCCGCCGGTGCCGCCGGTGCCGCCGAAGCCCCCGGTGCCGCCGGTTGCACCGCCCACGCCGCCGGTTGCACCGCCCACGCCGCCGGTGCCGCCGGGTGCTCCGCCCATCCCGCCGGTCGCTCCGACGCTACCGCCAAAGCCGCCGGCTCCGCCGGCCGCAGAGCTGCCACCGGAAGACGCCCCGCCGGCGGTCGAGCCACCCACCCCAGCGTCGGCTCCGCCGAAGAGGTTGTCGTCCGACTGGGCGCAACCGAAGACCAACGGTGCCCCCAGGGCAGAGGCAAGCAGAAGCTGGGACGTCGCGCCGCGCATGACCGGATTCTAGTTCAAACCGGAACGGCCGGCCACGCGCGGCGAGGCGCGACCATCAATCGCAAGTGCCGAGGGTGCCGGCCGACGCTTCGAACGGCGTGCAGGTGCCGCTACCGCAGTCCGCCTTCGAACAGCAGAACTTCTTGCATTTGCCGCCGCCGCCATCGACCTCGTCGGCACAGCGCATGGTGCCCTCGCAGAACGGCCCGTTCTCTCCGTTCGAGCACGCTTGGCCGAGCTTCTGCGTGTTCGGCGGAGGGAAGCACTTCAACACCGAGCCGCCGCCCTGAGATTGACCAAGGTCGCAAGCCGCGCCACCCGAGCACGCCTCGTTGGTGACGGGATTGCACTCGGCCTGTAGCCCCGCGGGCACGCAGCCGGCAGGCAGGGTCACGCTGCTGCCACCGCCACTCGAGCTGCCGCCGCTCGAGCTGCCGCCGCTCGAGCTTCCACCGCTCGAGCTGCCACCGCTCGACGCGCCGCCGAACGACCCGCCGCCACTCGACGCGCCGCCGACGCCGACGCCACCGCTGCCGCCAGCGGTCGTCGTGCCGCCGGTGCCGCCGCCGCCGCCGCCCGTGCTCGAACACGCCACCAAGGTCGCCGCCCCCACGACGCCCGCCGCGATACCCATCCACATACGAGTCTTCATGATCGAGGTCCTCACATTCCGGGGGTGACCCGGGTACGCCCAACAGCCGCTGCGCCCAAGCAGCGGAGCCGAGGTCCCAGCAGCGACCGGGCGGTCGTTCAACGAACCCGCGAAAAGGCCACGCGCGTCGGGGCCTCGAGCGGTTTCACGGGGTGAATTCGAAGGCGCCGGAGTCGCACTTGCCCACCCGCGGCTGGCCACGCTGGTCGCGCGTCGGACAGTTGTCCGAGACGTCGATCGCTGGGCTCCCTGCGGCAAGCGCCAGCGTCCGGGTGGGCCCGCCGTTGTCGGCGAGAGGCACGAGCAACGGATCCGCGAACAGCGCGCTCGCGGTGCAGGGCTTGTCGGCGTTGCCGCTCTGCTTCTTGGCCGGCCATTGAATCACGCCGCCGCCGTCTTCGAAGGTCTCGTGACAGGCCAGCGCGCTGTACTGGTTGTCGGTGGTGTTGTTCGAGAAGACCACGTTGGTGAGCCTCACCTTGCCGCTCTGCCCCTTGAAGATCACCGGGCCGTAGTCGGCTGAGTTGTTGGCGAAGGTCGTGCTCTCGACCGTCACGTTGCCGTTGCCCGCCCAGAGCGCGCCGGCGTTGCCCGGGGTCTTGTTGCCGTCGAAGGTGCAGTTCTCGACCTTGGCGTCGCTACCACCACCCAAGAACAGGCCCCCGGCGTGCTCGCCGGTCGAGTTGCCCGAAAAGGTCGAGCCAGTGAGCGAGAGGGGAACGCCCTCGTGATAGACGCTGCCCGTTCCCGTTTGGGTCATCTCGTTGTCGCTGAAGCTACAGCTCGCGATGGTCGCGCCAACGCCCTCCAGGTTGTAGGAGAAGAGCGCGCTGCCATGGACCTTGGCGGTGTTCTTCTCGAACACGCTGCCGCACATCACGAAGTCCTTGGGCGCATCGAGCCACATGCGGTCGATGTACAGCCCGCCACCGTTGCCGTACTGCCCGCTCTCGGCCCAGGTGGTCGCAGAGTTGCCGCGGAACACCGAGCTTGTGACCTCGAGGTTGGTGCTGCGACTGAGCACACCTCCGCCCGTCGAACCGCTGTTGCCCTCGAAGATGCACCCGCTCAGCACCGCTCGGGTCAGCCCCCCGGCATAGATGGCGCCGCCGCCCACGTCGTGATCTTTGCTCTCGCTGTGGTTGTTCACGAAGGTGACGTCGATGACCTCGAGCGTGCCGAACCACGGATGCAGCAGGCCCGCACCGCTCTCGTTCTCGCTGCCCGCCTTGACGAAGCCGTCGCGGATGGTGATGCGCTGCAGCACTAAGTCGCTGTGGTGATCGAGCTCGATCACCCTCACTTTACCGCCGCCGCTCAGGGTGAGCTTGCCACCGCCGTCCAGCGTCGCCTTCTTCTTCAAGAACACCGACTGGGTCAGCGTGATGGTGTGCTCGCCGCCGCAGTCGAAGACGATCGTCCCCCCCTGGGCCGAGACGTTGAGCTTGGTCACCGCGTCGTGCAGCGCCTGCTCGGTGCACGACGCGGCGCTGCCCGTGCCCACCTTCTCCGTCTGACCGGTGGTTTCCCGCGGGGCCAGCTTTCCCGGGCAGTCCGCGGTGGGCGGCGCACCCCCGGTCGACGAGGCGCCGGAGCCGCCGGCCCCCCCCGCGGCCCCCGAGCCAGCCGTCGCCCCCGCGCCCGCCGACCCGCTCGAGCCCCCCGAGCCGGCGGTGTCGCTCTCGCCGCAGGCGGTCGTCATCAAGAGAAGCACGCCCGCGCAACGCAGCCACGCCATGTCGCGATGTTACGTGCTCGGGGGCCTCGGGTCGAGGCGCTCGGCGTGGTTGACGATGGCGCGTGATCCATCGACCATCGCCACGTGGGGACCCCCGCCGCGCAGACACCCTGCTCGCTCGACACACCCGCGGCTCGAGTCGAGCTCGAGCGAGACGGGATCGTGGTGATCCACGTCAAGTCGGGGATCGACATGACCGAGGATCACATGCGACTGATCCTCGAGGCGCGGTTCACCCTCGCCCCCCGCGAGGCCGCAGTGCTGGTCGATGCCCGACTCGCGCGCAGCGTTTCGCGGGCGGCCCTCGAGCTGTCCGCGAACCCCAAGGTGCGGCCCTTCACCGACTGCCTGGCGATCTTGAATGGCAGCCCGGTGTCGGTGGTGCTGGCGAACTTTTTCCTGGTGTTCGTCAGGCCGCCCTACCCCACCAAGCTCTTCCGGGACGAAGAGGCGGCCCGCGCCTGGCTCCGCGGCAATCGGAGGCTGGTCACGTGAACGAGAGCGACATGGATCTCGAGGGCATCGAGCCCCGGGCCCGTCGAGCGCTGGAGGTGATCTTGCAGATCGCCGGCGGCGACTACTCGGCCCGGGCTCAGCCGTCGGACCGGACGGATTCGATGGACGCCGTCTCGGTCGGGCTGAACATGCTGGCCGAGACCCTGGAGCGCGAGCGCGACGCAAAACAGCGGGCCGAAGCGCGCTTGGCCGACGCGCTCGACGCCTATGACAACGCTCCGGACTGGTTCTGCTCGTGCGAAGCGGGGTCGCTGTCGATCGTGAAGTGCAACGACACCATGGCGACGGCGCTGGGGATGACCGCCCCGGAGCTGGCCGCGCGCTCGCTGCTCGATCTGGTGCAGGCGGGGTCTCGGGCCGCGCTCGAGGCGGCCGTCGCTCGAATCGCGGCGGGTGAGCCCTCGCGCAGCACCGACGTGACACTGGCGCTGCCCAAGCCGGTGGTGGCGAGCGTGACCGGCAACGTGCTGCGGGGGCCCGACGGGCAACCGGTGCGCTTTCGCTTGGTCTTGCGCGACGTCACGGTCGAACGTCAGCTCGAAGACCAGCTGGTGCACGCGCAGCGGATGGAGGCCATCGGACGGCTGGCGGGGGGCGTCGCCCACGACTTCAACAACCTGCTCACGGTGATCCAGTCGGCGGCCGATCTCGTGTCGCGCTCATCGCTCACCGTCAAGCAAGAGCGCGAGCTCGGCCTCTTGCGCGAGGCCGCTGACCGGGCGGCCGTCTTGACCCGCGATCTGCTCGCGTTCTCGCGTCGCGAGGTGGGGCAGCCGCGGGCTTTGAACGTCGACGAGACGCTGATCCGCGCGGAGCCTTTGCTGTCCCGCCTGGCGGGGCGACAGGTCACGTTCGAGCTCCGACAGAACGCCGGCGCCGCCTGGGTGCAGATCGACCCGTCGCGCCTGGAGCAGGTGCTGGTGAACCTGGTGGTGAATGCGCGCGACGCCATGCCCGACGGCGGCACGGTGGTGGTCGTCACGCGCGACCTGACGACCGACGCGGCGTTCGCCGACCGGCACCCCGACGTCGCGCCAGGTCGGTACGTCGAAGTCACGGTTAGCGATACCGGGCCGGGGATCCCGCCCGCGGTGCAGAGCCGGATCTTCGAGCCGTTCTTCACCACCAAGCCCAGCGGCAAGGGCACGGGGCTGGGGCTGTCGACGGTGTACGGGATCACCCGCCAGGCGGGCGGCTACGTCACGGTCGAGTCCCTCGAGAACCAGGGCTCGACCTTTCGGGTTCTCTTGCCGGTGGTCGCGGACACGCCCGCGCCCCCGTCGTCGCCCGAGGCGACCGCGCGCGAGACCATCTTGGTGGTCGAGGACGACGATCGGGTCCGGGCCATCACCACCCGGATCTTGCGCGAGGGCGGGTTCCACGTGCTCGAAGCCTCGGGCAGCGCGGCGGCCCTCGAGCTCTTCGATGGCGCGCCGGGCATCGCGCTGGTGGTCAGCGACGTGGTGATGCCCGGGCTCAGCGGTCCGGAAGCCGTCGCCCGGATGCGCCGCTCGCGTCCGGACCTGCGCTGCCTGTTCGTGACCGGGTTCTCGCACGAGAGCCTGAATCAGACGACCGACTCCGTGCTCTCGAAGCCTTTCCTTCCTTCGGCGCTCTTGGCCGGCGTGCGCGACGCGCTGTCGCGGTGAGCTCGGCCTGCGCGCGCGAGCCCCACGCTCAGCTGCCGGCCTTCGTCCCGTAGATCGCCGACTGCTTGTCGGCCAGCTCGGTGAACGCGCGATCGAGGTCCGGCTCGGGCTGGTCGAGCTCGACGGCGACCTTGCAACGCCAGAGCGTGTTCTCGTCGAGATCCAGCGGGTCGCGCCGCACGACCTTGCCGGTCATCGAGCGAGCCTCGCCCTCGTCGAAGAACACGGCAAGCTTCACCGTCTGACCCGGCTCGAGGTCGGCTCGGGTCAGGAGCAACAAACCCGTCGCGCTCCCGTCGTGGGTGATGGCGGCCTTCGCCGCCCCTTCACCCGTGTCGATCTCGGCCCCGATGTACGCGGCGTGGCGGGGTGCGGTGCGGCGGTCGTCGGTCATGGTCGCTCGGCTCAGCTTATCACGGGTGGCCTTGCCACCAGTCGGTTTCCGAACGCGGATCCATGAACGCGCCACTGTCGCGCACGGTGACCAAGGTCTGCCCGGCGCACGCGGTCCCGATCACGTCTCCGCCTTTGAGCGCCGGCAGCTGTTTCCGGCCGGCGGCGTCGTCCGCTGTGTACTTCGCGGCAAGCGCGGGCGCCGGACAGATACCGACGATGCTGATGGTGTAGCCGACCACCACGTTGTCCTCGCCCGTGTACTTGAGCGTGACCGAGCTCCCGTCGACGTAGAGGGCCCGGGCCTGCAGCCCACCCGGTGCAATCTGATAGCCGCTCTGGGGCAGCTTCAGCGGCTGCCCCGCGGTGGTCTTGAACGTCACCGCCGTGACCGGCCAGGGCATCGACGAGAGGCCGCCCTTGCAACCGTGCTGACCGCAGCCCCAGTTCCAGTCGTACATCCGGAAGTTCGCGGCGAACGGCTGGCCCGCCGGGTCGAACAAGGTGTGCAAGCGCGGGGCTTTCGCGTCCACGCCCACCGAATCGGGCGGGTAGTAGACGAAGCCGATCTTGTTGTTCCCGCAGTCGACCTTCGTGCAGGGCTCCCAGCCACGGTTCTTGATGTTGAGGTCGCCGTGCTGCGGCGGTGGGTGGTCGGTGGTGGGCGCGCCCACCGTCGATGACGACGGGTACGCGCCGAGACCCGCGCTCGGACAGGTCGCCGGACAAGCGGGCGCGAAGTTCCCGGTGCTGCTGCCACCGGTTCCACCGCCCCCCGAGCCGGTGCCGCCACCTCCCGAGCTGGTGCCGCCGCTGCCGCCGGAACCCTGCGACGCGATCTGGCAGCTGCCCAGCAGAGTGCCGGGGCTGCCGCCGCTCACGTCCTTGCGAAACTCGAAGCTCAGCACGCCGCTGCCGTGTCCGCTGACGTCGTAGCGCCAGGTGTAGTTGCCGCCGTCTTGGGCCACGTCCTTGAACGCCGCCTGCGGCGAACCGGGGCCGGTCACCTTCAGGTCGATGTTGGCGAAAGGCGAAGTGTCGGTGTACTTCGCAACGAACGCCGCTCCGGCCTGCACCGGGGGCGCGGGCTCGAACGAGAAGTGCGGATCGCAGACCAGCGCGGCGGTGCCGCCCGAGCCGCCGGAAGGGGCCGCCCCGGTTCCGGGCCAGGTGCCGCCACTGGCGACGCTCCCGCCGCTGCCCGAGACCCCTCCCGCGCCGCCGGTGGTGGCATCGTCCTCGCTGTTTGCTGAAGAGCACGCGACCAGACAGAGGCTCGCCCAAACCCAATGAGGCCGCATCGGCTCAGGGTGAGAGCGCGTGGAGCGAGGGTCAAGCGTGTTACCTTGGCTCCATGCGGTGCTTCGTCGCGATCGCGCTCACACTGCTCGCTTGCGCGTCCGAAGACGGCGGGACGGCCGCAAACACCGGGGGCACCGCGGGCGGCGGCGCCGGAGGGAGCATCGGCGACGCAGGCTGGCCCGACGCCAGCAGCGGCGGTGCTTCGTCGGGCGGAAGCAGCGGCAGCGCGTCCGGAGGCATGCCCAGCGGCGGCAGTGGCGGGACCACGCCGACGGGGCAGTGCACGCGCCTCGGCCCGTGGAAGCAGACCGCGGCGTTCGCGGATGGCTCCCATGTGTCGCATCCGTTACCTTCCTTCGGCGTCGGGGGCCGTTACTACGTGCACACCATGGCCAGCGGTGGCGGCGAGCGCGTGCTCCGTTTCGCACAGCAAGCCTCCGACGGCAGCCTGGGGGCGTGGCAGACCGCGTCGCCGGATCACGGCGGCGGGCCCCACGGCTTCACCGCCATCGTGGTGAACGGAGAGCCGTACCACTTCCGCAACGGACACATCGCGCGCTACCCGCTTGACGCGAGCGGGAAGATGACCGGCGACGTGGTCCTGCTCGAGTCGAATCCCGACGCCGCCTTCGGCGGCAACCGCTACGTGTGGGACAGCGCGCTGGTCGCGACCGTGAGCGGCAAGAGCTGGGTGATCCACCTCGGTGGCTTCAGCTTCACCGGCTACACCTACAAGCCGAACGTCTACCGAAACGCGGTTCCGCTTCAGCCGGCGTTCACCGCCGCTGGCCTGGACCACCCGGCGCAGCGACCCGGAAAGAACGCATTCTGGGCGCCGTTCATCTTCACCGGCGAGGGCGACGGCGGGAAGATCTGGCGCACCCAGGTCGCGGCGGACGGCAAGCTCGACCCGTGGACCGCCCTCGGCTCGCTCCCGGCGGGCACCGACAACCAGCGCGGGGACTGGTTCGTGATCGATGGCACGCTGTTCGTGGTCCGCGGCGCCAAGGTGCTGGCTGCCAAGATCGACGCTCAGGGCAGCCTCGGCGCCTTCGTCGAACAGCCCGCCTTGTCCGAGCCACAGATCGACCTGCATTGGGGCGACGGGCACCTCGAGGGGAGCTCGCACGCGGTGCTCGGTAACTTCGTGTACGTCACCGGCAAGAAGACCGTGCACTTCGCGCCGGTGCTGAAGAACCAGCCCTGCACCCCGTGACTCACTCGTCCTTCTGGTTCATCAGCCGCTGCAGGTTCCGGAAGCCGAGCCACATCGCCAGGATGATCAGGCTGATCACCACGACCCCCGCGATGTCTCGGCCGGTGATGTCGAGCGGGACCGCGACGATCGCGCTATCGTGACCAGGTGGACGAAGTGGAGTCATTGAAGGCGGCCGGGCGCGCCGCGATGCAGCGCGGGGACCATCCTTCTGCCATCGGCGCCTTCGAGCAAGCCCTTGGGCTTGCCCCCTCGGACGTCTGGTTGCTCGACGCGCTCGGGTTCCTCTATTTCTGCCAGGGGCGGTTCACCGAGGCTCGAGATTCCTGCCTTCGGTCGATCGAGCTTCTGCCCACCAATCACTATGCCCACAAGGGCCTGGGGCTGTGCCTGGCTCGGCTGGGCGATCCGGCCGCCGGCGTCGCCGCCCTGCGCCGGTCCATCGAGCTCGATCCGAGCTACGCCGACGCGCACCACGACCTGGGAGTGGTGCTGAGCGAGATCGGGCAGAGCGAAGAGGCCGAGCGGTGCTTCGCTCGGGCCCGTGCCCTACGCTGAGCGCTGGGTCAGGCCCAGGTCGTCGAGCAAGCGCCCGATGCGGCGGAACTTCTCGGCGCGGCCGAACTGCAGCAGGTGTCCTCCGTGCCAGCTCTCGAGCGGCGCGCCGAAGTGGTGCGCGATGCGCCGCGCGTGGGCGGGCGGAGTGATGCGATCGGCGCGTGCAGCGACGACCAGCATGCGGTCACCCGGGACCAGCGGCGTGCGCGCCAGCGGGCTCACCACGCGGTGTGCGGCCTCGAGCGCGCGGTGCTGCAGCTCGGTCTCGTGCGCCGCCGAGCCCAGCCGACCCTGATCGCGCGCGAAGTCGGCGAGCGACGCCAGGGGGATGATCGGGATCGCGAAGGCGAGCCGCGCTTCGACCGTCGCGAGCAGCGAGGTCGTGTACCCGCCGAGGCTCATACCCATCACGCCGACGCTGGGATGGCCGCGCTCGAGCAGCCACTCGACCAGGTCGCGAAGATCGCCCATCGCCTGACGGAACCCCTCGTTGGACACCCGGGGGTCGCTGCCCGGGAACGGAGGCGGCTGGCCCAGCTTGCGCGCGGGCCCGCGCACCGCGTGGAACGGCAACACCGGCAACACCGCATCGAGCCCGATGCGGTCGAGCCACTCGATGGGCCACACGCGCTGCTCGAGATCGTAGTGCCCGGCCATGTACCCGTGAACGAGCAGCGCGACGGGACGAGGCGTGGGTCCGAAGAAGCCGCGGGCGGCGGCCACGCGGTTCTCGGGGTAGCGATCGAAGCGCTCCGCGACCGCCGGGTCGAAGGGCTGGTAGTCGCTCGACCACGACAGGTCGACCACGCGCCGCCCCCCGGCGCTCCACCGAACCGTCCGTTCGGAGGGCGCGACGGCGCGGGGCGCGCGGAAGTAGTCGGACGCGTCGGCCGGGTAGGCGCGGGCGATGGCCTCGAGGGCAGTCAGGCGCTCGCGATGCCCCAGGGACTCGGCACGGCTCCTCTTGCGCGAACCTCGGCTGCCAGCGTAGGCCGCCAGGGTGGCGGCGCGGTCCACGGCCGCCGCTGCACCTCCGAGCAGGCGTCGGGTCGTGCGCTGTATCACGGCCGAAAGGTAGCGCACCGCCGCCGAGGCGGCACCGCTGAACCGAAAACGGCTGCCCGGCGGCAGCAAGGCGTGCTACGGCCGCCCCTCGACCATGGCCGAAAGCGAAAAGAAGCGCCGCTCGGGGCGAGCCCGCGACGAGAGCGGCGACAAGCCCAGCGAAAAGCCCGCCACGAACCCCGACGCGGGGGAGAAACTGCACCAGCCCTGGCTCCCACTGCTCTGGGTGATGTTCCCGCTGATCGCCGCGACGATCTACGGCCTCGCGACCCGCGGGCACTGACTCACCGCCAGCCGAAGCGGCGATGGGCGGCGCTGGCGGCGACCACCCAGCACAGGGTGAGCAGCGCCGCGAAGCCGAGCTGCAGCCAGGGCGGGGTCTGCCCGCCGCCGAGGGCCGCCAAGATCAGCTCGGGGCCGTGGCGCTCGAGCAAGAGCCAGGTCACGGGCTCGAGGGCGCTGCCCTTGGCGGTGACCAGCAGCACCCCGGTCGCGAACAGGTACGAGAGCGCGCCCAAGCTGGCGCCGCGCTGAGTCCGTGCCATTGACGCGATCGAGAAGCCGATGGCGACTGACCCGAGCGCGACGACCGCGAGGGTGAGCCAGAAGAACGGGCGACCGAAGACCGCCGGCGCGGCGATGCCCGCGACCAGCCCCGCCAGGGCGAACGCCAGCGCGAAGTAGAAACCAAGCTTCGCGACCACGATCTCGGCCGCCGACGCCGGTGAGAGGGCGATGGCCGCGGCCGTACCGCGCTCGCGCTCTTCGCAGGTCATGCTGGGCAAGAGGAAGATGCCCACGAAGAACAGCGCCAGCAGCATGAGCCCCATGGCGACCGCGCTTCGCGGGTCGTGGCCGCCGCGAAACGGTGAGCGCTCGACCTCGAGGCGCGGCGCCCGCCCCGGGCCCACCCGCTCACGGAAGCGCGCGTGGGCCTCGGCGAGCGCCCAGGCGTCGTCGCGGGAGTCGATGGCGCCGATCTCGCGCGCCAGCAGGTGGCGCGTCTCGGCGTCGATCGAGGCAAGCGCGAGAAAGTGCTCCCGCGTCTCGCGCCAGAGCCAGGCTTCGCACCACGCGGCCGCCTCGGCGGCCCCGGCAGGGTGCCAGGTCCAGAGCTTGTACCCGCCGTCGTCCACCGGCCGCAGCTGGACGCCGATGGCGTCCGAGGGATAGCGGATCAGTCCTTTTTCCACGCTGCGAAAGACGATGCGCTGCCGGAGCTCGGTCGGTACGTGGGCCTTCAGGTGGCGCACCCACGGGCCGTCGTCCCAGGTGTCGATCACGCAGATCCGGGCCGTGGCCGACCCATCCAGCGCCCGGGGACCGAGCGCCGAGAGCAACACCGCCGTCACCAGCAAGAGCACCACCATGCCCACCGTTCCGCGATGCAGGCCGACTCGCCGCGCCTCTTTGAGCAGCAAGGTGCGAACGACGTACCCCCTCATGGCTCCCGCCCCACGATTTCGAGAAACGCCGCCTCCAGGTCCTGGGCGCGACTCCGCATCTCCCTGATCGATCCGGCCGAAACCAGCCGGGACAGCTCGGCGCGGGCTCCAGGGTCACCCAGGTCGAAGCTCTGCTCGGAGCCCCCCTCGAGCACCACGTCGACCACCTGCGCGGTGTGCTTCTGGCGCAGCTCGCCCGGGGTGCCCTGGGCGACGCACCGGCCTCGCACCAGCACCGCGACGCGCGTGCAGATCGCTTCGACCTCGGCCATGTCGTGGCTGGTGAAGAGCACGGTGGTGCCGCCTCGGGACAGCGCGCAGAGCACCCGGTGAACCAGCCGAACCGAGTGCACGTCCAGGTTCGCCGTGGGCTCGTCCAGGATCACGAGCTCGGGCTGGTGCAAGAGCGCGCGCGCGATCAAGAGCTTGCGGCGCATCCCCTGGGAATAGCCGCGCACGGGCAAGTCGGCCGCGTCGCAGAGCTCGACCAGCGCCAGGCACTGATCCACGCGCTCGCGGCCCGCCCGGTAGAGCGCCGCGAACAGCTCCAGGTTCTTCCGACCGGTGAGCTCTTCGTAGTGGTTGTCACGATCGGGCACGTAGCCCAGCTTGGGCTTGATGGCCGCGAAGCCCTCACGCAGACCGTGACCTAACACCAGCGCCCGGCCACCGCTGGGCACGAGCCGCCCGGTGAGCACGCCGAGCGTGGTGCTCTTGCCGGCGCCGTTGGGGCCGAGCAACGCGAAGACCTCCCCACGGGGGATCTCGAGGTCGAGGGCATCGACGGCGACGAAGTCGCCGTACTTGACCGTGAGCGACTCGAGCCGAAGCGCCGGCGTCACGCGCGCTTGGACTTCTTGCGCGGCCGGACCTCTTCCTCTTGGTCCTCGTCCGCGTCCTCGTCTTCGTCGTCCCCCGCGTCATCGGGCTCGGGCTCGGGCCTGCGCTTGGCTTCCAGCTTCTTGGTCGAGCTGCCCTTCTTCAGACGCGGAGCTTCAGCCTCGCGCTCGGCGGAGGCCTCGTCACCCTCGCCCCCCTCGATGCCCTTCTTGAAGTTGCGGATCCCCTGGCCCAGCCCCTTGCCGACCTCGGACAGCCGCTTCGGCCCGAAGACGAGCAACAGGATGACGATGACGACGACCCAGTGGACGAGGCTGAAGGAACCCATGAAGCGCGACCGGGGTGTAGCAGTGGGCCGCCGCCCTGCCAAGGGACAGGGCGACCCGGCCGAGGTCAGCCGCCGCCCGCGCGCGAGAGGCGCTCTTCCGCCATCATGTCGGCGATTTGGTGGGTGGGCTTCATGGCCCGCCGAGCGCGCTCGGCGATCTCGAGGATGGTGTCGTAGATCTTCGTGACCTTGGCGCGGCTCTTCTCGGCGTCGTAGCCCTCGAGCTCGGTGGCGACGTTGATCAAGCCGCCGGCGTTGATGGCGTAGTCGGGCGCGTAGAGGATGCCCCGCTGCATCAGGTCGTCGCCGTGGCGCGGCTCGGCCAGCTGGTTGTTGGCGGCCCCGGCCACGATTTTACAGCGCAGGCGGGGGATGGTGCCGTCGTTCAGGGCGCTGCCCAGCGCGCACGGGGCCAGCACGTCGCACTCGGTGGTAAACAGCTGATCGAGCGGCACGATGGCCGCGCCGAACTCGCGCTCGGCGCGCTCGCTCTTGAGCGGGTCGACGTCGGCGACGGTGAGCTTGGCACCAAGCGCGTGCAGCTCTTTGCACAGATAGTACCCGACGTGACCGATGCCCTGCACCGCCACGTGGAGCCCGGCGATGTCGTCGCGCTTCATCACGAACTTCACCGTGGCCTCGATGCCCCGACGTACGCCGAGCGCAGTGAACGGGCTGGGGTCCCCCGAGCCGCCGTTCTCGGGCGCGACGCCCGTGACCCACTTGGTCGCGGTGCGGATCACCTCCATGTCTTCGAGGCTGGTGCCGCTGTCCTCCGCGGTGATGTACTGCCCGCCGAGCTCACCGACGAATTTGCCGAACGCGCGGAACAGCGCCCCGCGATTGAAGTCGACGGTCGGACGGATGATCACGCTCTTGCCACCGCCGAGGGGCAGGCCGGTGATGGCCGCCTTGTAGGTCATGCCACGCGCCAGGCGCAGCGCGTCGACGATGGCTTCGTCTTCGCCGGCATAGTGAATGAAGCGACAGCCGCCGAGCGCGGGGCCGAGCCGCGTGTCGTGGATGGCGACGATCGCGCTGAGGCCGGTGGCGGCGTCGCGCGACAGGTGGAGTCGGCCGTAGCCGTACTGCGAAAGCAGGTTGAAAACGCCCATGGAAGCCTCCGGGATGGGGCGCGGAGACTAGCAACAAAAGGCGGGGGCGGGGACGCCGATCACGCGCCTTGGCTCAGCACCTTCGCGAGCTCGGGCTTGACCACTTTCCCCACGGGGTTCCGGGGAAAGTCGTCGAGCACCACCACCCGCTTCGGGACCTTGTACGACGCGATCCGCGCTTTCGCCCACTCGCGCAGCGCCTCGCCCTCGACCTCGCTTCGGCGCCCGGGTCGGGCGATGACCGCCGCCACCGCGACCTCGCCCCAGGTCTCGTCGGGCAAGCCGACCACCGCGACGTCGGCGACCGCTTCGTGCTCGCGCAAGACCTCTTCGATCTCGAGCGCCGAGAGCTTGTAGCCGCCGCTCTTCAAGATGTCGACCGAGGTGCGCCCCATGATCTTGACGTAGTCGCCTTCCAGAAACACCGCGGTGTCGCCGCTCTTGAACCACCCTTCGGAGAACGCCTCTCGCGTGGCCGCGGGGTTCTCGTCGTAGCCCAGGAACACGCTCGGGCCGCGGATCCAGATTTCGCCCGACTCGCCGGGCGCCGCGTCAGTGCCGTCTTCTTTGACGATGCGAAGCTGCATGCCGGCCAGTGACGGGCCGCAGCTGCCGGGCACGCGATCGCCGTCGAGCGGGTTGGTGGCACCGACGCCGATCTCGGTCATGCCGAACCGCTCGAGCGGATAGCGACCGGTGAGCGCGCGCAGGCGCTCGCCCACGGTGGTGGGCAGCGCCGCCGAGCCGCTGGTCACCAGGCGAAGCCGAGCGGCGTGAGCCGCCCAGCGCCCTTGGGTCTCCGGGCCCGCCGCGTCGAACGCGTCGAGCAGCTTCTTGTGCATGGTGGGCACGCCCATCACCACGGTCGCCCGCGCCATTTCTTCCCACATTCGCGGTCCGTCGAACTTCTCGAGCATGCGCGTGGTGCTGCCCGCGTAGAGCGCGGTCAAGAGCGCGATGCCGAGCCCGTGCAGGTGGTGCAGCGGCAGGCAGTGCAAGAGCACGTCGTCCGCCGACCACTGCCAGGCACGGCCCAAGAGCCGCGCCGTCGCCTCGAGGTTACCCTGGGAGATCAGCGCTCCCTTGGGCTTCCCGGTCGTGCCGCTGGTGTACAGGATGACCGCCACGTCGCGGGCGCCGGTGTCGATGTCCGCCGGGCCGATCGAGCTCTCGCGGAGCGCTTCCACCAGCACCACCGGCAAGCCGCCGGCGAAGCCGGCCACCCGCTCCCGCGTCTCGGCAGAGGCCACGACCGTGGCAGCCCGACTGGTCTGGACGAACCAGGCCTGCTCCGCCTCGGGATGCAGATGCGAGAGAGGCACCGCGATCGCGTCGGCGGCGATGATGCCGAGAAAGGCCTCGACCCAACGCGACCCCTGCGTGACCAGCAGGGCGACCCGCCGACCGCTGAGCCCCCGGGCGCGAAGCTCGGCGGCCACGCGCCGGACGCGCTGGCCGAGCAGCTCGAAGCTGACGCTCTCGCGGTCGTCGACGATGGCCAGGTGCTCGGCGCGCTCGCGCGTCAGCCATTCGAAGCGTCCGATCAGCGGGCTAGAGGACACGGTGTCAGTTCAGGGGTGCTGCTCCGCGGTCGTGAGCGCCGAAGCCGGAGGCGGGTCGCTCGCTTGGCGGATGCGCGCCCAGCGTACCTTGATCTTGGAGCCGTTGTACGCGCTGAAGCGCATCTGCAGCGGCGTCAGGTAGTCACTGCCGAAGGTCGAGGCGTCTTTCGGCCCGTGGTCGTAGCGGAACGCCACCTTCTTGGCGAAGCGTTCGACGCCGTACACGTGGGGCTGGCCCTGCGCCACCGGCACGTTGCCCCCCTTCCAGCTCAGGCCGCCGGTGTAGTTCTCGACGTCGATCACCGAGGGCGCCCGGCTGATCCAGAGCGCCCACGGCGTGGTGTTGACGAAGTCGGTCTGGCGCTGAAACCCGCCGCAGAACCACTGGCTCGCGCCCGCCAGGGGTGAAGCCACCGTCATCTCGAAGTCCGTCGCGAACCCTGGCGCCGACTGCTTGGCTTTGTGGCGAATGCTGCCGCCCGAGCCGGCACCGTCCACCACCACGTACGTCCCGTCGAGCGTGACGCCGCCCTCGAGCTCCCAGCTTGCCGGATCCCAGGCGGTGAAGAAGGTGTGGTACTCGAACACGCTGCTCGCGAAGGCCGGCGCCGCGGCGGCGGGGTTCTGCGCATAGAGCCAGTAGCTGGTGTCGGTCGCGCTGGCGGCGATGGGCGCTTCCGCGCGGAACCAGATCCACGGCTTTCCGCCGACGTCATCGATCACACGCGGCAGGTCGGCCCAGGTCCCGCCGCTCCACCGCACGACGCGCCAGCCGGCCCAAGGCGCGGCGGCGCCGTCGACGCTGGAGGGGGTGACCGCGAGCCCGATCTGGAAGCCCTTGGCGAGCTCCGCGCTCGCCACGTTCTTCACGTCGATGCGCAGCCGAGTCTTGTGCGCCGTGTTCCACCAGGGAGGATCGAAGGTGGGCCCGCCGCCAACGCCACCGGAGCCACCGAGACCGCCCGAGCCGCCGCTGCCGCTGCTTCCACCGGAGCCGGCCGCACCCCCGGCACCCGCCCCGCCTCCGCTGCCGGCCACGCCACCTGCACCACCGGAACCGCCACTGCCGCTCGTCCCGCCGGCGCCCCCGGTCGTCGCGCCGCCGAGGCCGCCCGCGCCACCCGCTGACTGACCGCCGGTGGCGACAAACGCGCCGGACGGTTCGAGACCGCAGCCCATGACGAAGACGGCGGCGAGCGAAAGTTGCGCGGTGCGCATTGGCGCTCAGGATACCACGCCAGGAGAGCCATCGGGCTGCGAGTCAGTTCTTCGCGAGCCGACGCTCGTGCCACAGCAGCATGTCGAGCGTGCCCACCTCGCGCAGCCAGGGCTGGTTGTGCGGCCCGGGCGGCACCGACAGCTCGTGGTCGACGCCACGCTTCCCGAGCTGTTTGGCGAACGCCTCGTTGGCCTTACGGAAGGGGTCTTCGCTCGAGGTGCCCACGCGAACGGAGCGCGCGCCGTGGGCCTCGACCACGGCGGCGATGCGCTCGGCATAGCGCAGGGCCGAAGGCACGTTGAACGCCGCCTGCACGCCGCCGAAGGTGCCGAACAGCTTCGGCTTGCGCAAGAACACCTCGACGCCCACGTACCCGCCGAGGGAGCAGCCGTCGAGCCCGGTGTGGGCGGGCCCCGTGAGACACGGCACCTTCGCGTGCACGGCCGGCAAGAGGGTGCTCTCGATGAAGTCGGCGTAGCGGTCGAGGGTCTTCGCGGCCGGGCCGACCTTGTGCGGATTCGGCGTCACCGGGCAGACCAGCACGAGCCCGCCGAACGAGCGCTGCTCGAGGGCCGCGTTGACCTTCTCGAGGTGGGCGTCGGAAAACCACGGGTGCTTCGGGTAGAGCTTCTGCACGGGCGCGCGCCTCAAGCGCTCGTACGCCCGCACCGCTCCATAGCGCTCGCCCCACGCGTGGATACCGAGGAGCTCGTTGCCGGTCTCGCCCAGCCCGTGCAAGAGCACGAGCACGGGCAGCTTCGTTCCTGGGGGAACGTGGGTCGGCGCGAGCACCAACGCTCGACGGGCGATGCGTTTGTCGGCGTCGAGGATCAGGTCGTGCTGCACGAAGTCCGATGACTTCGGCGTGGCGGCGCGCGCTGGAAACGCCAGCGCCCCCCCGGCGGCGCCACAGAGCCCGAAGAACGCGCGACGCTCCACGGGCAAATCTCTAGCACCGTGGTAGCTTGGTGGCTCGGGAGGCACGAGGATGAGGGTTCTGGTCTCGATCACGCTGGTCGCGCTCCTGGGCGCATGTGGCAAGAGCGAGAGCACCGACGGCAGCGGCGGCGCCGGGGGCGGCTCGACGGGCGGCACCGGCACCGGGGGCTCGGCGGGGGCAGCGGGCAGCGGCGGAGCGGCCGCGCGCAGCGGTGGCGCGGCCGGAACTGGCGGTTCGGGCACCGGGGGATCGGGCACCGGCGGCTCGGGCACCGGTGGCTCGGGCACTGGCGGCTCGGGCACTGGCGGCGGCGACGGCGGGACCACGACCGACGAGTGTCAGCCGCTGTGCACCGCGATCGTCGGCGCGGCGTGCAAGAGCGGCCCGACGCTGTCGAGCTGCCTGCTCACGTGCAAGGCGCTCACCTCGTCGTCGAAGTGCGACCCGTCGGCGAACGCGTACTTCGTTTGCGCCAAGAAGAGCGGGATCAAGTGCAACGCGCTAGACCACCCCTACGCCCCCGGCTGCGGGCTGGACTGGCTGAAGGCCATCGACTGCGCCACGACCGAGAACCCGAACCCGGCGATGGTCACGCCCTGTGCGAGCTACTGCAAGAAGGTGGTCGCCGCGGGCTGCCCGAACAACGGCACCGAGGCCGAGTGCAACTCGAACTGCAAGTGGGCCGGCGCGACGGGCACCGGGTGTGACGACGAGTGGAGCACCTTCTTGACCTGCGCCAACGCCGCAAGCTTCAGCTGCTTCCTCGGCTACGCCGCAGCGCAGGGCTGCGGCAGCCAGTTCACGGCGTACTCGAAGTGCATCAACGCCGCGGGCAAGTGATCCGGCGCTGCGCCGTCGCGCTCGCGCTCGCGGTGATGGCGCTCGCGACCCCGGCGCAGGCACACCAGCTGGGCCGGAGCTACTGCACGGTGACGACCGTGCCCGGCGGGGTCGACGTGACGGTGGAGACCAGCTTCGAGCACCTGCAGCCGGTGCTGGCTCCGCTGCCGACGGCCACCGACGCCGAGGTGGGGGCCGCGCGCGAGCCGCTGGCCCACGCGCTGCGCCGAGCGGTGTCGGCGCGCTCGACGGGCGGCGACTGCACTGCCTCCGCGGGCTCCCTCGAGCTGGTCACCACCGAAGGGCAGCGCGCCGCCCGCTTGCCGCTCCATTTCACCTGCCCCGCCGGCAAGGTGACGGTTCGGAACGTCTGGCGGCTCGACCTGGACCCCAGGAGCGAGAGCGTGTGCGCCATCGACGGTGCGGCCTGGGTGTTCCGCGCCGGCTCGGAAGAGCGCGAGGTCGGCTCGCCACCGACGCTGGGTCAGGTGCTGACGGGCTTCGCGACGCTGGGCGTGCACCACGTGCTGTCGGGCATCGACCACCTGCTCTTCGTGGTGGCGCTGCTCCTGGCGGCCGCGCGGGCCAGCCGCCAGCACACGCTGCGTCGCGGCCTGCGAGAGGTCGCGCTGATCGTCACCGGCTTCACCCTCGGCCACTCGGTCACGTTGATCGCCGCCGGGCTGGGCTGGGTGCAGGTCGAGCCACGAGTGACCGAGAGCATCATCGCGCTCTCGATCGTGGCGGTGGCGGTCGAGAACGTCGCCCGTCGCGAGATCCGCTGGCGCGCCCTGACCGCGCTGGCCTTCGGCCTGGTGCACGGCTTCGGCTTCGCCAGCGTGCTGGCGGACACTTCGCTGCCGCCCCGCGGCACGGTGTGGGCGCTGCTCAGCTTCAACCTGGGCATCGAGCTGGGGCAGCTGGCGGTGGTCGCGCTGCTCTTCGTTCCGCTGGCGCTCTCGGCGCGCCGCGCGTGGTACGAACGGCGGCTGCTCTGGCCGGCGTCGAGCATGATCGCCGTGCTGGCGCTGGTCTGGCTGGTGAAGCGCTCACTCGCCCTCGACTTCGCGCCGTGGCTCGGGGGCTGAACGTCACGAGGCGGCCCGGCTCAGCGGGAGCGAGCGGCGCGCCGACCCGTGGTGGGTGAGACCCGGCCTGCGAGCCAGCTCTCGAGCTCTGCCAGATCGGCGACGCGCACCACCCCCCGTGGCGGGCTCGAGAGGCTCTGG
Source organism: Myxococcales bacterium (assembly GCA_016191785.1). Taxonomy (GTDB): domain Bacteria; phylum Myxococcota_A; class Polyangia; order Polyangiales; family Polyangiaceae; genus JADJKB01. The sequence continues at coordinate 9,211 of JACPVJ010000114.1, read as the reverse complement.
GCCGCGTGCCCGCCGACGACCACGGCGGTGTGCGCCGGCAGCGACGCGTCGAGCTCGACGACGAACGACGCCGCGGCGGGCGCGTCGAGGCTCACGCACGAGAGCAACACCGCGTCGGCGGAGCTGGTCTTCGCGGCCCGGACGACCTCGGGCACCGGGAGGTTCGGGCCCAGGTAGAGACTGCGCCAACCGCTCATCGCGGCGGTCACCGCCGCCATCAGCGCGCCAAGCTCGTGCAGCTCGCCGGTCGGCGTGGTCGCCACCGACACCGGGGCGCCCTGGTCGGGGGCGAACAGCCGCAGCATCGCGCCGAGGTGGCTTCGCACCATGGCGCTGGCGGCGTGCTCGTGGGCGACGTGCAGGCTGCCCGCTTCCCAGCGCGTTCCGATCTTCCACAACAGCGGCGCCAGCACCTGATCGATCAGATCGCGCCGCGGCAGCGCCAGCGCGGCCCCCGCCAGGGTCTGCTCCGCCGCACCAAGCTCCATGCGCTCGACCTGCCCGAGATAGCGCTCGACCAGATCGAGGGCCGGCTGAGGCTCCGACGGAGTCTCGTCGTGCAACGCGAGCAGCTTCTCGAGCTCTTGGGCGGGTAGCCTGGCCACGTCTCCGATGCCGTGCCCCAGCCCCAAGAGCCGCTTGATCATCCGCAGCCGTTGCACGTCACCGTCGGTGTACAGCCGGTCGCCCCCGTCCGAGCGCCGGGGCTTGAGCGTACCGTAACGGCGCTCCCAGACGCGCAACGCGTGGGTCGAGATCCCGGTCAGGCGCGCCACCGCGCCGATCCGATGTCGGGGTGTCTCGTCGTCGTTCGCCATGGTCAGCCTCGGATCGCCTGGAGAGTCTCCGCGACGCCAGGATAGCCCGCGAAGAACCAGCTCCACCAGCCCATCATCATGATGCCGTGGCCGACCAGGATGCCAACGTGGCTCCACATCTCCACCCGATCGGCGTGCCGGCCCACGTAGCGCCGCCAGTGGAAGACTTCGTCGACGATGCTGTAGAAGAACGACAGCACCGTCAGCACCATGGCGGGGATCCACAGGGCGCCCGGCGCGTGGTAGGCACCGGCCAAGAGTACCGAGCTGCCGATGCCGCAGAAGATGGTGATGCCGTGGACCAACCCCTCGGCGCGGCTGATCTCTTCGCGGTAGACGGTGCGGTGGCCGATGGTGTCGACGCTGATCGAGAGGGCGAAGACTGCCGCGCCGATCGGCACCATCCACGCCTCGGCGGGGTAGCGCACGCCGTGCTGGTGACCGATCAAGAGGAAGCCGCCGGTAGAGAAGACCAGACCGAGCATCAGACCGACCCAGCCGACGTATACGCTCCAATCCACGCGCTCGAACTGGCGGATGCGACCGACGTAGGTCGCGACTTCAGACGGGAAGGACGTCATCGGGATACCTCGCAAGGGGCAGCGCGCGAAGCGACTCGCGCGGGGTGAACAGGCGACGGGGCAGCTCCACCAGGCTGGCGAGCGCGGCGCGGGCGCAGAGCAACCACTTCTTCCAGCGGGGGACGACGGCGCGCCCGCTCATCACGTCGTAACGGCGCCGCGCCACCTCGCGGCCGATGGCGGCATATACCAGCCCGGCCGTGCGCACCGCGAACGCGCTCCGTGCGTCCAGCGCGGCCAGGCCTCGGGCACCGGATTGGTAGAAGCGGGCGGCCAGTCCGAGGAGTCGCTCCGCCGCGCGGGGCGCGCTGGAGTGGGCCAGGACCTCGATTGGCAAGTAGACCCGGCCGCGCTCCCAGTCCTCGCGCACGTCGCGCACGATGTTGGTGAGCTGCATGCCCATGCCCAGGTGAGCGGCGTGGCGCAGCGCCCGTGGATCCGACACACCGAGCACGTGGCACATCATCAGCCCGACCACGCCGGCCACGCGGTGGCAGTAGAGCAAGAGGTCGTCCACACTCTGGTAGCGGAAGCCCTCGGCGTCCATGCGCATCCCGCGCAAGAGCTCGTCCGGGTACTCGCGGGGGATCCGCCGAGCCTGCACCACGTGCTGGAAGGCCGCGAGCAGCGGGGTCGCCTGGGCGTCCCCGGCGTACACCGAGTCGAGCTCACGCTCGAGGCGCCGAGCCAGCGCCGGCGCCTGGTCGGACCCCGACAGGTCGATCAGATCGTCGGCGTACCGGCACCAGGCGTAGAGCACGGCGGCGTCTTGCCGGCGCTCGGCCGGCAAGAGGTGCGCGGCGAGCGCGAAGCTCTTGCTGTGGTGCTCGAGCACCGCGAGCGCGTCGCTCTTCACGCTGCCTGCTCCTTGGCGAGATCTTCCAGGATGACGGCGAGGGTGGCCTTGGCCGAGTTGATCACCCCGGGCAGGCCGGCGCCCGGGTGCGTGCCGGCGCCCACGATGTAAAGACCGGGGATCTTCGGGTCGCGGTTGTGGGGGCGGAACCACGCGCTCTGGGTCAGCTTGGGCGCGACCGAGAAGGCCGAGCCGTGGAATGCCGAGAGCTCGCTCTGGAAGTCTTGGGGCGTGAACCAGCGTCGCGTGACCACGTGCTGGCGCAGATCCGGCATCAGCCGCTCGAGCGACCCCAGGATCTTGTCGGCGTAGGCCGGAGCCTCTTTCTCCCAGTCGATGGGGGCGTTGCCAAGGTGCGGCACCGGCGACAGCACGTAGTACGCGCCCGAGCCCGGCGGCGCCAGGGACGGATCGGTCACCGTCGGCGCGTGAAGATACAGGCTGAAGTCGTCCGGCAGAGCGTTCCCCGAGAAGATGTCCCGGAGCAAGCCCTCGTAGCGCGGTCCGAACACCACGCTGTGGTGCGCGATGTCGTAGCTCCGGTCGGTGCCGAAGTAGAGCACGAAGAGGCTCATGGACCAGTCCGCCTTCTCCAGCTTCTGTCGCGTGCGTTCCGCCCGCGCGTCGCCGGAGTAGAGCTTGGCGTAGGTGTGGTGGAGGTCGGCGTTCGACACCACCAGGTCGAAGCGCTCCTGCCCGCGATCGCTGGTTACCAGGTGCACGGTGCGGCCGGCTTCCTCGACGAGATCGATCTTGCGCACCGGGGTGCTCAGGCGGATCTCGCCGCCCAGCTCCTGGTACAGCTTCACCAGCGCCTGGACCAGCGCACCGGTGCCGCCGCGAGGGAAGAACACGCCCCACTTGCGCTCCAGGTAGTGGATCAAGGTGTAGATCGAGCTGGTCTCGAAGGGGTTGCCACCGACCAAGAGCGAGTGGAAGCTGAGCGCCTGCCGGACGTGCTCGTTCTCGACGAAGCGCGCCACGGTGGAGTAGACGCTCCGATCGGCGCGCAACATGGCCAGATCGGGCGCCACCTTGAGCATGTCGAAGAAGCGCAAGAACGGCGTCGCCGCCAGCTCCTCGTACCCCTTGGCGAAGACCTTCTTGGTGTAGTCCACGAAGCGCAAGTAGCCGGCGGCGTCGTCGGGATTGCGGGCGCGGATCTGCTCCAGCATCGCGTCCGAGTCGCCGACGTAGTCGAAGGCGTCGCCGTCGTCCCAGATCAGCCGGTAGAAGGGCTTGACCGGCAGCATCTCGACGTAGTCGTTCATGTTCCGCCCGGTGAGCTGGAACAGCTCCTCGATGCACTGCGGCGCGGTGATCACCGTGGGCCCTGCGTCGAAGGTGAAGCCGTCTTGCTGGTAGACGTAGGCGCGCCCACCGGGCTTGTCCCGGGCCTCGAAGAGCACGCTCTGGACCCCCGCCGCTTGCAGGCGGATGGCCGCCGCGAGCCCACCGAAACCACTGCCCACCACCGCGGCGCGGCGCGCCCGCGCGTGGGTTCCCGAAATTCGCTCAGCCATAGCTCCTCCCGATGAGATCGATCTCTGCCTTCACATCTGCCAACGCCGGCACGTGGCCGACCACCGCCTCGAGGTCCGCGAAGGTCTGCTCCATGTGGCGCGACACCTCGTCACGGCCGCTCTTCGCGATCAGCTCCCGGAGCTGCTCGGCGAGCTCCTCCGGGTGGGCGTCCCGGCGGTGCACTTGCCGCGCCAGGATCACGAGCTTGCCGTAGTGCATCGGGTCGAGCTGCCGCGCGACCCAGGCGAAGGGCCAGGTGGGGCGCCCACCCAAGAGGTCCTCGTGACCCTTGTGGCAACGCTTCTCGCTGACGATGCCGCCGAGGTCGTCGAGCATCTGCAGGGCCGTGCCCAGCCGCTGGCCGAAGCTGCCGAGCGCCGCGACCAGCGGGCGGGGCGCGCCGGCGGAGACCGCGCCGAGCTCGACGGCGAGCTGCATCAGCGCTCCCGTCTTGAGACGCGTCGTCACGCTCACCACGCTGGGCACGTCGCGCTGGGCCAGATCGAAGACCCGCGTCGAGAGATCGAGGGCCTGGCCGTGGTGCGCGCGCAGGAGCGTGCGGTCCAAGAGCCGCCGCACCCCGAGCTCGACGGGCGGCGCCAGCTGCATGCGCTCGATCAGCACGTCGGGCCAGAAGTAGAGCCAAGAGCCGGCGTTCAGCGCGCGAGGCAGGCCCCACTTCTTGTGCAGTGCCAGCTCTCCGCGGCGGTAGGTCGAGTCGTCCTCGATGTCGTCCACGATCAGCGAGCCGGCGTGGAGCACCTCGACCACCAGCCGAAGCTCGGGCGGTGGGGCGCCGCGCTTCCCCGCCATCTCCCAGGCCAGGTCCACCAGCCGTGCGCGGAACTCTTTGCCCGGGCGCGACAGGAAGTCCGCCAGAGGACCGTAGAGCGACTGGTCCCACACGGCCCAGGGCACCGTTTCGGACGGGAGACCGAGCAACCGCTCGAGCTCGGCGTCGGAGAACTGCTCGGCGAGCGCCTCGAGGACGGGGGGGTTCTGGTCGAAGGCGAGGGCTGTGTTCGTCATGCTGTGACTCCGTTTTCCAGGGCGAGGCGTACGGACAGACCGCGCGGAGGCCGGCCGCAGAGAATGCGGGCGCGATCCGTCGCGGTGGTGCTCATGGCGTAGAAGCGAGCGACGGTCGCCTCGGGCAGACCGTAGAAGCGCTCGAGCACGTGCCAGCGATCTTCCGGGCGAAAGGCCCCGAAGAGCACCCGGTTCAAGAAGGCGAAGAAGCGCTGCTGCCGCGCGTGCTCGCTGCAGAGCCGCGCCCACTCTGGCCCGAACGGGCTCTGACCCAGCGTGCGGCCGAGGTGCAGCGCGACCCGCACCGCGGGCGGGAGCGAGTAGCCAGTGGTGGGGTGGAACCAGCCGCCGCGGTAGCCGGCAGGCAGTGGCAGCTCCGAGCGCGGTTCGCCCATCGAGCGCGCGGGGATCGGGAGCACGCCGGTCTCTTCGCGCACGACGCGCTCGGGCTGAAAACCGCGAGCCGCCGCATGGGCGAAGACCTCGCGGCGTAGCCCTGCCACGTCGAGCCGCGGGCTGTCCGAGTAGTAGGTGTCCTCGATCAGCACGCGGCGCTCGCCGAACGGCAGCAGGTAGAAGAAGCGGAAGCCGTCGGTCTGGGGCACGCGCGCGTCCATCAGCACCGGGTGGGTCAGCCCGTGGGGAGCGCGGAGCTCGAGCTCGAGACCCAGGAACTTCTGGTACGCCAGCCGCTCGCCGGACTCGAAGCGCTCCGGTCCCCTCGCGTCCACCACCAGGTCGGCATGGATGCGTCGCCCGCCCTCGAGCTCGATGCTCCCGGCGTCGAGGCCCACCGCCTGCGTTCGGGTCAAGAGCGCCGAGCCCGGGCTCGCAGCGAAGCGCGACTCGACCGCGTCGGCGAAGCGGTCGCTGGTGATCGCGGCATACGCCGTCCCGAGCGTGCGAGCGCGATTCGGGAAACAGACGTCGTAGCGATCCCAGCGCTCCGCCACGAGCGGCGCCACCAGCGCCATTCCGTCGTCCCCGAGGTCGCCGGCATGAAAGCACCAGGTGTGGTTCCCACCGGGGCGGGGCCCCGCTTCGACCAGCGCCACCCGGGCGCCGGGGTGGCGCCCGAGGACGGCCAGGGCCGTCAGGCCACCTTGGAGGCCGCCTCCCAGGACGGCGATGTCGAAGTTTCGGGTCGTCATGTCTGAATTCTGTCTAGATTATTGGAGAACATTCCCAGGATGTCAAGGGCTAGTGTCTAGATTCTGTCTACGTACGCGACCGGCCCCCGGTTTCGGGGCCTGCGCGCGCTTAGCCGTCGGCCGGGCCCTGGGCCCTGCCGCGGTGGAGATCGGCGCCGCCCGCGTCGCGGAGGGGGCAGCGCGACTTCAGGCGGAGAGAAGCTCGCGGGCCGCCGAGGAAATGGCGAGCACGCCCGGATGGCGGATGCGGCGCTCGAGACTGATGGCGAAGTAGCGCTCCTTCAGCGCAGGGACGCGCCCGAGGACCTTCACCGCGTATTGCTCGCAGATGTCCGCTTCCATCGCGCTCGGCCCGACGAAGGCGCCCACCCCCGCCTGGCCCAGCACCTTGGCCAGGGCACTGTCGTCCACCTCGGCGACGACCTGGGGCCGGACCTGGTGGGAGTCGAGCCAACCGTCCAGCTCCCGGCGCAGCACGCTTTGTCGTCCCGGGATGACGAACGGTGCGCCATCCAAGCTCTTCGGGAAGCCGCGTCCGAGCTTGGCCGCCAGCTTGGGCGCAGCGAAGATCGTCGTGCCGCTCTCGCCGAGCAGATGATTGAAAGCACGCGTGCCCGAGCTGGGTGAGAGTGGACAGTCGGAGAGCACCAGGTCGAGCTCGTGGGCGCCGAGCGCCGCCACGAGCCGATCGACCGGCCCCTCGCGACACACCAAGCGTACCGGCGGGTCCAGGTGGAAGGCGGGCTCGAGCATGCGGTAGACGACGAGCTTGGGCAGCACGTCGGCAATGCCCACGACCAGACGCTCGATGCGCCCGCCGGAGCGGCCCTTCACGGCGTCGAGCAGCTCCTGGCCGATGCCGAAGATCTCATCGGCGTGCTGGTACACGAGCGTGCCGAGCTCGGTGAGCACCAGCCCGCGCCCCCGCCGCGCGAAGAGCTCACCGCCCAGGCTCTGGCCCAATGCCCGAATCTGGGCGCTGAGGGTGGGCTGCGCGAGGCGCAGCTTCTCCGCGGCGCGGCTCACCCCCCCTTCTTTGGCGGCGACCCAGAAGTAGTAGAGGTGGTGATAGTTGAGCCATTCCATGGGCTGGAGCTGATTATCGCAAAAACCTATGTGCGGCGCCCGATCTATCTATTGGCAGCGGGCCCGCCGCCGCCCCACAAGGAAGTCCATGCAGCACTCGATCGGCAGCCCCCTGATGTGGCTCGGCTTCGTGGCTTTCGTACTGGTGATGCTCGCGCTGGACCTGGGGGTGTTCCACCGCCGGCCGCACGAAGTGTCGATGCGCGAGGCCGGGATCTGGAGCGCCGTCTGGGTAGGCATGTCGGGCGTGTTCGCCTTCGGGCTCTACTCGCTGTTCGGGAGCGGAAAGGCGCTCGAGTTCACCACCGGCTACCTGATCGAGAAGGCGCTGTCGGTCGACAACATCTTCGTCTTCGTCGTCATCTTCGCGGCGTTCGCCATCCCGCCCGCCTACCAGCACCGCGTGCTGTTCTGGGGCATCCTGGGCGCGCTCGTGATGCGTGCGCTCTTCATCTGGGCCGGCTCGGCCTTGCTGGAGCGGTTCCACTTCGTGATGTACGTCTTCGGTGGCCTCTTGGTGCTGACCGGAGCGAAGCTGTTCTTCGCCAAGACCGAGGCCGAACAGAACCCCGCCGACGGCTGGGTCTACCGCACCTTCCGGCGGTTGGTGCCCTCGACGCAGGACCTCCGCGGCAGCAAGTTCCTGGTCCGCGAGGGCGGCAAGTGGCTGGCGACGCCGCTCCTGGCGGTGCTGGTGCTGGTCGAGGTCACCGACGTGATCTTCGCGGTGGACTCGGTGCCCGCCATCTTCGCGGTGACGCGCGATCCGTTCATCGTCTTCACCTCGAACATCTTCGCGATCCTCGGGCTGCGCTCGATGTACTTCTTGCTCGCCGGGGTCGTGCACAAGTTCCACTACCTGAAGCCCGCGCTGGCCATCATCCTGACCTTCGTCGGCATCAAGCTGCTCTTGGCGAGCGTCGCCCCCATCCCGACGGCGGTGTCACTGGCGGTGATCGCGTCCCTGGTGGCCGGCGGCGTGGTGGTCTCGCTGCTCCGGCCCCGGGCGCCGGCGGCAGAGCCGGTTCCGGTGCGCATCGACGCCGGCTGACCGGAGCTCAGAGCCACCAGGAAGGCATGGCGGCACGCCCGCCCCCTGCGCGTGCCAAGAGCATGCGCCGCTCGCGCCAGAGCAACGCGCCGCCCACCAGCGCCACTCCCAAGCCGATCATCACCGGCACCCCGTCGAGCTCGCGCTCGACCAGCGCGTTCGAGTACCGCACGGTGAGGACGACCGTCGTGTTGTAGACGCCGTGGGCGATCATCGAGGTCACCAGCGTGCCGGTGCACAAGCGCCCGGCGGCGAACGCCACGCCCAGGACCATGGTGCCCGCGATCTGAGTGGGCTCGAGGTGAAACAACCCGAACAGCACCGACGGCACGACCAGCCCCCAGACGAAGCGGCGCTCGAACGGAAGGGTGACGAGGCCGCGGAACAGCGATTCTTCCGCCAGCGCGGGCATCAGGCCCAGGGCCAACACCAGTCCGACCACACCCGCTCCAGAGGCGTTGCGGGCGGCGTTCACCACGATGCGTGATGCGGTGTACTCGTGTCCGGTGATTCGGTGCACGAGCTCGCCCATGACTTCGGCGACGGGTGCGACCCCGAACACCAGCAGCACCGCCCCGACGGCACCGAGCAGCGTGGGCCGCCCGAGGGGCAACGCGAGGCGCACGGGGGTCTTCAAGAGCCACAGCCACACGGCGACGGTGATCAGCACGGCGAGCTCGTTGACGAAGGTGCCGCCGGCGATCCAGGCAGTGCTGTTGGTGAGCGGCGACGTCTTCGGATCGCCGAGCACGGCCACCGGGTCTTGCCCGCGCGCGACCACGCTGGCAGCAGCCGCGGACGCGACCGCGAGCCCGGCGCCGACGATCCCGACCGCAGCCGTCAGCCAGATCAAGAACGCTTGCAGCGGGGACGGAATCCGCTCGGAAGCGCTGGGCACCGGCTCGTCGTTCGGGGTTCCCACTCGATTCGCCGAGAGTAGTGCAGATCCTCGCCAGGCGGGGAGACGCAGAGCTGGACTGCACTCCCGATTGGTAGTCGGGCCGGCCCGGTGGTGAAAAGCGACGCGTCATCGATCAGTTAGGCGCTCTGGCGGGTGGGGCTGGGGGGGAAGCACAAATTCGAGAGCGGCGTTCGAGCGGGGTGCCCCCGCCTCG
>JACPVJ010000106.1 GCA_016191785.1 Myxococcales bacterium | reverse complement strand
TGCGGGCGCGGCGGGTGGCGGCGGCACGGCGGGTCAGGCCGGCGGCAGCGGAGGCGCCGCGGCGGACTCCGGCACAGCCGGCGGCACGCACGATTCGGGCACGACGACCGACGACTCCGGATGCAGCTGTCGCACGCCGAGCCGGCGTCCCGACGGTCCGGTAGGGTGGCTGGCGGGGCTGGCCGCAGCGCTCTGGCTGGGGCGCCGGCTTCGAGCGGCAAACGCCGGGCGCTGAGGGCCGAGCCCCCGGGCTTTCCCGCCGGGTCCCGATCCCGAGTAGTGCTAGGCTCCGCGCCCCGCAACCGATGAGCCCTACCTCTGCCGTTCGCATCGAAGTCGCCGTTCGTCCCGAGCTGCCCGACGCGCGCGGCGCCGGCGTAGAGCGGACCATCCAGAGCTTCCTCGGGATCGGCGTTCGCCGCGTACGCACCCGCGACGTCTACCGGATCACCGGCGGCCTCGACCCGCGCGAGGCCGAGAAGCTCCGCGCCGAGTTGACCGATCCGGTCTTGCAGGTGAGCGCGCTGGGCAAGCTCGAGGGCGAGCGCTTCGACTTCGCGATCGGCGTCGGCTTCAAGCCTGGCGTCACCGATCCGGTGGGCAAGAGCGCCAAGGTCGCGGTCGAAGACACCTTGGGGCGCAAGCTCGGGGCCACCGGGGCGGTCTACACCTCGACGCTCTACCTGCTCGACGGGGTGGACCGAGCCCAGGCCGAGCGGGTGGCGCTCGAGCTTCTGGCGAACCCCGTCATCCAGACCACCCACCTGCAGTCCTTCGAGGAGTGGCGGGCCCAGCCGCCGGATCTCTCGGTGCCGGTGGTGCCAGGTCACGACACCCCCGCCGTGGCACGAGTCGATCTTTCGGGGAGCGATGCCGAGCTCGAGCGGCTCAGCAAGCAGAAGCTCTTGGCGCTGACCCTTGGCGAAATGAAGGCGATCCGCGATCACTTCCGCGCCCAGGCCGCGGGTGAGCTACGGCGGGCGGCGGGGCTCGGCAGCGAGCCCACGGACGTCGAGCTCGAGTGCTTGGCCCAGACCTGGAGCGAGCACTGCAAGCACAAGATCTTCAACGCCACCGTGCGCTACCGCGAGGGTGACGGGGAGCCCGAGGTCATCGACTCGGTGTTCAAGGCCTACGTGCGGGGGACGACGGAGGCCGTGGAGCGCGCGGTGGTCGCTCGAGAGGGCAAGAGCTGGCTGGTGAGCGTGTTTCACGACAACGCTGGCGTGGTCGAGCACGACGACCAGCACCACCTGGTCTACAAGGTCGAGACTCACAACTCGCCGTCGGCGCTCGACCCGTACGGCGGCGCGATGACCGGCATCGTGGGAGTGAACCGCGATCCGTTCGGTACCGGGCTCGGCGCCGAGCTGTCGAGCAACGTCTGGGGCTATTGCTTCGCTTCGCCGTTCCACTCGGGGCCGCTCCCGAAGGGCTTGCTGCACCCGCGTCGCATCCGCGACGGCGTGCACCAAGGCGTGATCGACGGCGGCAACCAGAGCGGCATCCCCTACGGCCGCGGCTGGGAGATCTTCGACCACCGTTTCTTGGGCAAGCCGCTGGTGTTCTGCGGCACCGTCGGCGTCTTGCCGGTGACGGTCGCGGGCAGACCGTCGCACGAGAAAGCAGCCCTGCCCGGCGACGCCATCGTGATGGTGGGCGGGCGGATCGGCGCGGACGGCATCCACGGCGCGACGTTCTCGTCGGCGGCGCTCGACGAGAGCGCGCCCATCCAGGCGGTGCAGATCGGCGACCCCATCACCCAGAAGCGGATGTTCGACTTCCTGGTCGAGGCCCGGGACCTGGGCCTGTACCGCGCCATCACCGACAACGGCGCCGGCGGGCTGTCGTCCAGCGTCGGGGAAATGGCCGAAAAACCCGGCGGCGCCCGGCTCGAGCTCGAGAAGGCCCCGCTCAAGTACGCCGGTCTCGCGCCCTGGGAGATCTTGCTCAGTGAGGCTCAAGAGCGGATGACCTTGGCGGTGGCGCCCGAGCACGTGGCGCCACTGCTCGCGCTGGCCGCACGGCGAGAGGTCGACGCCACGGCGATTGGCGCGTTCACCAGCGACGGGTACCTGCACGTCACACACCGGGGCAAGACCGTGGGCCTGCTCGAGATGGCGTTCTTGCACGAGGGCGACCCCGATCTCGATCTCACCGCGCGCTGGGTGCCGCCGCGCTTCGACGAGCCGCGCACGCCGCCGCCGGCGGATCTGGGCCAGACTCTCGTCGCGATGGTGGGCCGGCTCGACCTGTGCTCGAACGAAGCCAAGGCGCGCCACTACGACCACGAGGTCAAAGGCCTCACCGTGATCAAGCCGTTCGTCGGCGTCCGTTCCGACGTGCCGGCCGAGGCCAGCGTCTTCCTGGTCCGACACGGCTCGCTCTCGGGGTACGTGCTCTCGGAGGGGGTGAACCCGTTCTACTCCGACATCGACTGCTTCGCGATGGCCCAGGCGGTGGTCGACGAGGCGGTGCGGCGACAGCTGGCCGCGGGTGCGCGCCTCGATCGCATCGCCCTGCTCGACAATTTCTGCTGGCCCGATCCGGTGGCCGGCCCTGACAACCCCGACGGTGAGTACAAGATGGCTCAGCTGGTGCGGGCGTGCCGGGGGCTGTACGAAGCGGCGGTGGCCTACGGCGCGCCGCTGATCTCGGGCAAGGACTCGATGAAGAACGACTCCCGCATGGGTGGGGTGAAGATCAGCGTGCCGCCCACTCTGCTGCTGTCGGCCATCGGTCGCATCGACGACGTGAACGGGGCAGTCACCCTCGAGCCGAAGGCGGCGGGCGACGTCGTTTACTTGCTGGGCGAGACCCGCGACGAGACCGGCGGCAGCGAGTACTTCCGCCTGCGCGGCGAGCGCGACGGGCTCGTCGCCGAGCTCGGCCAGCCCGCGCCCTATGTCGGCAACAAGGTGCCAGAGCTCGATCTCGCGACTACGCTGCCGCGCTACCGCGCGCTCGAGTCCGCGATCCGCGCGGGGTGGGTCCGGTCGGTGGCCGTGCCCGCCAAGGGCGGCCTCGGGGTCGCGCTCTCGCGCATGGCCATGGCCGCGCGGCTCGGCCTCGATCTGGACCTGAACGCGGCGGCCGATCTCGCCCGGCTCGAGCCCGACGTGGCGCTCTTCAGCGAGTCCCTCGGGCGCCTGGTGGTCACGGTGGCAGCTCGCGACACGGCCTCGTTCGAAGCCTGCGTGGCGGGCACGGCGTGTCACCGCCTGGGGAGCGTGGTCAGCGCCCCGACGCTGACGTTGCGGCGGGGGAGCGCAGCGCTGGTCTCCGTCGCCGTCGACGCGCTCGTGACCTCGTTCCAAGCCACCCTCGGAGGCGCGTCGTGACTCGGCACGCGGAGCGGCTGCGGCAGTTCGACGCGCTGCCGACCCCAGAGAAAGACCGGCTGCGCCGTGAGGTGAGGGTGCTGGTGCTCACCGGCCTCGGCTTGAACTGCGAGGCCGAGACCGAAGCCGCGTTTCGGCTGTGCGGTGCGCGCCCCGAGCGCGTGCACCTGCTCGATCTGCTCGAGGGCACGGCCCGGCGCCGGCTCGGCGACTATCCGGTGCTGGCCTTCATCGGCGGCTTCGCCTTCGGCGATCACCTGGGAGCCGGCTTCGTCTTCGCCAACAAGATCCGCTATCGGCTGTACGATCAGCTCGTCGAGTTCATCGAGCGGGGCGGGCTGTCGCTGGGCGTGTGCAACGGCTTTCAGACCATGACGCGCCTGGGTCTGCTCCCCGGGCTCGACGGCGACTACCGCACGCCGCTCGCCACCCTCGCACCCAACGATCGCCCCGGTTATCGCGACGCCTGGGTCAGCTTGGGTTTCGACGCGGCGTCGCCGTGCTTGTGGACGCGAGGGCTCTCGCAGATGGACCTTCCGGCCCGGCACGGGGAGGGGAAATTCCTGGCGTCGGAGGTCACCCTCGGGCGCCTGCGGGAGCAGCACCAGATCGTGGCGCGCTACCTCGGCGCCGACGGCGCGCCGACCCAGGCCTGGCCCGCAAACCCCAACGGCTCTCCCGATGCCATCGCCGGCATCTGTGATCCGTCGGGCAGGCTGTTCGGCCTGATGCCGCACCCGGACGCGTTTCTCTATCCGTTCCACCACCCCGACTGGGCGCGCCGGCGCGCGCTGGGAACGGCAGGAACACAGGGCGACGGCCTGGCTATCTTCCAGAACGGCGTCGACGCTGCGGCAGCGGCGCTCGGCTGAACACTCAGAACACGCACTTTGCTTCGGGCGGAATGCTGGTCGCGGTGGGTGCTGCCGGCACCAGCTGGCGCAAGCGCCAGGCCTGGGCGAAGTTCTGGCGCTCGGCGCGGGTCAAGGCCTCGAGCGAACGCCCGACCATGATCGACGGGGTGATCAGCTGCGCCAGCGTCACCGCGACCAGTAGGGCCTGGGCCGCGCCGGGGTGGAAGGGCACCATCTGGGGCAGCACCTTCATCACGCCGTCCTCGAACGCGTAGGGCGTCGGCAAGAGGCCGACCCATCCCAAGATCGCGGGGACGAACACGGCCGCGAAGCCCAGCGAGGCCACCAGCCACCGCGTCTGTCGGTTGGCGCGGATGCCCACCACGAAGGCGGCGGCGCTGGCGATCGCCATCCCGGGCGCGAGGATGAACGGTCCGAACACGAAGCTGGTGGCGCCGACCGCCGTGAAGTGGAGCCACAGGTTGCGGCGCATGTGCTTCGGTCCCGAGTTCCCGGTGAGCGCCATCCAGCTGGTGTTCGCGATCAGAACCGCCGTGATGGCGGCGAACGCCCCGACCAGTGCCCAGCTCTTCACCCCGGTGAGCATGAGCAGCGGCACGAACGCGATCCAGCTGAAGTACACCGCCGCGGCCCTACCTACGGCGGACTTGCGATCGGCCAGCTCTACCGCCTTGAGCTCGGCTTCGGCCTCTGCCGGGAGCGCGTCGGTGGCCGAGAGCACCCAGCTCGAGACCATGCCGATGGCCGCCGGGTCGGCGGGGTTCAGCGCCAGCGCCCGGGAGAGCTCGCGCAGGCCCTCGCTGCGGCGCTCGGCGTCGTCCGATCGCTCGAGCGCCTCGCGAGCTCGCGCCAGGTGCTCCGTCGCGAGCTCGGTGCGGCGCTCGGCGTCGCGCTCGCCGTCCAGGTAGCGCTCCAGCGATTCGGAGAGCGCGCGGGCCGACTCGAACCGATCCGTGGGGTCGAGCGCCGTGGCTCGTACGCAGACCTCGTCCAGCTCCGGCGCGATGCCGCGGTCTTTGGCCCAGCTGCTGGGCGCCACCGGCGCCTGGGTGAGGGTCGAGGCCAAGAGGGCGTTGACGCTCTTTCCGCGATGCAGCGGCTCGAGCGACAAGAGCTCGAACAAGATCGCGCCCAGCGCGTAGACGTCGGACCGAGGAGTGAGCTCGCGCGTCTCGCCGCGAGCCTGCTCGGGAGACATGTAGCCCGGCGTGCCGACCAGTGAGCCGACCTGTGTCTCTGGCACCGCCTCGGTGTCGGGGACGACCCGCTCGTGCTCGTCGAGGTCCGCCGCGCCGTGGATGCGCGCGATCCCCCAGTCGAGGACGTACACTTCGCCGAAGTCTCCGAGCATGATGTTGGCGGGCTTGAGGTCGCGGTGGATCACTCCGCGGCTGTGGGCATAGGCGACCGCCAGGCAGACCTGGCTCATCGCCGAGAGCAGTCGGCGGCGACCGAACTTCTGCTCGGCGGCGGCGTCGCGCGCGCGGAGCGCGGTCAGGATCTCTTCCAGCGTCTGCCCCTTCACGCGCTTCATCGTGAAGAACTCTTGCCCGCTCTCGTCGTGGCCCAGGTCGTAGACCGGCACCACGCTCGGGTGCTCGAGCTGACCCTGGACCCTGGCCTCGCGCAGGAACCTTGCGCGGGCCGCACGCTCGGACCCAGCTCCGGCGCGCATCACCTTCATCGCGACCTCGCGACCCACCCAAGCGTCGCCGCACAAGCGCACCTCTCCCATGCCGCCGGCACCGAGCACCCGCCGGGTCGCGTAGCGCGTGCCCGGCTCGAACGACACGGGGCTCGGGTCGACGACCTGAGGCTCGGAGTCGCCGCTCGCCCGGGCCACGATCGTGGTGGCGTCGACGAATCGCCCCGATTCGAGCCTCAGGGTTCCGCCGCGGTCCTCTGCTGTCATGGGCGAGAGGATATCCGAACTTGCGTCAGCCTCGCTCGGGCTCCGGGATGCCCCACTCTCGAGCCAGCGATCGCAGCCGAACGTTGTCGGGCACCCGCTCGAGGAAGGCTCGAGACAACCCGGGGTCCTCGAGCTTGGCGGCGTCCCTTCCGAGGACCGCCATTGCGTCGCGGACCACGTCGCGCGCCTCTCCGGCGCGTCCGCTGGCGGCCAGCGCCTCGGCGTGCGCGCGCCGGATGGACTGCTCGCCGAACTCGACGCTGCCCTCGGCCCCGAGCCAGCGGTAGGCCTCGCTCGACGCCGCCAGCGCTCCGGCCACGTCGCCCAAGAGCAGCCGGCATCGCGCCAGGGTGGCGAGCGCCGCGGGGACCAGGGGCGGGGCCGCGCCCCTCAGCACCTCGAGCGCCCGTGACGCCGCGCGGTCGGCGCGAAAAGCGTCGCCGGCCAAGAGGTGAATCATGGAAAGCGCGAGCTCTGCTCCGCCGGCCAGCCGCTGGTCACGATCGCGGAAGGCTTCGAGCGCGCGCTGCTCCAAGCGGATCGCCTCGTCGAACTGACCCAGGTGGGCCAGGGTCAGTCCCAGGTTGTGCTGCGCCCCGGCCAACTCGCGGGGGAGGCCCAGCCGCTCGGCGCTCGCCAGCGCCTCGCGCAGAGTCCTCTCCGACTCCGCATGGGCGCCGAGCTCCATCTGCACGCTGCCGATGCTGATGCTCTGTTCGAGCGCCATGCGGACGTCGCCGACCTCGGTGTGGCGGGACACCGCCCAGCGCGCCTCTCGCAGGTAGCGGGCGGGGTTGCCGTCGAGCAGCGCCTCGACCGCGCGGAACCCGTGGGCGAACGCTGCCGTGACCGGACCCATCAGACTGGCAACCTGCTCCGCGCGCTCGACCAGCGACCGCGCGCGGGTCCGCTCGCCGATCCGGAGCAGCGCCAGCGCAGCCCGGACGCGAGCCAGCGACAGCGCGTCGGCCGCGCCGTCTCGAGGACGGACCGCGTCGAGCTCCGCCGCGGCCTGCATCAGCTCGACGCTGCGCCCCAGACGCTGGAGGATCAGCGCGCGTTCGGCGCAGGCGTTGCACCAGCCCAGGCTGCCGTGCTCGAACCCCGCGAGCGCCCGCTCGACCACGGTCAGTGCCTCGGAGACCTTGCCCGCGAGCCGCAGGGCCTCGCCCCGCGTCAGCTCGAGCCCTGCCGCGGCGCTCCCTGTGACCCCGGAGGCCAGCCCACGCTCGGCGCGCGCGAGCGCCGCGTCGAAGTCGCCGGCGTCGAGCGCTGCCTTGGCCGACTCGGCCCAGAACGGGGCCGCGCGCTCGGGCAGGCCCGCGCGCTCGAAGTGCTCGGCCAAGATCGCCCCGTCGCCGATGCCACTCTGCTCGAGGTGCTCGGCGGCCAGTCGGTGTCCGAGCGCCCGGTCCTGGTCGGTGAGCATGGCATAGGCCGCGTCGCGGACCAGCGCGTGGCGAAAGGTGAGCTCTCCATCGCTCGAGGCCGGGTCGCCACGGCGGGTCACGACCTCGCGCTGTTCGAGGGTGACGAGCCACTCGGCGATCTCGTTCGCGACGGTCTCGCCCCCGACCAGCGCCATGATTCCGCTCGGCGTGAAGGACTGACCGAGCACGCTGGCCGCCCGCAAGACCCGGCGCGCCTCGGGTTCCATGCTCTCGATGCGCTCCTTCACCATCCCGAGCACCGTGTCTGGAAGCGCGTCGCGTCGGCCCTCGACTCGCGCTCGGATCAGCTCTTCGAGATAGAAGGCGTTGCCTGCCGCGCGCCCGGTGAGCTCGGTGACGGTTCGGTCGTCGACCTCTCCCAGCGACTCGCGCACCATGCGCTCTGCCGCCTTGCGCGTCAGCGCGCCGATTCGCACCTCCTGAGCGTTGCGGTCGACCCACAGGCCCGGGAACGTCACGTGCACGTCCGGACGAGCCACGGCCATCACCGTCCACGGGAGCTCGGGCAGGTTGCGCATGGCGCCGTCCACGAGCTTCACGGTGGCGGCGTCGCCCCATTGAAAGTCCTCGAGGACCAGCAGAATCGGGTGCTGTTGGCACTCGAGCGACAGGAAGTCCTCGAACGCGCGGCGCAGCTGATCGCCCATCAAGAGCGCGTCGTCTCGCGCGGCGGCAAGGGCCACGGACTCGGGGAACGGCACGCCCAAGAGCTCGCCCAGGAACTCGGCGATGCGTGGGCCCTCGTCACGCGCTCCGAGCCGAGCCACGCGATCGGCGAGGATGCCCCTTCGGACCTCGAGGGGCGCCCCCTCCGCGAGCGCCAGCGCGGCGCGCAGCGCGCGCGCCAGGATGTCGAACGGAGCGCCGGCTCGCAGCGAATCCCCACGTCCGAGCCAGACCTCGAGGCCCGGCTTCCGCTCGGCGAGCTCCCGGAGCAGCTCGTAGCGGACTCGGCTCTTGCCAGCACCTGCGGCGCCGGTCACCAGCACCACTTGAGCCGCCGGCGCCGAGACGCTCTCGTCGATGATCGCGTGCAGGGTGCGAAGCTCACGATCGCGGCCGACACACGGGGTCGCCCGCCCGAGCAAGCGCCGCGCCGGCTGCTCGCCTTGGCCGATCGCAACCAGCACGTAGGCGCCGCGTGTCCCGGCGACCTCGAAGCGAGTCGGCAAGAGCCCTCGGGTCACGTCGTCGATGGCGATCGACCCCGGGGTCGTCGAGAGCGCTGCGGCGCGGTCGACCACCGCGCTCTCGGCCAGGCCACCCGCGAGCGTGGCCCAGCCGGTGGCCACCCCGAGGGCGAGCGTGCGCTCGGACGAGATCAGATCGAGCGCGGCGGTGGCAGCCCGAGCCGCCTGATCGGTCGCCGCGCCGGTCCCCCCCGACGTGAGCACGAAAGAGCCATCGGCAAGCGCCTCGGCGCGGAGCTGAGTGCGCGCCGCGACTTCCTTCACGCGCGGCTGCAACGGGCCGCTCACTCCCTGCGTCCGTGCCACGATCACGCTGACCAACTCGCGCTCGCGCTCGGTGATGGCCGCGGTGTCCCCGGGCAGGGGAGCGCGGAGCGTGGGCCGCGAACCCCCGACGCCGCTCAGGCTCTCGATCACCTGTTCGGCGGAGGCCGGGCGATCGTTCGGGTCCTTTGCCAAGAGCTGGGTCAAGAGCGCCTCGACCAACGGAGGCGCGCCGGGCAAGAGCTCGCTGAGCGGGGGCGCGCTGGCCACCACGATCTTGGCCAAGACCGCCAGATAGTCGTCGGCGCCGAACGCGGGGCGCCCGCTGAGGCACTCGAACAAGATCGCCCCGAGCGAGAACAGGTCGGCGCGGCCGTCGACGTCGATCGCCCCGCGTGCCTGCTCCGGCGCCATGTAGCCCATGGTGCCCGCGGCCCCAACGAGCTCGATCGTCGTCTCGGTGCGATCGCCCCGATGACGCGACAGCCCGAAGTCGATCAGCTTCAGCTGCCCGGCGTCGCCGCGGATCAAGAACAGGTTCCCCGGCGAGAGGTCGCAGTGGATGATGCCGCGGGCGTGGGCGTGGGAAAGGGCTCCCGCCGCGCGGCGGATCAGATCGATGGACTCTTCCAACGGGAGGGCCCCGCGCTCGAGACGAGCTCGGAGTGTCTCCCCCTCGAGCCACTCCATCGCGAGGTAGTGCTCCCCTTCCGAGATGCTGCCATGGGCGACGTAGCGCACGATGGCGGGGTGGTCCAAGCCCGAGAGCGCTCGAGCCTCGCGGTAGAACTGCTGTTCTTGGTCCCGCGTGACAGGTACGCGCTTGAGCGCCACCAGCTCGCCGGTCTGGCGGTCGAGCGCGCGATACACGTTGCCCATCCCGCCCTCGCCGACGAAGGCATGGATCTCGAACCGGGACGCGATCACATCGCCGAGCTTCAAGGTCAGCGCCCGTGCTTAGGCTCGCGGGCGCCGGGCCGCCAGTCGGGCGGCTCAGAACCCGTAAATCACCAGCGCGGTGGCCGACGCGATCCGTTCCAGGGTCGTGACGTCACTCGCGCGGAAGGCATGTCCCACACGGCCGAGCTCGATGATCGCCATCAAGCTCGACCCGATGCTGACGGGCACCATCGCCACGCCCCCGAGGTCCGGGGGAGCGCCCAGGCGGGTCGCGACGGCGCGCTCGGCCGCGCCCGCGTCGGGCGGCGCCACGATCAGCCCGCCCAGACGTGCCAGTCGCACCGCGGCATCCTCGCCGAGGGGCGCCCCCAGCCGTCCGAGCATGCCGACTCCGCGCACGCAGGTCGTGATCGGCAAATGCCCGTCCAGGGCGCGATGCACCACGCCGAAGCTCGCCCCCGCTGCGTCGATGCAGGCATGCAGAGCCAGCGACAAGACCTCTGCGGCGTCGCGGGCCCTCCCGAACTCGGCGACCAGGGCGGCGTGGCTCGGGGCAGGCTGGGCGACCAGCGACTCGGTACCCAGCTGGCGCTGCACCGCTCGCACTTCGCGGATCTGATCGAGGCGGCGCCACGTGCGCCAGGTGAGCTCTCTCACCATGCAGTCGTTCGGGATGCGACCGTGGAACACCCCGCGCTGGAGCAGATCGGTCCGCACGGGCCCCACCGTGAGCTCCCCGTTGGTCACGAACCAGAGGGGCGGCGGGCGACTTTGGCGTGAGGTTTCTCTCGAGTGCGTGACGACCACGGGCGGGCTCCTTTGGCGACCGATCGGCGCCGTCGAAATTGTCGCGCGCCCGCCCGCCGCTGGGCCAACATCGGTGTAGAATCCCCAGGTGGAGACGGTTCGCATCGACCGCTGGCTCTGCGCCGCTCGGATCTACAAGTCTCGAACCCAGGCCACGGACGCCTGCGTCGGCGGCCACGTTCGAATCAACGGCGCGGCGGTCCGCGCGAGCCACCTGGTTCGGGTCGGCGACCGCATTTCCGCCCTGGCTCCCCGCGGCTCGCTCGTGCTCGAGGTGGTGGCGCTCGCCGAGAAGCGCCAGTCGCCCCCCGGCGCGCGGGCGCTCTACGCCGACCACTCGCCCCCGCCGCCCCCGCGTGAGCCGGAGATCGGCGCGCGCGACCGCGGGGCAGGGCGGCCGACCAAGGCCGACCGCCGTGCGCTCGAACGTCTGCGTGAGGGTTGAGCTGGGGCGAGCGCGAGCCCGAGGTCATTCCGAAGGCGGAGGCGCCGTGTTCGGATTCGCGGTGAGCTGGGGCATCATGCGGAGCGGAGCAGAGAGCGCGCGGTCCCGGGCGTTGATCGGCGGAGGCGGGGCCGCATGGGGTTCGTCATCGGCTTCGGCAGGGTCGGGCGCGGCCGGCGTCGGGGTCGGGGGCGGCGGGGGCTCCGCGCGGCGCACCTCTTCCGCGGGGGCCGGTGGCGGCGGAAGCGGTGCTACGGGGGTGGGCGGTGCCGCCATCACGGGCGCCATGGCCGGGGGGGCGGGCGCCGTGGGCTCTCGCCGACTCGCGCCGC
Source organism: Myxococcales bacterium (assembly GCA_016191785.1). GTDB lineage: Bacteria > Myxococcota_A > Polyangia > Polyangiales > Polyangiaceae > JADJKB01. The sequence continues at coordinate 109,896 of JACPVJ010000106.1, read as the reverse complement.
GGGCCGGGGCCAGCGCATTGGTCGGATCTGGCCCCTCGATCACGTTGACTGCCTTCGACGGTGGTCCGCCGAACGAGAGCGACTTCGGCGTCACGAGCACCACGATCAGCACGTAGAGCAGTGACGAGCCGATCAGCGCGACGCAGGGCGTCCAGCGCCAGGCGACGAAAGAGGTCAGGAGCTTCAGTGCGCGCACGGCAAAACCCTCGGCGGCCAGTGTACCCGAGCTGCGCGTCGGGGCCAGCGGGAACCCCGCTCAGCCCCCACTGAACGGGTCTTCGGCGTCGGCCGACGGCGGCGTCGCGTCCGCGCGATCGTCGAGGTACCCCTCGGGAAGGCTGACGTCCTGGGTTCCCGACGCCTTGCCTCGGGGCACGCGCATCGCCGAGGGCGGAAAGGGCTCGGTTCGGTCCACGGTCGCCACGATCGCCACGAGGTCGGCCAAGGTCGCGACCTTCATCAGCCGCTCGCGCAGCTCGGCGCTGCCCCGGAAGCCCTTGGTGTACCAGGTGGTGTGTCGCCGGAAGGCGCGCATCGCTGCGTGCTCACCGATCCAATCTGCGAGCAGCCTCGCGTGCTCGAGCATGATGTCGACCACCTCGCCCAGGTTCGGTGGGTCGTCCGGCGCAAGGCCCTCGAACACCGCCGACAGATCGCGGAACAGCCAGGGGCGACCGAGACAGCCGCGGCCCACGATCACTCCGTCGCAGCCCGTCGTTCGCAGCATGCGCAGGGCGTCCTCTGCCTCCCAGATGTCACCGTTGCCGAGCACCGGAATGCTGAGGCGGCTCTTGAGATCGGCGATGGCGTCCCAACGCGCGGCGCCGTCGTAGAGCTGGGCCGCGGTCCGCGCGTGAAGACCGACCGCTGCGCACCCCGAGTCTTGCCCCACGCGGCCGGCGTCGAGATAGGTGAGGAGCCCATCGTGAATCCCCATTCGGAACTTGATCGTGACGGGTACCTGCCCCGCGCTCTTGACGGCCGCGTCGACGATGCTCCGGAGCAGGTTCGGCTTCACGGGGATGGCTGCGCCACCGCCCTTGCGCGTGACCTTGCGCACCGGGCAGCCGAAGTTCATGTCGATGTGATCGACGCGGCCCTCGCCCACCAAGCGCTTGACGGCTTCGCCCACGTAGTACGGGTCCACGCCGTACAACTGCAGGCTGCGGGGGTGTTCGCCCGGACCGAAGTCGGCCAGCCTGAGGGTCTTGTCGCGGCCCTCGACCAGCGGGCGCGCGGTGATCATCTCGCTCACGTAGAGGCCCGCGCCGAAGCGGCGGCAGAGCGCGCGGAACGGGAAGTTCGTGACGCCGGCCATGGGGGCCAACACCACCGGCGGCCAGACCGTCAGCGACCCGACGCGAAGCGGGGCAAACTCCCCCGCCCGCGCTGGCGGGACGTCGCGATTGACCGTGCTTCGGTAAATGGGGTCCACGGCAGTCAGAGCGGGCGCGAGCGGTCGGAAGCGAGCACGCGCTCACTCCCACCCTTCGTCGGTCGGATCGGGCTCGCCGGGAGGCGGCGCCGCGGCCGGGCGGACCACCGGGATCCGCATCGTGGCTTTGCGGGGGTCGGGTTTGGGCGCGGTCGGCTCGGGCTTGGCCTCGGTCGGGTACGCCTCGGGGGGGAGAGCGAGCTCGAGCACCCGGGGCGTGTGTCGGCGGTGGACGTCGGCCATCCCCGCCGTGGGTTCGACGTCGGGGACGGTGAGCCGGGCGTGGATCTCTTGGGCGGGTGGAGGCGGGGATGGCTTGGGGACCGGCGCCGGCGCCACGCTCTTGCGCAGCGCGGCCGCCATCGGGCGGCGGGCCGCGCTCTCGGGCGGGGTCGAGGTCGGGACCACCGACACGCGCGCGGCCCCGCTCTTGGGTGCTGCCGACGGTCGCGAGTGCGGCACGCTCGAGCGTGGCACGTGCGTGATGCTCCCCGAGGCGCGGCGCAGGCGCAGCTCGTCGTCGCGACGCGTGTCGAACACGATCAGCGGCGCGATGGCGCTCGGGTTGTCGGTGGCCCACTCGGCCAGCTCGGCCAGCGGGACCGCCGCCGACACCGTCCGGAGTCGCTCGAAGTGCTTGCCCACGTCGACGCGGATGTCGATCTGTGTCGCGAGGTCGAAATCGCGGAGCACCACGTCGAGCGTGCCCTCGATCCAGGCGCTGTGGGCCAAGCGAGCCAGGACCTCGAGGATTCGCGGGGCGCCTCTGCCCGGCGTCGCGACGCGCGCCATCTTCTCGACCAGCTTCAGCACCTGGTCGCGCGGCGATCCGGCATCGGGCGCGAACGCCCGCTCGATGAGCTCGGGGCTGATTTCGTCGCAGCTCTTGAAGTCGAGCGAGAGGGACATCGCGCGTTCTTGTGGGCCGGGCAGGGCGGGGCCGTAAGAATCGAAGAAACGCCGGCGCCCGTCAATCGCGCTGCAGCTAGCCACTCTTCTTGGCGGCCAGCAACGCTTTCACGGCCTGACGCGCGAGCGCCGGCGCGCTGAACATGCTCTTCGCGAGCGAGCGAGCCAGCGAGAGCGGCGTCGAGCCGTGGGCCTCGATCGCGACGCGCTCGCCGCTCGTGACCTCTTCGATGGCGCCGCGGGCGATGGTTCGAGTTCCATCCGATCGGATCTCGACGATCATGCGCGCGACGACCGGCGGCTCTCCGGGCCGCTCGGCGAGCGTGGTGCGCTTGCCGTCGTCGTCGCCCTCGGTCATCCGCGCTTCGACGACCCGCCGACGCCAGGGTCGTCGTGGTCGTCGCCTTGCAGCGAGTAGCCGCCCAGTGGCGGGGTCGCGGGGTCGGGCTTGCGCTTGAGCGGGGGCTTCGGGCCAGCCGCAGGCACGCCCTGGGCCGGGATCCCCACCGGCGGCGACGGCCGCGAAAGGGCGATGGCGACGTCGAGATCCCCGCCCGGCGGGGCCGTGGCCCGGTCGCCGATCGGGTCGCCCAGGCCGTCGCTTTCGTCGGCGGGAACCGGATCGGTGGCGCGGGTCGCCAGGTGCGGCACCGCCGGCTGCGTGCGGCGACTGGCCTGAGGCGACGCGGGCAAGCGCTGCAACACCACGCGCCCCGGCGCATGTCGTGCCAGCTCCGAGAGGTACTGGTCGCGCTCGCGGGTGACCTGCGCGAGGGCTTGCTGGGCATCGTCGCGCTGCTGTTGCAGGCGCCGCAGCACGTCGCGCGAGCGGTCGCGCTCGGCCAAGAGCTTCTCGAGATTCCGATCGTGCTCTTCCCGAGTGGTCGGCCGCAGCGTAGGCATGGGCGGCGTCATGTCGCCCAGCCCCGGGTTGGTGCGTCGGGCGCTGGCTGGGACGGGCGCGACGGTCTCTTGGGTCTGCCGCAAGAGTGCCTCGACCCGCGCGAAGGCCTCGTCGCGCTCTTGCACCAGACGTTCGATGGTCTGTTCGTGCTCGTCGAGCAGACCTGCGAGAAACTGGTCGTGCTCTTGGATCAAGAACTCGCGATCGCTGCGCGCCTCTTCGACCTGGAGCTCGAGCAGCTCGACCTGGTTCTTGAAGACCAGCCGTTGGTCGTTGCTCGACGCCAGCATCTCTCGCACCCGCTGGAGCTCCTGGGCCAACTGGTCGTTGGCCTCGCGGGCGCCGCTGACGCCCTGAGTGACCTGCTGGATCGCGCGGTACAGGGCCCCCAGGGTCGCCTCGGCACGGGTGCTCGCGGCCAGGGCGGCCTCGACCGTCTGGTCGTGGCTCGACGGCGTCCCCGCCGGGGCCCCGGCGTCTGCCGCCGGCGCCTCGGCGGCGTGATCGGCGGGCGTCGACCCGGGCGGAGTTCCCATCGGCGCAGGATAGAGCATTTTGCCAGCGGTCGGAGCTGCTACGATGTTGCGCCATGAAGCGGCTGACGTCCTTCGCTCTCGCGGCGCTGGCCCTGGCGGCCGGCTGCGACGCGAACCCGCCGAAGCCCGGCGCCGGCGGGTCGGCCGCCCCGCCGGCCGCCGCCGCCCCCTCGGCAGCCGACGTGCCGTCGATCATGATCGTGCCCACCCCGGGCCGCCCTGCGACCTTCTCGACCGCCGATGGCGCTGCGCTGTCCGGTGAGCTGTTCGTGTCCCCCGAGCCCAACGCTCCCGCGCTGATCCTGGTTCACCGGTTGAACGGCGATCGGGCCGAGCTCGAGCCCCTCGTCCGGCGGCTGGTGGTCGCGCCCAAACGCTTCACGATCCTGAGTCTGGACCTCCGGGGCCATGGAGCCTCGAAGGCGCCCCCGAAAGCCAAGGCCGGGGACACCCAGGCCCTGGCTCGCGACGTGGAGGCCGCGGTCGCGCACGTGATCGAGGCGACAGAGCCGCGGGCGGTGGTGCTGGTGGGGACGTCCATCGGAGCGGCGCTCTCGAGCCAGGTCGCCTTCGGCGCGAGCAAGGTCACCGCGCTCGCGCTGGTGTCGCCCGGAGAGAGCATCGCCGGGCACCCGCTCTACAAGCCCTACTCCGAGGTGCGCAACCTGCCGACGTTCGTCGCGGGGGCGAAGGACGACACGGTCTCGAAGGCGGCGGTCGACGCCCTGGAAAAGATGGCGATGAAAGGCACGGTCAAGCGCTACGAGGGGTCGCGGCACTCGGCGCAGTTCCTGGGTGAAGAACACCCCGAGCTGTGGGGCGACCTCGAGAGCTGGGTGCTGGGGGTCTTCTCCGAGCTGCCCGCGGAGCGAAAATCGCTCTACCTGGCGCCCGGCAAAGAGCCGAAGAAGCCCGGCGCCGGGTCGAAGAAGGGCGGGGGGCCCGGCTGATGGCTCGCGTGCTCGTGGTCGAGGACTCGGAGGTCACCCGAGCCTACGTGCGCGGGGCATTGTCCAGCGTCGACGTCGGCAGCGCGCCGCTCGAGGTCGTGGAGGCCGAGAGCGGGTTCGCCGCGCTGCGCCTCTTGCCACGCGGCTCGTGGGACCTGGTGATCACCGACGTCAACATGCCCGACATCAACGGTCTCGAGCTCTTGTCGTTCATTCGGCAGAGCGAGCGCCACCGCGCGACACCGGTCCTTCTCATGTCCACCCAGACGTCGAGTCGCGATCGCGAGCGCGGCTTGGCGCTGGGCGCAGTCGGGTACCTCTCCAAACCCTTCACGCCGGAGCAGCTCAGAGACGCGGCGTTGCGCCACCTGGGCCCCACACTGGACGAACGCGGTCATGGTTGACCCGGGGGAGCGGGCACGCGAAGAGTTCTTCACCGAGGCCCAGGAGATCGTCGAGACGTTCTCCCGGAACCTGCTCTCGCTGGACGCGACGCTGAAGGTGGGTGGCGACGACCCGGCGCTGGTGAACGAGGCCTTCCGCGCCGTTCACACCCTGAAGGGGCTCGCGGGGTTGTTCGGCGCGGTTCAGCTCGGGCTGGTGTCGCACCGCCTGGAAGATCTGCTCGACGCCCTTCGGCTCGGACGCATGCCGTTGAGCTCGGCGGTGCTGGACATCTTGTTCGGCTCGGTGGACGTCTGCGCGCAGATCCTGGAGGCCGATCGCGGGGCCTCGGAGCCGCCCGCCGCGGCGATCGAAGCGCTGTGCCTGCGCCTCGATGCGCTCGGCGGGGGCCACGCCCAGCAGCAAAGCCCGGTCGTCGAATACGAGCTCGACCCCGGCATGCTGGCGGTGCTCACCGAGTACGAAGAGCACCGGCTTCGCACCAACATCGACAACGGTCGCGCGCTCTATCGCCTGCGGGTGCAGTTCGACCTTTCGACCATCGACCGCGCCCTGGAAGAGATCAAAGATCGGGCCAAGCGCCACGGCGAAATCATCACCTACTTGCCGACCGGCGAGTCCGCGAGCCCCGACACCATCGAGCTCGACCTCTTGATGGCGTCGCGCGACGACCTGGCGACCCTGATCGGCACCTTGGGGGCGGACAACATGGTGATCGAAGAGGTGCCGCGCCGGCGCCGTCCGTCGCTGGCCGCGGGCACGGTGCCGCCGCCCGACCTGGCCGGCACGTTGCTCTCGTTGGCGCCGCCCGACGCTCGCCTCGAGCCCTCGACCCGTGACGACATCGCAGCGGTCGAGCCGGCCCGCTCCCTCAAGTCCGTGACCCAGACGGTGCGGGTCGACATCAAGAAGCTCGATCACCTGATGAACATCATCGGCGAGCTCGGCATCGTGCGAGGCGTGCTCTCGCGGCTCTCGGAGCGGGCGCGCTCGGACGGCCAGCGCCAGCTGGCCACGGAAATCCTCCGTCTGCACCGCAGCTTCGATCGGCGGCTGGGCGATCTCCGGGACGCTGTGCTCGAGGTCCGAATGGTGCCGCTCGGGCAGGTCTTCGATCGCCTCGCGCGTGTCGTGCGGCAGATCAGCCGCGAAGTCGACAAGGACATCCGACTGGTCATCACCGGCGCCGAGACCGAGATCGACAAGCTGATCGTGGAAGAGCTCAGTGACCCGCTGATGCACATGATCCGCAACGCCATCGACCACGGGATAGAGACCGCCGCCGATCGAGAGAAGTCCGGCAAGCCTGCGGCCGGCACCATCGCCCTGAACGCGTACCAGAAGGGCAATCACGTGATGATCGAGATCGAGGACGACGGTGCGGGCATCGACGAGGGGGCGCTGCTCGACAAAGCCATCACGCTCGGGCGCATCAGCCGAAGTGACGCGGGGGACCTGGCACGCCACGACCTGCTCGGGTTGATCTTCATGCCTGGGATCAGCACCCGCGACGTCGCCGGGGACCTGAGCGGGCGCGGCGTCGGGATGGACGTGGTGAAGACCAACCTGGCGAAGATCGGCGGCGTGATCGACGTGCACAGCGAGAGCGGCATCGGGACCAAGATGACCATCACGCTGCCGATCACCCTGGCGATCGTCAACGCGCTGCTCGTTCGCGCGGCGGGTCAGGTGTTCGCTCTGGCCGTCAGCCACGTCTCCGAGGCGATCGTGTTCGACCGCCGTGCGCTGCGCAGGGTCGAGGGGCGCGAGGTCGTGTCTCTGCGCGGACAGACGCTGCCGGTGTGCCGGCTGGCCGAGCACCTGGGGCTGCCCGAGCCCGCCGAGGCCGCGCCGCGTCGGTTCGTGGTCGTCATGTCGCTGGGCGCGCGGCGGCTCGGTCTGGTGGTCGACGCCGTCCTCGGCCAGGAAGACATCGTGATCAAGCCGCTCGGGCCCTCGATTTCCTCCGTGCGCGGCCTGACCGGCGCCACCGAGCTCGGAGACCAGCGGGTCGCGCTGGTGCTCGACGCCACCTCGCTCGTCGACGACGTGTTGTCCTCCACCGACCTCGCCTCACCGGAGGTCGCGCCGCGTGGCTGATCTGGCCAAGCACGGGGCGCGGGGGCCGAGGCGGGCGCTTGCGCACCAAGGTCCGGTCCGCGAGTTCCTGGTGTTGCGGGTCGGCCCAGAGGACTACGGCGTCGAGCTGACCAGTATCCGCGAGATCCTGAGCCCGCCGCCCGTCACCTTCGTGCCGCGGGCTCCGCCCGCCGTCCTCGGCGTGTGCAGCGTGCGAGGCCTGCTCGTCACGGTGGTCGAGCTTCGGCGGCGGCTCGGGCTCGGGCCGGCGCCGGCTTCGCGGCGGGCGCGTCTCTTGCTCACCACCGGTACATCGGGCGAGGTGTTCGGCGTCCAGGTCGACGAGGTGAAGCAAGTGGTTCGCCTGTCCGACGGCGAGCTCGAGCTCGCGAACACGGTCTTCGGAGGCGACGTCGCCGACCACGTGCTCGGGATCGGTCGGCCGAAGCCGGGCGACGGGGTGATCGTCTTGCTCGATCTGGTGCGGCTCGTGGATCATTTGCCGGAGACTGTCTGATGGCGACGACAAAAGCGCGACCCGATCCCCAGAAGAGCCTCGTCGGATTCACGGTCGGCGACGTGCACTACGCGGTGCCCATCGCCGCGGTTCGGGAGATCGTCAATCCCCTGGAGTTGACCGTGTTGCCTCACTCCCCGCCGGCGGTCGCGGGCGTCGCGAACCACCGTGGCACCGTCATCCCGGTGATCGACCTCAGGGCGCGCTTCGGTCTGGCTCGCATCGACGATCAGCGGCGCGCCAAGTGGATTCTGGTCGAAATCGAGGCGCACACCGTCGGGCTGATGGTCGACGGCGTGACCGAGGTGTTCGGCACCGGCGGCGCCGAGCTCGGGGCCGCCCCCAGCCTCGGCGCCGGCGACGACGTCCGGGGGATCATCGGCGTCGCGCGTCACGGCGAACAGCTGGTGTTCGTGCTCGACGTCGACCGATTCGAGTCGGTGGTGAGCCCGCTGGCGGCCAAGGGTCTGCTCGGCGAAGGAAGTCCGGAGCGGTGACCGACCTTGCCGAGCTCTCGCGCGCGCTCGGGGCCGCGGACGCCGAAGAGCGGCGTCGCGCCGCAGCCGGGCTTCGACACACCGCGGGCCCCGAGGCCGTGGCGGCCTTGGTGAGGGCCCTCGGGGATTCCGACTGGCGGGTGCGAAAAGAGGCCGTACTGAGCGCCGTCGCCCTGGCTCCGTCCGAGAGCGTGCTCTTGGCGCTGGTCGCCCTCTTGCGCCCCGGCGACAACGTGGGCGCCCGGAACAGCGCGGTCGAGGCCCTGGCAGGCTTCGGCGTCCGTGCCATCTCTGCACTGGCGGCGGCGCTGGCCGAGCTCGACGCGGACGGCAAGAAGCTGGTCGTCGACGTGCTGGCCAAGTGTGGCCGTTCCGAAGGCCTGCCGTTGCTCAAGACCCTGCTGCGCGATCCGGACGTGAACGTACGAGGCGCGGCGGTCGAGGCCGTGGCTGCGATCGGTGAAGCCTGCGCCGACGAGGCCATCGCCGTGCTCGATTCCTGCCTGGACTCGACCGACACCTTCGTGCGCCTCGCCGCGCTGTCCGGCCTGAACCGCCTCTCGGCCTTGATCCCGTGGGAGCGGCTCGAGCCCCTGGCAAGCGATCCGATTCTGCGGCCCGCCATGCTCGCGGCGGCCGGGCAGAGTGGAGCGGCCCAAGCGGTTCCGCTGCTCCTTGGCGCGTTCGAGTCGGCGCATGGGAAGACCTTCGGCGAGGTGCTCGACTCGATGGTCCGACTCGCTCAATCGAGCCCGGTCGCCCGCGACGCGCTGGCGCAGGGGCTGGTCGGCCTCTCGCCCCGGGTGCGCGAGGCGATCTTGTCCCTCACGGCAGACGACGAAGCGCCGCTCGAGACCCGCCGCGCCGCCCTGGGCGCGGCGGCGCTCTTGGGGGACGCCGAGGCGGCCCGCGCGGCGGTCTCGGCGCTCTCCGACGACTCGCTGGCGGAGCAGGCAGAGGCGACGCTGGCCGAGTTGGGTGGCGTCGCCGTCGAGGCCCTGGTGGCGGGTGCCGAGGCGTCGATGCCCGAGCAGCGCGCCGCGTGCATCTCGCTGCTCGGGCCGCTCGTGGCGCTCCATCCCGACGCGACTGCCGCTGCCAAACGTGCCCTCGGCGATTCGGCACCCGAGGTCGTGGCCGCGGCGCTCGATGCGCTGGGGAGCGCGGGCGACCGCGGTACGCTCGACGAGGCCGTTCGCTTGCTCTCCGACGGCCCTCGGGTGAGGCAGTCCGCGCACCGGGCGCTGGTTGCGCTCGCGCGCCGTCATCCCCCGCAGGCACTGGCGGTCGTCGCGCGGGCGGTGGCCGAACCCGCTGTCGCCGAGGCCGCGGCCATCGTGATCGAGACGCTCGCGCCCAAGCTGCCCGATGCGAGCCAGCACGTGGGTTTCTTGCGCTCTGCGCTCGACAGCCCTGCGCCGACCACGCGATGCGCGGCGCTCTCGGCGCTGGCCGCCATCAGCGGAGCCGAGGCCGTCGAGCCGGTCGCCTTCGCCCTCGGCGACGAAGAAGTCGAGGTTCGCCTGGCCGCGGTGCGCGCCCTGGGGAAGCTCACCGACCGCGAGGGGGCGCCGCTCGGGCTCGAGCGCTTGATCGAGCTGGCCCGGAGCGGAGCGGAGCTCGAGCTCGCTGCCCAAGCCGCGCGGGTGCTGGGCGAGCTCGGCGATCCCCGAGGGGTCGGGGTGCTCGGCGAGCTCTGCGGCCGCGAGCCCTTGCTGGCCGTGGTCGCCCTCGAGGCACTGTCGACCTTCGAGGGCCCCGAGCGCGACGGCTACCTCGCGTCAGCGCTCGGTCACGCAGATCCCGAGGTCGTCAAGTCGGCGATGCGCGTGCTCGTGACCCCGGGCGCCCCGCGAGTCGCCGAGCGCGTCGCGCCCTGCCTGGAGCACGCCGAGTGGGACGTGCGCCGGCTCGCGGCCGAGCTGCTCGGCGGCCTCGGAGGCGACTTCGCGCTCGGCGCCCTGCGCAGCCGGCTGGCGGTCGAGACGCACGAGCTGGTTCGGGACGAGCTCACGCGCGGCATCGTCGATGCCGAGCTCGCGAGCGGGCGTCGCCGGACCGCGCCGCCGCCCAGCCTGCGCGGAGCGCGAGGGTAATGACGCCGGCCTCGCAAAGGCCGCGGCTCACCCCCGAGGTGTTCCGTCTCTTGCGCGATCTGATCAACGCGCACGCGGGGCTCGAGTACCACGACGACGCTCAGTACGCGTTCGAGCGGAGGCTGTCGGAGCGCCTGGCGACGCTCGGGCTCCCCAGCTTCAACGACTACTACCAGTACCTGCGCTTGAACCGAGGTGGCACGGCAGAGCTGGACGAGGCCCTCGACCTCTTGACCACCAAAGAGACCTACTTCTTCCGGCAGGACTACCAGCTGCGGGCCCTGCGCGACGAGCTCTTGCCGAAGCTCGCAGACCGGAACGCGCGCTCGCGACGGCTCGCCATCTGGAGCGCGGGCTGCTCGACCGGGGAAGAGGTCTACTCGGTCGCGATCTACGTGCTCGAGTCGGGCCTGTTCGACGGCTGGGAGGTGCGGGTCATCGGCAGTGACCTCTCCAAGCGGAGCGTCGCGCAGGCTCGCCGCGGCGTGTACCGCCCAAGCGCATTTCGGAGCACCCCGCCCGAGCTCCGACGCGAGTATTTCGACGAGCGGACCGACGGCAGCCACATCACCGAGTCCGTCAAGCGGCTCTGTCACTTCGGCCAGCTGAACCTGCTCGATGCCGCCCGTGCGTCGATCGTCGGGCGCGTGGACGTCGTGCTGTGCCGAAACGTGCTCATCTACTTCGACCCTCGAGCACGGGCCCGCGTCATCGAGAACCTGTACGAACGGCTGCTGCCCGGGGGCTATCTGCTGCTCGGCCACTCGGAATCATTGTGGAACGTCTCGACGGCGTTCGAGCTGTGTCACCTGACGGAAGATCTGGTGTACAGGAAGCCGGTCGCCACTGGCCGGTTGGACCCCCCGGACGAATGAGTCGAGAGATGAGCCTTCCCAGCGTCCCCCCCACGACCGTGCTCGTCGTGGACGACTCCGCGTTCAACCGGCGCAGCATCTCCGAGATCTTGGAGGCGTCGCCCGACGTCCGGGTGGTCGGCAAGGCTGGGGATGGCGAGCAGGCGCTCCAGCTCGCGCTCTCGCTCAAGCCCGACGTGATCACCCTCGATCTCGAGATGCCGAAGATGGACGGTTTCACGTTCCTTCGAATCTTGATGAGCCGGTTGCCGACGCCCGTGATCGTGGTCTCGAGCTACAGCGCCAAAGAGAACGTCTTTCGCGCGCTCGAGCTCGGCGCCCTCGACTTCGTGGCCAAGGCCGAACAGAAGTCCGAAGGGGATTTCCAGGGCATCGGTCGTGAGCTGCTCTCGAAGGTGCTCCTCGCGCGCACGCTCAAGCGGGGCGTCTTCGTGGCCCGCCCGCAGCTCGATTCGTACTCGGGTCACGACTCGGTGCCGCCGCGCAGCGGAGAGCCCGCGGCGCCCCGCCAGGTCGTGGGCATCGCCTCGAGCACGGGTGGGCCGACCGCGTTGATGCAGATCGCAGCCCGGCTGCCGGCGCGCTATCCGAACGCGCTCTTGATGTCCCAGCACATGCCCGAGAAGTTCACGCGCACGTTCGCCGAGCGCCTGGGCAGGCGCAGCGAGATCCGCGTCCGCGAGGCGACCGACGGCGACGAGGTGGTGGGCGGGCTGGGCTTGATTTGCCCGGGTGGCCGCTGCCTGACGGTCGAGGCCGGGGCCGCCGGTGCCGCGCCCCGGGCTCGGGTCAAGCCGCCTGCCGCGGACGATCGCTACGTGCCCAGCGCCGACCAGCTCTTCGCCAGCCTGGCGCGGACCCAGGGCTCTCGCGCCATCGGCGTCATTCTGACCGGCATGGGGGACGACGGCGTCCAGGGGGCCCGGGCGATCCGCGAAGCGGGCGGGGTGGTCGTGGCCGAGAGCGACGCGACCGCCATCGTCTACGGCATGCCCGGGGCCGCCGTCCGCGCCGGGGTGGTGACCCACTCGATGGCGCTGCCCGAAATCGCAGAGTACCTCCGCGCGCTGCGCTGACCCTCCGGGCGTTGACACGGCTTTTTCGGGTGCGCATGGTGCCGGCATCCACGGCCCCTTCGCCTCGTTTCGAGGCTGTCGTGGACGATCGGGTCGGGCCACCGCGCGCCCCAGCGCACCCGCCCATCGCGAACCCAGGAGGAAGACCGATGTTCGGCTATCGCAACGATTTCGACCGCACGCTGGCGATCATGGACCAGCTCAGGCGCCGCATGGACCGGGTGTTCGACGACGTCGATCGCTCGGGCGCACCCGAGCCCGCCACCGGGGGTGTCCCTCCGGTGAACTTCCACGACACGGGCAACGCGCTCGTCCTTCAGGCAGACCTGCCGGGGGTCCGCGAAGCGGACCTCGACATCTCGCTCGAGAAAGACGTACTGACCCTCGCCGGCCAGCGCAAGAGTGACGTCCCCGAGGGGTACGCAGCCTATCGGCAAGAGCGCGCGCCGTTCCGCTTTTCGCGCAGCTTCGCGCTGCCGGTGAAGGTGGATCCGGAGAAGACCTCGGCGGTGCTCCAGGACGGCGTCCTGACCGTGACGCTGGAGAAGGCGCCCGAGGTCAAGCCCCGCCAGATCGCGGTGGCCGTGCGGTGAGGAGGAAGCCATGACCGACAATCAGTCCAGATCACGCCAGACTGCGGCCCCGCGGGTGGACGTGTACGAGAACGAAAAAGAGATCCTGCTCGTCGCCGACCTGCCGGGAGTCTCGAAGGACGCCCTGACCATCCAGGCCGAGGGCGACACGCTCACGCTGGAAGCCCGGCGTTCCGATCCCGCAACGGGCACGGCGCTGTTCCAGGAGAGCCCGCCACGGGACTTCAGCCGCAGCTTCGGGATCTCGCCCCGGATCGACCGCGATCGCATCGAGGCCAAGCTCGAGGACGGCGTGCTCTACCTGCACCTGCCCAAGCATCCCGCGCTCACCCCGCGCAAGATCCCGGTTCGGGTCGGCTGACCGCGGCGGGGAATGGTGGCCTCAGCCCGGCTGTTGCCGGGTGGCATGCAGCATCCTTCTGCTCGAGTTTCCGTCGCCCTCCTGGCCCTCGGGGCCCCTCTCGCCTGTGCGCGCGCGCCCGACGCGTCCGCCCGCGCGGTCGCCGCGCCCCCGCCCGAGCGAGCTCCGGCGACGTCGGCCCCGGTTGCGCTGCCGACGCCGGCGCTGGCTCGGGCGGGCGGCGTCGGCATAGCGGACGTCGTCGAACGGGTGCTGCCCTCGGTGGTCAGCGTCAGCTCGAAGCGCGCCGTTCACGGCTCGATGCCCTTCGGTTTCGGTGCGCCGGATCGCCAATCGGGCATCGGCTCGGGTGTGGTGATCGGGCCCGGGTTGGTGGTGACCAACAACCACGTGGTGGCCGACGCGGACGAGCTGAAGGTCGAGACTGCCGACAAGCGAAAGCTCTCGGCGCGGGTGGTGGGCACCGACCCCAAGAGCGACCTCGCGGTCCTCGAGCTCTCGGGTGACACCAAAGGCCTCGTGCCGCTCGAGCTCGGCGACTCGTCACGGCTGAGGCTGGATGACGTCGTGCTCGCCGTCGGCAACCCCTTCGGCGTGGGTCAGACGGTGACCATGGGGATCGTTTCGGCCAAGGGCCGCGCCAACATGGGCATCGTCGACTACGAAGATTTCATCCAGACCGACGCCGCCATCAACCCGGGCAACTCGGGGGGCGCGCTGGTCGACATGGATGGCCGCCTGGTCGGGATCAACACGGCCATCTTGTCGCGGACCGGCGGAAACGTGGGCATCGGCTTCGCCATCCCGACCAACATGGCCAAGCCCATCATCGACAGCCTTCGGTCCCAGGGCAAGGTGGTGCGCGGCTGGCTGGGGGTGTCGATTCAAGACGTCGATCAAGAGCTGGCGACCGCGCTCGCGCTCGCGGCGCCGAGCGGCGTGCTGGTGTCCGACGTGCAGCGCGGTTCCCCTGCCGAGCGCGCAGGCCTGCTGCGCGGAGACGTGATCACGGCGCTCGAAGGGCAGAAGGTCGACGGCGTGGGCCAATTTCGAAATCGGATCGCCGCGACGGCCGCCGGCAAGCAGGTCAAGCTCGTGCTCTTGCGCGACAAGAAATCGGTCGAGCTCAGCGCAGCCCTCGCCGAGCAGCCCGGCGATCGGAAGCCCCTGGCCCGGGCCGACGGACCGAGCGGGCTGACCCTGGGTGAGATCACGCCGGAGGCGCGGCGCAGCCTGCGCTTGCCCTCGGAGGTGACCGCCGGCGCCGTGGTGGTCGAGGTCGAGCGTGGGAGCGCGGCGGCCAAGACTGGCTTTCGACCGGGGGACGTGGTGATCGAGGTGAACCGCCAGAGGGTGTCCGGGGTCGAGCGCTTTCGCGAGCTTCTCACCAAGGCCACCGGCAGAGTCCTGGTCCTGGTGGTGAGAGAGGGCAGCACGCTGTTCCTGGTGGCGACGCGCTGACCCAGGCTGCTCCTTCAGGGGGAAAGATGCTCTAATCGTCCCTCCGTGGACGACGTCGGTCGAGACTCCCTGTGGCTTCGGGTCGGCGTCGCGTCGGTCTGGCTCGCCACCGGGGTGATGGTCGTCCACCCGCTCTATCGTGCGATCGGCGCCGCTTACCTCGGACGCTTGGGGATGCCCACGTGGCTCATGCCCCTCACCTGCGCCTTCGAGATCGGCCTGGCCTTCGTCGTCGCGCTCGGGCGCCCCTCCCAGCTGATCACACTGCTCCAGATCTCGATGGTCGCGACCTTCACCGCGATCCTCGCGCTGGCCGAGCCCAAGCTTCTGGTCAGCCCCTTCGGCATGCTCACCAAGAACGTGCCGATCGTCGCCTCGGTCGCCGTCGCGTACCTGATCGAGCGCGAGGGGTGGTCGCGTCGCGCACAGTGGCTGCTCCGCGGCGGCATGGCCGCGGTCTGGATCACCGAGGGGCTCTTTCCGAAGATCTTGTTCCAGCAAGCCGAAGAGCTGACCATCGCCAGTCAGACCGGGCTGTCGTTCGGTCGGCCCGGGACGATGCTGCTGATCATCGGTGCGCTCCAGGCCGCGTCGGGGGTGGCGGCGTTGTTGCTCGCGGGCCGCCCCCTGCGCCTGCTGCTGGCCGCGCAAGCCGCCGGGCTGATCGTGCTGCCGCTGGTGGTCTCGTGGTTCGTGCCCTGGCTCTGGTTCCACCCCTTTGGCCCCTTCACCAAGAACGTACCCCTCTTGCTTGGTACGCTCGTCGTCCTTCGCCGATGCTCATCCTGGTCCTGAAGACGATCCACGTGCTGGGCGCGGTGCTCTTCCTGGGCACGGGCGCTGGAAGCGCGTACTACAAGATGAGGGCCGGCCGCTCGGAGGACGCGCGCATCGTCGCCTGGTGCGACGCCGAGGTGGTGCGAGCCGACTGGATCTTCACGGTTCCGGCGGGCCTGATCATGCCCATCACCGGGCTCTGGCTGGTGCACATCTATCGACTGCCGCTCGAGACGCCCTGGGTGTGGCAGGGGCTCACGGGCTACGTCATTGCGGGTCTCACCTGGCTCCCCGCGGCGTATCTCCAGATCCGCATGCGCACGCTCTCTGCCGCCGCCGTTCGCGACAGTCGCCCGCTGCCGGCCGAGTGGCATCGCCTGCAGCGCACGTGGGCCCTCTTGGGCGTGCCGTCATTTGCCGCGACCATGGCGGTGGTCTGGATGATGGTCTCGAAGCAGGCGGTCTTCTGAGGGCACGCACACCTAGCGGCACGCGCACAAGAGTTCCGCGAGAACCCCGCGCGATTTGACCCGGTCCGACTTCGTCGCTACGACTGGGCCATGCGCGGCGCGAGAGCATCGGTTCTGCTCGCAGCGATCTTGTCGCTCGCCGCGTCGGCTCGCGCGCAAGAGGTGATCACCGACCCCGCGCCCAAGCCCGCGGCGCCCGCGCCCAAGCCCGCGGCGCCCGCGCCCAAGCCCGCGGCGCCCGCGCCCAAGGCAGCGCCCGTGCCCAAACCGGCGGCAGCAGCGCCCGTGCCCGCCAAGCCCGCGGCGCCCAAGAAGAAGGGCAAGGCCCCGAAGCGCCCGGCCGCCAGCCTGCCGCCGGGCACGCCGGCGCCCACCCCGAACGAAGCGGCGCGCCGGCGCATCGCCGCGACCGGCGGCGCCGCCGTCGAGAAGAAGGATCCCGAGCTCGAGGCCCTCAAGGCCGCCGATCGCGTGCTCTTTCCCAAGCCGCTCCCGGGTTCCGCCCCGGGCTTCAGCTGGGACCTGCCGAAGCCTGCGGCTGCTCCCGGGCCCCGGGTGCATGCGTCGGGTGTTCCGCCGGCGGTCGCGGAAGACCCCGGGCTCGACGATTCGGCGGGCACCGGGAGTGACGCGGAGTGGATCCGTTCGCTCAACATGCCCGACCTTCCCGTACGCCTCGAATCGCGGGTGATTCGCTACCTCAAGTTCTACCGAGACAACCCCAAGGGCAAGGCCATCGCCCGGGTGTGGGCGAAGAAGAGCGGTCGCTACGTGGCGTTCCTGAAGGCAGAGCTCACGCGAGCCGGCCTGCCCTCGGATTTGGTGTGGCTCAGCCTGATCGAGAGCGGGCACAACCCCACCATCGTCTCCCCCGCGGGGGCCGCCGGGCTGTGGCAGTTCATGCCCGAAGCAGGTCGGCTCTACGGGCTCAACGTCGATCGCTGGGTGGACGAGCGCTACGACCCCAAGCGCGCGACCGACGCTGCGGTCCTCTACCTGAGCGATCTGTACCGTCGCTTCGGCAGCTGGGAGCTCGCCATGGCCGCCTACAACATGGGGTACGGCGGCCTGTCGAAGGCGATCCGCAAGTTCAACACCAACGACTACTGGGAGCTGTGCCGGTACGAGGCCGGCATTCCCTGGGAGACCACGCTCTACGTTCCGAAGATCTTCGCCGTCGCGCTCGTGATGGCGAACAAGAAGGCCTTCGGGCTCGCCGATCTGGCGGTCGACCCGGCCGAGAGCTTCGACACCGTGATCGCCAAGGCCGGCCTGCCCCTCGAGAAGATTGCGGAGGTCGCCCAGGTCCCCACCTCGACCCTCGAGGCGCTCAACCCGCACCTCTTGCTCGGGCGGGTGCCGCCCAGCGCGGGCAAGGGCGCGCAGCGCGCCACGGTGCGCGTGCCGGCGGGCAAGGCCCAGGCCGTCACGGCAGGCCTGGCGCAGCTCCCGGAGGTCGAGCCCGAGGTCGAGCCGGTCGTCGTGCGGTTGGGCGACGACCCTGCAAAGATCGCATCGCAGCGCGGCATCGACCGCACCGCGCTGGCGAAGCTGAACAAGCTGCGAGACGACGAGTCCCTGGATGCGGGCACCGTGCTGCTCGTGCCCAAGCGAGCCGCGGCCGCCGCGCCGGCTGGCGCTTCGGCGGGCGAGGTGGTCGTGATCTCGCCGCGCGAGTTCCGCTACGCAGACAAGAAGCGCGTGTTTTATCGCGTCCAGGGGGGTGACACGCTGGAGCGCATCGCCCGCGTGTTCACCGTGTCCCAGAGCGAGGTTCTGGCCTGGAACGTCCTCGACCCGGGCGCGCGCCTGGTGAGCGGCATGGTGCTCACGCTCTGGGTCCAGCCTCGCGCCGACCTCTCGGGCGCTCGCGTGCTCGACGAGCGAGAGGTGAAGGTGTTGGTGGCCGGCACCCCCGACTTCTTCGAGCACTTCGAGGGGCTGAATGGCAAGAAGCGCATCACCGTCGAGGCGAAGACCGGTGACACGCTCGCCAGCCTGGGTCGGCGCTATGGCATGAGCGTGGGCTGGATGGAGCGCATCAACCGCCGCTCGCGCCAGAAGAAGCTCGAGCCCGGCGACAAGCTGGTGGTCTACGTGGCCGCCGGCAGCGCTAGCGCGAAGGCGGCGCCCGCGCCCGCCCCCGCCGAGGCCGAGCTTCCGGCAGCGACCGAGCCCACGCCCGGGGGCGCACCGAGCGCAGAGCCGGGGCCGCCCGAGCCGGCCGCCGAGGGGTGACCAGAGCGGGCCGATGGCGGGACGCACCTTCGTGGTTGGCGACGTGCACGGCGAGCTCCGGCACCTCCAGACGTTGCTCGCGCGGCTGCCCAAGCTCGACTCGGGCGACACGTTGCTCTTCCTCGGCGACTACGTCGATCGAGGCCCGGACTCCCGCGGCGTGGTCGAGCACCTGATGAGCCTGCACCGCCAGACTGAAGCCAAGCTGGTGTTCCTGCGAGGCAACCACGAAGACGGCTGGCTTCGCGCGATGAACGGCGGTTGGCCCGAGTTCGTGCTGCCTCAGCCCAACGGGTGCTGGGCCTGCGTGCGCTCGTTCCTCGGCCGACCGCTGCCCGAGAGCCAGCCCGAGGCCGCGGACTTCGAGGCGTTGTTCTCGGGGTCGTTCTTCCCCGAGGCGGTGGCGGATTGGATGAGCGCGCTCTTGCACTTCTACGAGGACGAGCACGCCATCTACGTGCACGCCGGGCTGCCGGAGAAGGACGGCCGGTTCTTGCACCCCAGCGAGGCGGACGACCCGCTGGTCTTGCTCTGGTCGCGCAATTCCCGGTTCTTCAGCGACTACGCCGGCAAGCGAGTGATCTGTGGCCACACCGCGACGGAAGACCTGCCCGCGGACCTCTCGACCTACACGCCGGAGGATCCCACCGATCTCTGGTTCCGCGGCCCCGTCGTCGCCATCGACACGCGCTGCGGAAAAGAGGGTGGGTTCCTCACGGCGATCGAGCTTCCCGCGCTGCAGGTCTACGAGTCGCGCTAGTCATCACTGACCGGTGTCCACCACCAGCCCGCCGACCTTCACGCTCAGGCCGCCGGCCTTCTTGTTCACCTGGACGTTGCCGGCCTGCACCTTCTCGCCGTCGTCCGACTGCTCGACGTGCACCGCCTCTTTGCCGTCGTCGACCTTCACCGCGCTGCCCTTCTTCGACTGCTTCACCTGGACCTGCTTCTTGCCGCTCTCCACCTGCACGCTGCTCGAATCCGAGTCGTGCTTCACGTCGACCTTCTTGCCGTTCGCTTCCACCTTCACCGACTGCGCGGCGCCGGCCGGTGCCTCTTGGGTCTCGACCCAAACCGCGGACGGTTTCTCCGGCGCGGCCTGGGTGGGCGCTGCGAGGTGCGTTGCGAAGTAAGCGCCGCCGGCGCCCGCGGATGCAGCCAGTGCGGCAAGTGCCTTGATGATGTTCCTGACAGCCATGAATCGTGACCTCCGAGCGGTCACTCTTCACGCTTCATGCCAGGGCGATTTCCCTGCAATTCCCTGTGAACTGCACGGCGCATGGACGGCGCCACCCGGCCGAGTGGCGGGTGGCCGGCCGCCGTCACTTCTTCTTGCCCGGCTTCTTCTCCGGCTTCTTCTTCTGCTCTTGCTCGAAGGCCTTCTCGAAGTCGTCTTCGCCCTTGGCGGCCGCGGGCTCGGGCGTCTTCTCGGCCGCCGCCTCTGCCTTGGGGGTGGCCTTCGGCGGCGGCTCGTCCGCGTCAGCCGGGGGAGGCACCGCTGGTTTGGTCGGCGGCTCGGCGGGCGAGTCGAACTGGTAGACCAGACCGACCCCCAGCACGTTGGCGCTGGCCGAGTACTTCCCGGCGTTGACGTAGTTCGGGTTCGCCGCCGGGTTGGCCATCACCGGGTTGAGCTGCTTCACCCGCTGCTCGTCGACGCCCACCTCGACCGGCGTGCCGATCACCCGGGCGATCACTCCGTCGAAGCGCCACCGGCCCAGGTACAGGCTGCCGCCCACCGAAAGGGTGACCTTGTCCAGATCGATGGTGGTCGCAGAGAGGTATTCTTTGGGGATCGCGCTGCGCTCGTACATGGCGCCGGCGCGCAGGCCGAGGGCGTAGCTGGACACCGGGAACTTGTACTCCGCCCCGACCCGCCCCGAATACGTGTCACGGAAGCCGCGATCGATGCTGAGCGGCGGGATCTTGTACACCGGCGGGAAGCCAGCCACGTTCTCGAGCGCGATGTCCTCGGAGCTGACCGTGATCTTGTCGTGCATGCTCCAGGCCTCGTAGGCCACGCCGCCTTCGATCGCGAGACCTTCGGTCGGGCGCACCTCGACGCCCACGCGCAGCACCCACGGCAGGTTGAACTCGACGTTCACCGCGTCGCCCGAGACCCGCGCGCCTTCGAACACCGAAGCGCTGGGCAGCCGCACCTTCTGCGTGCCGGGCGAGTCGATCCACACCGGCAGGTGGAAAGACGCGCCGATCCGGACCATGTCGGACGGGGTGAAGATCCCGCCCAGGATGCCGGTCGGCGCGATGATGGGCCCGACCCGCAGCTGCCCGTAGGCGTCGTACTCCGGCTGCTCGGGCGCGCAGATGAACCGCTCGGGCACGCAGGCGCTGAAGTACACGCTGGTCTGGAAGTAGCCGACCAGCGCTTCGACGCCAGCGCCGACCGCCAGCTGATCAGAGACCCGATACGCGGCGTACGCGCCCAGCACCGCCAGCGCCGAGCCGTCGAGGGTGATCAGCGAATAGCGCTGCGGCGCCGGCTGGCCGCTCACCTTCTCGGGGAAGCTGGTGATGGCGGCGTAGGGCGCGTGAACGCCGAAGGCGAAGTTGGCGTGCTCGACCCCGAGCGAGTTCGAATACACCGCGGTGGGGATCGGTAGGATTGGCGTGCGGCCCTCGACCTCGGGGAAGGTGAAGGTCCACGTTTGCCCGGTCGGTTGCCCGGTGTTGGGGTCGACCTGTCGCACCAGCTGCTTGCGCTGGTAGGTGCTGGTGTAGTTCATCCAGGCGAAGTCGCCGAGGTAGGCGTGGCCGGCAAAGGCCAGGCCCGCGGGGTTGTAGGCGATGGCGCCACCGTCGTCGGCGCCCGCCACGAACGCGCCGCCGCGGCCGAGCGGGCGCACGCCGCGGTCGCCAAAGTAGAGCCCGGCGCCGTGCGCGCTCGGCGCCACGGTCGCCAGCGCCAGGATCGCCCCGAGGGTTCGCCCGTTTCCCACGATCGGGTTTCTATGCGGCATTGGCGCGCTTTTCAACCACGCTCACTCGCCGTTGCGATGGCGCATGATTTCGTAGAACTGCTCCATCCCGCGGGTCTTGCTGGTCAGAAAATCTCGCATCGTGCCGAAGACCACCTTCAAATCGTCGGGAGAAAGCGGCTCTTCGCGGGAGGCCCGGGCGTCGATGCGGTTCACCTCGGCGAAGGTATCGAGGAAGATCTCGATCGGGGTCGGGCTGTCGGGGTTCTGGGGATCGAGCGGGGTGACCAGGTTGGCCAGCATCCGATCCTGGAAGCGATACGGGTCGTAGGGATTGGGCTGCGCCTTGCCGTCGATCACCGGCTCGGTGGTGAGCGCGTCGAGCAGCTCGAGGACGCGGTCGGCCGTGCCGGGCGCCGGCTTGCCGTCGGCGGTGGCCTCTTCCGGCGCCGCCGCGGTGGCCACGGCGTTGTAGATGGCCGGCATGTTCACGTCGTCGGACAAGATCTGCATCATGTCGGCGCTGCTCGCGAGCATGCTGATCATCGCGTCGTTCGAGCTCGCCTCTTGCACCAGGTAACGCAGGTGCTTCTCGAGGGCACGGCGCGCCTCTTCGTCCTCGTTGATCAGGTCCATGAGCGTCATGGTGGTCCCGAACATCGCACCACCGACGCTCTCGGCCGCCTTCTGCCCCAGGTCCTTCGTGGCCCAGGCGCACGGCATGGGGTTCTGCTCGCGGTCGGGGCAGTTGGCGTTGATCTGCTCGCGCAAGACGTCGAGCAAGATCGGCACGCCCTTGATGAAGCCCTGGTTCCGGAAGGCCGCGTTCGTCCCGTCGCCGTCCACCGTCAAGAACTGGTCCACCAGCTTGCTGCGGGCGCGCTTCCAGCGGGTGAAGCGCGGGCTGCCGGGCACGAGCCGGGCGTCGATCTTGGCCATGGCGTCGGCGAACAGATCGAAGAGCGTGAGCTGCGGCTTGGCGATCTGCCCGTTGGCCCACTTGCCGGCCTTGTTCCCCGCCCGGTCGACCATGCCCACGCTCGCGGCATAGTCGGGGTCCATCATCGCCACGGTCATCTCGTGCAGCACGTCGAGGCCGCTCTTGGGCGTGCCCCCGTTGCGGTCGTCCTTCACGAAGTCGGGGACGTCGAGCGCCTTGACCAGCTCACCCAGGGCGGGCATCAGGTCTCCGGCGAAGGCGTCCACCAAGATCGGCTCGTAGCGCGTGCCGCCGCTGCCGTTGCACCACTTGGCGTTGTACGCCGGGTTCACCTTGTGCGAAGTCGCGTCGGACTGGGTCAGGAACTTCTGCCAGGGGCGGTCGGCGAACGAGTGGCCCGCGGGGATGTTGTCGTTGCACTCGGCCCCGTGCTGCTCGGTCGGCCAGTGGCGATACAGCGCCTCGACGCTGTCCAGGAACACCTGCCCGGCCCCGTTGTTGGCGAAGGCCGCGAGCAGGGGCTTCATCGCCTTGTAGAACTCGTACTTCTCCCAGAGAAAGATCGTGCCCTTGCCCCGGATGCGCAGCACGTCCTTCGGGTCGCCGCCGGGCAGCGAGCAGTCCGAGAGCCAGAGCTGCGCCGGCGTGCCCTTCGGGTTGGTGACCATCCGATCGGGGCACACCGAGGTGGACACGGCGTCGATCGTCGCCTCGACGAAGTCGTTGGTGACCTTGTTCTTGCCGCTGTAGTTCTTGTCGCGATCGGGCATGGTGCCGCCGAAGAGCGGGTCGAACTTGCCCGACTGCGCGCCGAAGAACACCAGGCGGTTCAGCCCACGCGGCTCGGGGGTCAGGGTCATGCCGTCGATGCCGCTCGACTGCTCGAACAGCTGGTTCGGGTCGGAGAAGACCTTCGCCAGGCTCATCATGCCGTTCAGCGCGTCCGACTTGATGTTCAGCTTGGCCTTTCCCAGGATCGAGTCCAGGTAGAAGAGACCCATGTTCTGGAAGTCGAACAGCTCGCACTCCGTGTACGAGCCGATCAGTGGCCACGACAGGTTCAGGCCCAGCACCTGGATCTTCACCTTGGCGCCGGCGCGATTGCAGGCGTTCACGCCGTTCACGTCGTGGATGATCTGCAAGATCCGGTGAAAGTCGCTGCGGTTGTCGCCGGCGTCGGGCTGGGTGTAGTCCGGCGCCACGTGGGGCTCGGGGTTGGTCGCGTCGGTCAGGTTCACCAGCGGCCCGTTGATGTCGTTGGTGTTGTAGTAGAGCCCGTCCTTGTACTTCGCGTAGTTGCTGTAGGCCTTGCCCAGGTAGGCCTGGGTGTCGGGGTGGGCCAGGGCGCGCATCACGTCCTTGAACAGCTTGGGGTCCTTGGCGGTCCGGACGATGATCTCTTGCAGCTCGTCCCAGAGCGTCACCGCCGGGTCGAACTTCGCCTCCGGGTGGGCGTTGCTGATCTCGCGGATCTTCAGCGATGCGCCGATCAACCGCGCCATGGTCTGCTCGTGGTCGGTGAACAGCTTCTTCACCATCTTCAGGTGCACGTCGCTGTTCTTGTGCGCGAACATCCAACCCGAAGCGTGCGCCAGGTCGACGATCGGCGACTGCGTGGTGTCGAACGTGGGGTACACGCCGCCCACGCCCCAGTCGGCCTTGTTCTGGATGGGGTCGCCGTACAGCACGTAGGCGCCGCTCAAGAGGTCGGCCAGCGCTTCGCTCTCGGCGACCGGATCGGGATTGAGGAGCGGCTCGAGATCCCGGGTGGTCGCGCCGACGAAGGTCTGGCTGGTGTCGAGATAGGCGAACAGCGGGGTGCCGCCCGAATCGACCGCGCGCCCGAAGGCGTCGGGCGGCAGCACGCGCTGCAAGCCCGGCACGAAGAACGGCGTGTCGACCTGGGCCAGCCCCGCCGGCCCCAGGAACCGGCCGCGCGAGTCCACGTCGGCGAAGCCGTCCCCGTCACCATCGACGAACGCGCCGCCCACGGTGCCCGGCTTGCCCGGCGTGTTGCCGGTCGGCACCGCGTACCCGCGCGAGTCACGCACCACCAGGTAGTGCGCCATCGCGCCGGGCTTGGCGAAGGCGGGGTTGGTGCTGAGCATGATGGCTCGCGCCACCTCGGCGTTGGTGCGCGGCCGGTTCGCTGCAGCTTGATCGGATCGGCCGCATAGGCCACGGGGAGCGGCCCCTCCAGGCTGGTCGACAGCTCGTGCTGGGCCATGCCGAGCACGTTCTGGAAGGCGTCGCGCATCACGCCGGTGCCGGGGGGCGCGTTCTTGCCCGCGGGGCGCAGGCGCGTCGAGAACGTCTGCGCGAGCTGCCGGAGCTCCGGATAGGCCATCGAAGGCTTGATCGCGCCGAGCGCGACCCTGAGCGGGCGATAGCCGAGTCGACCCGAGAGGCGTGACAGGGCCTCTTGTGCCTTCTGGGCCTTCACCGGGTCGCCATACTGGCCGTAGGTGTCCGGCCCCGGGCCCCCGAGGGCGGCGAACAAGCGCCCGGTCGAGCGGGTCACGCTGGGCATCAGCCCCTCGCGTGAGCCCGAGCCCTCCTTGTTCACCGGGTTCGACTCGTAGAGCGGAACCACGCGCTGCAAGAAGCGTTGCAGCGCCACGTGGCCCTTTACGGTCTTGCCTGGGTTGAACGGGTCCGGCATCGGGTCGTCGCTGAAGGTCGCGTTGAAGGCCTGGATCAGGTCGGCCCGTCGGCGGCCCATCGCCTCGACCTTCGCGATGGCGAGCGTGCGCGCCACGCCCGACCCGCTGAGCGGATCGGCGATCGGCGGAAGCTTGCTCTGCTCGACCTGGTCACGGTACTTGCCCGCCGCGTCGCGATGACACACGCCGCGGTACGACGCCCCGTAGACGTCTTCTGTGAGCACGGTCGCACCCACGCGATCGCAGAGCGCGGAGTACATGTCGTCGCCGAGTGTGCCCACCGGCTCCCTCAGCTTGCGCTTGTCGTCGAAGTCCCCCGAGCACGCGGCGGACAAGGACAGGGCGACGCCGACCAAGAGCGCGGTCTTCCGAAACGAGCCTCGCATGTTCCGCTAGTCTACGCCGGGCGGCCCGATCGGGCGGCCGAACGCGGCCAACGCGACGCGTCAATCGTGACGGTCGCGCGAGACCATGCGAAATCAGCGTCGACATGAGCTCGCTCACCGCCCTCGTTCTCGCCGCCGGCCTCGGCAAACGCATGAAGAGCACGCTGCCCAAGGTGCTGCACCGCGCCGCCGGGTGGCCGCTCTTGCTCTTCCCGATCCGCGCGGCGCTCGAGGCCGGAGCCGACGCCGTGGTCTGCGTGGTGAGCCCCGCGGTCGAAGAGGCGGTCGCGGCCGTGCTCGCGAGCGAGCTGCCGGGCGCGCCGGTCACCGTGGCGGTGCAGGCCGTGCCGCGCGGTACCGGCGACGCCGTCAAGGCCGGCATCGGTGGCGTGGCCAGCGAACGGGTGCTGATTCTGTGCGGCGACACGCCGTTGGTTCGCGCCGACGATCTACGGGCGCTGATCGACGCCCTGGGCGAGCGCGAGCTCTGCTTGATGAGCGCCCTGCTCGACGAGGCCGACGGGTATGGCCGCGTGCTCCGCGACGAGCGCGGACGCGTGCTCGAGGTGCGGGAACACAAGGACCTGCGGACCGACGCGGAGCGCGCCGTGCGCGAGGTGAACGCCGGCGTGTACGTGGCGCGGACCGCCGCCCTCCGCACGGCGCTCGGGCAGATCAACGCGGAAAACGCCGCCGGCGAGTACTACCTGACGGACGCGGTGGCCGTGGCCGCGAGGGGCGCGGGCGCCGTGGCCATCGTCGGGCATGCCGACAACCTGCTCGGCGTGAACGATCGCGCCCAGCTCGCCCAGGCCGAGAGCTTGCTCTACCAGCGTATCGCGCGCGGTCATCAGATCGCGGGCGTGACTGTTCGCGGCGACGCGCGGATCGACGCGGGCGTGACCCTTGGCCCCGACGCGGTGGTCGAGGCCGGCGTGACCCTCCGCGGAAAATCCAGGATCGGCGCCGGCACGACGGTCGACGTGGGGTCGGTCGTCACCGATTCGCAAGTCGGCGAGCGGGTGTTGATCAAGCCCTACAGCGTGATCACCGAGAGCCGGGTCGACGCGGGCGCGCAGATTGGGCCGTTCGCCCACCTGCGACCGGCCAGCGAGATCGGGCCCGACGCTCACATCGGGAACTTCGTCGAGACCAAGAAGACGCGCGTCCATCGGGGCGCCAAGGCGAACCACCTGGCCTACCTCGGCGACGGCGAGATCGGCGAGGGCGCGAACGTGGGGGCCGGGACCATCTTCTGCAACTACGACGGCTTCCAGAAGCACCTGACGGTGATCGGACCTGGCGCGTTCATCGGCAGCGACAGTCAGATCGTCGCTCCGGTGCGCATCGGCAAGGACGCCTACGTGGCCACTGGTACGACCGTGACGAAGGACGTGCCCGACGAGGCACTGGCCATCGGCCGCACCGCCCAAGAGAACAAGGCAGGCTACGCGCCCCGGCTCAAAGCGCGGCTCGCTGCCGCGGCCAAGCAGAAGAAGGCGGGGGAGTGAGCGGCGCCGGGCCTCGCGCCGGGCTCGGTCTGTGGTCCCCGTCTTCGTGTCAGTGTGCCGCGGCGGGGTCGGGGCTCTCGGACCCGTCGTTCGGCTCGGGCTCGGGCTTCTGGTTGAACACGCCACTCGGCAGCTCGTGCCGCATCTTCTTCTTCTTCACTTCGAGATACGACTGACTGAAGGGGTTGGCGGCGACCAGCATCGGGATGCGGTCTTCCACCACTATGCCCAGGGCCGAGAGCGCGTCGACCTTGGCCGGGTTGTTGGTCATGAGCACGACCGACTTCACCTCCAGGTCGCGCAAGATGGCCGCCGCGACGTCGTATTGCCGCGCGTCGATGGGCAGGTGCAGGCGCTGGTTGGCCTCGATCGTGTCGGCCCCCTCGGCCTGGAGCGCGTAAGCGCGGATCTTGTTGGCCAGGCCGATGCCGCGCCCCTCTTGCCGGAGGTAGAGGATCACCCCCGAGCCCCGGCGCGCCACCTCGGCCTGGGCGTGCTCGAGCTGGCCCTTGCAGTCGCACTTGAGGGACGCGAAGACCTCGCTGGTCAGGCACTCGGAGTGGACCCGCACCGCCACCGCGCTCTGGCCGCGGACGTCGCCCATGACCAACGCCAGGTGCTCGTCCGACAAGCTCGGATCGGCCTGCGGATCGTCGAACCGGTAGACGTGCAGCTCGAACGCCCCGAAGCGGGTGGGCAGCGGAGCGCGGGCCAGGTGCTCCAGGCGGCAGCGTTCTGTCGTCATGCGAAGTCTGGTGGCCCGGGAAGCGGATCGTGCGCTAGGGCCTCACCCAACGCGGATGAGCATGGGGCCGTGGGGGGGGTCGGTCAAGCCGGACGGCGCGCTGGCGCGCGCCCCTTCCCGCGATCGCCGGTGCAGAGGGCCAAGATGGCGTGCTCGAGCACCGCCTGCGGAGGTCGCTTCGATCCACCCTTGAGCGCGAGGTCGAGGCCCGCCAAGGTCTCGAGCCAGGCCTCGAGCGCTGGGCGCGGGATCTGCTTGACCTGGCGCGCGAGATCCCGGGCCTTGAACGGCGGCGCGCCGGCGCGCTTCGCGGCGTCTTCCGGGCTCGCACCGGCCCGGCTGGCGGACTCGAACTTCAGCAGCTGTCGCGCCGACCAGGCCAAGACGCCCACCAGCCGCAGGCCACGATCCGACGGATCGTAGACGCCGGCGAGGGTGGCCAGCGCCCGGCCGGTGTCCCGCGCGCCCACTGCGTCCACCAGCTCCCACACCGTGGTCGGCCGAAGGCGCACGATGCACTCGGCGACGTGGTCTTCGGTCACCTCGGCGCGCTGCCCGGCGAACAGGCACACGCGCTCGACGGCGTCGGCCACGGCGCCGAGCTCGGGCCCGGCCAGCTCTGCGATCAGATCGGCGACGCCGGGCGCGACGGTGTTGCCGCGCTCGCGCACGGCGCGCGTGACCCACCCCGGCAGCGCGTCGCGCTTCAGCGGCTCGCACAGCACCAGGAAGTCCTTCTTCAGCGCGCTCACGTACAAGCGCCGGCGCTTGTCCAGCTTGCCGGCGACCAAGAGCAGCACCGTGCTCGGCGAGGGATCGTCGAGGTAGTCCGCGAGCAAGTCCAGCGCCTCGGCGTTCGCTTTCTTCTCGCCCTGGGCGTCCCACCGCTCGAGGTTCCGGACCACGACCAGGCGACGCTTGGCGAACATGGGCAGGGTCCGCGCGGCGGAGACCACCGCGCGCGCGCTGGTCTCCCCGGCGATCAGCTGCTCGTCGTTCAGCCCGGGGGTCGCTCCGGCCAGCGCCGCCTCGCGGATCGCTCGCACCACCTCGGTGGCCAGGTGACGCTCCTCGCCCGCGACCAGGTACACCGGTGAGAGCTTGCCTTCGCGGAGGTCCGACAGCGCACGATCGGGCGTCACGTGTGGGTCTTGGCACGCCTGCTGGCGCGGGGGAAGGGCGCGGCTTTTCGTGGGGCGGCTTCTGTACTATTTGCCCGCGCGGTGAGCGCTCGTCAGATCGATGGCTGTGCCGCGCTCGGCGCACGGCCGAAGAGCACCCTGGTGGTGATCGGGAACTTCGACGGCGTGCACCTCGGCCATCGGGCGGTGCTCGCGTCGGCGGTGGACGAGGCCGACCGGCACGGGCTGGCTCCGGTGGTGCTCACCTTCGACCCCCACCCGGTCGTCGTCCTCGGCAGGGGCACGCCCAGCGTGCTCACTCCAATGCCCCGGCGGGTCGAGCTCATCGGTCGGGTCTCGCCCGCGCTCACGGTGGTGGTCGAGCCCTTCACGCTCGCGCTGAGCGAGCTCTTGGCCCGCGAGTTCGTCGAGCGGCTCTTGCTCCGGGATCTCGGCGCTGCGGCGGTGCTCGTCGGTCGGAACTTCTGCTTCGGTCGAGGTCGAAAAGGGGACATCGCGCTCTTGGGCGAGCTGGGAACCGAGCTCGGGTTTCGCTCGCGCGCCCACGAGCTCGAGGGCGATCAGGTCGGCTCGTATTCCAGCAGTCGGGTCCGGGGGGCCATCGAGGCGGGCGACGTGCGCGGCGCGGCCGCGGTCCTCGGGCGCCCCCACGCCATTTCCGGCCGGGTGGTGCGCGGCGCCGCCCGGGGCCGCACCCTCGGGTTTCCGACCGCCAACCTCGGCGGCGTGGTCGAGCTGGCGCCCAAGCAGGGGGTCTACGCGTGCCTGGTCGACCGCCTCGAGGGGGGGCGCGCGCGCGTGCTCGGCGTCGGCGTCGCCAACCTCGGGGTCCGCCCGACGCTGGGCGCCGGAGCGAGCACCGAGGTTCACCTGCTGGATTTCGACGGCGATCTGTACGACGCCGCGCTTCGGGTCCACTTCGTGGAGCGATTGCGGGACGAGCAGCGCTTCGACGGCCCGGGCGCGCTGGTTCGGCAGATCCAGCAAGACGTCGCCGAGGCGAGGCGGCTGCTTTCCGCAGCCACGCCCGATCCTGCTGCGAACGGCGCGTGGAGCTAGTAGAGTCCCGCCGCGTGACGACGCGAAGCGATCTCGACGCGCTGAACCGGGACGGCCTGATCGAACGCGCTCGCCGCGTGGGTGTTTCGCGCCCCGAGGTGATGACGCGTGTCGAGATGATCGACGAGATCATCCGCCGGCAAGAGACCGACGTCACCGCCCGGCGTCGCGCCCGCGGCTGGCTCGGCGTCGCGCGGGACCTGGTCGCGAGCCTGATCGAGCAGGGGCTCAACATGCCCGACGCGGCCGAGCTCGTGCGACAGGGCGTCACGCCCACGCGCGTCCAGCACCAGCCGCCGGTCGCCACGGTCACGCTGGCCGAGATCTACGCCGCCCAGGGCCACATGAAGCGCGCCCTCGGCATGCTCGATCAAGTGCTCGAGACCGAGCCCGACCACGCAGCGGCCCGCGCGCTGCGCGATCGGCTCACGGTGGCGCGCCCCGCCCCCGTGCGCGCCACCGAGCCCGAGCAGCCGGAAGATGCGCCCGCGCCTGCCGAGGTCGAAGCGCTGCCGCCAGAGGGGCTTCAGGACGAGCGCGACGCCGTCGAGCCCGCGGCCGCCCCGACCCCCGCCGTGGTCGAGGCCGATGCGACCGCGGTCGAGGCTCCTGCAGTAGAGGCTCCGGTGGAGGCGCCTGCGGTGGAGGCGCCTGCGGTCGAGGCGCCTGCGGTCGAGGCGCCCGCGATCGCGCCGGCACCGGCCTTCACCGCGCCGCCCCAGGCCGACCAGCTCTTCGCGATCCCGAGCGCCGGCGGCGTGTGGCTCCACTGGGAGCTCTCGGATCGCACCCGGGCGCGCACGCCGCAGCAGGGGTGGGTGGTGCGATTGTGCGCCCTCTGGCCGCGCGTTTCCGGGGCGCGACGGACCGAGCGCGACGTGGTCGTCGGCGCGCCCACCGGCTCGCTGTTGGTGAGCGGCTTCGGGGCCGGCGCGGTCGTGCGCGCTGCCCTCGGGCAGCAGCGCGAGGCCGACTTCTCGCCGCACCTCGTGGCAGCGGTGCTCGACGCAGAGGGGGTCGCGTTCGCAGCTGCCGACGTCGACGCGCAGGCCATGGCTCGAGCACACGCTCTGTCGCGCGAGGCGTGAGCGGTTCCTTCTTTTTTTTCGACGTTGCACGCAACCCCGTCGGCGCCGCGCCCGAGCAGCCGGCATGAAGACGAAGGTGCGTGCATGGCTCGTGGTGGTCTTTCTCTCGCTGGACGCGAGTGCGTCCAACGGCTCGCTCGAGCTCGGCTTGCGCGGCGGCTGGGTCGCCCGTGCCGACGGCGCGCGCGAGGGGGTGGGCCTCGTCACCCTCGATCTGCCCCTGGACCGTCCGCGCGCGCCCCGCGCCCCGCGCGCGTTTGCCCAGCCCCCCGCGCAGACCGAGAAGCCTACCGCAGGGTCGCCGCGCGCCCTCTCGCTGGTCACTCCCGAGCTCGCGCACGCCGCCATTCGCGCGGCGCTCCGGGCGTCGGGTCGGGCCCGCGCCGAGGCCCGGTACGGGAGCCTCTCGGCCCGAGCCCGCTCGTCGGCCGCGCTTCCCGAGCTGCGCTTGCGCGCATCGCGGACCACCGACGAGTCGCTGCGTCTGGCGCCGACCACCGCTGATCCGTACCGCTACACCCAGGCCGGCGGCGTGAGCCTCGCGCTCGAGGCGCAGGCGACCTGGAAGCTCGACCGCGCGGTGTTCGCCGACGAGGAGCTTCAGATCGAGCACCTGCGTCGTCTGCGCGCGCAGAAGGACGCCCGCTTGGTCAAAGACGTGCTCGAGGCGCTCTTCGCCTGGCAGCGCGCGGTCTCGGGCGTGGCGGATCCCGATGCGCCGCCCGACGAGCAAGCGCTCGCGGAGCTTCGCGCCATCGAAGCGGAGGTGCGGCTCGACGTCTTGACCGGTGGGTGGTTCTCGCCGCGGGCGGCGGGCATCCGGAAGCGGGCGGTCGCGCGCCGCCGGCGCACCGAGTGAGCCGCCTCCGGCGGGGGAGCAAGAACACCCTTCCCCGACGGGGCCGACCGGAGTATTCCTCCCGTCTGCCATGGCGATCGTGGTTGCAGAAGTCCGCAGTGTCCTCGAAGACCTCCAAAGGCGTGTCGTCGCGCTAAGGGGGTCTCTTTGACGTCCCGGCGCTGAAGCGGGAAATCGAAGAGCTGGACACCCTCTCGGCTGCGCCCGACTTCTGGGGCGACCAGGCCAAGGCGCAGGCGCTGATGCGCAAGCGTGCCATCGCCAGCGAGAAGGTCGCGGGCATCGACGCGCTCTCCAAGGACGTGAACGACGGCGTCGAGTTCCTCGAGCTCTGCGCCGCCGAGAACGACGAGACCGCGCTCGTGGACGCAGACCTGCAGGCCAAGGCCCTGGCCGAGCGTGTGCGCAAGGCCGAGCTTCAGCGCATGCTGAGCGGCCCGGTCGATCACGCGAACGCCATCGTCAGCATCCACCCGGGGACCGGCGGCACCGACGCCAAGGACTGGGCCGAGATGCTGCTGCGCTTGTACACCCGCTGGTGCGAGCGCCGCGGCTACAAGACCGAGATCATCGACTATCAGGTGAGCGACGACGCGGGCATCGACGGTGCGTCGTTCACGGTCAGCGGCCCCAACGCCTACGGCTATCTGCGGGCCGAGGTGGGCGTGCATCGCCTGGTGCGCATCAGCCCGTTCGACGCGAACGCGCGCCGTCAGACCAGCTTCGCCGCCGTCGAGGTCACGCCCGACATCGAGGACGAGATCGCCATCGAGGTCAAAGACACGGACCTCGACATCACGACCATGCGTGCTGGCGGCAAGGGCGGCCAGAACGTGAACAAGGTCGAGACCGCGGTGCGGCTGAAGCACTTGCCCAGCGGTATCGTGATCGTCTGCCGTGCCGAGCGCAGCCAGCATCAGAACCGCGCCATGGCGCTGAAGATGCTCAAGGCCAAGCTGTACGAGGTCGAGCTGGCGCGTCGCGAGAAGGCCCAGGCCGACTACGAGGCGGCCAAGACCGACATCGCCTGGGGCAACCAGATCCGGTCGTACGTGCTTCAGCCCTATCAGCTGGTGAAGGACCTGCGCACCGATCACGAGACCGGCGACGTGCAGCGCGTGCTCGATGGCGAGATCGACGACTTCATCGAGGCCTACCTCTTGCAGAACGCCGACAAGGTCACCAAGACTCCACCACTGTCCTGAGGCCCCGCCATGCAGGTCGCGATCCACTACTGCCAGGCTTGAAACTACCGACCCCGGGCCGCGAGTCTCGCGGCCGAGATCGAGCGCGCCAAGGGCTACGAGGTGAAGCTCGTGGTGGGCAGGCCCGGACAGTTCGACGTGATCGCCGACGGCAAGCTGCTGTTCTCGAAGGCCGACGCGGGGCGCTTTCCCGAGCATGCCGACGTGATCGCGGCGCTTCCCTAGGCGCTGGGCCGATCCCCGCGAGCCTGCGCCCGGTGGACGCCCACGCCGCCCCGCGCTAGACGGCCGGGCCCCATGACCGAAAAGCCCGTTGCAGAGGCGAGCGCTGCCGGCGAGAGCGGTGAGGAGGGCCTGATCCAGGCCCGGCGCGAGAAAGCGTCGCGGGTCCGCGCGCGAGGGCAGAACCCGTTCGCGAACGACCTGGACGTGACCGATCGCGCGTCGACCGGGTCGCTGCGCCAGCGCTTCGCGCCGGCGTTACTCGAGCCGGCGCACGAGCTGCGCTACGACCCCGAGAAGGTGGCCAAGCTCGCGGGCGACGACCTCTTCCACCTGGTCGGGCGCCTGATGGCGCGGCGCGGGTTCGGCAAGGCGACCTTCATGCGCCTGCGCGACGGCGCCGGCGAGCTGCAGCTCTTCGCCAAGCAGGACGTGATGGGGGCGGCGTTCGCCGCCCTCGAGGACGTCGACGTGGCCGACCACATCGAGGTGCGCGGGCGACCGATGGTCACCAAGACCGGCGAGCTGACGGTCGAGCTCTGCTCGCTGCGTCTCTTGACCAAGGCGCTTCGCCCGCTGCCCGACAAGTGGCACGGGCTCTCGGACGTGGATCTTCGCTACCGCCGCCGCTACGTGGACACGGTCGCGAACCCCGAGGCCGCCTTGGCGCTCGTGGCGCGG
The DNA here is from genome assembly GCA_016191785.1 of Myxococcales bacterium. Taxonomy (GTDB): domain Bacteria; phylum Myxococcota_A; class Polyangia; order Polyangiales; family Polyangiaceae; genus JADJKB01. The sequence continues at coordinate 76,280 of JACPVJ010000106.1, read as the reverse complement.
TCGGCCATCGTCCAGGGCCTGCGGGCGTTCCTGGACGCCGAGGGCTTCATGGAGGTCGAGACCCCGACCCTGCACAGCGTGATCGGCGGCGCCGCGGCGCGGCCCTTCACCACCCACCACAACACGCTGGATCTCGATCTCTACCTGCGGATTGCGCCCGAGCTCTACCTGAAGCGGCTCTTGGTCGGCGGGTTCGAGCGCGTCTACGAGATCGGCCGCTGCTATCGCAACGAGGGCATCAGCACCCGGCACAACCCCGAGTTCACGATGCTCGAGTTCTACATGTCGTACGCGACCTACGGCACGCTGATGGACCTCACCGAGGAGCTCTTGCGCTCCGTGGACGAGGCCCTCGAGAGGCGCCTCGAGGTCGCCGGGCACGCCGCGCGCTACCAAGAGTGGAGGGCCGCGCGGTCCTTCACCTTCGACGAGCCCTTCGCGCGGGCGCCGATGAAGCAGGCGGTAGCCAGCGCCCTCGAGCGGGCGGACATCCCCTTCGAGCTGTTCGAGCGCATGGCCGAGATCGCCTTGCCGAAGGACGCGCCGCCCGGGCCGGCCAGCCCCGGCGCCGCGCTGGTGGGCGAGTGGGCGAAGAAGAGCGCCCGGGCCAAGAAGATCGACTGGTCGAACTTCCGCAAAGGGCTCGGCGTCTGCGAGAACGACGGCGAGCGACTGTTCTGCGCTTACGAGTACCTGGCCGAGCCGTTCCTCGCGGAAGATTACCGGAGCCGCGACGGTTCGAAGAGCGTGCCGGTCTTCGTCATCGACTACCCGGCGGAGGTCTCGCCGCTCGCGCGGCGCAAGGACGCCGATCCGACCCTGGTGGACCGCTTCGAGCTGTTCGTCGACGGCCGCGAGCTGTGCAACGCGTTCAGCGAGCTGAACGACCCCGAAGACCAGGCGGCGCGGTTCGTCGAGCAGGTCGAGAAGAAGACCCGCGGCGCCGAAGAGACGATGGACTACGACGCCGACTACGTCCGCGCCCTCGAGCACGGGATGCCGCCTGCTGCCGGGTTCGGTCTGGGCGTCGACCGACTGGTGATGATGCTGGCTTGTCAGCCCTCGATTCGTGACGTGATCGCGTTCCCGCTGCTGCGTCCCGAGGCGGTCTGATGTTCGCGGCTCCTCCCACGCCCAAGCCCGAACAGCTGTCGCTGATGGCGAAGCTGTGGGTGATGCTCGGCTTCCCCGGCCGAGTCGCGGTGGTGGGGGTGGTCGCGCTCTTGGTCGGCTACCTGATCCTGAAGGCGATTCGTCGCCTGGGTCAGAAGGGGCGGCGCAGCCTGCTCTACGTCCTGACCGGCACCTGTCTGATCGGCGTGGTCGCGCTCGGCGGGTGGGCCGCCACCTTGCCCGAGCACCGCGGCAGCTTCTTCGTGTTCTGGCACCAGATCGTGCGCGTCGGTGCGGCCCTCTCGGGCACGGGCTTCGTGGTCGGCTTCATGGCGCTGGCGCTCCCACGGCTGCTCGATCGGGTCGAGGGCCGAGGCTTCGTCCCGTTCATCGCCGTGCGGCACGTGCGGGCCAGCAAGAGCGGCTTCCTCACGGTGATCTCGGGTCTGAGCATCGCCGGCGTGGCGGTCAGCGCCTTCGCGCTGTGCGCGGTGGTCAGCATCATGGGCGGCTTCGGCGCCGACCTGAAGCGCAAGATCTTGGGCAACAACGCCCACATGAAGATCGAAGCCGCTAGCCACGGCGGCTTCGAAGGCGCGGATGCCCTGCTCGGCGACGTGCGGCTCACCCGGGGGGTGAAGGCCGCCACGCCGGTCACCGCGGGGGAGGCCATGGCGTCGTCCAGCTCGAACACCGCGGGCACCATCGTTCGCGGCATCGACACCCCCAGCATCGGGTCGGTGATCGATCTGGTGCAGAACATCGAGGTCGGGAAGTTCGCTTACCTCGACGAGCCCGCCAAGCTCGCCGACCTGCCTCCGGAAGAGGTGATCGGCATCTCGACGGGCGGCGAGGTCTTCTTGAAGGGGCCCCGGGTCAAGTCGTGGGCCAGCAAGGACCTCGACGACGACGTCGCGGCCGCCACCGAGCCCGTTCATCCGGGCATCGTCATCGGCCGCGAGCTCGCCCGGACGCTGCACGTCTACGTCGGGGACGAGGTGACGCTGGTCGCGCCGCTCGGTGATCTGGGCCCGATGGGCGTGCTGCCCCGGAGCCGCAAGTTCCGGGTCGCGGCCATCTTCTACAGCGGCATGTACGAGTACGACTCGGCCCACCTCTACATGAAGCGCGAGGACGCCCAGGAGTTCCTCGACTTGCGCGGCCGGACCACGGCGGTGGAGGTCAAGCTCGACGAAGCAGAGGCGGTCGAGGCCGCGCGACCCGAGCTCGAGGCCCTGGTCGCGCGTCACCAGACCGGGCTCTCGCGCGAAGACATGAAGGTTCGCGACTGGAAAGAGGCGAACAAGAACCTGTTCTCGGCGCTCAAGCTCGAGAAGATCGCGACCTTCATCATCTTGAGCATCGCCATCGCGGTGGCCAGCTTCTGCATCATCTGCACGCTGCTCTTGATGGTGACCGAGAAGAGCAAAGAGATCGCCATCATGAAGGCCATCGGCGCCAGTGACCGCGCCATCTTGCGCATCTTCATGTCCGAGGGCGTGATCATCGGCGGCATCGGCACCGTGTTCGGCGTGGTCACCGGCCTGTGCACGGTGCTCGGGCTGCTCTGGTTCGGCGTGCGCCTCGACCCCGACGTGTACTACGTCGATCGCCTGCCGATCTCGGTCGACCCGGTCGACTACACCCTGGTCGCCCTCGCCGCGATGGTGATCACCACCCTCGCCACCATCTACCCCGCGATCGCCGCCAGCCGCCTCCGGCCCGTCGATGGCATTCGCTACGAGTGAAGAACGACATGGCAGAGCCGCTGGTCATCATCGAGGGCCTCGAGAAGAGCTTCGAGCACATGGGGCGGACGCTGCACGTCCTCAAGGGCATCGATCTGACCATCCGGGCGGGCGAGATCCTGGCCATCGTCGGGCCGTCGGGGGCGGGCAAGAGCACGCTCTTGCACTGCATGGGTACGCTCGACCTGCCCACGTCGGGGCGCATCCGGCTCTCGGGGGAAGAGCTGACGACCATGAGCGGCACCCGCCTGGCTTCGGTGCGGAACCGCGAGATCGGCTTCGTTTTCCAGTTTCACCACCTCTTGCCCGAGTTCAACGCCCTCGAGAACTTGATGCTGCCCGGGCTGATCCAGGGCCTAGGCAAGAAAGAGATGGAGAAGAAGGCCTCGGCCCTGCTCGAAGAGGTCGGGCTCTCGGCCCGCGCGACGCACCGCCCCGGCGAGCTGTCCGGTGGCGAGCAGCAGCGGGTGGCCATCGCGCGGGCGCTGGTGCTCGGACCGAAGCTGCTCTTGGCCGACGAGCCCACCGGCAACCTGGACACCACGACCAGCGAGTCGATTCACGATCTGTTCTTCCAGATCAACAAGGACTACGGCACCACCATCGTGGTCGTGACTCACAACCCCGGTTTCGCCGAGAGCATGCCGCGTGTGGTCCGGATGGTGGACGGGCGCGTGTTCAAGGACGACGCCGGGACGCAGGCGCGGCAGCTGTCGAAGCCCGACGTCGAGCCGAGCGAAGCGGCGCCGCCTGCCGACGGCTGAGCCCGGGCAGGTCATTTTTTTCTCGTCGGGCCTCGAGTTTTCGCGGGCCCGACCGTTGGTCTCCGGCAGCCATGAAGGGCATCGTCTTTCACCTGTTTCAGGCCAGCATTTCCAAGCACCACGGCGAAGACGCCTGGGACGACATCCTCGAAGAGGCGGGTGTGGAAGGCGCCTACACCTCCCTCGGGACCTACCCCGACGACGAGCTGTACGCCCTGGTGAACGCCGCATCGCGGCGCGTCGATCGCCCGCCCGCCGAGGTGGTCCGCTGGTTCGCCATGGAGGCGGCCGATGTCTTCGCCGAGCGCTTTCCGGCGTTCTTTGCGCCCCACACCACGGTACGCACCTTCTTGCTCGCGCTGAACGACATCATCCACCCCGAGGTCAAGAAGCTGTACCCCGAGGCCGAGACGCCGAGCTTCACCTTCGAGACCGCGCCGGACGGGCGCCTGGTGATGCACTACCACTCCCACCGCCAGCTCTGCGCCTTCGGCGAAGGCCTCATCTTGGGCAGCGCCAAGCACTTCGGGGAGCGTGCGACCGTGGAGCAGCCCACTTGCGTCCACCGAGGTGACGACCACTGTGTCCTGGTGGTCGGCATCGAGCGCGCGGGGAGCTGAGAGATGTCCGACTCGGATCGTGAGCTCGAACGCCTCCGCAAGCGCCTGGAGCGCGAACGCCGCGCCCGAGCCGCTGCCGAGGCAGAGGCGGAGGGGGGCCTGCGCAAGCTGTACGACGCCCAGCGCGAGACGGATCTTGTCCGCGGGATCGCCATGGCCGCCAACCAGGCCGAATACGTGGCAGAGGCCCTCCGGGACTGTCTCGAGCGGGTGGGCACGTACTCGAGCGCGGTGGTGGGCCACGCCTGGGTAGCTGGCGAGGGCGTGCAGTTGCTCGCCGCCACCGGGATCTGGTGGTCCGTGGACCTCGAGCGCTACTCCGCGTTGCGCCGCGCCACCGAGGCGACCACGCTCAAGGGTGCAGAGGGACTGCCCGGTCGAGTGCTGGTGTCCAAGCGTCCGGAGTGGATCGCCGACGTCGAGGCCGAGTTGGGCTTCGTCCGAAATCAGAAGCACCTCGCGTTGGGCGTTCGTGCAGGCTTCGCATTTCCGGCGCTGATCGGCTCGGAGGTGGTGGCCGTGCTCGAGCTGTTCTTCCCCGAGGTGGTGCCGCCCAACGAGCGGCTGATGGCCTTGATGGCCGACGTCGGCGCACAGATCGGACGCGTGATCGAGCGGCACCGCGGCAGCCGCGAGCTGGTTCGGGCGCGAGTGGAGCTCGAGCGCCGCGTGCGCGAGCGCACGGCCGAGATCGAGGCGGCCAACGCCGCGCTCAAGGCCGAGGTCTCCCATCGGACCTCGGCCAACGAGGCCAACCAAGCCAAGACCGAGTTCTTGGCCAACATGAGCCACGAGATCCGGACGCCTCTGACCGCGGTGCTGGGCTACGCCGATCTGTTGCTCGATCTGAACGTCTCCGAGAGCGACCGACTCAACTACGTGCAGACCATCCGTCGCAACGGCGAGCACCTCCTCGAGCTGTTGAGCGACATCCTCGACCTGTCCAAGATCGAAGCGGGCAAGCTGGACATCGAGACCGTGGCGTGTTCGCCCGCTCAGATCTTGGTCGACGTCGCTTCGCTGATGCGTCCGCGCGCGCTGATGAAGGGGCTCGACTTCGTCCTCGAGTTCGCCACACCCATCCCCGAGACGGTCCGAAGTGATCCGACGCGGGTGCGCCAGGTGCTGATGAACCTGGTCTCCAACGCCGTGAAGTTCACCCAGACGGGGGAGGTCAGGTTGGTCGCGCGCTCTAGCTCGCCCACCGACGAGAGCCCGCTGCTCCAGATCGACGTGGTGGACCACGGCATCGGGATGACCGCGGTGCAGGTCGGGAAGTTGTTCCAGCCGTTCACCCAGGCGGATGCATCGACCACGCGCCGCTTCGGCGGCACGGGCCTGGGTTTGGCCATCAGCAAGCGGCTGATCGAGATGATGGGCGGGAACATCGAGGTCGCGAGTCGCCTCGGGCACGGCAGCACGTTCAGCGTCCGCGTCCCGACCGGTCCGTTGGCTGGCGTGCCGATGGTCGCCGAGCTCGAAGAGGCAGGGCCCCCGCCGAAAGCGACCGACGTCCCCGGCGTGCGCTGCGAAGGGCGGGTGCTTCTGGCAGAAGACGGGCACGACAACCAGATCTTGCTCTCGACACACCTCCGTCGCGCGGGCGCCGAGGTGGCCATTGCCGGCAACGGTCGCGAAGCGGTCGAGCAGGCGTTGGCCGGGCTGGCCGAGGGCAGACCTTTCTCGGTGATCCTGATGGACATGCAGATGCCGGAGCTCGATGGCTACGGCGCAACCGCCAAGCTTCGATCCAAGGGTTACTCGGGGTGGATCGTGGCCCTGACCGCCCACGCCATGGCGACGGATCGAGAGCGCTGCCTGGCGGCGGGCTGCGACGACTATCTGACCAAGCCCATCAACCGCGACCTGCTCTTGTCCACGGTGCACCGCTACCTGGTCGATTCGACGCCGAGCCCGCGGGTCTCCCACAGGCCGGGCCCTTCCGCGCCCGAGCCGCTGGTCAGCGAGTTCGGCGACGACCCCGAGATGAAGCCGCTGGTCGAGCAGTTCGTCGTCCACCTTCCAGCGCGGCTCGAAGAGCTGGGCGCCGCGTCGCGCTCGGGCGATCGCGAGGCCATCGCCAGGATCGCCCACCAGCTGAAAGGCGCCGCGGGCGGTTACGGCTTCCAGATCGTGACAGAGAGCGCGGCGCGGCTCGAGGCCGCCGCGCGGGCCGACGTCCCGGAGATCGCGGCGCCGCTCGAAGAGCTGGTGTCGCTCTGTCAGCGCGCGAGGGCGGCTCGAGCATGACGCAATCCGTGTTGGTCATCGACGATTCGCCGGACATCCACCAGCTCCTGGCCGTGCGCCTGAAGCCCGAAGGGCTGGAGCTTCACCACGTGCACGCCGCCGAAGCCGGCCTGGCTCGCGTTGGCGAGCTTCAGCCGGATTTGGTGCTGCTCGACGTGGACATGCCCGGGCTGGACGGCTTTGCCGTCTGCGAGCGGCTCAAGGCCGACCCACGCACGGTCGGGATCCCGGTGATCTTCCTGACCGGGTCGAGTGACGTCGAGTCGAAGGTGCGCGGTTTCGAGGTCGGCGGCGTGGACTATGTCACCAAGCCCTTCGAGCCGGCCGAGCTCCGCGCACGGGTGCGCGCGGCCCTCAAGACCAAGCGGTTTCAGGACCTGCTCTCGTCGCGGGCGAACGTGGATGCTTTGACCAGTCTGTGGAACCGGGCCTACTTCGAACGCCGCTTGAACGACGAGCTGGCCGCGGCGACGAGATACGGACGTGTCGTGTCGCTGGTCTTCATCGACGTCGACCACTTCAAGAAGCTGAACGACGGCTTCGGACATCCGTTCGGCGATCAGGTGCTGACCCGGATCGGTGAGCTGCTCTGGGCGAACGCCCGCGAGACCGACGCGCCGTGTCGGTACGGCGGGGAAGAGCTGGCAACCATCCTGACCGAGACCCCGCTCGAAGGTGCGGTCGTCGCCGCCGAGCGCATCCGCCAGGGCATTGCTCAGCTCGGGCTCAGTCAGCGCGGCGCTCCCGTGCCCGTGAGCGCGAGCTTCGGCGTAGCCAGCACCGAGCTCGCCCCGGGGCACGCGTGGTCGACGACGGAGTTGATCCAGAGCGCCGACGGAGCTCTGTACGCCGCGAAACGTGGAGGGCGCGATCGCGTCTGTGTCGCGAGCGCGACCGAGTCGCCCTAACCCAGGTCCGGCTTCTCGCAGGCGTAAATCACGTCGATGGCCGTGACCGCGCCTTGCTTGATCAGCGCGCACGAGCTGCCGTGAAACACGACGGATTGGGTCGGCGCGTCGTAGCTCCACCCGTTGGTCCCGTCTTGCGGAACGCCCTTCGGGTCCTTGTTGAAGAACACCCACACCCCCGACGACGGCGGGATCTCGTCCAGCTTGTAGCTGCAGGTCGCCACGTCTTGGGTGATGGCTGAAAGTGATGCGTCCAGCTGCGCGGCGTTCTCGGCTTGGTAGTACGGCCCGGTGCCGGCGGCGGTGGCGATCTTCGAGAGCTCCGACTTGTTCACGTCGCCCGAAAACCCGACCACGTAGGTCTTCACCGGAACTGGCTGGTTCTTCAGGGCCGTGGCTGCGTTCGCGCCCCCACCGCCGCAGTTGTCGGCGCCGTCCGTGATCAGCACCACCACGTTCTCTTTGCCCGGCGTCTGCAGGCCAGGGTGACCCACCAGCGCCTGCAGCGTGCCGCCGATCACGGTCTCGTTGTGCCCGCTGTTGCAGAGCTTGGTGCCGGCGATCTTCGCTTGCAGGGTGGCGACGGGGGTGGGGATGGGGGCGTCGATGATGCCCGGCGCGCAGCCCTGGGACAGGCAGGCCGAGAAGAGCGAGAGGCCGAAGTCGATCTTGCCGTCGTACTTCTTGAAGACCTGCGCCAGAGCCTCGGCGGCCACCTGCCAACGACTCTTGTTCGAGCCGGGGACCGACTTGCCCATGCTGCCGGAGCGGTCCAGGACGATCATCACGTTGGGCGTCTGGGCCACCAGCTTGAACGGCTTCTGGCCGCACTTCCCCCCGACGGTGCACGTCTGGGTGTTCGGGTCGCAGACCTTCCCGCCACCGCAGTCGCCGTCGGCCGCGCAGGTGCCGTCCGCAATGCAGCTGCCGCTGGCGCTGCAGAACGTCCCGGGTGCGCATGCGCCCGTGCAGCCTGGGCCGAGGCTCATGCCGCCGCTGCCGCCGCTGCCGCTGCCGCCGCCGCTCGCCAGGGCTCCGCCGCTGCCGCCGACGCCACCGGTCGCGATCTCGGGGTCCCAGCCCGCCGTTTCCTCTTCCGGCGGGGTGGCGCCGCAGGCCGTGGAGAGTCCGAACACGACCAGGGCCCAGGCACGAAGCGCCGCCATGAAGCATGGACCCGTGGCCCAGGGGACCTTGCACGCTTCGCCGAAAAGAGCCGTGATCTGGCAAATGGGTGGCCGGACCGGAACCGACGCCCGGGCGAGCCGACCGCTACCGGGCGGCGATTTCCGCTCGCTCGGCCCTGGGAGCTTGGACCTGACCCAGACGCTCGTTCATAATCCGCGCATGCGGCGCGAGCTTTGGGGTGCGTGTATTTTTGGCCTGGTCGGTGCGGTCCTCGCGACCTCGGCCTGTTCGAGCGCGGGAAGCAGCGGCGGCGGCACGGCCGCAGCGGGCAACGCCGGCGGCTCGGGCGGCGGCGGCGGGATCAACGTCGGCGGGAACGGCGGGATCAACGTCGGCGGGGGTGGCTCAGGGGGCGGCAGCGGCGGCGGGTTCGTAGGGGACCCCAAGACCTGTGCCGAGGCGGCCTTGGCCAAGACGTACATCGGCTGTGACTTCTGGCCCACGGTGGTCGCGAACAACGTCTGGACGGTCTTCGACTTCGCTGTGGTCGTGGCCAACGCCGGTGACCAGCCCGCCGACGTGAAGATCGAGCGCAACGGCGCCCAGGTCGGCGGCGGCCAAGTTCCGCCGAATGGTCTCGAGAAGTTCTACTTGCCCTGGGTGCCGGAGCTGAAGGGCCCCCAGGTCGACAACTGCGGTTCGGCGCAGGCGCTGACGGCGACGGTGCGGGCCCCTGGCGGCGCGTATCACCTCACGAGCTCGGTGCCCGTCACCGCCTACCAATTCAACGCACTCGAGTACAAGGGCCAGGGCGGGCCTCCCGGCAAGAACTGGTCGTCGTGCCCCGGTAACACCGTGTGCCCGAGCTACGGCAAGCCAGTCGGGTGCTTCTCATTCTCGAACGACGCGTCCTTGCTCTTGCCGACCACCGCGCTCACCGGCAACTACCGCATCACCGGTCAGAAGGGCTGGCCGGCCGTCGGCCTCAACATGGGGCCCTACATGGCCGTCACCGGTACCACCGACAATACCGAGGTGAGCGTGCTCACCGGCCTCTCGGCCACGATCGTGGCTGGCGGCGGCATCACCCAGACCGGCCCGGGCCAGGTCGCGAAGTTCAACGTGAATCGTGGTGAGGTCGTCCAGCTCTTGGGAACGGCCAACGGCGATCTCTCGGGCTCGCTGATCCAGTCCAATCACCCGGTCCAGGTGATCCACGGCATCCCCTGCATTCAGTCACCGATCGGCACGCCGGCGTGCGATCACATCGAAGAGAGCGTGTTCCCCGCCGAGACGCTGGGGAAGCACTACTTCGTCGTGCCCCCCACCGGTCCCCTCGGGAACGTGCCCGGGCACGTGGTGCGCATCTACGGCAACGTGGACAACACCCAGCTCACCTATCCGAGCGGTGGGCAGCCGCCGAGCGCGCCGTCCACCATCGGTGCTGGGCAGGTCGTCGATCTGGGCATCGTCAAGCAGCCCTTCGAGGTGACGGGCTCGAGCGAGTTCGCCGTGGGTATGTTCCAGCTCGGCGCGCAGCTGGTCGATCCCACCCCGGGCGAGCAGCAGAAGGGCGACCCGGCGCAGAGCCTGGCCACGGCCGTCGAGCAATTCCGTACGAAGTACGTGTTCCTCGCGCCGGACGACTACGACGTCTCGTACGTCGACATCGTGATGCCCGACAGCGCGCAGGTCATCCTGGACGGCTCTGCCGCAGCGGGTGCCCCCACGCCGCTCGGCAGCGGGCACTCGGTGCTGCGCGCCAAGCTCAGCGCCGGCGTCGGTGGCGCCCACCTGCTCACCAGCGACAAGCCGGTGGGTATCCAGGTGGTCGGGTACGGCAGCTACACCAGCTACCAATACCCGGGCGGCCTGAACCTGACCCTGATCGCCCCGCCCCCGCCGCCGATCAAGTAGCCGCTGCGCGGATCGGCAAGCACATCGCTGGGTCGCCCTCGGCCAGGCCCAGGTGCTCGATCACGGGCAGGGGCAGACGAACGCCGTCCTTGCCCTGAAGGACCATGGCGGCCGGAACCGCCCGGAAATGAGGCGGCCCGCTGTGCTCGCGGGCGCACAGTCCGGTCACCGTGGCGTCCGTCGGGCTCACCGCGCCGACCAGGCGGCGCACCGAGGTCTCCTGCACCAGCGAGATCTCGTCGGTGGGCGCGGTGAAGTGCGGGCCGCCGTCGAACGGATCGACGCGGTGGGCGTAGCGAAAGCCGATCCGTTTGAGCATCTTCTCGACGCCCTTGGTCTGGCCGCCGACCTTGCCGATCACGCCCTGGGCTTCCTTCGAGAAGAGCGAGGCATAGAGCAGGCCGCCGGGGAACAGATCCTTGATGAACTCTTTGTTCTCGCTCGAGAGCAGGTCGGCCTCGGCGTAGCTCAGGTTGCAGAAGCGCCGGCCCAGGGCCTCCCACAGGTGGCTGGTGCCGTCGGGCTCGAGCGGCGGCAAGAGCTCGGCCAGCACCTCGGCCTGGAACAGGTCGCGGTGCGTGGCGATGTACAGGAAGCGCACGTACGAGATGAGCAGGCCCAGTCGGTCCTTCGCGGCACGGTGGCTGGGTAGCACGACCAGCCCGCCGATCTCGGTGGGGCCCTTGTACGAGAACCCGAGGCGCAAGACGGTGTGGTGGAAGTGTTGATCCTGGGTGCGGCTGTATTTCTCCTCGTCGATCACGTCGAGGTAGATGTAAGGCGCGTCCCGGCGGCCCAGCTGCGCCACGATCATGCTGGTGCCCACCGCGCGCTGCTCCTCCAGGTCCCACAGCACGAACACGAACTTGCGGTGGGACACGCTCCGGATCTCCGCCCCGAAGCTCTTCTTGCTGTGGTCGAGCAGGCGCTGGATGTGCCCTCGATCGTTGGGCAGGTTGACGGTGTTCAGGTGGTGCGCGAGCGCCAAGACTTGCGGTTCGTCTTCCGGCAAAGCTGCCCGGATTTCGTAGCGCACCGACATGGGAGCCTGGGTCTAACACGGGTCGCGAGACGCGAGCCAACTCGCCGCGCTCGTGCTAAGAGCCGGACTCGTGATCGAGTCATTTCGGCAGTTTTGCGGTACCCAGAGCTACATCACCGATCCCGCGCTCGAAGCCGCGGTGAACGCGGCCGTCGCCCTCGAGCGGCCCCTCTTGGTCAAAGGTGAGCCGGGTACCGGCAAGACGCTCTTGGCTCTAGCCATCGCCGAGGCCATGGGCCACGCCATGATCCACTGGCCGGTGAAGTCCACCACCCGGGCGCAAGACGGGCTCTACGTCTACGACACGGTTCAGCGCCTGTACGAGGCCCGCTTCGGTGACGCCGGCCCCGAAGCGGTCAAGGACATTCGCCGCTACATCAAGCTCGGGCCGCTGGGTCGCGCCTTGTCTTCGGCCGAGCGCGTGGTGCTCTTGATCGACGAGGTCGACAAGGCCGACCTCGAGTTCCCGAACGACCTCTTGCACGAGCTCGATCGCATGCGCTTCACCGTGACCGAGACCGGTGACGAGGTCGTCGCGCGACACCGGCCGGTGATGATCATCACCAGCAACAACGAGAAAGAGCTGCCCGATGCCTTCTTGCGCCGGTGCGTGTTCCACTTCATCGACTTCCCCGAGCCCGACCTGATGAAGCGCATCGTGCGAGTGCACCACCCCGAGGTCGACGAAGAGCTGGTCGATCAAGCGATCGCCGCCTTTTACGACGTACGGGCGGTGCCGCGCCTACGGAAGCGCCCGAGCACCAGCGAGCTCATCGACTGGATCGCGGTGCTCTCGAAGAGCAACGTGGGCGCCGACCGCATCAAGAGCGAGCTGCCGTTCGGCGGGGTGCTGATCAAGAAAGAGCAAGATCAAGCCACGGTGGTGGAGCAACGCTCCGGGCGTGCGCGGCGCTGGTGACAGCCCGCCGGGTTTTTGCTACCTCCCGCCTCGTGACGCACCCCTGGTCTTTTCCTCGCGCCGACGCCCTTCCCACCTATGCCTTCGTCGCCACCGACGCGGTGAAGCGCCAGGCCATCGCGGCCGGCGCAGACCTCATCGATCTGGGCCTTGGCAACCCCGACAAGCCGACCCCGAAGGCGATCGTCGATCAGCTGCACGCTGCGGCCGACGTCGGCAAGAACCACCGCTATCACCCGGGTCGCGGGCTGCCCGCCCTGCGCGCGGCCCTGGGCCAGTGGTACGAGCGCCGCTACCAGGTGCGCTTCGACACGGACGCCGACCTGCTGGTCACCATGGGCGCGAAAGAGGGCATCAGCCACCTCTGCCTCGCCATCCTCGATCGCGGCGACACCGCCGTCGTGCCGGACCCGTGTTACCCGATCCACGAGGGCGCGCCAGCCATCGCGGGGGCCGACGTGGTCGGCTACTCCGTGGTCGCCGAGGTAGAGCCCGCCCGTGCCGTCGCCGACTCGCTGCAGAGCGTGCGCAAGAAGGGTGGGAAGACCAAGCTCGTGATCGCGAACTACCCGCACAACCCCACCGGGTACGTCATCTCGCGGGAGGCTCTGGCCGACCTGGTGCGGGTCGTAGAGCGCGAGGGAGCCATGCTGCTCCACGACGCTGCCTATGCCGACCTGGATTTCAGTGCCCGCTTCGCGCCCAGCATCTTCGACTGCGGCATCGATCGCGAAGCGGTGAAACGCTTCGCGGTCGAGGTCTTCTCGATGTCGAAGAGCTACAACATGCCGGGCTGGCGCATCGCCTTCATGGTGGGCAACCCGCGCATGGTCGGCGCGCTGGCCCACATGAAGACGTACATGGACTACGGCACCTTCATCCCGCTGCAGGCGGCCGCTGCCTGGGCCCTCGAGCACGGCGACGGCCTGGTGGACGAGATCCGCGGGCTGTACCAGTCCCGCGCCACCACCCTGACTCGCGGGCTCGCGACGTCGGGCTGGGGCGAGGTGCCCGAGCCCAGTGGCAGCATGTTCGTGTGGGCGAAGATCCCGCAGAAGCTCAAGGGCATGTCCTCGCTCGAGACCACCAACTGGCTGATCGACAAGGCCCACGTCGCGGTCTCGCCCGGCACGGGCTTCGGCCGCGGCGGCGAGGGCTTCGTGCGCTTCGCGCTGATCGAGGATCCGCCGCGGGTCGAAGAGGCGTGCCGTCGGATCGGCCAGGCGCTCTCGGCCTGAATCAGTTGCTGGTCTCGAGCAGGCGGTGGATGCGCTCGGGCACCAGGCCGTAGCCCTCGGCGGCGGCCAAGAGCGCCGCGTTGGCCGGCAGCTCGGTCAAGAACAGCCGGGCGTAGGTCGTCCCGAGCAGACCCTCGAGCCGGCGCTGCAGTGGCATCAGCCCGCGGGTGACCGCTTGTTTGGCGTGATCGGCATCGCCCAGCTCGACGCACGCGTCGTGCAGCGGCAGGTAGACCGACGACTCGTTGAGCAAGCACGGCGCGCCGCTCTCGAGCATCTCGGCGGCCTCCCTCGCCAGCTCACCGGCGCGGTCGTGGTTGCCACAGCGGCGCTCGGCCTCGGCCCAGAGTCCCAGGGCCGCGGGCAAGATGTCGCGGTTGCCCGTGGCGCGATACCCCTGGGCCGCCATCCGGAGCAAGGCCGCCGCGCGCTTGCACGCCGCCTCGTTCTTTGCGCGCAAGAGCTCCATGCCACGATAGAACAGCACGCCCAGGTTGGCGCGGTCGGGGGCCGCCCAGACGCCGCTCGCGGTCGCATCGGCTTCGGCGCGAACCTCGGCCAGGTGTGCCTCGAGGGCCTTGTCGTTGCCGAAGGTCGCCGCCCAACCGAGCAGGTTCATCTGTGCGTGGCGGACCGCGCCCGAAGAGCCGATGGCGTCGGCCAGCGCGAGCCCCGTCTCGAGGGCGCCCCGGGCCTCTTGGCGCGCGCCGATGCTGGTCAGCGCGAAGCCCAGGTTGGTCATCAGCATCGCCTCGCGCTCTTTCAGCCCGGCCGAGCGCGCGGCCTTGACCGCGTTGCGGCGCGCCTCGAGGGCCGAGGTCACCGCGCCCTGGGTCTGACGCACGATTGCCAAGGTCTGCCAGGCGTCCACGGCCGCGGCCGAGATCGCGCGACGCTCCGCGAGCTCGAGCAGGCGTGACGCCTCGGCCTCGGCTTCGCCGAAGCGCCCGGCGAACGCCAGCCGGATGGCGAGCACGGCCGAGCACCGGGCTTCCTCGTCGTGCAGGCCCAGGGCCGCAGCGCGGTCGCGGGTCTCGGCCAGGCGTTCGGTGATCTCGTGGCCGACGCCGCGCGCGTCGTCGTACCGGGCGCGCGCCCCCGTGGCGCGCACCGTGCTCGCCTCGTCGTACACGTTGTCTTCCATCGCGCTGACCGCGGTCTCGCGCTCGCTCGAGCGCGGGTCGAGGCGGCTGTGGGCTTCGTCCAGGTACGAGGCGCGCAGGAAGGCCTGGGGCTTCTCCTCGGCGAAGGCCAGCGCACGCTCGGCCATGCGTAGCGCGTCGGCCAGCGCGTTGGTCGCGAGCGCGCGCTGGGCCGCGCGCGCCCAGTGCTCGGCGGCGGCCACGTGCTCTTCGCCCAGATCGTAGTGGCCGGCCACGGTGGCGGCGTCCTCACCCATGCTGGCGAGCCAGCTGGCCGCCAGCGCGTGCAGCTCGTTGCGCTCGCGGTCGCCCAGGCTCGAGTACGCCACCTCGCGCACCAGCGCGTGCTTGAACACCCATTCGCGCGTACCCGGGAAGCGCGACACGTTCTGCTCCATCAAGATCTCGGCACCGGCCAGCGCCTTCATCACGCTCTCGGCGTTCTGGATCCCCAGCGCCTCGAGCCCCGAGTCCCAGCAGGTCTGGCCAAACACGCTCAGCCGGCCCACCGCGTCGCGGCACTCGTCGTCCAGCGAGTCGAGGCTCACCTGGATCGCGGCCTCGATGGTCGGGGCGTTGACCGGCTCTTGTCGGGTGACCGCGATGCGCGCCAGCTCTTCCGCGAAGAGGGGCAGCCCCGCGCTCTGCTCGGCGATGCGATCGAGCACGTCGTCCGGGGTGCTCTCACCCATCAGGGCGCGAGCGATGGTGCGGGTGGCGCGCTTGGAGATCGGCCTGAGCTCGAGCCGCACGTGATCGCGGCCGGTGAAGCGGCTGGGGTTGTCGCCCCAGAACGAAGGCCGCACCAGCGCCAGCACCATCAACGGACGGCTGCCCGAGCGGCCCAGCATGTGGTCGACCCAGCCAATGCTCTCTTGATCCGCCCACTGCAGATCTTCCATCACGATCACGGTCGGCTCTTGCGCGGCGATCTGCAGCACCAGGTCGGTCATCGCCAGCCAGAGCACGTCGCGCGCGCCACGCGGATCCAGCCCTTCCGGTAGTGGCTCGTTCGCCAAGAGGCGCGCCAAGATCGCGCGGTTCTTGCTGGTCAGATCGCTGCGCGTCGAGGGCCCGAGCCGGGCCACGATGGCGGCCTCGGCTTCGCGGCTGGTGGCACCCTTGGACAGCCCGACGATCGAGCGCAGCACGTCGGCCGCGGCGCCCAGGGCGTGCCCGCTGCCGTAGGCGTCGCTGCGCTGCAGCACCACCACCGGCGCGTCGGCGCTGGCGGTGATGCGCGCCAGGACCTCACGCCGCAGCCGGCTCTTGCCGATCCCGGGCGGGCCGGTGATCGTGACCAAGATCGGCGTCGAGTCCCCCCGACAGCGCTCGAAGGCGCTGACCACCTGGGCCATCTCGGGCTCGCGGCCGACGAAGGGCGCCCCGCCGGCGCGCTCGGCGCGAGGGCCGCGCAGCTGCTCGCCGACGATGCTCGAGCCGTCGTCTCTGGCTCGGAACTCGAAGCGACCGCGCCCGAGCTCACTGGTGGTCGCGTCGGCCAGCACCATCGAGGCGTCGGCGTCCCGCGCCAGCGACGACGCGCGGTCCACCACCTCGCCCACCGGCTGCAGCTCGCCCGTCTCGGTGGCCAGGTTCATCCGCGCGCGGCCGCTGGCGATGCCCACTCGCGCGCCGGCGTGCGCCAGCTTTCTCCCGAGCTCGAGCGCGGTGGTCGCCTCGGTGCCCACCGAGTGGCGAGCGCCGAGATGGGCGACGATCGCGTCGGCGCCCAGTGGGACGGCGTCGGCCCCGCGCGAACGCAGGTGTTCCAGGGCGCGCTCGCGGGCCGAGCCCTGGGCGAACCGCAGCGCGACGATGCTGGTCACCAGGCGCGAAGCGCTGGAGCCCAGGCGGGTCGAGAGCGCTGGCTCGCTCAGGGCCATGCTCGGCCAGACCACGCGATCGAGCTCGAGCTTGGCGTCTTCCAGGGCGGCGATGACCTCGCGCATGCTGCGGGGGCGGAGCTCGGGCTCGGTGGACAGCATCCGATGTACCAGGGACTCGAGCAGGGGCGGCGTGTCGCGCCGAAGCTCCGAGAGGCGCGGCGGCGGCGTGGTCACCAGGCGGGCGAGGGTGGCGATGGCGGTGGGGCCGACGTGCGGCGGTCGGCCGGCGACCAGCTCGAAGAGCGTCGCGCCGAGCGAGTACACGTCCGACCGCACGTCGATCGGCGCGTCGCCGCGGGCCTGCTCGGGCGCCATGTAGGCCGGCGTGCCGACCACGTCGCCGTTGCGCGTGATGCGGATGTCTCCGGTGGCGGCCACGCCGAAGTCCACCAGCTTGGGGCGCACGTCCAGCACGCCGGGCTCGGCCCCGCGCGACGTGAGCATGATGTTGCCGGGTTTGATGTCGCGGTGGATCACCCCCGCCTGGTGCGCGGTCTCGAGCGCAGTGGCGACCAGGATCACGAGGTCGATGGCGTGCGCGAGGGCGAGGGGGCTCTTGCGCTGCCGGCAGGCCAGGTCCTCGCCGTCCAGCCACTCCATGGCGATGAAGGGCAGGCCCGAGTCGTCGAGCACACCGTAGGCGACGATCTTGACGATGCCCGGGTGGTCGAGGTGACTGAGCAGCTCACCCTCGCGGGTCAGGCGCGACTCCTCTTCCGGCGACACCCCGGCATCGGCGGCGATCACCTTGAGGGCGACGGTGCGCTCCGTCGTCTTGTCCCAGGCGCGGTAGACCACACCTGCGCCGCCACGGCCCACCTCGCGTTCGACGACGAAGCGGCCACCCATGACCTGACCATCGGGAGGGGCGGAAGACACCACGACGGCCGCCAGAGTATCGGTCTCTCGAGAGGGAGTCGATATCGGCTCGGCATTCGCTATCATCGCCCGCGATGGGCAACATCTACATGCTCGCCGGCGGGAACGTCGACCTCGCCCGGGGGGCTTCCGGCGCTCGTGGCGCCCTCGCCGTGGCCCGCGCCCACCGCGTCGCGGACACCGCGCGCCAGCAGCTGGCGGCCGACGAAAGCGTGGGGGTCCCCTAGTGCTGGAGCGCGTCGCGGTTCACCAGACTCGGCTCAAGGTGCCCGGGCTCGGGCTCGACTCGCGCGGCGTCGCGCTCGGCGCGAGGGGCATGGTGCTCTTGCCGGCGCTCGACCGCCTGATCGCGTTCCTGGCGGTGTACACCGAGCAGCAGTCGCTGGGTGCGCTCGGAGATTCGCTGCGCGTCGACGTGGTCAAGAGCAAGCTCGGTACGCGCGAGGTCGCGCTTTCGTTCGACGCCGGGGCCAGCGATCGCATGGATCGAGTGGCGGACGTCGCGCGGCTCGCCGGGGGCTTCACCTTCACCGGGACCAGCCGTCACTTCGTGCAGTACCGCGATGCGGCCGCGCCGTTCGGCTACGACGCGCCGGAGATCAGCCCCACCGACGCCGCGCTGGTGCTCTATCACAACACCTTTTCCCAGAGCTACGAGGTGGACCGCGCGGTCGAGATCTCGTCGCTCTTGCGTAAGCTGATGCCCCACGCCGATCCGAAGGGCTCGCTCCGCCATTCGGAGCTCTGGGTCCTGGCCGAGGCGGGCCTGGGTCCGTCGCTGCTCGGCTATTTCACCCGCTCGAACGTCGCCGCCAAAGCCGGCGTCGCGGAGTGGCCGCCGGAGTCGAGCCTCGACACCGAGCCGGTGCGGCGGTGGCTGTTCCACGTCGACGATCTGCCCGAGCGCATGCTGCCGCTGCTCTGTCGGACGCCGGGGATCTCGCCCTTTGCCCCGGTCGCGCCCGGGGCCGCGGTCGAGCTGCTCTGGCGCCACCCCATCTCGCTCGAGGCGTGCCCCGTCTTCGACGCGCAAGGCCTGGTGTTGTTCCGCGGCCGCGGAGAGCCCGCTCTCGAGCTGCCCACGCTGCCGGCCATGGCCGAGGTCAGCTCGCTCGGGCGCACGCGCATGACCGAGCTCGACGCCCAGACCGGCAAGGCCGCGTCCCCGCCGAACATCGGCGTTCCGATCCGCCTCGCGCCGGACGTGGCGCCGCCGACCGGCGTGGCGGCGGTGCTGGTGCCCAGCGAAGAGCTACCGCTCTTGCGACGCCTGTCCTACGTGCTCGGCGCCGAGGTCATTCGAACCACGCGCATCGCCATCACCCAGTACGGCGCGTTCGTGATGCGCGATCAGGGGATCGACGCGCTGCCCCTCGGGATGTTCTTTCGACGCATCCACCCCGCCCTCTTCGTGCCGTCCGGCTACCGTATCGTGCCCCAGGTCCCGCCCGAGATCGTCTTTCGCGCCCTGGGCGAGCCCGGCGACCGAGCCGTGTTCTTCTGGCCCGACGGCTCCGCGGCTGCGCTGCCGACCTCGGCGTTCGTGCCGCTCGAGACCGCGTTGGTCGAGGGCCACAGCTGGTCGCCCCTGGCGGTCACCGAGCTCGAGAACCCGTTCGCCGAAGAGGTCCCCACCGTCTGGCTGGACGAGCTGGGCATGAATCCGCTGAAGGGGGCGACCAAGACGTGAGTGGACAGCTGGTCGCCGAGCTGGCGAGTCGAGTGCTCTTGCCGCTGATGGCAGGCGGCGAGCTTCGGCCGCTGCCGCCCATCGGCCATGCGCGAGCGGTGGCCGTGGCCGAGCACGGAGCCTTCGCCCAGACGGCCCTCGACGAGGCCCGGGCCCGGCGGATTCGGGTCGCGCGTCGGCTGTGCGCGGTCGACGTGCTGCCCGATCCCACCGCGGCCGAGTGGCTGATGCTCTGCGCGCTGAACGACCTGTTGCAGTCGACCAATCCCACCCTGGTCGGGGTGTTCGGGGCGGACCGCCCCCAGCGCTTGCTCGAGATGGCACACGCCACCGTGCACCTGGCCGGTGCTCCGAAGACCATCGGTGAGGCGCTCTCGCGCCACACCACCTTCTGTCGCTTGCTCGAGGTGGTGCGGGTCGACACTCACGTCAGCTTCTGGGTCGGGCGGCGCGTGTTTCGGGGTGCCCAGCCGCCCAAGCGGCTCCTGCGCTGGCGCGGCGTGCGGCGCGTCAGCGAGCGCCACGAGTCGGTCCGACTCGCCGAGATGACCCCCGCGACCCCGACCGCCACACCCGAGTTCGAGTCCACGCTTCAGGCGCTGATCGCGGCCTCGCCGCTCACCGACCTGGCGACCGCAACCCGGCAGTTGCCGGTGTTCCGCTGGTCCGGCGCGGCGCTCTCGCTGGTCTCCTCCAGCGCCGGGCGCACCCTGGCGGTGCGCGCGCTCGAGCGCATCTCCGCTCAGAAGGCCCTGGTGAAGGCCCTGAGTGACGTGCCCGATCCGATCCGCCGAGGGGTGACCGCCGAGGCCGCGCGGGCGGGCGGCGGGGTCGCCGAGCTCCTCGCCGAGCTCGAGCGCCGGCGGGCGCTCTCGGCGCCGGTCAGCGAGTCCGGGGTGGTCGCCGGGCCCGCATCCGGCGGCGGGTGACCACGGGGAGCGGCGTGATGCTGGCGGGCTGGGACACCAGCGGCGAGAACCCCGCGGCCGCCAGGTCCGCCGCCGTGAGCACCGACCCCGTCGCGTAGCGCGCGGCCCGGGCGAGCACCTCTTCCAGCTCGTGATCGTTGCCCGGCCACTCGTGTTCCGACAGCAACCGGAGCGCGGCGGTGTCGAGGCCCATCGGGTGACCGTCTCGCCTCAGCCCGGCTCGAGCCAGAGCATTCAAGCACAGCGCGCGAATGTCCTCGGCGCGCTCGGCCAGGGTCGGCAGCGTGACCTCGGCGCTCCCCAGGAATCGGGACAGGCCTTTGTCCACCTGGCCGCGCTCCGAGAGCTCGGCCAGGGGAGCGCGAAGACTGGCCACGAGCGAGGCGTGCGTGACCGACCCGCGGACCGCCGCTTCCCCGTGGCGCGACAGGCTTCGGCTGATGTGCTCCTGGATCTCGAGGGGCAGCGCGGCCAGATCGAGCACGCACAGCGTGCCGCCGTCCGCGAGGCCGAGGGGCGACCGATCCGGGTGCTGCCACGACGCGAGGTCGTGCTCGCTGCCGCTCGTGCCCTCGACCACGATGAACGGGCCGCCACTGCGCGGGCTGGCGAGGTGAACCAGCGCCGCCCAGGCCGCGGCGTCCACTCCCGGCGGCGTGCGCAGCACCACCGGCGCGCCCAGTCGGCCCAGTCGCTCGAGCTCGTCCGCCGCGACGCGCGCCGCGGGACTGTAGAGGGCGACCTGGGCGCGGCTCGCGGCGCGGGCGGCTTGCGCCATGTTGCGCCCGCTGCCAAGGGCGATGATGTGCCCCAGTCGCTCGACCTCGTCTTCCGCGCGGTCGGCGCGCGCGATCGCCAAGAGCTCGCGTTCACGCGAGCGCGCCAGGGCGGAAGACACCGCGAGCAGCGCGCTGACGCGATCGGTCAGCATGCGCACGGCTCGGGCCTCTTCCAGCGTCATCGAGCTCGAGCGTGTGCCCTGGGGCAAGAGCAAGAAGCCGAGCGGCCCGTCCTCGTCCAGCACCACGGTCGCAGAGAGGGCCCTGCGGCTCTTGAACCAGGCGAGCAGCGGCCGAACTTCGGGCCTTCGGACCTCGAGTGCCTGGAGCACGTCGGCGCGGAGCGTGCGCTCGGGCTCTGCCAGCGCCAGCTGGTAGATGCGCTCGGGTGCCCGAGTCCGATCCACGTGGAGGTAGCCGGCCAGGTCCACGCTGAGCACTTCTTCGGGGTCGGTGCGCCACAGCTCGGGGCGCGATCCAGGAACCGCGGTCGCCTTGGACAGGGCCGACAGCGCAGCGACGATCGCGGCATCCGGCTCGGGTTGAAGGGCACCGCGGCTGGCGCTGTCCACGGCATCGAGCCAGCGGGATTGCTCCGGTGCCAGCGACGAGGCCACGCGGCGGGCGATCAAGCCGACCAAGATCGCGAGCACCGAAGCCACGAGCACCACGGCGCCGGCGTGGGACGGAACGCTGCGCGCCACGAAGCCGGTGAGCAGCAGCGTGGGGGCCCCCAGGATCGCGACCGCGAGAATGCCCCGGAGCGTGCTACTGACACTGGTGGGCTCGCGGGTCTCTGCGGCCCAGGTCACCCCCAACGCGGCCACCAAGACCGCGACCGGCAGCAAGCGGTCGGGAGCCGCGACGTCGAGCAGGGCGGCGGGGATCGCCACCGAAAAGGCCGTCAGTGACAGCGCCAGGGCCCCGCTGGCGCGATCGGCGGCGCCCAGCTCCAGGCGGCGCAGGATGCGCAGGCGCAGGCTCGCCGCCACGAGCACGAGCAGGCTGCCGGCGCCCGCGCTGGTCGTGGCGTAGTCGATGGCCAGCGGGTCGAGCCGGACCATTTGCTCGGGTAGGGTGGCGCGTGTGGCGGGCGCGGCTACGGCGATGGCCCAAAGGAATGCTGCGAACCCCGCGGCGTCGAGGGATCGCGTCGCAGGCGGCGGCACGAGCAGGCCCCCGAGGGACGCAACCCGCGCGAGTCCCACCAGCGCTGCGACGGTCGCGGTGCCGACGCCGACATTGGCCACCGCATCGAGCCCCGCGCTGCCCGCCCGCCCGGTCCGCGCCGCGACCCACAGCGCCGCGCCCCACGCCACGGCGCGGACGACTCGCCGCGCCACGAGCTCGGTGTGATCCTCTCCCGCGCGGGGCGCTTCGGTCCTGCGCCAGACCCAGGCCAGGGCGACCGTCAACGCCACGAGCGCGACCCACGGCCAGCTCCCGCCACGCGTGGAGACGGCGCCGAAGCAGACGTACGCCACCGCGCCGGCGGGTAGGACGAAGCTCTTGAACGAGAAGCCCACGGGGAGGTCCTAGGATCGGGCGGAGCGCGCCAAAACACTACTTCTTGGCGGCTTCTGCCTGGGAAAGCTCGACGAACCGCTGCTCGGGACCGGAGGGGCCCCCAAAGCTGCGGAAAACGCCAAGAACGGACGCATGGTGGGGCCGAGGGTTGCGCGCTTCCCCGCCTTGGGCAAGGGGAGGGCGACCGCGATTGCTCGTTGCAGGCGACTCGACGTCGAAGGACACTGCTCAGACGACACGTACCGGCTGACCGGAGCCTCATGAAGAAGAACTACGTCCTCGACACGAACGTGCTGCTCCACGACCCGTACGCCATCTTCAAGTTCGAGGACAACGACCTGATCCTGCCGATCTACGTCCTCGAAGAGATCGACCAGTTCAAGCGCGACAACGCCGAGCGGGGCCGCAACGCGCGCACCGTGTCGCGGCTGCTCGACGGCCAGCGCGAGAAGTACGGCTCGCTCTCCGAGGGCGTGAAGACGGGCGAAGGGGGGACGCTTCGCGTGTACGTCCCGAGCACGCGCCCGGAGGTGAAGATCGCTCTCCGCCCGTCCTCGGGCGACCACGCCATCTTGCAGTGCGCGGTCGAGCTCCGTGATCAGTACCCCGACCGTCCGACCATCTTCGTCACGATGGACGTGAACCTGCGGATTCGGGCGGACGCGTTCGGGCTGCGCACCGAGGCCTACGAGAACCAGTCGGTCGACGTCGAGCACCTCGACACGGGCATCGTCGAGCTCTTGGTCAAAGCCGACGAGCTCGATCGCTTCTTCGAAACCGGCGTCATGGCCACCAACGGGCAGGCCAACCTGTACGCCAACGTGTGCATCTTGCTGCGCGACGACAGCCCGCGGCAGCGCACGGGTTTGGCGCGTTTTCACGGGGACAAGGGCGAGATCCGAGCGCTTCGTACCCCGCGCGAAGGCCTGTCGGGCATTCGCCCGCGAAACAAGGAACAAAGCTTCGCGCTCGATCTCTTGCTCGACGATTCGATCCGCCTGGTCACCATGGTGGGCAAGGCCGGCACCGGCAAGACGTTGCTGGCCCTGGCGGCCGGCCTGCGCCGCACGGTCGACGACGGCGCCTACGCGCGGCTCTTGGTGAGCCGGCCGGTGATGCCCATGGGGCGCGACCTGGGGTTCTTGCCGGGCGACATCGAAGAGAAGCTCAACCCCTGGATGCAACCGATCTTCGACAATCTCGAGTTCTTGCTGGCGGCGGGCGGCGGCAAGCGCCGCGGGGTGCGCGGCTTCGAAGAACTGCTCGACTCCGGACAGATCCAGGTCGAGCCACTCACCTACATCCGCGGGCGCAGCTTGCCCCAACAGTACGTGATCGTCGACGAGGCGCAGAACCTCACCCCGCACGAGGTGAAGACGGTGATCACGCGCTGCGGCGAGGGCACCAAGATCGTGCTGACGGGTGATCCGTTCCAGATCGACAACCCGTACGTCGACAGCGCCACCAACGGGCTCAGCGTCGCCCTCGACCGCCTGCGCGGCGAGAACATCACCGCCCACATGCTGCTCGCCAAGGGCGAGCGCAGCGAGCTGGCGAACATCGCCGCCAACAAGCTATGACCACCCTTTGGCGCGGCATCGCGCGGGGGCTGACCGAGGCGGAGCGCCGGATCGCCCTGGTCGAGCGGTGTCGCCCGCTGGGGCTCCGCGCCGAGCAGGCTCGCCTGGCGGCCGCGTGGCAGCGGGGCGAGGCCCGGGCGCCGCGCTGGGAGCTGGCGCCGGCTCCGAATCTGTCCGAGCTCCGCGCGCTGCTCGAGGCGGTGGCCGATCGGGTCGAGCTCTTGGGTGGCGTCGGGGGGCTGTATGCCGATCGGGCGCGGGAGCTGGCCCTCGAGGCCC
Source organism: Myxococcales bacterium (assembly GCA_016191785.1). GTDB lineage: Bacteria > Myxococcota_A > Polyangia > Polyangiales > Polyangiaceae > JADJKB01. Next base: position 51,939 of record JACPVJ010000106.1, on the reverse strand, counting down.
AGCTGGCCGAACGGATCGGAACGCCCGAGTTCGCCAAGCTGGCGGATCGGCGCTTCGCGGTCGATCGCGGGGACGACGGCGCAGCCGCCGAGGCTTGGGCCCACGAGTGGGTCTGCGCCGGGGGCGAGCCCGAGGCCACCCCCTTGGTCGAGACCGACGACGAGACCCGCGCCGACAGTCTGCTGAGTTTGATGCAGGCCATGGTGGGCGAGCTGCGGCTGCCGTTCCGGGTGACGGTGAGCCCCGACCTGATGTCGGCGGCGGCCACGGGCGACGGGGTGATCGTGATTCGCGGTGGCGCTCGGCTGTCCACCAGCGAAGCCGAGCGCATCGTTCACCACGAGGTCGTCGGCCACGCGCTGCCGCGGGTGCGGGCCGGCCAGGAGTCCTGCGGGATCTTCTCGGTCGGCACCGCCCAGGGCTCCGACGACGAAGAGGGGCGTGCGCTCTTGATCGAGCGGCGCCTCGGCTATCTCGGTGAGCAGCGTCGTGCCGAGCTGGGCCAGCGTCACCTGGCTGCGCTCTCGGTCCGACGCGGCGCAGATTTCGTGGAGACCGTGCGCCTGCTCCTGGAGGTCGGCGCGCGTACCCCGGCCGCCGTCGCCGTCGCGACGCGCGTCCATCGCGGCGGGGGGCTGGCCCGGGAAATCGTCTATCTCACCGCCCTGTCGCGCGTGACGCGCTGCCTCGAGGCGGACCTGGGCTGCGAGCGGTTTCTCGAGCGCGGCCGCGTCGCGGTTGCGGCGCTGCCCTGCCTCCGCGAGCTCGAGGACGCCGGAGCGTTCGCCCCCGTCGCGGCAGAGTGACGGCCTCAGGGCAGCGTCACGTCCACAACCACCGGCGCGTGGTCCGAGGGCTTGTCCTTGTGCCGCTCGCTCACGTCGATCTCGGCGCGGGTGCAGCGCTCGGCCAAGTCGCGGCTCAAGAGCACCAGGTCGATGCGCAGCCCTTGGTTCTTCGCGAGGCCGCCACCGCGATAGTCCCACCACGAGTAGCGGCCCCCCTCGGCGTGGTGCAAGCGGTAGGCATCCACCAGGCCCAGCTCGGTCAGGCGGGCCAGCGCGCGGTGCTCGTCGGGGTGGAAGTGGAGCTGGCCCCGCATCCCTTCGGGGTCGAACACGTCGCGCTCGTCCGGGGCGACGTTGAAGTCGCCACACAGCGCCACGGTGCCCGGAGGGGTGAGCGCGGTCACCAGGCGATCGAAGAACCGGAGCTTCTGTCCGAAGCTCTGGCTCTCGACGGACTTGCCGTTGGGAATGTAGGCCGAGAGCACCCGCACGCCCCCGATCGTCGCCGCAATCAGGCGTTTCTCGGGGTCGGGCTCGCCGCCCTCGAACCCTACGGTCACCGCCCGCATCGGCAGGCGCGACGCGATGGCCACGCCGTTGTAGGTCTTCTGCCCCGACATCGCCACGGCGTAGCCCATTCGCTGGAGCTCGTCGGTCGGGAAGTCGTCGTCGACCACCTTCGTCTCTTGCATGCAGAGCACGTCGGGCTCGACGCGCCCGAGCCAGTCGACCACGGCGTCGATGCGCGCCCGGATCGAGTTCACGTTCCAGGTGGCGATGCGCATGTCACGCGTACAGGCCGCGCAGCTCTGACGCCCGGGCGACCCGCTCGATGGACACGATGAACGCGGCCGTGCGCAGCGGCACGTCGTGTTGCAGCGCCGTCTTGAGCACGGTGTCGAACGCGGTGTTCATCATGTGCTCCAGGTCCTCGAGCACGCGCTGGTACCGCCAGTAGTACCCCATGCGATTTTGCACCCACTCGAGGTACGAGACGGCCACGCCGCCGGCGTTGCACAGGATGTCCGGGATGACGAACACGCGCTTCTTCTCGAGGATGTCGTCGGCCTCGGGGGTGCACGGGCCGTTGGCGCACTCGGCCACCACTTTGGCCTTGATGCGCCCGGCGTTCTTGCCCGTGATCTGGTTCTCGAGGGCGGCCGGGATCAAGATGTCGACCGGAAGCTCGAGCAGCTTCATCGGATCCGCGAGCCTCTCGACCCCCTTCACGCGATGGAAGCCCGCCAGGGTCTTGTGCTTCTCCACGTGCGCGATGGCGACGTCGGGGTCGATGCCGTCTTTGTGGGTGAAGGCGCCGGATACGTCGGAAATGGCCACGATCTTGCAGCCCTGCTCCCGGAGCAGCTTGGCGGCGAACGACCCGGCGTTGCCGAAGCCCTGAATCGCGACGGTCGCCCCGCTCAGGCTGAGGCCCAAGTGCGCCGCGGCGCGGCGCACACAGAACACCATGCCCTGCGCCGTGGCCGAGCTGCGACCGACCGAGCCGCCGATCTCGAGGGGCTTGCCAGTTACCACTGCCGGCAGATAGTCGCCGCCGTGGTGCATCGAGTAGGTGTCCATGAACCAGGCCATGACCTGCGGGTTGGTGTTCACGTCCGGCGCGGGCACGTCACGGTCGGGGCCGAACAGCTCGATCATCTCGGCGAAGTACCGGCGCGACAGGCGCTCGAGCTCCCCCTTGCTGAGCCGGGTGGGGTCGACGATCACTCCGCCCTTGCCGCCGCCCATCGGGATGCCGATGGTCGCGCACTTGAACGTCATCCAGAACGCGAGGGCCTTCACCTCGTCCAGCGACACGTCCGGGTGGAAGCGCACCCCACCCTTGGCTGGCCCGCGGGCGATGTTGTGCTGCACGCGGTAACCCTTGAAGGCGTGGATCGACCCGTCGTCCATCCGGACCGGGAGCTTGCACTCGACGATGCGTCGCGGCTCGCGAATCACCGCGACCTGGTCCGGGGTCAGCTTGATGATCTTGGCCGCGCGGTTGAACTGGACCAACGCGTTGTCGAAGGCCGAAGCCGGGGTGATGCCCTCGGTGAGCGGCACTTTCGGGGTCGGGGAGGGTCGCTTCTTCTTCTTGGTCGCCAAAGGTGCGCTCCTGGGCCGGTCCGGGGGTGGACGGTGACCGCACCTATCACGACTTGGCAGAGACCCGGAAGATCGTGGCGCGGCCGCACCTGAGGCCCGTCAAGCCCGTTGTCAGCCAGGGACCCGCGCGCTACGAGACGACCTGGGCGTGCCGCGGCGTCGGTGCCCCGGAGACCCTTTCCGACCGTGCTTCGCCTCCCTCCGCGCCCCTCCGCGTTCGTAGCCATCGCCGCCGTCGCGTGCGCGTGGGCGGCGCCGGCACGTGCGCAGGACGACGACCGCGGAACGGGGGCCGTCCCCCGCGGCGGCTCGGGCGCGGTCGTCAAGCCACCGCCGCCCGACGGGCAACCGAAGAAGCCCGTCGTCGTTCCGCCGAAGCTCTCGAAGTTCGTCAGCGCTCCCTACCCGGCCGAGGCGCAGAAGGCCGGCATCCAGGGCGATGTCGTGCTCAAGCTGTCGATCGACGCCCAAGGCAAGGTCACCGAGGCCGAGGTCGCCGAGCCGGCGGGGCATGGCTTCGACGACGCCGCTCGGTCGGCTGCGCTCGAGTTCGTGTTCGAGCCCGCAACGCGCGACGGAAAGCCCATCGCCGCCAAGATCCTCTACAAGTACTCGTTCACGCTCAAAGAGGTGCCCCCCACCCCGGGCGAGAAACCCAAACCGGCGGACAAGCCGAAGACGGGCAACCTCGGCGGCGCGCTGCGCATCGCAGGCACCAACGTGCCGCTGGCGGGGGCCGAGGTGCAGGTCACGTTCCCCGACGGCGGCAGTCGTCGAATCACCACCGGCGCGGACGGAAGCTGGGGCATCGCCGACCTGCCGCCGGGCAAGTACCGGGTGACGCTGCGGGCCGACGGTTTCCAGTCGCAAGAGAGCCTGGAAGACGTCGTGGCCGGCGAGGCCGCCGAGATCACCTACCGACTCGCGCCCGAGAGCGAGGGCTTCGCGGTCACGGTGCAGGGCGAGCGCCCTCCGCGCGAGGTGACCCGCCGCACCCTCGAGCGCCGAGAGATCTCCCGCATCCCGGGCACCAGCGGCGACGCGCTGCGGTCGATCCAGAACCTGCCCGGCGTGGCCCGGCCCCCGGGGCTCGCGGGCCTCTTGATCGTGCGCGGCTCGGCGCCTCAGGACACGAACACCTTCGTGGACGGCACGATTGTCCCGCTGATTTACCACTTCGGCGGCCTGTCCAGCGTCATCCCCACCGAGCTCCTCGATCGCATCGACTTTTATCCGGGCAACTTCAGCGCGCGCTACGGCCGCGTGATGGGCGGCATCGTCGACGTCGGCTTGCGCTCGCCGGACACGCGGTGCGACGGGCCCTACGGCAAGAAGACCGAGAAGACCGGCTGCTATCACGCTCTGGCCCAGGTCGACCTGATCGACGCTCGGGTGCTGGCGCAAGGCCCCATCGGGCCGTTGAAAGGCTGGTCGTTCGCCGCCGGCGCGCGCCGCAGCTGGATCGACGCCTGGATCAAGCCCGTGCTCGAGGAGTCCGGCGCCGGCGTGACCTCCGCGCCGGTGTACTGGGACTATCAGGTCATCGCCGAGAACAAGCCATCGGCCAAGAGCAAGCTCAGCCTTCGGGCCTACGGCTCGGATGACCGTCTCGAGATCTTGATCCGGGACCCGCTCGCGGCCGACCCCATCCTCGGCGGCAACATCACTTTCCGCACCGGCGCCCACCGGGCGCAGGCCTTGTACACCGGCGAGCTCTCGGACGACGTCGACGTCAGCAGCATGTTCTCCGCTGGGAAGAACCTGATCCGGTTCTCGCTGGGGAACATCAAGTTCGAGCTGGACACCTATCCCGTCGGCGCCCGCACCGAGTTCGGCTTCAAGGCAGCCCGTGGCTTCAAGCTCTACGCCGGCTACGATTTCCTGGTGGTGCCCTACGACGTGACCGTGCGCGCTCCGCAACCGCCGCGCGAGGGCGAGCCAGACCCCGGCCCGTTCGCGGCGAAGCCGATCGTGGAGACACAAGAGGCCGAGACCGCCTTCCGACCGGCGTGGTACCTGGAGGGCGAGTGGACTCCGGCCCGCCGGCTGCGGGTCGTACCCGGCTTCCGCGTCGACTACGCCCGCGACTCGGGTCAGGCCGATTTCAGCCCGCGCATCAACGGCCGCTACGATCTGGTGCCGTCGACCGACTCCTCCGAAGACGAGGCGATCGGTAAGAAGCGGCTGCGCACCACGGTGAAGGGGGGCGTCGGCCTGTTCGCGCAGCCGCCGCAGTTCCAAGAGACCAACCCGGTGTTCGGCACGCCGAACCTCGAGTCGAACCGCGCCGTGCACTACTCGGTCGGCGTCGAGCAAGAGCTGTCCCGCCAGATCGAGGTTTCGCTCGAAGGGTTCTACAAAGACCTGACCAATCTGGTCAGTCGCAACGCCAACTCCCGGGGCGCGTTCACCTACGGCAACCAGGGCACGGGGTCGGTGGTGGGGCTCGAGACGCTGGTGAAGTACAAACCCGACGCGCGGTTCTTCGGGTGGGTCGCGTACACGCTCTCCCGATCGGTCCGCCAGAACGGCCCCGACGACGACGAGTTCCTGTACGAGTTCGACCAGACCCACAACCTGATCGCGCTCGGCAGCTATCGTCTGGGCCGGGGTTGGGAGTTCGGCTCGCGCTTCCGGTTGGTGTCGGGTCCGCTCGCCACGCCCGTCTTGAAGCCGCCCGCGCTGCCCTCGCTCTACTCGGCGGACTCGGGCTCGTACGCCCAGCTCACCGGCGAGCCAAACAGCCGCCGTTTGCCCCTCTTCCACCAGCTCGACATGCGCGTCGACAAGTCGTGGCAGTTCAAAGACTGGCGGTTTTCCGCCTATCTGGACGTGTACAACGTCTACAACAACCAGGCGGTCGAGGGCCTGAGCTACAACTACAATTACACGCAAGAGACCTACCAGACCGGTCTGCCCATCATTCCCAGCCTGGGCTTGCGAGGTGAGTTTTGAACGCGCGTGACTTCGCCCTCGTCGGCGTGCTGTCTGCGATCGCGCTCGGGTGTGGCGCCGAGTTCGACCCGCCGTCCGAGATCAAGACGCTGCGAGTGCTGGCCGTGCAGAAGAGCGCGCCCTACGCCAAGCCCGGCGAGAAGGTCGACCTGCAGATGCTCTGGCACGACGGTTCGAAGCAGGCTCCGCGCCCGGTTCAGGTCGGCTGGTTCTCGGGCTGCTTCAACCCGCCGGGGGATCTCTACGCGGGCTGCTTCGCACAGTTCGCCGGGGCGGCGCCTCCGGCCCCGGGCGGGCCGCCGGGCTTCGACCTTGGAATGGGCGACCGCTTCAGCTTCACCCTGCCGGCCGACGTCATCTCGAGCCGCCCGCCGCCCGCCGACCCCAAGCAACCGGCCTACGGGCTGTCGTTCGTGTTCTTCGCGGCCTGCGCCGGCAAGCTCGGCCCGCCGCCTGAAGGCGAAGCGGTCGCCTTTCCGCTCGCCTGCTACGGGCCCGACGACGAGCTCTTGGGCGCCGACGACTTCGTAGCAGGGTACACCGCGGTCTATGCGTTCGAGAAATACCGAAACCAGAACGCCCTCGTCACAGGCTTCCGCGTGAACGGCGAGGACGCGAAGGGCAGCTGCATCGACGGCGCGTGCATCGACACGCCGCTCGCGCAGGCACTCGACTGCGACACGGTGCCGTGCATCTCGGCGTGCTCCGACGACGGGGACGCCGACTGCCCGGAGATCGCCATCGGACCCGTGATCGACCCCGCGAGCGCCGAGGTGGACCAGATCTCGGTCGATGCCTACGGCAAGAAGTACAGCGAGCAGATGTGGGTCAACTACTACGTCGACCGCGGCAGCCTGAAGAGCGAGCTGCGCCTCTTGAACGATGCCACCGCCGGCTGGAACAGCGACTACGGAACCAAGCTCTTCGCCCCCAAGAAGCCGGGCCCGATGACGGTCTGGGCCGTGGTGCACGACAACCGCGGCGGCTCGGCCTGGGTTCGACAGCAGCTGCTCGTGCAGTAGCCGCGCGCCCTCGAGAGCGTCACCCGCAGCCGGGGGCGTAGACGTGCAACGTGGTCTTCAGCGACAGCGTGGCGCTGGCGGGCGTCAGCACGAAGCCGAGCTTGCGGTTGGCTGCGACGCCGATCTGACCGACCGGGAAGGGGAGCACCGCCGTGGCCGAGCCCAGCGTGAGCGTGGTGCCGCTCTTTTGCACCGCGCGCACCAGCGTCTGCTGCGGGTCGACGGGGTAAGCGACGGTGGTCACGGCGGTGCTCGCGTCGACCAGCGCCACCGGGCCGCGGCGCACGGTGCCCCAGTCTGCGTCGGCGTAGCTTGCCAGGTCGACCTCGGCGCTCGCGTCGAACGCGCTCGAGCCGGGCGCCAGAAGCCAGCGCAGCACCACGGCCTTGGTCATGGGCAGATCGGCGCCGTCACGGAAGACACGGTTGGTGCTCCAGAGCACCGTGCCGTCGAAGCCGCTGGCGAAATGGTGGGCCGAGAGCGCGGTGGGCGTCTCGAACGCGAAGCTCTTCTCGCTTCCGCTCTGCGCGCTCGAGGTGCCGGCCTTGTCCACCAAGCCGAAGGTGGGGACCACCGGCTTGCCGCTCGCGTCGACGCGGAAGCTGACCAGCCGCTCGCCCGCGGCGGCGACGATCGTGGCGCCGGCCGCGAGCCCCGTCGAGGGGTAGGCCGAGAGCGTGCTGGCGTTCGGAACGGGCGGGGTGATCCGAGCCGCCGGGTAGAAGCTCGCCGCGTTGGCCTCGACGGCCAGAAACCCGCCCGGCCCCGCGGGGTAGACCGCGCCCAGGGTGGTTGCACCGGCCAGGGTCACCCCCACCGAGCTGAGCGTCAACGAGGTGGCCTTCGGATCGCTGGGCAGGTCGACCCAAGCGAGCTGAACCTTGTCCGAAGTCACGGCGGACATCACCAGCAGTCGGTTCTCGCTCGCGACCATCCGCGCGACCGTGAAGGTCGGCGAATCGACGGTGAGCGGCTCGGGGCCCGCGGCGTTGCGCGTGCGCCAAGCGTGGAGCTTGCCGTCCGCCGTCGCGACGAAGACCAGATCCGCCAAGGCGGCGACGCAGCGCGCGGCGTTGCCGCTGCACGCGAGGTCGCCGTCGAGCTCCAGGCTCGCGGCTTTGAACGCGTAGACCTGCGGCTCGCCGCACTTCCCCGACGTGGGCTCGCAACTTCGGCCCTTGCAGGCCTCGGAGGTCGGGCACACGGCGAACAGACACTGCCCGCCGGCGCACAGGCCCTCGAGGCAGGCGGCGTCGGTCGTGCACTGCGTGTCGGCGTCGCAGGGGCCGCCGTCTCCCTGGATCACGCCGCCGGTGCCACCGGTCCCCGCGCCGCCCGTCCCCGCGCCGCCGGTTCCCGCGCTGCCGCCGCTGGCCGCGGCGTCCCCGCGGTCGATCAGGCTCTCGTCGAGATCGAGCTTGCAGGCTGCAACGAGCGCCGCGCCCGTGAGCCCAGCGCCCCCGGCGATCCACAGGCGTCGCATCAGAAGCGCCCTCCGGCGAGCACCGCGCCGGGCGTGACTCGGACGTCGAGCATCGCCGCCGACTTCTCTTTCTTCTTCGATGGCCAGACCACCAGCGTCACGCCGGCGGCAGTCAGCACCCCGCCGGCGATCAGCATGATGTTGGTGCTCGTCTCCAGACCCTTGGCGTGATCGAGCGTGTCCCTGGTCGGTTGCTTCTTGTAGGTGTCCTCGGCGCTCTTGGCGGAGAGGCCCAAGAGCACGCCGCCCCCGAGCGCGGCGACCCCCGCGCCGATCCCGACGAACCCGACCGTCTTCCACGGATTCGGGCCCTTGCCGGGCTCCTCGACCGGGTTCTTTCGCGACTCAGCGAGCTTGACCTTCTTCACCTTCGGGGCCTCGGGCTGGGCCTCGGGCTGCTCCGCGGCGTCGACCTCGATCGTCTTGCCGGCCACCAGCTCGACCTTCTGCTCACTCTGCGGGCCGCTCGCGCGCGAGAGGTGGAGCGTGTGGGAGCCGGCGGTCGCGTGCAGCGTGGCCGGAAGCGCGACCTCGGTGTGCTCGTCGAGACGCGCCCGTGTGCTCGAATCACCCTTCACGCTGACCGAGCCGAGCTCCTTCTTCAGCTCGGCCAGTCGCTCTTCCGACTTCTGCTTCTGCGCCTCGTTCAACGTCGGCGTCACCAGCGCGAGCGCGTACGCGTCGGCGGCCCGCGCGGCCTCGTTCGCCAGCTCCCATGCTTGGGCTGCGGTGTAGTACGCCACGGCGTTCGACTTCAGTCGCCCCGCGGCTTCGAAGGCCAGGGCGGCGTCCTGGTACTTCTTGGCGCCCATCAGTTTCTTGGCTTCGCCGTACAGGCGCCGGGCTTCGGCGGTCTGGTCGTCGTCGCCGGCCGCCGAAACGCCGCCCGGGTAGAGCAGGGACAGCGTGGCCGCGACGGCAGCGATGCGGGCCGAGATGCGCATTTCCCGGATTGTACACGGCCCGGCGGGGGCCCAGACTCGAGTTTCGCCCTTTCGGGCGCAAATCTCGCGGCTTCAGGCTCCAGACTCCAGCCTACAGCTCTACGGTCTCCACTCTCTCGCTCGCTGAAGTCTGAAGCCTGTAGCCCGAGACTTTCGCGACCAGCGAAAGTCGAATCAGAACGGGTTCTCGGGGATGTCGACCTTGGTCGGTCCTTTGGGCTTGGTCGCGGTCCCGCCAGCGGGTGGGCTCGGCTTGGCCTCGGGAGCGGGGCCCGTGGGCTTCTGCTCGGTGGGCTTCTGCTCGGCGCCCACGGGCTCGTCGGCCTCCGGCGGTGCCGGTGGAAGCGTGATCGACAGCGTCTCGGTCTTGTCGTCGAAGCCGAGCTCCACGTCCTTGTAGCCTTCGGCTCGGGCGGTGAGCTTCTTCGGTGCGCCCGGCTTGGGTCGTACGAGGGTGAGCTGACCCACGGGCTGGACCACCCCGTCGACCAGCAAGGTGACGCCGGACTTCGGCGAGACCAGCTCGACACGCACGTCCGGTTCGAGGGCGGGCGCGGTCGACGCGGGGGGTGAGCTGGCCGGAGAGTCGGCGCGGGCGGCGCTCGTCCTGGAACGCAGCGCATACACGCTCCCGCCGGCGACGGCGATCACCACGAAGACCCCGATGCCGATCATCACGCCCATCAGCGCGGTCTTGGCGGCGCCCGAGCCGGCGGGGCGCCCTGCCGCGCTGGCAGGAGGCGGAGCGGTCTGGACGACCGGGGCGAAATGGCTGATGGCGCTGGGCGCCGACGCATGACTGACCGTGCTCACCGCGCTGGGCGCCGACGCATGACTGACCGTGCTGACCGAGCTGGGCGCCTGGGCGAACGAGCTCGACGCCTCTTGCAGTGGTGGCGGCGCTGGCAACTGCGCGCTCGACTCGGGAGCGGTCGAGGCATCTGGCGCCGCAACCCGGGTTCGCTCGCGGATCTTGGCGAGGCGCTCGTCCACGTGCCGTCCGACGCGCTCGCGGACCGTGGCGGCGATGTGCGCCTCGGTGACCACCGGCCCAGAGCGCGTGAGCCACTCTTCCAGCGCTACGCGCACCGCGTCCGCGCTGGGGTAGCGCTGCGCCGGATCCATGCTCATCGCGGTGAGCACCACGGTCTCCAGCTCTTTCGGGTAGCCGGCCACCACGGCGCTGGGCGGGTCGAAGCGTCCGCTCGCCAGCGACTTCATCACCTCGAGCTCGTTCACGCCCGCGAAAGGGCGGAGCGCCGTGGTGATCTCGTACAGCACGATCCCGAGCGCGAACACGTCGCTGCGACGATCGACGGCACCGCCGCGAGCCTGCTCGGGCGACATGTACGCGACCTTGCCCTTGACCTGTCCGGCCAGCGTCGCCTCTTGCTGGTTGCGCAGCGCCTTCGCCACGCCGAAGTCCGTGACCTTCACCACCCCATCGAGCGACACCAGGATGTTCTGCGGCGAGACGTCGCGGTGCACCAGGCCGACCAGCTCGCCGCTGTCGTCCCTGAGCTCGTGCGCGGCGTGCAGACCCTTGGCGGCGTCGGCCACGATGCGGGCGGCGACGCGAGCGTTGAGCCGCTCTGCCACGCCCTTTTCGCCCCGCGGGACCGGTGGCTTCACGATCCGGTTGAGCGCCTCGCCGTTCACCCACTCCATCGCGATGTAGAGCGCGCCTGCGTCCTCGCCGAGGTCGAAGATCTCGCACACGTTCGGGTGATGGACCCCAGCCGAGAGGTGCGCTTCGTCGAGGAACATCGACTCGAACGCGGGGTCGTTGGCGAGACCCGGCAAGATCGTCTTGATCGCGACCAGCTTGCTGAAGCCTCGCTGGCCGTGTTGCTTGGCCGCCCAAACGCGAGCCATGCCGCCCTGGGCGACCGGCACGAGGATCTCGTAGCGACCCAGGCGGGTGCCTGCGCGCACTTCGTGAGAGGGGCCTCCGGCCGGGGGCATCCCCGTATCATACCAGGGAGTGGCGCTTCGGCCCGGAGCTCAACGGCATGCCAGGACGACTTTGTTTCCGTAGGCCGGCGGGGGCGCGATCAGCTTGGGCTGGTCCTCGTGGGGGCCCGGCGGGTCGACCCGGGTCCGTGGCTCTGCAGGAGGCGGCGGTTTTGGCGCAGGGGGAGGGGCCGAGGCACAACCCCAGGCCGTGGCGCTCGCCAGGGCGATGATCAGGGCTGTCCGGTACATACCACCAAGATAGCTCTCGGCCATCGACGTGCACGCCGCATCGCGTAAAGATCCTCGCCCTTGGTGCGCATCGCCTTCGCCCTGGTCGTCGACTTACTGCTGCTCGCGCTCTGGCCGCTCCGCGCGCTCCGCCGCCGGCTGGCCGCGCCCCGAGGAGCGTGGCTCGAGGTCGAGATCGACGGCGGCCTGACGGAGGTGGCAAGGCGCGTCCCGTTCTGGCAGCGCCGACCTCGACCCGTCGCCGTGCAGTCCTTGCGACGACTGCTGGGAGTGGCCAGCGCTGACGCTCGCGTCACCGGCGTGCTCTTCCGGATCGACGGGCTCCACGTCGGCACCGCACGCGCCACGTCGCTCCGAGACGTGCTGCTCGCGCTGCGCGCCTCCGGGAAGAAGGTGGTGGTCTACCTGGCGCACGGCGGGGGAACGCTCGCGACCTACGTGGCCAGCGCCGCCGATCGCGTGATCGTGGGTCCCGAGACGCACCTCGAGCTGACGGGTTTTTCCGTCGAAGCGACCTACCTCAGAGGCCTGCTCGATCGAGCGGGCATCGAGCCCGAGGTCCTCGCCAAGGGGCGCTTCAAGACCGCCGGGGAGTTCCTGGAGAAGAAGAGCATGAGCGAGGCGCAGCGCGAGCAACTGGGTGCGCTGCTCGACGTCGCCCACCATGCTCTGATCGACGCGCTCTCTTCAGGTCGTCGAGTCGAGCGCGAGGTGGCGCTGGGCTGGGTCGACCAGGGCCCCTGGTCCGCCCGCGCCGCCCTCGAGGCCGGCCTCGTCGATGACGTGGTCTACCCGGACGAGCTGGCGGCCTGCCTCGATCCGTCGCGCCCGAAGGGAGCACGGCTGGTGCCCGCGGCGGCGTACCTCCGCCGGCGCATGCCCCGCTTCGTCCCGCTCCGTCGCCCGCGCCACGTGGCGGTGGTCGAGGTCGTCGGACCGATCGTGTCCGAAGCGCCCCTCTCGCTCGCCCCCGTCGCTGCAGAAGCATCGGTGTGTCGCACGCTCGAGCACGCCCGGGAGGACCGCCGTGCCGCGGGCGCGGTGGTGGTGATCAGCTCGCGTGGCGGCAGCGCCCTGGCCAGCGACCGGATGCTGCGCGAGTTGACCCTCTTGGCGAAGTCCAAACCCGTCGCGGTCTACCTGGGCGATGTCGCGGCCAGCGGCGGATACATGATCGCCGTCGGCGCACCGACCATCGTCGCGCAACCCACCACCGTGACCGGGAGCATCGGGGTGATCGCGGCACGCATGTCGGCCCAGGCGCTGCTCTCGCGGGTCGGCGTGGCGATCGAGGTCGTGAAGCGCGGCGCGCGCGCGGACATGATGAACCCGTCGCGTCGCCTCTCGGGTGACGAGCGCTCGGCGCTCGAGCGGCAGCTGGACGACGTCTACCGGAGCTTCCTCGAGGTCGTGGCCCGGGGCCGCGGGCGTAGCGTGGCGCAGATCGAGCCTCTGGCCGGCGGTCGCGTCTGGAGCGGCCGCGACGCGCACCAGCACGGGCTGGTGGATCGACTCGGCGGTTTCGATGTCGCGCTGGCAGTGGTGCGGCAGCGCATCGGACCCGCGGGCGCCGCCCTCGAGCCGGTGGTCGTCGGTCCCGAGCACGTCGGGCTGCCGAGCCCCCTCGCGCGTCTGGTGCGCGGGGGCGCTCGAGCGCTACGACTCGACGGCCTGGTGGACCTGGCCGAGATCGCGGCGAGCGAGCCTCGCGCGGGGGCGTGGCTCTGGAGCGAGGTCGCCGCGATCTCGGAGGGGTGACGCTCAGCGCACGAGCGCGGTGCCGGCTGCCGACGCGAAGCTGCCCGTCCACGGCGACGTCGCCACCGTGGCCTTGGTCTGTGCGCCCAGGTCGTAGCGCACCACCGTGACGCTCGTGCCGGCGTCTGTCGCGGCGATGTCCACGCCCAAGAGGTGGTTGGCGTCGTCGAGGCTCGGCGCCGCCGGAACACCCACGAGCTCGCTGCCGAACCCGCTCTGCCCGATGGTCCAGGCGTACCAGTGTTCGGCAAAGCTCGGGTCGAAGGTGTTGACCAGCGCCGCGGTCGACGAGCGGACCACCAAGCGCGACAAGAAATCTTGGGTCTTCGCCGCGTACTCGCTGGTGACCACCCCGGTCTTGAGTGCCACTGCTTCGATGCCGTGCTTGGTGCGAGCCGAGCCGCCGTCCGTCGCCGCGAAGCAACCCGCGCTCAGGATCAGCATGCGATCACCGTCCAGGGCCGCATCGACCGGGTTCGCCAGCCCGAGCTCGAGGCCTTCGCCGGCGGCGGCACCGTTGAGGTCCACCAGGGTGTCGGTGGCCAGATCGACGGCGAGCAGCAGCGCCGGAACGCTCGGGCACGCCAGCTGGTAGCTCGGGGCCCCGATGGTGGTGCGATCGATCCGTCCCACCAGGAAGTAGGCCCGCCCCCCGTGGACCAGCGGCCGGGCCGCATCGACCGACTTGTCGCCGTCGCCGCTCGGCAGGTAGCTGGCGAGATCGATGGTCTTCGACACGCTGCCTGCCGTCAGGTCGACCACCGCGATGCGATTCACGTCTTGCAGCACGACCAGGGCTTTGCTGCCACTGGTGACCACGCCGACCGGGTTGGTCGTGCCGGTGCCGGTGAGGCCCACCGCGGTCTTGCCGACGTCGATGGTCTTGGCGATCTTCCCCGTCGCATCCAGGTGATGCATTTTCGCGTTCGTGCGCTCGAGCGCGAAGCCCTGCCCGTTCGACGCGACCGGTACCGCGTCGCCGTCATTCACCGTGACGCTGCCCGCGACCTTGTTGGTCTCGAGATCGATCGTGGCGATCTCGGTCTTGGTGGCGAAGTCGGTCCCGGCCACGAGCAGCCTTCCCGCCGGTACGCTGGCGTCGCCGTCCAGGCCCGCATCGCTTCCGCCGCCGCCGGCCGTGCCGCCGCTGCCGGCCGTGCCGCCGCCGCTGCCCGCGCTGCCACCGCCGCTGCCGCCGGCGCCGCCGGTGGACCCGCCCGTGCCGGCGGCCCCGCCGGTCCCGGGCGCGAGGTCCTCGTCGTCGCCACACGCCACCGCCATCGCGACCGCACATGCGATCGCACCCATGCTCATGTACTTGTTCACTTCAGCCTCCGGACGCGACCCCCACCGGGTCGCAGCGCTTCACGAGGAAGCAGGTTGGACGGCACGTCGGCGGCAGGTTTCCTGACTTCCGGTTCATCCTTCCGCGAGCCCTTCCCGGGCTCTTCGCCCAGTGGCTGTGCTCGCAGTCGTACCCGGTCACAGTGGCGGGGGCCGTGCCGGTGTCTCACCGGCTTCCCTTGGCCATCGACGTGGGGCCGGCTTTCTCTCCGGCCCGCGGCAGCCATTAGCACGCCACCGATCGCCGCGTAAACCACTGACTCGGGTGCCGGGCTCGGAAGACCTGGGCGGGCCATTGTCGTGGTTTCCGCCAGATGGAGCGATCGGCAATTGAATCATCGCGACAAATCGGGGACCCTATCGCCGGTGCTCGCGGGGGCGAGCCCACTGCCCTCGGATGACCCAGTCCCCTCGCAACGTCCCGCCCATCGGGCAAGGCTCGGTGGTCAATGACCGCTACGAAATCCGACAGAGCCTCGGTAAGGGCGGCATGGGCGAGGTGTTCCTCGCCTACGACCGCAGCACCCAGCAGCCCGTCGCACTGAAGGTGGTGCGTGAAGAGTCGCGCATGCCGGGCGACGACGAGGCGCTTCGGCAAGAGCTGCTCCTGGCCCGGTCCGTCAGCCACCCGAACGTCTGCCGGGTGCACGACCTCGCCCCGAGCCCGTGGGGCCCGATTCTGGTGATGGAGCACATCGCGGGTCAGACGCTCCACACCCACATCCGCCGCCGCAAGGCCCAGGGCGGGTACACTTCCGACGAGTTCCGCAAGATCGCCAGCGAGGCCGCGGCCGGGCTCGCCGCCATCCACGCGCAGGGCCTGGTCCACGGCGATCTCAAGCCGGGCAACGTGATGGTGACCAACGACCGAGCCATCATCCTGGATTTCGGCTTCGCGCAAGAGCGCGCTCGGCTCAGCGCGCGGCGCCCGGGCGCGCCTCCGGACGGCGGGACCCCGAACTACATGGCGCCCGAGCGACTGCGCTCGGGCGGCGCCAGCCCGGAAGACGACATGTACGCGCTGGGGCTCACGCTCTGGGAGATGTGGACCTGCCGCGTGCCCGAGCCCGGGTACCGACCCCGCGCCAAGCCGATGCGCACTCAGATCATGTTCGACGTCCCGGCCGGGCTGTCGGTGGACGAGGTCAAGCAGGTGTTTCGCTGTCTGGCCGAAGAGCCCGCCATGCGGCCGCAGGCGCGGCACGTCCGCTTCTTCAACCCGACTGCGTTGACCACCAGCCAGGTGCAGATCCCGCGCGAGCGACTCAATCCCGGGGCTCCGCTCGGGCGTCAGGCCGCCGAGTCGTTCATGCCGGGCGCCCAAGCACTGATGCTCACCTTCGCCACCAACGCGAGCGAAGCCGCCGGCACGCTGTACTCGCTCGACAAGCCGCTGATGACCTTGGGGCGGCGAAACAACCAAGATCTGCTCTTGCCCGAGGCCACCGTCTCGGGGGCCCACGCGGCGGTGCGATGGCAGGCAGGCTCGTGGGTGGTGGAAGACGCCGGCAGCACCAACGGCACCTACGCCGACCACAGCTTCGACCGAAAGAAGAGCGTCGCGCTCTTGCACGGCGGTGAGGTTCAGCTCGGCGAGTGTCGGCTCAAGCTGGTGAGCTTCCAAGAAGGCTCGCCGCAGCACCAGCGCGCCAAGAGCTACCTCGAGAAGCGGGACGGCCTGACCGGTCTGCTTCGCCAAGAGCATCTGATCCGAGCTCTGAAAGACGACGCTGCGTTCGCCGAGTGGGACGGTGTGCCCTTGGCCGTCGCGCGCTACCATGTGCGCGGTCCGAATCGCCACGTCAGCGAGCGCCCGACCATCCTCGAGATGCTCGCGCTGAGGCGCGCCGCCCAGCGGGTGATCGAGCTGACCGAGATGCTTCTGCTCAGCGTGGTCCCTGTCACCGCCGGGCTCAACGGGCCGCTCAAGTTCGCGGTGGCCATGACCGGTCCCAGCGTCGACGAGGCGCGCCACGTCGTCGAGCAGGTCGTGTCGCAAGTGCAAGGGCTCATGCCCGAGTCGCTCGATCTGGCCGCGACCCTGGTGAAGTGCGAGCCGGGGCAACCCGTCGAGTCGCTACTCGAGTCCTGAGCCCGAGCGAGGCCGGAAAGGGCGAGATCGTCGCGTGCACAGCCGCCCCTCCCTCCCCAGCGAGCCCAGCCTTCGGCGCCTCGGTGTCGGCGGAAGCGGCGGGGGTGGTGACCGCCCGTTGCGCGCGCAGCTGATCGTGGCGCTCGTGGTCGGGCTGGTGCTCTTGGCGGTGCCCCTCTACTTGTGGCGCCGCCCGAGCGGCACGGAGAACGCCCCCAAAGACGCGGGCGGTGCCGGCGACGCCGGCACGGCGGCGTCCGACGCCGAGGCCCCCGCGCCGGGTTCGCCGGACGCCGGCCAGACGAACGAGCGAGTGAAGGTCGGCAACGTGTTGCGAGTGAAGTGCGGAGCATCCGCCCGCGGGGGTCAGGAAGGGAGTCTTTGTGACCGTCTGCCGTTCTTTGAAGAGCAGCTGACCCGTGCGATCCGCGACAACGTCGACTGCGCGCCGAAGGCCGCGAAAGATGGCAGCATCAACTTCGTCCTGACCGTCGACTTCCGCGCGCGCAAGGTCCACGTGTTCCCGGGTCAGAGCGGTTCGTGGCGCGGCCCGGCGGCGCGCAAGGCTGCGGCGTGCGTGAAGCGCGCGCTGTCTGCGCCGGACTGGGCGGGGCTCTCGCACCAGCACAAGTACTACTCGCTGGCCGTCTTGGCGACCTACGCTGCCCCTCCGGCGGCGGCGGCGCCGGCGCCGTCGGGCACGGCGCCGCTGCCCCCCAGCGACGGCGGCCCACCGCCGCTGTTCGAGTGAGGGAGCATGGTGAGGCAACCCCAGAGCGTGCGTCGCCGCGCCCGGAAGTGGGCCGACCGCGCCGTGCTGTCGCTGGTCAACGGGTTCGTCTACGCCACCGAGGGGGCGGCGCGGCCCGGCAAGAACAGCGCAGCGCACGACGTGGTCCTGACCCGAGGCAAGCTCGTGCTGTCGCGCGTCCGGCCCATCAGGGACGTCGAGTACGAGCTCGGCTCGGAGGTCCATCGCGTCTCGTTCGAGCGCCACGGGACGCCCATTCTGCTGATTCCGCCGCTCATGGTGCGCCCCTACGTCTACGACCTGCGCCCGGAGCACAGCATGGTGCGCACGCTCCGCAACGCGGGGTTCGACGTCTTCGTGGTGGATTTCGGCGTGCCCGACCACGACGACGAGCGAGTCCGGCTCGACGACTATGTCCTCGACTGGGTGCCCGCCTGCATCGACGCCGCGCTCGAGTCCGCGGGCGCCAAGGACATCAGTCTGGCGGGCTATTGCATGGGAGGCATCTTCTGTCTGATGCACGCCGCCACCCACCACGACCCCCGCGTGCGGAACATCGTCACCATCGGTGCGCCCGTGAACTTCACCAAGATGCGGGCGGCCTACGTGGCGTCCCGCATCGGTGCACTCGGCATCGGTCCGCTGATGGACGTGGTGGGCAATGTGCCCGGGAAGGCGTCGAGCCTGGGGTTCAAGCTGATGAGCGGCGCCCGCGCCGTGACCAAGTGGGGCGACTTCGTCGCCAACTTGGACGACGAGGGCTTCGTGCGATCGTTCGACGCGGTCAACACCTGGGTCAACGATCTCATCCCCTATCCCAAGGAAGCCTTCAAACAGATGGTGCGAGAGGTCGTGAGCGGCAATCGGCTGATCCGCGGCGGCCTCCGCTTCGGCGACAAGCCCTGCGAGCTCGGCGCCGTGACGCAGCCCCTCTTGGCGTTCGCCGGCAAGGGCGACAACATCGCGACTCCGGAAGCCACCGCCGCGATCATCGACCTGGTCGCGTCCACCGACAAGACCCTGGTCCCCGTCTCGGGTGGGCACGTGGGAGTGGTGGCGGGTTCGGCGGCGCCGCGAGAAGTCTGGCAGCCGATGATCGACTGGCTGTTGCCGCGCTCGCGCTGAAGGGCAATGACCGAGCCGGCCACGCGGGCGCGAGAGGGGTCGAGCGCGTCGGGCGCGTTTCAAGCGTTTCGCGAGCGGTCACGCTTTCCGTCGCTGGACGGGCTGCGGTGCCTGAGCATCTTGCCGGTGGTGTGGCATCACTCGACGCCCAGGCCCCTCGACGGCGTGCTGGGCAAGGGGCCGCTCGGCGTCCACTTGTTCTTCGCCATCAGCGGGTTCTTGATCACCACGCTGCTCTTGCGGGAGCGAGAGCGACACGGCCACGTCGCGCTCGGTCGATTCTTCGTTCGGCGCGCGCTCCGCATCTTTCCGCTCTATTACGCGGTCCTGGCCGTCTACGCCCTGCGCGGCGCGCTGCTCATGGCGCCGTCGCCGCTCCGCGATCACTTCCTGTCGAGCCTGCCGTACTACGCGACGTACACCGGCAATTGGTTCGTGACCTACGCGGTCCCGCACCCGGTGGTGTTCGGGTTTTCGTGGTCGCTGGCCACCGAGGCGCAGTTCTACCTCTACTGGCCGCCGCTCGTTGCCCTGACCCGGGGCTGGAGGCTCCCGGTGGCGGCGATGCTCGGCCTCTTCTGCCTCGACCTGGTGGCCGAGCGTGCAGGGGTGCTCGGCTCCGACGGCGCTCTGGTCTCGATCGTGACCAGCCTGTCCGCACCGATCTGCCTAGGGGCGCTCTTGGCCATGGGGTTGCATCAGGCTGCCAGCTTCCGTGCGCTCTCGCTCTTGACCGCCAGGCCCAGCGCCCCCTTCTTGCTGGTCGCGCTCGGCGCGTGTGTCGCCCTCGACGCTCCGCTGCTCGCGATTCACGTGGTCATGGTGCTGCTCGTCGGGGCCGTCGCCGTGCGGGCGGACCACGGCCTCGCGCCGCTCTTGGACGCGCCCGCCCCACGCTACGTCGGCGAGGTGAGCTATGGCATCTACCTCTTGCACGTGTCGGTGATCACCGCGAGCAAGTGGCTCTTACCCGGGGCTGGTGCGCTGCCGGTCTTCGCGCTGGCCGCCGCCGGGAGCATCGGCTTGGCGGCGCTCTCGTATCGGTATTTCGAGACGCCGTTCTTGCGGCTGGCCGCGCGCTACGGCTCTAGCCGTTCTGCGACGCCGGCATCGTGATGCGCCGGTTCGCGCAGTTCGACGCGGCGGACCACTCCACGAACTCTACCGCCACGGTCGGGTAGGTGGGCGTGGACCAGAAGCTCGACCAGGGCACGGTCGCAGCGCCGCAGCCGGTGCCCGCGCTGCCGCACTCGCAGGTCGCAGCGCCCGCCGGGTTCTTGGACACCTGGAAATGCAGGTGCACGCCGGTGGACCACCCCGTGGTGCCGGCCTTGGCCAGGGACTGCCCCTGCTGCACCGTGGCTCCGCACGAGACGCCGGCAGAGAGCGTCATCCCGCCGAGGTGCAGGTAGGTCGAGTGGGTGCCGTCGCCGTGGTCGATGACGATGAAGTTCGCCTGATTGGCGCACGAGCTCGAGCCACAGCCGGAGGTCGAGTTGACTTTGAGGTGGGTCACGGTCCCGCCGCGGGCCGCGACCACCGTGAACGCGCCGCCGTTGGCGAAGTCCCACGCGTACTTGTCGTCGTTCACGTGGTCGTTGCAGCACGAATCGTTGCAGTCCTGCGTGAGGCTCATGCTGACGCCCGGCTTCCAGGGGAGCTTGTAGGTGCCCGGAGTGGTCACCGCCTTGCAGTGATCGGGCGTCCCGGGGGCCTCGACCACGCAGCCGTTTGGGCACGGCGTGCTGCTGGTCGGCGGCTTGTTCGCGCCCGAGCACTGGTAGAGGGTGTTCGGGTCAGCGTTCTTCATGCTGTCGTTGCCGCAATAGGCGCCGGCCTGAGTAGCGAGGCAGATCGGGTTGCTGGTGCCGCCCCCCGTTCCGCCGCCGCTGGTGGTTCCGCCGCCGCCGCTCGGGGTCCCGCCGGAGCCGCCGCCGCCACTGGTGGTTCCGCCGCCGCCGGTCGGGGTCCCGCCGGAGCCGCCGCCGCCGCTGGTGGTTCCGCCGCCGCCGGTCGGGGTCCCGGCTGCCCCCGCGGCGCCGCTCGCGCCCGCGGCGCCGCCGCTGCCGCTGCTCCCGGCCCAGCCGCCGCCGTTTCCGACGCCGCCGCCGCCGCCGGAGCTCGCACCGCCCGTGGCGCCGCCGGTCCCGCCGCTGTCCTCTTCGCTGCCGCCGGCGGCACACCCACCCAGCAGCAGACACACGCACGCCAGCCCGAAGCCTAGCCGCACCATGGCCTGCATGGTGACGCATGATCGGGGGGGCGCGCAATCCGGGAGAGCGCGGAGCGCAGCGATGGAACACGCGGAGCCATCGACCCCTGCGCCTGGTCCTGCGAGCGGTCATCGAGCGCGGTTCAGCGCAGTGAGCCACGCGCTTCGACCTGGGGGCGGTCATCGAGCGCGGGTCAGCGGGGTGAGCTACGCGTTTTGTCCCGCGGGTGGTCATCGGGCGCGGGTCAGCGGGGTGAGCCACGCGCGTTGACCTGGGGACGGTCATCGAGCGCGGGTCAGCGTGGTGAGCCACGCGCGTTGACCTGGGGGTGGTCATCGAGCGCGGGTCAGCGCAGTGAGCCACGCGTTTTGTCCCGCGGGTGGTCATCGAGCGCGGGTCAGCGTGGTGAGCCACGCTCGCGCCGTCCCCGCGATTGCGATCGCTCAGAGCGCGCGTTCGTAGATTTCCAGGATCTCGCCGGGATGCGCCGGGCGCCGCGCCGCCGACAGGTTTGCGATGTCCACGAACGCGACCGCCGCGCAGTCGGCGAGATCCTCCGCGGTCACTCCCACCTCCGAGAGGCGAGTCGGGTGCTGGCACGCAGTGAGCAGAGCGGTCACCGCGTCGGCGGCCTTCAGCGCCGCCTGCTCGGGGGCCAGCTCGCCGGTGTCCGCGCCCAGCGCCCGCGCGACCTCTGCCAGTCGCTCATGGGTCGCCCGGGCGCCACCGTGGAAGCGCAGCACGTGCGGCAACAAGATGCCGTTGCCCGTCCCGTGGGCGACGCCGTGTCGGGCGCCCAAGGTGTGACTCATGCCGTGCACCAAACCCACTTGCGCGCTGGCGATGGCCCACCCGGCGAGGGTCGCGGCGCTCTGCATCTCGGCCCGCGCCGCGAGGTCGTCACCGGCGGTCACGGCTCGCGCCAGGTTCCTCGCGATCAGACGGATGGCGTGCAGGGCCTGGGCGTCGGCCATCGGATTCGCCTGCCGGCTGGTGTACGCCTCGACGGCGTGGGTCAGCGCGTCCATCCCGGTGGCCGCCGTCAGCCCCGGCGGCAGACCCGTGGTCAGCGTCGGATCGAGGATCGCCAGGTTCGGCGTGATGAAACGATCGACGATGTACGCCTTGATCCTGAGTGCGTGGTTCTTGATCACCGCCGCGCTCGTCACCTCGCTGCCGGTGCCCGCGGTGGTGGGCACCGACACGTGGAACAGCTGCGGGCCCGTCAGGTGATGAATGCCCAAGGTCTCGATGGCCCTCAGCCCTCCAGTCAGCGCGACGCAGACGCCCTTGGCCGTGTCGATCACACTGCCGCCCCCCAGCGAGAGGACCGCGTCCGCCGCGTGCTCGCGACCCAGGGCGGCTGCGCGGTCGATCACCTCGAGCCCCGAGTCCTGGGGGACCTCGGCGAAGGTCGCCACCAGGCGTTCGCCGAGCACGGCCTCGAGACGGGCGAGTAGGCCCGCTCGGACCACCCCGGGATCGGTGAGCACCAGCACGCGCGATTTCTGCTCTTGGCTGAGCTCGGCGTGCAGTCGCGCCAAGCTGCCGGGGCCGGACACGATGCGGGTGGTGGGCTCGTAGTCGTAGGAGAGCGAGCGAGGGCGCCGCACCAAGAGCTTGTGGCCGAGCTTGGCGTCGGGGTCGGCCTGGGCGCCCACGTGGATGTGCTTCAGCTCGGTGTACTCGGCCAGGCCATGGTGCCCCATCTCACGGCCGATGCCGCTGTGCTTCATGCCGCCGAACGGCGCGTGCTCGTGGAAGACGTGCCAGTCGTTGATCCAGACCGTACCGGTCCTGAGTTGCTCGGCCATGCGCTCGGCACGCGCGAGATCGCGGCTCCAAATGCCGCCGCCGAGGCCGTAGTCCGAGTCGTTGGCGAGGGCGATGGCCTCCGCCTCGTCGCGATAACGCAGCACCGAGAGCACGGGACCGAAGATCTCTTCCCGCGCGATGGTCATCTCTGGGGCCACGTCAGCGAAGATGGTCGGCTCGACGAAGAACCCGTCGAAGCCCGAGACGTCCGCCCGCGCACCGCCGCACACCAGGCGCGCCCCGTCGCGCTTGCCGTGCTCCACGTAGCGCTCGAACGTCTCTCGCTGTCGGGCGTTCACCACGGGCCCGATGCGCGTTCGCGGATCGAGCTGGTAGCCGACGGTGAGCGCTCGGGCTCGGCGGACCAGCTCTTCCAGGAAGCGATCGTGCAAGCGCTCGGGCAAGAGCAGCCGCGTCCCGGACTCGCAGACCTGGCCGGTGTGCAAGAAGGTGGCGAACAGCGCGCCGTCCACGGCCAGGTCGAAGTCGGCGTCTTCGAGCACGATGTTCGCGCTCTTGCCACCGAGCTCGAGCGACACGCGCTTCATGCCTTCGGCGCATGCCTTCCAGACCTCTTTGCCGACGGCCGTGCTGCCGGTGAAGGCCACGCGCGCCACCCCAGGGTGTCGGCAGAGCTCTTGGCCCACCTCGCGCCCCGGACCGACGATCACGTTCACCACCCCGGGCGGGATGCGTGACTTTTGCACCAGCTTCGCCAACGTCAGGGCCGAGAGCGGCGTCTCGGGGGACGGCTTCAGCACCAAGGTGTTGCCCGTGCACAGCGCCATGCCCAGCTTCCACACCGCCATCAGCAGCGGGAAGTTCCAGGGGATGATCGCCGCGCACACCCCCAGCGGCTCGCGGCGAACCCGGTTGGTGGCGGGAAAGAACGGGTTCTTCCCCGCGACCCGCTCCGTCCAGGGGAAGTGGTGGGCGGCGTAACGCGCCGTCTCGCGCAGGAAGCGCGCGGCCTGGAACACGTCGCTGCCGGTGCGCGCCACCACGCCACCGGAGTCCAGGGCCTCGACCAAGGCCAGCTCCGAGATGTGAGCCTGGATCAGGTCGGCCAGCTCCATCACGCGGGCGCCGCGCTCGACGGGATCGAGCCCGCACCACTCGCCGGAATCGAAGGCGCGCTGCGCTGCGCCGACGGCCTGGTCCACTTCGGCCTTGCCGGCGGCTGCCACCGTCGCCAGCGGCTGACCGGTGCCCGGGTCCAGGGTCTCGAAGCGCGCGCCGTCGCGCGCGTCGACCCACTCTCCGCCGATGAACAAGCGGTGGTGATCCATCTCCCCCTGCTACCCCGTGGGTCATGGCCTGACAAGCGCGGCCGGCGGTGGTACTCGTCGCCGCGCATGCGCAGCTTGGTCGAGAGCGCCGACGGCCCCCCGGCGAGCATCGAGCTCGTCGACGTGAATCGCCTGAACCTGGGCTGGTTGTTGAAGCTCCGGTGGGCGAGCATCGTCGGGCAGAGCGCCACCATCTTGGGCGTCGAGTACGTGATGGGGGTGCAGCTTCCGCTCGGCGCCCTCGCGGCGATCGTCGGCCTCGAGGCGGTCACCAACCTCGCCTGTGCGGTCTGGCACCGGCGGCGCCCCGTCGTCCTCGAGCGTCACCTGGCGCTGCTCATCGGTCTCGACCTGGCGCTGTTCACCGGGCTTCTCTATTTCACCGGAGGCCCGACCAATCCTTTCAGCTCGCTCTATCTCATCCACCTGTCGCTCGCGGCTCTGGCCGTGGGGCCGCGCTACACCTGGACGTTGGTCGCAGTGACGTTGGCCTGCTCGGCGGCGCTCTTCCAGGGGCACGTGCCCCTGGCCATGGGTGGGCACGATCACGCCGCGATGGGGCACTATGGCATGCACCTCAAGGGGATGTGGGTGGCGCTGGGCGTCGCGGCAGTGTTCATCGTCTACTTCCTCGATCGCCTCAAGCGCGCGCTGGCCGATCGCGAGTCCGAGCTGCGCCGTGCCCGCGAGCGAACCGCACGCCAAGAGCGTCTGGCGGGGCTGGCTGCCCTCGCTGCGGGAGCGGCCCACGAGCTCGCGTCTCCCCTCGCGACCATCGCGGTCGTCGCCAAGGAGCTCGAGCGCGGCTTGGCTCTGCAGCCGGCCGCTGAAGACGCTCGCCTGATCCGCAGCGAGGTCGGTCGCTGCAGCGACATCCTGGCCGAGCTGGCGGTGGACGCCGGGCAGGCGAGGGGTGACCCGCCGACCACCATCCGGCTCGGGGCGCTGATCGCCGGGGTGAAGCACGGGCTGGGCGACGACCCTCGGATCGTGAGCACGACCGACGACGCGCTCGAGGGGCGCGAGATCCGCACCCACGTTCGGCTCTTGACGCGAGCGCTGAAGAGCGTGGTCGACAACGGGCTCCACGCCGTGGGCGAGACCGGCCAGGTCCGACTCGGCGCAGACATGGTTGGGGGCCGCCTGACGCTGTCGGTGAGCGACGACGGGCCCGGCATGTCTCCAGAGGTCGCGGCGCGGGCCCTCGACCCGTTCTTCACGACCAAGCCCACCGGCCAGGGCATGGGCCTCGGCCTGTTCCTGGCGGCGAGCGTCGCCGAGCAGCTGGGGGGCGAGCTCCGGCTGCGTTCCGAACCCGGAAGAGGCACGACGGTGACCCTGGAGATCGCGGCATGACCGTGGAAGCGGACCGACAGACCATCCTGGTGGTCGACGACGACGAGGTGCTCCGAAAGCGACTGGTGCGGGCCTTCGCCGATCGCGGCTTCGAAGCGCGAGGTGCCGGCGGCTACGACGAAGCCATGAGCTGGGTCGAAGCCGACCCGCCCGAGATGTGCGTGGTCGACCTGCGCATGCCGGGCCGCGGGGGGCTCGAGCTCTTGACCGAGATCAAGCGTATCGAGCCCCACACCGAAGTGGTCATCTTGACGGGCTACGGCAGCATCGCCACGGCGATCGACGCCGTCCGACTCGGGGCCGTCTACTTCTTGCCCAAGCCCGCCGACGCCGACGACATCTTGGCGGCGTTCGTTCGCGGTCGCGCGCCACCCTCGACCGACGCCGGCGGCGCGACCGCCCCGTCGCTCGCTCGGACCGAGTGGGAGCACATCCAGCGCGTGCTCACCGACACGGGGGGCAACATCTCGGAGGCCGCGCGCCGCCTGGGGCTCCATCGGCGCTCGCTCCAGCGGAAGCTGCAAAAATTGCCGCCCGGTAAGTAGCGGTCTTCCGTCGGCCTGCGACAACGTGTCGCAGACCACGCGGGACGGAACGGCGCTACGGACGAAACATGTCCAAGCTCCTCGCCGTGCTCGCGCTGGCCGTGCTCCCCGCTTGCAGCAGCGACCCGGACCCCGCAGGCCAAGACCTGGCGCACGTGAAGTCCGCTAGCGGAGCCTTCTCGGCTGCCTTCGTGCCGCATCCCGATCCGCCGACGACCGGCGACAACGCCCTCGACATTGCGCTCAGCGACGCGGATGCAGCACCCATCGAGGGCGCGACCATCCAGATCGAGCCCTGGATGCCCGGACACGGGCACGGCACGCCGGTCGTTCCCGAGCTGAGCGATCTGGGCGGCGGCAACTACCACGCGAGCCACATCGATTTCATGATGCCGGGCTTCTGGGAGCTCACCGTCGCCGTCACCGTCGCCGACCTTCGGGACGAGATCGTCGTCGCTTACGACGTCAAGTGAGGCGCGGCGTGCAGAAGTTGCTCACATCTGCTGCGCTCGGAGCGGCCCTGGTGGCGTCCACCGGGTCGGCCTTGGGCCAGGCCTGCTGCACGGCGACCGGTTCGAGCGAGCTCGGCGTGGTTGGCCGCTGCCACTTCGCCGTGCTGGCGACACAGCTCAGTTACGACCGCGGCTTCGGCAGCGTGGATGCCCACGGCAAATACCAGAGTCTCGAGGGCGCGCGGGTGGACGACGCGGTCCTCACCCTGGCGGGGGGCGTGCGTCTGGGCACACCGGCGTTGCAGCTCCACGCCACGGTGCCGCTTCGCCTGCAGCACCGCGACTTGCGCGGCCTGCCGCCGGCGACGCGCCTCGGGCCGGGCGACGCCTCGCTCGGGTTTCGCGCGATGGTGCTCGAAGATCTCGTGGCCGGGCTCGACCTCTCCGAGCCGAGCACCCTGCTCCCCTTCGTCGAGCTGTTCGTCGCGGGCCGCTTTCCGACCGGGCGTGACGCGGGCGACTCGGACACGCCCACCCAGGCCGACGTGACGGGCGAGGGCGCATGGACGGCGCTCGGCGGAGCCCAGATCACCAAGTTCGTCACGCTGCACCAGGCCATCGTCGCGACGGGGAGCTACGCGCGGCGGTTCCCTCACCAGGTGGCAGGGGCCAGCGGGCAGACTCGTCGCTACGCGCCCGGCGACGAGATCGACGCGAAGCTGGCATACGTCAACGTGTTCGACTTGTTCTGGTCCGCGACCGTCTTCTCGACGGCGCGATTCACCGCCCGCGCCTCGAACGACGGGGTGGCCGTGCCCGACAGCGACACGCGCCGGGTGCGCTTCGGCGCGGGGCTCTCGCACTACCTGAGCTATCCGTACTGGCAGCTCACTGGGTCGGCCTCGTTCGACCCGCCGGTCGACGAGCTCGGGAAGAACGTCCCTTTCACCAGCGCCACGGCGGGGCTCACGCTCCAACGGAACTTCACCTATTGACCATGACCGCACCTCGAACCTGTCTCTTCGTCGCGACTGCGCTCGTGCTCGCCGCGTGCGGTCGCGGTTCGGGCGGCGGCCCGAGCGATGCGCAGATCTCTGCCGCCCGCAGGGCGGTGCCAGCGGGCGCCAAGGTCTTCGCGCTGTACTGCAGCTCGTGTCACGGCGAGCACGGTGACGCACCCATGGCGCCGGCGGTGCTGGGCGAAGGCGCGCTCAGCCGGCCCGGGCTCGACAGCGTCGGCGGGCTGCAGCAGTACTTGAAGCGGAGCATGCCGCCAGGGGACGACGCCGGCAGCCTCTCGGACGAGCAGTACCGCGCCGTGGCCGAGTACCTGCGGCGAGTCCAGTCGACCCGCCGCTGACTCAGCGCTGGCCGAGCGCCGCCACGAGCTCGCGCATGGCCGCATCGATCGCCTTCACGGAGAGCGGCTTGAGCAGCACGGGTCGGGCGGTCCGCTGGAGGCGGTCCTGCAGCTCGGCGCCGAGCACCCCCCCGGTCATGAACAGGACCCTCGCGGTCGTCTCGGCGTCCAGCGACGCCACCAGATCGAGCCCAGTCTCGTCCGGCATCATCACGTCGCAGAGCACCACGTCGTACGCCTTTTCGGCCAGCAGCGCTCGGGCCGCAGCCGGGCCATTCGCAGTGTCAACTTCATGACGCTCCGCGAGGAGGCGCCCGAGGCTCCTCCGAACCCCGTCGTCGTCGTCGATCACCAGCACTCGGAAGCTGAAATCAGCCAAAAAACTGCCACGCTGCCCGCCCGACCCCGGCCAGGCCCTGACGCGAGCATGCACGCCGGGCGGGGGAGTGTCACCTGGCCGATCTGCCAGTTGTATTTCGCCGCGAGCTCTGATCGAAATGTGCTCGATTGGCCCAGTCTTCCTCCAAGCCTCCGCGCCGACGCACCGAGCGTCGCCCCGCCGCCGGGGACCGTCGCTCCGCCCCTGGGGGGGGAAGCCGGGACGTGACCCCCACCCACATCCGGCTCCGAGACCACGGTCGCTTCGTCGCCGCCGTGTACGAGGTCAAGGTGGAGGCGGGGGAAATCTCTCACTTCGACCCGCTGGTGATGAGCGCGCCTCCGCGCTGGTCGGTTCGCTGCCACGAGACCCTGTTCAACGCGGCGCAGCCCTGCAAGGGCTGTCCCGCGCTCGCCGCGCGGCGCACTGGCACCCGCGCGGAGGTGGCCGTGCTCGGGACCGCCGGGGCCAGTTTCCGCCTCGCGCTGGCCGACCCCCTGGGGGATGGCCGCTTTCGCCTGCACGTGATGCAGCTCACCGAGGCGGCGGTGGGCAACCTGTCCCGCGCACGCATCGATCGACGGATCCAGCGGGCGGAGCTGTCGACCCGCGAGCGGGCCGTGCTCGACCTCTTGCTCTTGGGCCGGACCTCGGCAGACATCTCCGACGCCCTGGGGATCACCGAGCGAACCGCGCGCTTTCACGTCGCCAACGTCCTCGCCAAGCTCGAGGTCGAGTCGCGAACCGACCTCTTTCGCCTGCTCCTCTGACCCGCCTTGGGCCGGCGCGGCGGGCGGCGTATCGTCTCGGGCCCGAGGAGAGGGCCATGAACGAGAGTCGAATCGAGAGAGTCGTCGAAGTCGAGGATGATCGAACCGGGATGAGCCCGCGCACCTTGAAGCGCGCCCTGCTCGACCACCTCACCTTCACGCAGTCGAAGGATCTGCGCTCTGCCACGCTGCTCGACGTCAACTTTGCCCTCGCACACACCGTCCGCGATCGTCTGGTCCGGCGCTGGATGAAGACCCAGCGAACCTACCAGGAGCGCGATCCCAAGCGCGTCTACTACCTCTCGGCCGAGTTCTTGCTGGGGCGCTTCTTGGGCAACAACTTGATCAACCTGGGGCTCTACGACTTCGCCGAACACGGCCTGCGCGAATACGGCATCGAGCTCGCCGACGTGCTCGACGAAGAGCGCGACCCCGGTCTGGGCAACGGGGGCCTCGGGCGGCTCGCGGCCTGTTTCCTCGACTCGATGGCGACCCTCGAGCTCCCCGGGTACGGGTATGGCATCCGCTACGAGTTCGGCATCTTCCGCCAGGCCATCGCCGACGGTCAGCAGGTCGAGCACCCCGACGACTGGCTCGAGTTCGGGTCGCCGTGGGAGTTCCCCCGCCCTGAATACGCGGTCGAGGTCCAGTTCGGAGGCCGGGTAGAGACCGGCCAGGACGAGCACGGGCACGTCGCCCGCTGGGTCGACGGCACGCGCGTGTTCGGCGTGCCCTTCGACTACCCGATCGCGGGCCACGGCAACGACACCGTGAACACGCTCAGGCTATGGGCGGCGCGCGCCACGCGTGAGTTCGATCTCGAGGTCTTCAACGACGGGGACTACCGGCGCGCCGTCGAGGAAAAGGCGCTCTCGGAGAGCATCTCGAAGGTGCTCTACCCGAAGGACGAGACCCCCGCGGGCAAAGAGCTGCGCCTGAAGCAGCAGTACTTCTTCGTGGCCTGCTCGATCCGCGACATCTTGCGACGCTACAAGAAGTCCCACACCACCCTGGACGACCTGCCCGAGAAGGCGGCGATACAGCTCAACGACACCCACCCGGCCATCACCGTGGCAGAGCTGATGCGCGTCCTGGTCGATCGCGAGCGGGTGCCATGGGAGCGCGCTTGGGACATCACGCAGAAGACCCTCGCCTACACCAATCACACTCTCTTGCCCGAAGCGCTCGAAAAATGGCCGGTCGAGCTGTTCGAGCGTCTGCTCCCTCGACACCTGCAGATCATCTACGAGATCAACCACCGCTTCTTGCGGCAGGTGCACGTGCGCTGGCCGGGCGACGACGACAAGAAACGAAAGCTGTCGCTGATCGACGAGGGGCCGCCTCGCCAGATACGCATGGCGAACCTGGCGGTCGTCGGCTGCCACAGCGTCAACGGCGTCGCCGCGCTGCACAGCGAGCTGGTCAAACGGGATCTGTTCCCCGAGTTCGTCGAGCTCTGGCCCGAGCGTTTCAACAACAAGACCAACGGCGTGACACCTCGGCGATGGCTCGTCGCCTGTAATCGCCCGCTGGCCGCCGCCGTCGAGCGGCGCATCGGGCGCGGGTTTGCCACCCGGCTGGGCGAGCTCGAGAAGCTCGCCCCGCTGGCCGATGACCGCGACTTTCAGGGCGAGCTCTGGCAAATCAAGCAAGATCACAAGGCCCGCCTCGCGCGGATGGTCGCCGACGAGGTGGGCGTGACGCTCGATCCGGCGATGCTCTTCGACGTGCAGGTCAAGCGCATCCACGAATACAAGCGCCAGCTGATGTGCGCGCTGCACGTGATCGTGCTCTATCGCCGGTTGCGCTTCCTGGGCCAAGGCACCCTGCCTCGGGCGGTGATCATCGGAGGGAAGGCGGCGCCGGGATATGCGCGCGCGAAGAAGCACATCCGACTGATCAACGACATCGCGTCGGTGGTGAACGCCGACCCCGCGGTCGCCGGACGCCTGGCGTGCGTGTTCGTGCCCAACTACAGCGTGTCGCGCGCCGAGATCATCATCCCCGCGGCGAATCTCTCGGAGCAAATCAGTACGGCGGGCAAGGAGGCATCCGGCACCGGGAACATGAAGTTCCAGATGAACGGCGCGCTGACGATCGGAACCCTCGACGGCGCGAACGTCGAGATCCGGGAGCAGGTCGGCGCCGAGAACTTCTTCCTATTCGGCCTCACCGCGGAAGAAGCGGCCGCGACCTACGCCCGGGGCCACGACCCCGAGCGACACGTTCGCGGGTGCGAAGAGCTCTCGGGCGCCCTCGCGTTGCTCGAGGAGGGCTTCTTCTCTCCCGACGAGCCCGACTTGTACAAGGACGTCGTGAGCTACGTGCGCCACCACGATCCGTACCTGATCGCGGCCGATTTCTCCGACTATCTGGCCTGCCAAGGCCGGGTCGAGCGCGCCTATCTCGACCGCCCGGGCTGGATGCACAAGGTCGTGAAGAACATCGCGCACTCGGGCACGTTCTCGAGCGACCGGACCATCTCCGAGTACGCGCGCGAGATCTGGGACGCTCAGCCGGTGCACATCGACGTCGACCCGTACGTCGATCCGACCTAGCCCGCGTCGTCGATCTCGACCCTCAGCCGCAGACGAGCGACCGCGTCGCCGAGCACCCGGCTGCGCAGCTCGGGGTCGGTGGCGGCGCGAACCTCGGCCAGGCGCCGGGCAAAACCGGCGACGTCGACCGCTGCAAACGCGCGCTCGAGCTCGTCCCGCAGCCGCTTGGCCAGTGCCGGGACCTGGCCGTCGGTGCTGACGGCGACGCTGACGGCACCCGCGCGGGCCACGGCGACGTGGTGAAACCCGTTGTGACCCGGCTGGTCCACGGCACAGAGCAGTACGCGGCGCAGCGTGCAGCGTGGCCCCAGCTCCGACAAGAGCGCCGGGTCGCGATCGGCCAAGACCACGAGCCAGGTGTCGTCGAGGTCGCCGTCGTCGAACGCGCGGCGTTCGAGCGCGATGCGGCCGCTGGCGGCCAGGCGCTCGAGCTCGGGGCAGGGCTCGGGCGCGACCACCGTCACGCTCGCGTCGGCGTGCGCCAAATCGCCCGCGCGGCGGGCGGCTTCAGGGCTCGACCCGAGAACCAAGCAGCGCTTTCCGGCGAGCATGAGTGCGACGATGAAGCTCACTTCTTGTCCTTGGGTGGCGGGGGTTTGTCCACGGCGGGCACCGCGGTCTTGGTCGTGAACTTCAGCTCGCGTTCGGCCTCGCCGATGCGCTGCAGAAAGAGCCCCGTGAAGGTACTGAAGAGGGCGTCGCCGGGTGCCGCGGTCGCCGTGCCGGTGGGTCGGCTGACCCAGCGCTTGATCTTGTTCAAGATCTCGGTGCTGACCGGGTTCACCTGGACCCTGGCCGTGAGGTAGATGCTCGCGCCCACGGTGACCTGCGTGCTGGTGCCGATGGGCAGTCGCCGTGCGTCCGCGCAGCGGCGGATCACGCCGTCGACGCTGATCGCTGCGCTCGACTTGGAGCCGCCCGGCCGCGTGATCTCGACCAGGTAGACCTCGTCCCACACGTGCCAGGTGATCTTGCAGGTCTGAGCGGTGGTCGACACCGGATCCTTCGACCCGACCTGGTGCACCGTGCCGGTGAGCACGATGGTGGTGGGCAGCCCGCGGCTGAGCTTCTTGCGGATCTCGGTGTCCACGACGTCGCGGAACGAGAGGTCCATGTAGAGCTGCGTCTTCTGGTGATTCCAGGAATACCGCGCGTCCCGCGGCGGGTCCTTCTTCTCTTGGGCCAGGGCCGGCCCGGCCAGCCCGATCAGACACGCGGCCCCGGCGGCGGCCAGCGCCCGAGCTCGCCGGGCCCGAGTCGTCACCGATTCCCCTCGCCGCGCACCGGCACGAAGCCGAGGACGTTCGAGAACGCGAAGGCGAAGCCGCCCGCCGCGGTATCCATGCGGAAACCCAGATTCGCGGTCAGATCCACCGGGATCAGCTGGAGGCGCGAGTAGCCGCGGGCAGGGTGAGTCAGGTCCCGGCGATGGGCTACACCGTACACCCCGGCGCTCCCGAAGAAATCGATGCCGTAGACCGAGCGCTGCCCTCGGTACAGCGGAACTCGGTACTCGGTGCCGACCTTGGCGGCATAGTGGCCGTAGCGCACCTCGACGATGGAGGTTTCCAAGAAGTTCGGCGGCGGCCGCCGATCGACGTTCATGCCGAGCATGCGCCCCGGCAAGAAATCGCTGTAGTCGCCGACGTAGTACTGCTCGAAGAACGGGGCGTCGCCCGAGATCGCTCCGCCGAACATCTCGAGCCTGAGCACGTGCTGCTTCCACGGCAGCTGCCACCAGCGCGAGGCCGAGAGGTCGAGCTTCTGATAGGCGTAGTCGCTCCCCAACGGCGTCAGGCCGACCTCGCCCGCGACGCTCGCGAACCAGCCGCGCGTCGGCAAGAAGGGGTGATCGCGCGTGTCGTGTTGCAACACCCCACGCGCCGTCGAAAGCACGCTCTTCCCGGGCAAGATGTCGAACAAGATCGGCTCGCGATCGATGCCCCGGACGTGGGACGCCGCGCGCGGCACCGAGGTGTCGAGGCGCTCGAGCCGGTAGTTCAGCCAGAGCTGAGTCGGCACCGAGAGGTCTCGCCCCACGCCGAGCATGCCCCCGAAGCGCTTGTAGCGGACCACGGCGTAGTCGGTGAGTTGCTTGAGCTGCGACGGATCGGCCGTGACGACGTCGGCATTGCCGAAATAGTCCTGGGCGTCGTTGAACAGCAGGGTCGCACTGGTCATCCATCGGCCGCCCAAGAAGGCCGGGTCGAGGAAGCGCACCCGTAGCGCCAGCTGTTCTTGCGCCAGCCCGACCGCGGCGCCGAAGGTGATGCCGGTGCCGGCCAGGTTGGTCTCGGCCACGTCCAGGCCGGCATAGGCGGTGAGCGGACGGGCGTTGCCTCGCTTGTCGGCGTCGGCGCTGAGCCCCATCCACAGGTCGTTGACGATGATGGTGTTGCGCTCTTCGACGTCGATCACCAGGACCACGTGGCCTCGGGTCGTTCCCTTGCGCAGCGAGAACTGCACGTCCCGGAAGAACCCCGTGCCCAGCAGGCGATACCGCGTGAGCTCGACTTCGGTGTCGTCGACGTCGATCACGTCGCCCGGTTTGAAGGGGACGTAGCGCATCACCACCCGGGATCGCGTGCGGTGGTTGCCGCGGACCTCGATCGCGTCCAGCGTGTAGCGGACCCGCACGTCAGCTGGGCCGGTGGGCTCGCCGTCGACTTCGATGGCGGGGTCGACGGGGGGCTCGCGCGAGGCGCTCGGGCTCACCGGCGCAGGCAGCGCGGGCGGCGCGGGCGGTTCGCTGGTGCCCCAGGTGTCGGGCGGGGACGGCGGCGCTGGCGGGGGCGGGGGCTCGGCGGCGGGCGACCCCTCGCTCGGAGGAGCCGCCGCTTGCGCCCACAGCCCGCGGGGGACGAGCAGCGAGGCGAGCGCGATCACGGTAGCGGCAGCGCGCCGCATCGGGGATTCGACGGACGGGTGCCAGTGCCCATTCAGCCGGGCGCTAGCGCCCGGTCGTTCGATGCCCTGGTGCGGCCGACGCCTCACGCTTTCGGAGCGTAGTCCAGCTGGCGCCCGGCGTCAGCGAGGGTGATTGGCGCGACAGGTGCCGATTGTCAGTTAAACTTCGTCCCGTGCCGCTCGAGAGAGGCCACGTTGTCGGGGGTCGTTACACCCTGCGCCGCGCGCTCGGCGAAGGCGCCATTGGCGTGGTCTGGGAGGCCGACAGCTCGCTCTTCGGGCCGGTGGCGCTGAAGGTGCTGAGGCACGACTTGGCCACCGACCCCGAAGCGGTGGAGCGCTTTGCGAGCGAAGCCCGCTCTGCGGCCAGCATCGCACACGAGCACGTCGTGGCCATCTACGACATCGGCGCCACGGGGGACAACGTGCCGTTCATCGTGATGGAGCTCTGCGACGGCGAGACCCTCGAGACCACCGTCGCCGCGCGCGGGGCCTTGGGGTACGAGTACGCCTGCGAGCTCTGCTGTCAGGTGCTCTCGGCGCTCCGCGCGGCGCACGAGCAGCGGATCGTCCATCGCGATCTGAAGCCGGCCAACATCATGGTGGTGCACCCGGAGCCGGACCGACCCCAGGCCAAGGTGCTCGACTTCGGCATCGCGTGCCGGCTCAGCGCGGAGCGGCAGCACTCCGACGGTCGCGTCTTCGGGACGCCGAGCTACATGGCGCCGGAGCAAGTGCTGGGTCGGGCTGCCGATCAGCGGGCCGACCTGTACGCCGTCGGGGCCATCCTCTACGAGCTCACGACCGGTCGGCGCGCGTTCGCCGGTCGCAGTGAAGCCGAGATCATGTCCAACGTGCTGCAGCGGCCGCCGATGCCCCTGCGGGCGTACGATCGGGCGTTCCCCGCTGCCCTCGAAGCGCTGATTCGGCGCTGCCTCGCCAAGGATCCCGCCCAGCGCCCGGGCAGCGCGGAAGAGCTGCTCGACGAGCTCGTCCGGTTCTTGCCACGCCCCGCGCGGGCCGTCGCGACTCGTGAGCGCAAGAAGAGCCTGCCGCTTCCCCTCGTGCAGCGCTCGCCCGCGGCGCGCGGCGAGCAGGTCAGCGAGCCAGCGCTCTTGCTGGTACCCAAGGCCAAGGCGCCCCGCCCGGGCGTCGAGCGCAAGGCGGTGCTCGAGCTCGTCAGCGACCCCCCCGGGCCGACCGACGAAGACTGAGCTCACCTCTTCGGTCGGAAGTACTTGGTTGCGCGCTTCTGACCCTTGGTCGTCAGATCGCCCGACGAGACCAGCTTCTTGGTGGGGAGCACCAGGTCGCGGGTCGCGACGCCTAGCGCCTTCGCTATCTCCGATGCGCCCGAACCGGGGTGATCCCCCACGTGGCGCACGATGCGACTCGCCAGCGAGTCGAGCTCCGAGGACGACCGCTTGTTCCCACGGGCGCGTGTCTTCGACGGCGGCTTGTCACGTGCGGCCGACCGGGCCGGCTTCCCGAGGGCCTCCGAGACCGCCTCGAGCGCGGCGCGGCGCACCAGGTCACCGATCTCGAGCACGAAGGCGTCGACGCGAGCGCGAATTTGCCGGTCCAACTCGGTCATGGCCTGGGACGATTTCAGTGCGGGTTTTCCCTGTCAAGGGCAGGCGGGTGGTTGACGTATGGTCAATTTTGCACGAAAGAGTCAGAGTGCTCCCGCCTCGTGAACGGCTCCCCACGCTCCCGGATGGCGTTGCGGCGCAGCACGGCCACCTCGCCGCCAACATCCGCCGCCTGCGGCTCGCCCACGCCACGGGCGGACCGTGGGAGGAGCTCGCCGCGCTCATCGACCAGCTGATCGGCGAAGTGCGCGCCCACTTCGAGTACGAAGAGCTGGTGATGGATCGCGGGGGCTACCCGGAGCTCGAGCAGCATCGCTCGATGCACGCCTCGTTTCTACGCCGCCTGGTCGCGCTCCGCGCCGAGTGCGAGCGTCGAGAGAGCGAGCTCATGGGGGTCTTGGTCGAGCTTCTCGAGTCGTGGTTCCGGTCCCACGAGCAGACCGCCGACCGCCGCGCCGCGGAGTTTCTCGGGCTCGAAGAGTGACCGTCACGCTCGGACGAAGGCCGCCGGGTCGCCGTCGTTCCAGCGGGGCGTCCGCTCGTACAGTCCGGCGAGGCCGCGCAGTCGCCCCGCAAGCTCCGGGGTGAGCTGTCCCGAGTCGACGCGGAACGCCCAGTTGCCTTCGACCGTGCCCGGCGTGTTCATCCGCGCCTCGCTGCCGAGGCCCAGCGCGTCTTGGATCGGGAAGATGGCGAGGTTGGCCACCGAGGCGAGCGCGGCACGGATCAGCGCCCAGTGGATCTCGCCGTCGGGCGTGCCCAGGTAGCTCCGCACGCGGATCTTCTCGGCTTCGGGGATGCTCGCGTACCAGCCCGCCGTGGTGTCGTTGTCGTGCGTGCCGGTGTAGACGGCGGTGTTGCGCGAATAGCGGTGGGGCAAGTAGTCGTTGGGCTCGTCGCCGCCGAACGCGAATTCGAGCACGCGCATGCCCGGCAGGCCGAACTGGTCGCGCAGCGCGTGGACCTCCGGGGTCAAGATCCCCAGGTCTTCCGCCAGGAACGGCAGCCCGCCGAACACCTCGCGAACCCGCTCGAAGAGCGCCTCGCCCGGGACCGGCACGAAGCGCCCGACCCGCGCGTCGTTCGAGCCGGCGGCGATCTCCCAGTAGCGCCGGAACGCGATGAAGTGGTCGAGCCGGACGGCGTCGAAGCGATCGAGGGTCACTCCCAGGCGGCGCAGCCACCACTCGAAGCCGCGCTCGGCCATGACGTCCCAGCGGTAGAGCGGGTTTCCCCAGAGCTGGCCGGTCTCGCTGAACGCGTCGGGCGGCACGCCCGCCACCACCGTCGAATGCCCGCGATCGTCGAGGAAGAACGAGTCTGTGGCGCTCCACACGTCGGCGCTGTCGTGCGCCACGAACATGGGCACGTCGCCGAGCAGTGCCACGTTGCGCGCGCGGCAGTGGGCGCGCAGCCGCCGCCATTGGCGCCGAAACCAGAGCTGAACGTGCTCGTGGAACGAGACCTCCCGAACGAGCTCGCGCCGTGCCCGAGACAGCGCGGCCGGCGATCGCATGCGGAGCTCTTCCGGCCAGTCGACCCAGCCGCCCGGGTGGCGGGTCTTGAGCGCACAGTACAGGGTCCAATCCTCGAGCCAGGGGCTCGACTCACGGAGCTCGTCGAGCTCGTCCTGGTCCGCCGGGCTCTTGCGCGCGAGCGCCGCGCTGTGGGCTTTGCGCAGGCGGTCCTCGCGGAAGCGCTGCATGGCGCCAAAGCCCGCAGCCGGGCTCCCGTCGATGTCCCGCGCTTCGAGCAGGTCGTCGTCTTTCAGATCCAACAGGCTCACCAGCCACGGGCTGCCGGCGAACGACGAGGGGCTGTCGTAGGGCGAGCCAGAGAAGCCCGGCGGAACCACGGGCAACATCTGCCACCACGTCTGCCCCGCGGCGGCCAGGTAGTCCGCGAAGGCGCGGGCCTCGGGGCCGAGATCGCCGAAGCCGTGCGGACCGGGGAGCGAGGTCGGGTGAAGCAAGACGCCGCTGGCGCGCTCGCTGAGCCGTGCCACCGGGGTCACCCGCCCGCTGCTCCGTCCGAGGGCGCTTCGGGCGCGGCTTCTTCGGGCTTCGGAGGGCGCAGCATGGACACCAGGATCGAGACCGCGAGCACCCCGGCGATCACCCCCAGACTCACCAGGTTCGGGACCTTCACGACCTGCGTGAGGAGCATCTTCGCGCCGATGAAGACCAAGATCACCGCCAGGCCCAGGTCCAGGTAGTGGAAGCGGCTCATCATGCCGGCGAGCATGAAGTACAGCGAGCGCAGGCCCAAGATGGCGAAGATGTTCGAGGTGTAGACGATGTACACGTCGTCCGAGACCGCCAGGACCGCGGGCACCGAGTCGACGGCGAACAGCACGTCGGTGAACTCGACCACCAAGAGCACCAGGAACAGCGGCGTGGCGTAGCGCAGGCCGCTCTTGACCACGAAGAACTTGTCGCCGTCCGCCTGATCGGTCGTGCGCAGGTACTTGCGCGCGAACCGCAGCGCGAGGTTCGCCTCGGGGTCGACCGCGTCGCCATCTTTCTTGAACGCGAGCTTGATGCCCGTGAGCACCAAGAACCCCCCGAACACGTACATCATCCAGTGGAAGCGGTGCAGCAGCGCGCTGCCCGCCAGGATGAAGATGGCGCGCATGACCACCGCACCGACGATGCCCCAGAACAAGATGCGCTGCTGCTCGCGCTCGCGGACGCCGAAGTACGAGAAGATGACCAGGAAGACGAACAGGTTGTCGACCGACAGAGACTTCTCGACCAGGTAGGCCACGAGGTACGTGACCGACTTGTCGAGGCTCATGCGCTGGTGGATCCACCCGGCGAAGAGCAGCGCGGAGACGATGGCCACGACGCTGCGGGCGCTCGCCTCTCGGAACGACACCGCGTTCGTGCTCTTCCCGACCAGCAGCCGATCGAGCGCCATCGTCGCGAGCACCGCGCCCACGAACGCCAGCCAGTCGAGCCAGGTCGCGCTTCCGAGCATTCGAGCGGGGGGTGCTAACACGCCGGGGTGAGGGGGCGCCAGAGCGCCGCGCGCCGATTGTCGCTCACACCATTTGTTCGGGCTGTCTGGCCCGATCTTTCCTGCGCCACACGCCTTGCAAGATGCGGGCCCCGACGTCCAAGCGAATGAACGCGAGCATCGCCGCGAAGACGGCGAGCAGGCCGCCGGCGGCGATCCACCGGTTGTACTCCTCGCGCACGAAGACCTTCCCTTCGCCGACACGGGGGATCCCCTTGGGCTCGGAAGGGAAGGCGTACTGTTTCGCCAGGGCCTCGAGGCTGGTCAGGTGCACCACGGGCACGCCCCGCTCGGCGAACCTCAGCATGACCGAGTCGGCCAGGTCTGACCCGCGTGGCGGATCCAGGTTGAGGCCCGGCTTGAACTGCTTCTTGCCCACGTGCGTGCCCACCGACGCAGTGCCGCCGCCGACGTTCACGTAGGCTTTGATCGGTTTGTTGCCGGCCTTCGCCTCGAAGAGCTGCATGCGCTGATCGATGCCGTCGGCCAGGTTCTTGGCGTCGATCCGGTCGACCCCCGACCGCTCGATGCCCTGGTCGATCAGCTTGCGGCCCTCCTCCGACATGCCGAAGCCGTAGTCCTCGATGCCGCCCCGCGAGGCCGCGATCGATCGGAAGCCGAAGATGCGCTTGTCGAAGAGCGCCTTCTCCATGTCCAGCCACATGAAGCTCGGGTCGTTGGCGCCCCACTCCGAGGCCGACGCGCTGGCAATCACGATCGGAGTCAGCTCCATGGCCTGCACCGCAGCGAAGGTAGAGATGCACAACGCCGGGAACGAGCCCGACGCCCCGACCGCGACCACGTCCCCCTTTGCCACGCCGGCGCGCGACAGCCAATGCACCACCAGCGCCGCAAAGTTGGGATTCACGCTCAGGCGCTTGGCCGAGATGTACCCGGTGTTCGAGGTCACCGGGGTGACCGAGCGGCCAATCAGCCCGGTCTGATACGGATCGGCCTCCGGGTCGATGCCGATGCCACGGCCGAGCTTCTCGGACTTGATGGCGTTGAAGGCCTCGAGCGCCAAGCGCGACGCGGTCATCTTCTCGGCGTAGTTGCGCTGGCGAGTCGAGACCTGAAACTTCTCGACCGCCAAGAACCCGGCCACCGCGACCATCGCGATCAAGAGCATCGCTCGGCGTGGGACGCCCTGGGGGCGCCAGTAGACCTTCTTCATCCGTGCAGCTCCGCCCCGACCACCAGGACCAAGATCAGTCGCACGACCACCGACGCCGTGACCAGCGCGGCCACCGTCTCGATCACCCCCTGGCGGTCGAGCCAGAGGGCGATGAGGCCCGGAATGATGAACCCGATCACGTTCAGGTCCACGGTGCCTTGCCCGTACACTCCCGTGGACCAGCGCAGCAGCATGCCGACCAAGTAGCCGATCAAGATCATCAGCACGGTTCGACGGCGCCCGTAGACGATGGTGAAGGACGAGAGGGTGTGGACGATGGCCCAGGTCGCGAGGCCCGCGCCCACCGTGACCGCGACGTCGACCGGCTTGGTCAGGTGGAGCGCGATGTACCCCGGGACGATCATGCCGCCCGCCGCGATGCCGAACATCTCGGTGAAGAGCAGGCTGATGGCCAGGCCGATGCCGACCGAGATGGGCAGAAGTTCCATCATGCGTTGCCGTCCAGGTGCTGGCCTCGTTTGGGATGGGCGCGATTGGCGAAATAACGCGTCAGCGGCAGGCCTTGTCCACCAATGTTTCCCATGCCGAAGATCAGCGCGCTGTCGTCGATCAGGCCCACGACCCGCTCGAAGATCTGATCTTCACCGGCATCTTCGACGATCTCGAGCCGCGACGGATCGAGCCCCGCCTTCACCGCCGCCCGGCCAAAGAGGTAGGTCCCGGTGCCCATCGCGACCACGAAGTCGGGTGCCTCCCAGCGGGGGAGCTCTTGCCCGAGCTGCAGCGAACGGTCCGGGCGGTCGGCCCGACAGTTGACCAAGATGATCTTGGTGGAGCGCCCGGGATATTTGGTGAGCGCCATGTTCCAGAGCTGCTCGGTCGAGACGGGGTCGTTGGCCGCGAAGCCGTTCACGAACACCATTTGGCGACCGAAGAAGTCGAGGGAGTACTCCCGGAGCGCGCCCGGGTCCGGTCGGCAGGCGCGCATCCCCGCCAGGGCCACGTCGCGGGCGATGCCCAGGTCGTCGGTCACCGCCAGGGCGAGCGCCACGTTCTCGCGGTGCTCGGTGTAACGAAAGCCGGTGAGGTCGCCGTCGCTGACCGCCGCGACGGCTTCCGGGCCGATGGCCAAGAGCGTGGTGTCGCGGTCCTTGCAGGCCGCCTCGAAGATCGCCAGCTGCTTCTGCTCGGCGGTGAACAGCTTGCCGCCGACGGGGATCATCGAGGCCAGCGCGCGCGCCACGTCGGGATCGGACGGGCCCATCACGTCCAGGTGATCGGGACGGGCATTGGTGATGACCCCGTGGGTGGCGCGAACCAGCTCGAGCTCCGAGAGGGCTTGCAGCTCGGGTTGGAGCGCCATGCACTCGATGACCAACGCCTGGGCTTCGTGGGCTGCTGCCACCGAGACGATGCGCCGTTGCTCGATCACGTTCGGGCCGGAAGGCCGGAAGATCGGCAGCTCGTGGCCGTCGGGCAGGATGAAGCGCGCCAGGGTCCCGGTGGTCTTGGCGCAGGTGACGGTGCCGCTCTCACGCAGGGCTGCCGCGATCAGGCGCGTGACGCTCGACTTGCCTCGGGTTCCGTTGACGTGGACGCGAACCGGTATCCGCCTGAGGTTCCGCCGGTGCACGACTCGCTCCACGGCCCCGGCGCCGACCAACGCGCCGGTGACGATGCCGAGGGAGAGTGCTGCTGCGGTCAGGGACAAGAGGGCGCAGAAGACTAGCCCCGCGGGTCGGGGGTGCGCTAGGGCGCGTTTCGGAGATCAGCAGGTCGGGCACTCGCAGTGCACCGCCGAGCCGTCTTTGATGCCGTCCGAGCAGGACGTGTACGGCGCGATGCACGCCTTGTCTCCGAGGCACGAGCAGCCCTGACTGCAGCTGGCCGGTGGGTTCACGCAGTGATGCTGGCCGCCGCCCTGGTCGTCGGTGACCACGCAGGCCTTGCCGGGGCCGCAGTCGAAGCAAGTCGAGACGAAGCTGCACGAGGTCGTCGGCACGCACTCGCCCCAGCAGCCGTTCTGGACGCTGGGCACCAGGCCGGCCGGGCACGTGGGCGGCAGCGCGTTGCAGACCACCTTGCTCTGATCGCAGTCGCGGGCCACGCTGCACTGCCCGGCGATGCAGCGAGCTTCTTTCACGCCCTGCACCGAGCACTGGTCGGCGAAGCAGGGGGTCGGCTCGCAGTAGGGCGCCGTCGTCCCCTTGGGGGCGGCGTTGCAATAGCAGCAGCTGTTCTGCAGGGCGCAGTCCGCGTCGGCCTTGCACTCGCCGACGACGTTCACGTAGCCCCCGCCGCTGCCGCCTCCACTGCCCCCGACCGCTCCGCCGGTGCCGCCGGCCCCCCCGGCGCCGCCGCCGCCGGTGCCGCCCCCACCGGTCCCCGCGACTCCGCCGGTTCCGCTTTCGTCCGACGCGGACTGCCCGCCGCAGGCGGTCGAGAGCAAGAGCAGCACCAAGCACGAGATCGAGCGCTTCATGGTCCCCACGCAGCGCAAGGACCGTGCCTCAAGGAACCGCCCGGGAATGGGCCCTGCGGGCGGTTGTGCCAGCTCGCCGGATGGCACGCTCGCGGCTCCGCTGTCAGGGCCTGGCGGGGGTGACGTGGACGGGCCGATCGACCGGCGCTATGCTGAACCAAAGCGTGCGCCGCCTGTTTGCCCTCGTCGTCAGCCTGCTGATGCTCCTGCCCGCCGGGTCGGTGAGCGCGGCGGCTTACTTCTGCCACATGAAGGGCAAGGTCACGAGCGCGTGCTGCTGCGAGAAGGCCCGCGCCGCGGTGCCGGCCGACCCCGGCAACGGCGCGCCGACCGCGTCGCAAGGGGATTGCTGCGACGACCGAGCGCTGACCGCCGCGGCCGAGCGTCGCTCGGTCGGGGGCGGTGACGTCCCGACCATCGCCCCGCCCGTCATCCTGGCGCTGCTCCCCGTCGAGCTCGCCCCGGAGCTCCGCGCTTCGCATGTCGCGCTTTCCCCCCCGCGGGCCCGCGCGCCGCCGCCGCCCCGGCAGGCACCGCTCTACATCCTGAACCGAGCCTTCTTGAGCTGAACCGCCCGTTCGTCCGCGAGCGCGCAGGCGACGGTGTGCCTGCGCGTGACCGGTGGTCGCGCGTCGTGCGCGACCGCTTGCCCGACGACGAGGAGTGGTTCGCATGTTCGACAAGAGGTCATGGTTCGTCAGCGCCTGCGCGCTGCTATTTTGCGTGAGCGAAGCCCGCGGTGCGCCCGAGCAGCCCGCCGCCAAGGCGCGGCGTTCGGAGCTGATTCGGGCGGCGGTGAGCAAGAGTCCGGCCATGCGCGCCGCGGCGCACCGCGAGAGCGCCGCCAAGCTGCGGGCGAAGGCGACGAGCAGCCTGCCCGATCCCGAGCTGATGCTCGAGGTCTGGCAGGTGCCCATCACGCGGCCGTACGCGGTGAACGACGCGGGCATGGTCATGGTCGGCGTGAAGCAAGCCGTTCCCGCCCCGGGGTCCCTGTCCTTGCGGGAGGGCGCGGTAGAGGCCGAGGCGCGCGTCGCTCGCGCCGAGCGCGACGAGGCGGCCCGCAAGCTGAGCCGCGAAGTCGGTCACGCCTTCGCTGACTACCTGGAGGCCACGGCCGCGCACCACGTGCACGAGCGTCACGTGGCCGTGGCCGAGCGCGTGCTGGCGGTGGCCAAGGCTCGGTACGCGGCGGGCGGCATGCTGACCGACGTCTCTCAGTCCGAGGTCGAGATCAGCCGCTCCCGAGCCGACGCGGCCGGTGAAGGCTCCCGGCTCAAGTCGATCCAGCGCCGGCTCAACGCCCTCGCGTCTCGTCCGTTGGGCGCGCCGGTCGGGCCGCCCGCGGACGAGGGCGCGCTCTCGGTGACGCTCACGGCGGACGAGATCACCGAGCGCGCCCTCGCTCGAAGACCCGACGTCGCGATGGCGCGCGCGCGGCGCGGGGCGTCCGAGGCCGAGCAGCGCGTGATTGACAAGGAGTCGGCCGCGCCGTCGTTCAGCGTGGGCGGGCTGTACTTTCCGCCCACCAACGGGATGACCGAGCACGGCTACG
The DNA here is from genome assembly GCA_016191785.1 of Myxococcales bacterium. Lineage (GTDB taxonomy): Bacteria > Myxococcota_A > Polyangia > Polyangiales > Polyangiaceae > JADJKB01. The sequence goes on along the minus strand of JACPVJ010000106.1, from coordinate 7,937 downwards.
GGGCGTCGCTCTCGGTGTCGATGCCGTGGATCTGGGGCGGGTCTCGCGCCCGCAAGGCCGCGCAGCGCCATGGCACGGCGGCCGCGAACGCCGAGATCGATCAAGCGCGCCTCGACATTTCCGCCGAGGTCGCCATGAGCCTCGCCACGGTCGAGGGTGCGCTCGAGCGCCTGCGGGTGCTCAAGCGCGAGACGCTGCCCGCCAGTCGCCGGAACCTCGAGTACTCACTCGCCGGCTACGAGACCGGAGGCACGTCCCTCGTGACCTTGCTCACCGCCCAGCGCGACGTCGTGGACGTCGAGCTGGAGATCATCATGGCGCGCGCTGCGCTGGACCACGCGCTCACCGACCTCGACTTCGCCGCGGGCACCGAGCTGCCGAAGCGACGGGTGAAGCTCGACGGGAACTGAAGATCTTCAAGGAGGAAGCCATGTCAGAAATCGAAGTGCACGCGCCCGACCCGGAGCCCATTCCGAAAGGCGTGCGCGCGATGTCCATCGTTCGTTGGGTTCTGATCGCGCTGACTGCGCTCGCGGCTCTGGGCTCGTGGTGGTCGTTTGCGCGCGCCGACGGGCAAGCCGAGAGCGCCGCGAAGTACTACTGCCCGATGCACCCCGAGGTCACCTCGGCGAGCCCCGGCGAGTGCCCGATCTGTCAGATGACGCTCGAGCCGATCCCGGAAGACCGCCGCAAGACCGCCGCGGCGCCGTCGAGCCACCCGCCCCACGTGTCGCCGCCGGCGGCCAGCGCGCCACCCGGCACGGTCTGGACCTGCCCGATGGATCCCGAGGTGATCTCCCCGGCTCCGGGGCGCTGCCCGAAGTGCAAGATGAGGCTCGAGCCGAAAGCCCCGCCCGCGCAGGCCGGGCCTTCGGACCACGCGGGGCATGCACCCGACGCCGGGCCGAGCCACGCGCCCGACGCGGGCGCGCCGCCCACCGGGATCGTGCCGATCGAGCTGTCCCTCGACCGACTTCAGGCGATCGGCGTCCGGACTGCCGTCGCCGTCGAGACCCCGACCAGCGGCAGCGTGCGCATCGCCGCCGGGGTCGAGGCCCCCGAGAGCGGAGTGGCGCAAGTGCACGTGCGCGCTCCAGGCTTCGTGGAACACATCGCGGTGCGCGAGACCGGGGTCCGGGTGCGGCGTGGGCAGAACCTGCTGTCGATCTACAGCCCGGAGATCTATCAGGCAGAGAGCGAGCTCTTGGCGGTCAAGGACTGGCCAAACGTCGGCGGCGGCAAGAGCTCTGGGGACCGCGCTCGAAGGAAGCTCGAGCTCTTGGGTATGTCGAACGGCGCCATCGACCAGCTGCTGAAGAAGGCCGAGCCGAGCCGCACCGTGGGTATCGGCGCGCCCATCTCTGGCTTCGTGACGCAGAAGAACGTCGTGCTCGGCTCTTACGTGGCGCCCGAGACCGTGCTCTACGAGATCGTCGACCTATCGAAGGTGTACGTGGTCGCCAGCGTGTTCCAGCGCGAGCTCGGCTTGGTTCAGGTCGGCAGCGAAGGGAAGTTCAGCGCGCCCGGGCTCGCCGCGCCGGTGGTGGCCAAGGTGGACTTGATCTACCCCCGGGTCGATGCCGAGGCGCGCACCACCCGCGTGCGCTTCTCGGTCAAGAACCCGGACATGGGGCTCAGGCCCGGCCAATACGGCTGGGTCGAGCTGTCGCAGGCGGCGCGCACCGTGGTCGCGGTGCCGCGCGATGCACTGATCGACACCGGGCTCGAGCGCTACGTGTTCGTCCAAGAGAGCCCGGGGCGCTTCGCGCCACGCACGGTGGAGGTCGGCGTCGAGCTCGGCACCGATCGCGTCGAGCTCACGGCCGGCGTGCGGCCGGGTGAGAGCGTGGTCTCGGGGGCAACCTTCCTGCTCGACTCCGAGAGCCGGCTCAAGGCGTCGCTCGCTGGCAAGGGTGCGGCCGTCAGCCAGGATCACTCCAAGCACGGCACGCCATGATCGGGCGGGTCATCGACCTGTGTGCGCGCCACCGCTGGCTGGTGATCCTGGCCTGGGTGGCGATCGCCGTCGGCGCGGTGAACGCGGCGCGCCGCGTTCCACTCGACGCCATCCCCGATCTGTCTGACCCGCAGGTCATCGTCTTCACCGAGTGGCGCGGCCGCTCGCCCACGTTGATCGAAGACCAGGTCACCTATCCCATCACCAGCTCACTGCTCGCGGCCCCCAAGGTCTCGGCCGTCCGCGGCTTCTCGATGTTCGGCATGTCGTTCGTCTACGTGCTGTTCGAAGAGGGCACGGATCTGTACTGGGCGCGCTCGCGGGTGCTGGAGTACATGGCCACCATCCGCGAGCGCTTGCCCGATGGGGTCACGCCGACGCTGGGTCCCGACGCCACGGGCATCGGCTGGGTCTACAGCTACGCGCTGGTCGACCGCACGGGCCAACACGACCTGTCGCAGCTGCGCAGCTTGCAGGACTACACGCTGCGCTTCGCCCTCGAGAGCGTGCCCGGCGTGGCCCAGGTCGCGGCGGTCGGCGGCTTCGAGCGGCAGTACCAGGTCAACGTCGACCCCGAGAAGCTCCGGTCGTACGGGCTGAGCGTCGACGAGATCGGAAGGGCGATCGCGCGCTCGAACCGCGAGGTGGGCGGGCGGGTGATGGAGCAGAGCGGGCGCGAGTACTTCGTCCGCGGTCGGGGGTATCTCGGCAGTCTCGACGACATCGGCAACGTGGCCATCCGCGCCGGTCCGTCCGGCGAGCCGTTGCGCGTTCGCGACGTGGCCGAGGTGCGAGCCGGGGGCGAGATCCGCCGGGGGCTGGCGGAGCTGGACGGCAAGGGCGAGACCGTCGGTGCCATCGTGGTGGCGCGCCACGGCGAGAACGCGCGCGCAGTCATCGAGCGGGTCGAGGCCCGGCTCGACGAGCTGAAGAAGTCGCTGCCTCCCGGGGTCGAGATCGTCGAGACCTACGACCGCAAGAGCCTGATCGACCGTGCCATCCAGACGCTGAAGGGGGCGCTGCTCGAAGAGGGCGTGGTCGTCAGCGTGGTGATCTTGGTCTTCCTCTTGCACCTCAGAAGCGCGCTCTTGCCCATCGTGAGCCTGCCGCTGGCGGTCGTGACGGCCTTCATTCCCATGTACTTCCTCGGGGTTCCCTCGACCATCATGAGCCTGGGTGGGATCGCCATCGCCATCGGCGCCACGGTGGACGCCGAGATCGTCATGATCGAGGCGTGCCACAAGAAGCTGGAGCATGCGCCGCCGGATCTGGCCCCGAAAGAACGCGCCAAGCTCCTGGCCGAGGCCGCCAAAGAGGTCACGCCCGCGATCTTCTTCTCGCTCTTGATCGTCGCCGCCTCGTTCATCCCGGTGTTCGGCTTGACGGGGCAAGCCGGGCGACTGTTCCGCCCGCTGGCCTTCACCAAGACCTTCGTGATGCTCTCGGCGGCCTTGCTCAGCATCACCTTGGCGCCGGCGCTGCGCGACCTCTTGCTCCGGGGCAAGGTGAAGAGCGAGGCTGAGCACCCGGTCTCGCGAACCATCATCAAGCTCTACGAGCCCTTCGTTTACGTCGCGCTCCGCCGGCCCCTCACCACCTTGGCGATCGGCGTGTTCGCCATCGCTTCCGCCGTTCCGCTGTATTTGCGTCTGGGCAGCGAGTTCATGCCGCCGCTGAACGAAGGCGACCTCTTGTACATGCCCACCACGCTGCCCGGGATCAGCATCGAAGAGGCGAAGCGTCAGCTCGAGCGCCAAGACGCGGTGCTGGCCTCGTTCCCGGAGGTGAAGCGGGTGTTCGGCAAGATCGGCCGGGCCGAGACCCAGACCGATCCGGCGCCGCTCTCGATGGCCGAGACCGTAGTGCAGCTTCACCCACAGGCCGAGTGGCCCAAGGTGCACCAGCACCGGTGGTACTCGGGCTGGGCTCCTGCGCCGATCCGGCGTGCGCTCGGCACGCTCTGGCCCGAAGAGCGACCCGAGACCTGGGACGAGCTGGTGACCAAACTGAACGCGAGCATGCAGCTGCCCGGGTGGACCAACGCCTGGACCATGCCCATCAAGGCTCGCATCGACATGCTCACCACGGGCGTGCGCACGCCGGTGGGTGTGAAGGTGTTCGGAAGTGACCTCGGGGCGATCGAGGCGGCCGGCGAGAAGCTCGAATCGGTGCTCAAGGGCGTTTCCGGCGCGCGCAGCGTGCTCTACGAACGATCTCTGGGCGGAACGTACGTCGACGTGGTGCCCCGGCGCGAGGTCCTCGCACGCTACGATCTGCGCGTCGATGACCTGATGGGCGCGATCGAAGCCGCGGTCGGCGGTGAGCCGGTCACGGTGACGGTCGAGGGGCGCCAGCGATACACCGTCAACGTTCGCTACAAGGAAGACTTCCGGTCGAGCCCCGAGCGGCTCCGGCAGGTGCTGATCGCGCTGCCGAGCAAGGCCCAAGCGCGCAGCCTGCCGCTGGGCGAGCTGGCCGACGTGAGCGTGTCGCACGGCCCCCCGATGCTGCGCAACGAGGGGGGGCTCTTGGTGGGGTACGTGTACGTCGACGTCGATCCGAACCGGGACATCGGCGGCTTCGTGGCGGACGCCAAGCGCGCCGTCGCGACCAGCGACCTGGCCCTGGGGCAGGGGATGTACTTGAAGTGGACCGGCCAGTACGAGCTCCTCGAGCAAATGCGCGAGCGCATGCAGGTGCTGGTGCCGTTGGCGCTCGGGATCGTGCTTTTGCTCTTGTACCTTCAGTTCAAGAACCTGACGGAAGTCGCCATCGTCATGCTCAGCATCCCGTTCGCGCTGGTGGGCAGCGTCTGGGCGCTCTACCTGCTCGACTATCGCCTCTCGACCGCCGTCGGGGTGGGCGTGATCGCCCTGGTGGGGCTCGCGGCCCAGACGGGCGTGGTGATGATCGTGTACATCGATCACGCCTTCGAAAAACGCCTGCGCGAAGGCCGCATTCGCAACCTCGAGGACATCATCCACGCGCACTCGGAGGGCACGGTGCAGCGCGTGCGACCCAAGCTGATGACCGTGTCGACGATGATCATCGGCCTTCTGCCGCTGCTCTGGGCCACCGGCAGCGGGGCGGACGTGATGAAGCGCATCGCCGCGCCGATGGTGGGCGGGCTGGTCAGCAGCGCGTTCCTCACGCTCGAGCTGATCCCGGTGGTGTACACCTACTGGCGGTACTCCCAGCTGAAGAAGGCGCAGCGGACCGGAAGGCCGCTCGACGAGGTGTGCGGCTTCGATGCTGCTGGGTAGCTCAGCGAGCCACTTGTGGTCCGGGCATTCGCCGACCTGCGCGCCCTCGTCGGGACGGTTCACGAGGTCTTGGGTTCGGCGCTGTCACGGCGCGAGCGCGAGCGCGAAGACGACGAGCGCTACGATGGCAATGGCATCGCAACCGAGGACGTACTTGCGCGCCGGGTGATCCGAAAGCAGCGCCAGCGGACACGAGAGCGCACAGGCCAGTGCCACGAAGCCTTGGCCGACCACGATCGCGATGCCCGCGTTCGAGCGACAATCCGGCGTCGCGGCGCAGACGGCCGCGCGCTGCCAGATGACCACGAGGGCACCCGAGGCTGCGAGGGCCGCGAGCGCGAGCACTCCGGCGCCGACGAGGGCGGGCGGCAGTCGCGAGGGGCGTGCGTCCAAGGCGCGGGGCATGGTCCGGCAAACGTCCGACGCCGCCCCGCCCTTACATGACCCAGTGAGACAGCGCCGGACGACTTGCTCTTTTTCACGACGGCCGACGGGCTGCTCCCCAGACGGCTCCCTCACTCCTCTTGTTCATGGCCATGGCGGCGGCCGACCACGGCATCGATCGGTGGCGCGCCGGTGGCGGACTGCCGTAGGGTCACTCGCGCCATGCGCGCCCCCACGCCCCTGCGTTCGTCGCCGTGTCTTCCGAGCCGCCGCCTGGGCGTTCTCTTCGCCTCGACGTTGGCCGTCTCGGCTTGCCCGTCGAAGCCGCCCGTGTCGCGCTCGGCGCACAGAGCGGCAACGCCGGACGCTACAGTGATCGTCGCGCCTGAGCCCGACGCCGCCGCCGAGCCGGTCGAAGGCCGAGAAGCCGCCGCGGCGCCGGCAGCTGTTCTCCCCTTCGCGTTCACCTCGCTCGGAGGCCCGTGTCCGAAGCCGGCGAAGTCCAGTCGCACCGTGCTCTGCAACGCGTCCGGGCGCGTGACCGGGATCTGGGCGCCCGTCGACACAGTGGACGGCACGCCACCGGCGGGCGCGCAAGTGATCCGCGACGAGCCACGCCGCGATTTCGCTCCCGGGCGCTCGCTCACGGTCGCGCTCGAAGGCGAACGCATCTGGGTGCGGCTCGTCAGCTGCGGCGCGTGTCGGCGGGTCATGGGATGGGCGTTCGTCGGCGACCTTTCGTTGCTCAGCGACGAGCAACTCGACTCGCTGCAGGAGCGAGTCGGGTTGCCCGCGTCACCGCGGCTCGGCACTGCCGCGGCGTGGCGCGCCGCCTACCGCAACCGACCGCTCTCCGCTCTGCCCGACGGAATCGATTCGCCACACGCTCCGCAAGTTCCTTCCGCCGGCGCTCGTCGTCGCGACGACGCGCCCAACCGGCGCGTTCCAGCGCGTCCGCAAGGTTGATGCCTACGAGCTCCCGTCCAGCCGCTGGCTTGAACCTGGCACCCCGCGAGCGCAACGGGTAGGTCGCCTGGGCGGCCCGACCGGGGGTCGCCTACTGCTGGAACAAGATCACTCCCTTGCAGTTGTCAGGCGTCCCCATGCTGCACTGGTAGCTGGGACCCAGATCCGCGAGGCAGCCGTCGTAGGTCGCGCTGACGGCGTCGGCGCCGCTGCACGTGGCGCCAAACTGCTGTTTGAACGACTGGTTCACCTGACTCACGCAGTCGGCCTGAGTCAGGCTTTCGCAGGGGCCGAGCTTCTCGCAGAGCTTGTCGACCAGCGTGTCGCACTTCTGCGCCGCCGCCCCAGAGCCGCCGCTGCCGCCTCCGCCGCTGCTCGAGCACCCGACCACGGCTGCCAGCACACCCACACACCCCATGCGCCACGCTTGGTTCATCCACGCCTCCGCGCGCCAGCATACCGGCTGGCGCAGCGACGCGCAGCGAGATTCACGTGCCGGCTCCGCGGCGGGTGCAGCCGTCTGGGCGGTGCGGTGAGCCTCGTCCCGCGCCGCGCCGAAGGCAGCAAGACTCCACCTCGATCTGCTTCGCGCAGTGCTCGCCGTGCGCGACGCGCTCCGTTTGCCGGGAGCATGAGCGCGCGCCGCCGACAAGGCGAATGGGGGCTCGTTGCCTCCGTTTGTTTCGCTCCTCGGGCAGCGTGTCGGGCGGACGTGGCGCTCTCGAACCGAGCACCACCCCGGGCATTCCCGCACCCCTGCCCAGCCTCTATGCTAGCTGCGTGGCTGAGCTCGCGCCCGGGAGCGTCGTCGGCGGGGAGCCCCACGGCACGTCACACCTGCGTGGGCAGGATGATGAGCGGCGCCGGTGTTCTTCACGGTGAGCTTCTGAATCAGCACGGAGCGTGGCGCATGGCGGATCGACGACGTGCTTCTGGACGGGCGTGGGCAACTCGGACTCTTCGCTCGTTCGCGGCGCGAGTCACTGGCAGTGCGAGTATCCGCGGCTGGTGGCCACGCAGCTCTGGTTCATGGGACAGCTCGGCGCAGCCGGGTTGCACGCGAGCGACGCGGTCCCGGAGCCGAGCGGCTTGCAGTCCGCCACCGTGGCCTCGCACTTGATCGAGTTCAGGTTGCCGACCTGCGAAATGCGCTCGCAGCACACCTTCCCGGCGCCGCAGTCCGCAGGCTCGTCACAGAACATGTCCACGAAGCCCACGGCGCAGAGCGTCGTTTGAGCCGTGCAGGTGCCGGCGGCGCTCACCCCGTCGTCGGCGTGACAACACTTGTTTCCCGGCAGCGAGCACGACGAGCTGCCGCACTTGACCGCACCGCTCGCGCCGCTGCCGCCCGTGGCGCCGCTGCCGCC
>JACPVJ010000105.1 GCA_016191785.1 Myxococcales bacterium | reverse complement strand
CCTGGTCGGGGGGCGTCCGGGCGTCGTACGAGCGATTGGTGTGGACGTGGGTCTGGCCCTTGAGGAAGCGCGCCGTGGCGGTCGCCGGCCCGGGTGGCTGCGGCGCAGGCGCCGGGCTCGCCTCGACCGCGGTCGGCGCCGGGCGCGCCGTCGGCGCGGGCCGTGCGGGGGCCGGGCCACGCAGCTCCGGCACCGCCGAGCACGCGGCGACCCCGGCGGCGAAGGCGATGGCTGTGCGCACGCACCGGTAATCTGCCCCACGGGCCTCCGCGCGTCCAAATCCCGACCAGCCGGGCTAGACTCCGTCCCGATGCTCCGGCAGCTCGCGCGATTCGCCGCCACCAGTCTGATCCTGTGGGTCGGCTGCGGCCCGCCACCGCTCGCCTCGGAGCCCGCGCCCCGGCCCGAAGGGGCAGCGGGAGTTTCGTCGATCCTCTTCGAGAGCAGCGCCGAGAGACAGAAGCCCATGACCCGACGACTGGATCTGAGAGAGACCGTGCACGGTCGCAGCGTGGCGGACCCCTACCGCTGGCTCGAGAAGTCCGACGACCCGGAGGTCGCGAGCTGGGTCGAGGGCCAGAACCGCGAGCTCGGTGCTTACCTCGATCGCATCCCGGCGCGGGCCGCGCTGCGCAGCCGACTGGAAGAGCTCTTGACCATCGGCGAAGAGTCGCTGCCCACGGTGAAGCGCACCGCGAAGGGCACGCTGCGCTACTTCCACACTCGCCGTGACGGCCACCAGAACCAGCCGGTGCTCTGGGTGCGCGACGGCTTGAACGGTCCGGATCGAAGCTTGCTCGATCCGAACGCCATGAGCGCCGACGGCACGACCTCGCTCGACTGGTATCAACCCTCGAACGACGGCGCGCTCTTGGCCTACGGGGCCAGCGAGGGCGGAAGCGAAGAGAGCACGCTGCGCGTCCGCGACGTCACCACGGGCAGGGACCTCCCCGATCAGATCACCCGCGCGCGCTACTCGTCGGTCTGCTGGCTCCCGGGCGGCAAGCGCTTCTACTATTCGCGCTTTCCGGCCAAGGGCAGCGTGCCCGCCGGCGAAGAGAAGTACCACCGAACGATCTTCGAGCACGAGCTCGGGCGCTCGCCCGACGCCGACCCGCAGGTGTTCAAGGCCAAGGTCTTCACCGACTTCCCCAGCTGCGCGATCTCGCCGAACGGGCGCTGGCTGGTGATGCGCGTGCACCAAGGCTGGAGCAAGAGCTCGCTGTTCATCGCCGACACCCGCGACAAGCAGCTCGGGTGGAAGGAGATCACAGAAGGTCAGGACAACGTCTACGACCCGCTTCCGCTCGACGACGTGCTCTGGGTGCGGACCAACGAGGGTGCTCCGCGCTATGCCCTCTACGCCGTCGACCCGAAGAAGCCCGAGCGCCAGCACTGGCGAAAGGTCATCGCCGAGCACCGGGAAGACGTCCTGACCGACTTCAACGTGATCGGCGGCGAGCTCTTGGTCGCCTACACCCACGAGGTCGTGAGCCGCCTCGAGCGCTTCGACCGGAACGGCAAGAGCAAGGGCAAGGTCGACCTGCCCACCCTGGGCAACAGCAGCGGGTTTGCCGGCCTGCACGATGACACGCAGGCGTTCTTCGACTTCGAGTCGTTCGTGACGCCGCCCAGCATCCGCCGGCTCGATCTGGCCTCGGGCAAGACCGACGTGTGGAAAGAGGTCAAGGCGAGCATCCCGACGGGGGAGTTCACCGTCACCGCCCGCAAGGCCAAGAGCAAGGACGGCACCCTCATCCCCTATCTGATGGTGCACAAGAAAGGGGCCGCCCTCGGCAGCGGGAACAACCCGACGCTGCTCTACGGCTACGGCGGCTTCAACGTCAGCCTCTTGCCGCGCTTCTCGCGTTCGACCTACGCCTTCCTCGAGCGCGGCGGCGTCTCGGTGCAGGCGAACCTCCGGGGCGGCGGCGAGTTCGGCGAGGACTGGCACCGGGCCGGCCAGCTCGAGAAGAAGCAGAACGTGTTCGACGACTTCATCGCCGTCGCCGAAGATCTGATCCAGACCAAGGTCACGCGGCCCGAGCGGCTCGCGATCCACGGCCGCTCGAACGGCGGCCTCCTCGTGGCGGCGACCGTGGTGCAGCGGCCCGATCTGTTCGCGGCGGCCGTGAGCGGCGTGCCGTTGACCGACATGCTGCGCTACCACCACTTCCAGATCGCCAAGCTCTGGATCCCCGAGTACGGCTCGGCCGAGGACCCCAAGCAGTTCGAGTGGCTCCACGCCTACTCGCCCTACCACCACGTCCGAGACAAGACCGCCTACCCGGCGGTCCTGCTCATGACCGCCGAGAGCGACACCCGGGTCGATCCGATGCACGCCCGGAAGATGGCCGCCGCGCTGCAGCACGCCCAATCCTCCCGGCGGCCCATCCTGCTGCGCTCCGAGATCCGCGCCGGGCACGGCGCGGGCAAGCCGATCAGCAAGATTGCCGACGAATACGCCGATTTGTTCGCCTTCGTGCTCTCCGAGCTTGGCGCAGATTGAGTACAAACCCCGGTGCTTCCGTCGAACCTCGCGACGTCGCGGGGTTTCGGTGTAAGCTCGCGTCGCTCCACAAGGTAGGTTCTTCATGAAGTCCAAGGCTTTTTCGAGTGTTGTGATCCTCGGCACCCTGGCCGTCGTCTACGTCGGCTGTGTGGTCCAGAACCGCCCGGCCGACTCGACGCCGGCGGCAACGGCCACTCCGGCCGCCACCACCGCTCCTGCGGCGGCGACGACCCCGGCGGCCACGACCACCACCACCGCGACCACCACCGCGCCCCCGGCCAACACCGGGAAGGTGCTGAGCGCGCCGAAGCCCACGGCCACCGACGCCGGTGCGGCTCCGACTCAGTGACCGAAGGCACCCGTGACTCCGGAGCGAGGCCTCGTCGGGCCTCGCTCTTTTTTTGTGATTTCGAGCCTTTGTACAATTGTTCAACATTTCATGTTGAATGTTGAACATTCGCCGGGCTAAGACCCCGGCCGGTGGTCGCGAGCGCGCGAAAGAAGAAGGCCGACGCACCGAGCCCTCGGCTCGGGACACAGGTCGCCGAGCTCCTGAAGCGCCGGATCCTCTCCGGGGTCTACGCGCCCGGGGACAAGCTGCCGCCGGAGCTCGCGCTGGCCGAGGACCTGGCGGTCAACCGCTTCACCGTCCGCGAGGCGATGAACCAGCTCGAGCAGCTGCGGCTCATCGAGCGCCGCGCCGGCTCAGGCACCGAGGTCCTCGACTACTCCGAGCACGCGAGCATCGACGTCATCGAGTACCTGGTCGTGTCGCCCGACGGCCTGGTCAACGCCGAGGTCCTGAAGAACCTCCTCGAGGTGGCCCGCATCTTGAGCGCGGACGTCGCCGAGCTCGCAGCGAAGCGTCGCAGCGACGACGACCTCTGCGCCCTCGATCACGTCTTGGCCGAGATGCGCGGCGAGAAGAACCTGTCGAAGCTGCTCTGGCTCGACTTCGAGTTCAACTGGGCTCTGGCCGGTGCCGCGCAGAACGTCGTCCCGCGCCTGCTCCTCAACAGCGTGCGCGGCCTGCTCAAGAAGTACACGCCGTATCTCGAGACGCTGTGGGTCTCGCCCGGCTCGATCACGGAGGGCTACGAGCACGTGGTCGAGGCCGTCCGCGCGGGCGACGCCGAGCGCGCCCGCTCGCTGCTGCTCTGGATCTGGAGCAGCCGTCACGAGACCTTCGTCGACTCGCTGGGAAAGAAGAGCCGGCCGCCGCCCGGCCGCTGAAAGCTACGCAGCCGGCACGCCCGGCGCACTGGAGCCCCCCGGCTCCCCATCGCAACCGAAACAACTAGAGGAGAGACAGCATGGCAACTGCCCAAGAAAAAATGACCGAGGCCGCGACCAAGATTGCCGAGCACAAGGACAAGGCTGCCGCGATCGGCGCCGTGTACAAGTTCGTGCTCGCCGGCGACGGCGGCGGCACCTGGGTGATGAACCTGAAGGACAACCCGGGCGTGACCGAGGGCGAGGGCGACGCGGCCTGCACCATCAAGATGGCGGCGAACGACTACGTCGACATGCTCGAGGGTCGCGCCAACGGCCAGCAGCTGTTCTTCTCGGGCAAGCTGAAGATCGAGGGCGACATGGGCCTGGCCATGAAGCTGCAGAAGCTGACCGAGGTCCTGAAGTAGTCATTATTTTCAAGCCGCGAAACGCCCCGCGAGCGCCGACCCCCGGTCGCTCTCGGGGCGTTTTCGCGACTTGCGGTCGGGGGTTTTTGCTCTAACCTGAGTCGGTCGTGGCGAGGGACCAAGCACGCACCGAGCCGGCGTTCGCGCCGCCGCGGCACGAGAGCGGAACCGTGCCGAAGCGTCACTGGGTGCTCGAGCGCGGCGCCGAGCGCATCCCGCTGCCGCTCGGCGAGAGCGTGATCGGGCGCGGAGGCGACGTCGACATCTTGGTCGACAACCACCGGGTCTCGCGTCGTCACGCCAAGATCACGGTCAACGACAGCGGTGTGTACGTCGAAGATCTGGGCAGCGTGAACGGCGTCCGCGTGGACGGGGTCGCGGTCCACGGCCGGCTGCGCCTGAGCCCCGGGATGCGGATCTCGATCGCCGACGAGGCCTTCGACCTGACCCACACCGATCGCCTCGAGGGTGCTCGCGCCACCCAGCGGGTGCCCACGCAAGACGCCGACGACGGGCACCCCGCCGACATCACGACCCGGCGCACCCACGCCTTCCAGCTGATGCTCGGCGTGGTCGACAAGGCGATCGCCCTGGGCAAGCCCGACGAGGCCGAGCGCCTGCTCGGGACGCTGCTCTCCGAGGTGCTGGACGAGGCCCAGAAGAGCAACGACGTGCCGACCGAGATCGCGGTCGCCGCGGTCCAGGCCGCGCAGAAGCTCGCTCGAGCCACCGGCAAGAGTCAGTGGGTCGAGTACCCGCTGCGGCTGTTCTTGGCGCGTCGGGCGCTCTTGCCACTCGAAGCGGTGGACGAGCTGTTCGCCATCGCGCGCCGGGCCTCGCGCCTGGATCTGGCCCTCTTGCGCCGCTACGTCGCGATGGTCGACGGCCTCGAGCTGGGCGCCGGGGACCGCTTCGTGCTCTCTCGCTTGCACAACCTGGCGAACATGCTGGGTGCCGTCAGCCCGCGCTGACGTACCATGGCCGGCGTGGCCCAGCGCAAGCGTCCGTGGCAAGTCGCCGCCCTGGTGGCGCTGACGGCCCTCGTGGGCTGTTGGTTCTGGCAGCGCTCGTCGTCGCCACCCGCGGCCGTTCCCGCCCCGAGCGCCACGGCCGGCGAGCGCCCCTTCGTGGTCGACGTGCACGTGCACCTCGGCCCCGACGGCGTGGAGCGCCTGGGGCGCTTGATGCAGCGCTGGCATTTCGACCACGCGATCAACTTGTCCGGTGGGACCCCGGGGCGCGGGCTGAGCGAACAGCTCGCCGCCGCGCGCTCGAGCGCGGGCCGAGTCACGGTGTTCACGACGCTCAGCTACCACGATGCGCGCTACCCCGACTATGGCGCGCGCATGACCGCCGCGCTCAGGCGTGCCCACGCGATGGGCGCCCGGGGGCTCAAGATCGCCAAGGTGCTGGGGCTGGGACTCCCCGGCCCCGATGGCCGCCTGCTCGCGGTCGACGATCCCGGGCTCGACCCGGTCTTCGAGGCCGCCGGCGAGCTCGACATGCCCGTGGCGATCCACAGCGGCGACCCTCGCGCCTTCTGGCTGCCGATCGACGGCAAGAACGAGCGCAAAGACGAGCTCGAGGCGCACCCGGGGTGGTCCCAGTTCGGGCAAGACGCGCCGAGCTTCGATCAGCTCCTTTCCCAGCTCGAGCGCCGGGTGGCGCGCCACCCCAAGACCCGATTCATCTCGGTGCACTTCGGCAACTGCGCAGAAGATCCAGACCGTGTGGCGGGCTGGCTCCGCAAGTACGACAACCTGTACATCGACACCGCGGCTCGCGTGCCCGAGATCGGCCGCCACGCGCCCGAGAAGATGCGCGCGTTCTTCATCGAGTTCCAGGATCGCGTCTTGTACGGCAGCGACCTCGGGGTGAGCGCCGAGCCCGAGCCGCTGTTCCTGGGCTCGGAGGGCAAAGAGCCAGCGGGCGCCAAGGAAGAGCAGCGCTTCTTCACCGCCACCCGCCGTTACTTCGAGACCGCGGACCGCGACTTCGACCACCCCACGCCCATCCAGGGCAACTGGCGGATCAGCGGCGTCGACCTGCCCGACGCGGTGAAGCGGAAGATCTACGGCGAGAACGCCCGACGGGTCATCAAGCTCGACCTGCCGCGCTGACCCTGGGGCGATCGGCGAGGAACACCAGGGCCCCGACCAGCGACACCGCGGCCGACACCGCCCACATCACTCGATAATCGAAGCGCTCGGCGACCTCGCCCGCGACGAAGGCGCTGAGGGTCACGCCCAGGTTGAACGAAAGGTTGAAGAGCGCCATCGCTCGCCCGCGGGCCCGGGCCGGCGCAGCGCCGACGAAGGCTGCGTTCATCGCGGGGTAGGCCAAACCGTGGGCCAGCCCGAACGCCAGCGAGACCACGATCAGCTGCCAGGGAGCCCGCACGAATCCGAAGCCGACGGCCGCGAGCGCGAAGCCCGCCGCGCCGACCAGACCGACGCGCCGGTGGCCCACGCGATCACCGAGGCCACCCGCGACGAGTCGCACCAGGATGGCCGCGACGACGTAGGTCACGAAGAACGGCGCGTGGCTGGGCAGCCCGCGCGCACGGACGAAGACCGGCATGAAGTTCAGCGCCGTGCCGAAGGTCACCGCGGTGCCCAGGGCGCACGCCACCGGGCCCACGCCGCCGCGCCGAAACAGGAGCGCGGATGCGCCGGTATCGACGGCCCCGAGCTCGGCGGGTGAGCGCGGCACGTCGGGCACCGCCAGATAGAGCGGGAGTGACGCGAAGGCGACCGCAGCCGAGAGGAGGAAGAGCGCGCGGAACCCGAGCTCGTGGGCGACCCACTCGCCCAGCGACGGACCGACCGCGTGCGAGATCAGGGTGGTGGCGCCGAACCAGGCGATGGCGCGGCCGAGCGCCCCGGCCGGGGCCAAGTCGACGATGGTCGCGTTGGTGGCGACGAAGGCCAGCGAGAAGGCGACCCCCTGCCCCAGGCGCAGGCCGTAGACCAGCGGGCCCACGCGATCGACGGCAGAAAACCCCAGCGCCAACCCGACCCACAAGAGAGCGCCAGCGAACATGAAGCGCTGCCGCCCGAAGCGATCGGTGAGGGCCCCGGTCAGGGGAATGGCCAGGAGGCACGCGAGCCCGAACACGCCCATCACACGGCCGATGTCCGCGCGGCTGGCGCCCAGCGCCTCGAGGTGCACCGGCAGCGAGAAGAAGGCCGTGACGGCCACGAAGAACACCAGGTTGGCGAGGGTGGCGAGCGCGAAGCGCCGCGTGACGACCCGCTCGCCCCCCGGCGCCGAGACCTGCGCGGGGCTCACGCGACGCGGCAGCCCCCCACGCTGATCGAAAAGTACGCTATCTCGTCGGCCATGACGAAGACCTTGCTCGGCTACTTCTGGCGTGGGTGCCTGGTGCTCGCTCCGGTGAGCATCACTCTCTACATCGCGTGGCTCGTCTTCACCACCATCGATCGCATCTTGCCGGTCGGGGTGCCCGGCGTGGGCTTCGTGCTCACGCTGGTCCTGATCACCCTGGTCGGATTTCTGACCTCGAACGTGATCGGCAAGGCAGTGGTGCGCGAGACCGAGAAGTGGCTGGCCCGGGTGCCGCTCGTCAAGCTGCCCTACACCTCGATCCGCGACCTGGTCGGCGCCTTCGTGGGCGACAAGAAGAAGTTCGACCGCCCCGTGGCCGTCGCCATCGTGCCCGGCAGCAAGACCCGCGCGCTGGGGTTCGTGACCCGCGAGTCGCTGGCTCAGATCGAGATGAGGGACTGCCTGGCGGTCTACTTTCCGCAGTCGTACAACTTCGCGGGCAACGTGCTGGTCGTGCCGAAGGACCAGGTCGAGACCCTGTCGGCCAACAGCACCGACGTGATGGCGTTCATCGTCTCGGGTGGGGTGTCGGGGCTGGGCATCGAGCCCGCGCCGCTCTCGACCCGCGCCGGGAAGAGCTGACTAGCCGAACAGATCGCCGGCGCCCACCAGGGACTGCCCACCGTCCACGACCAGCGTGGTGCCGGTGATGAAGCCGGCGGCGGGAGAGACCAGGAACAGCACGGCGTCGGCGATTTCGGCGACGCGACCCCAGCGGCCCACCGGCATCTTGCGCTCGAGGCGCGACCGCGCGTCGGTCTCGTCGGGGGCGAGGCGGCGCATGCCCTCGGTGTCGGCGATCGGGCCCGGCGCCACCGCGTTCACTCGCACCCCGCTCGACCCCCACTCGAGCGCCAGGTCCTGGGTGAGCTTGGCGATGCCGGCCTTGGCCGCGCCGGCGTGGCACTGAAGGGGCGTCGGAACCCAGGCCTGGGTCGCGGTGATGCTCACGATGCTGCCGCCCTGCTTCGACAGCGCTTGGAAGCAGGCGCGCGAGGCGTTGAACGTGCCGACCAGGTCGATCTCGATCACGGTGCGGAAACCGTTCGCCGAGAGCCCCGCGGCGGGCGACAAGAAATTGCCCGCGGCGGAGTTGATCAGGATGTCGAGCTGGCCAAAGGTCGAGATCGCCTGAGCGACCGCGGCCTCGACCGCGGCGAAGTCCCGAACGTCTGCCGGAAGCGGCAGCGCTTGGCCGCCGGCGGCGGCGATCTGCTGGGCCACGCCCTCGAGCTTGTCGAGCTTCCGACCGAGCACCGCCACGCGAGCGCCCTGCTCGGCGAAACGGGTCGCGATCCCGGCGCCGATGCCGCTGCCGCCGCCGGTGATCAGCGCCACCTGCCCGGCGAGCAGCCCGTCTTTGAACACGCTCACCGCGGGGCCCCGTAGCCGTACCCCGGGGCGCCGAACTGCGGCCCCGGCGGCGCCGCGATGCGGTTGGCGAGCGGGGCCCAGACCGACTGGAAGAGGTAGACCTGCCGGCGCTCCCAGTCTTGATAGGCCATCACCGCCAGGATGATGGCGACCGGGAAGAACACCAGCCAGAGCACGATCAAGAGCACGATGGCGTTGGTCTCGAGATCCGCGACCACGCGCACGTCGAGGAAGAAGCCGCCTTGCATCGGCATCATCGAGACCAGCACCTTGGGCACGATGCCTTGGCTGGCGACCTGACCGCGACCGGACCACTGATTCGGCCCGGTCTGCGCCAGGGGAACGCCCTGAGCGTGCAGGGTGCCGGTCAGCGTCTGGAGCACGCTCTCGGCGTGTTCTTGCGCGAAGAACTGTCGCTCGTTCTTGTCGAGCATCCGCTCACTTCACCTCTTCGAGTACGTTGCTACCCAGCCGGAGCGCGCCGTCCTTGACCGAGGCCAAGATCGCGTCCGCGTCGTCCTTCGCGAAGCTCAAGAGCTCGACCAGCTTGTCGAGCAGGGCCTTCTCGCTGTCGCTCTGCTCGCCGTCGGCGTGGGTCAAGAGCGCGGCGTTGGCCAGCAAGAGCTCGCGCTCTTCCGCCCCCAAGGCGTGCAGCGGAATGTCCTTCTCCAGCGTGCGCTTGGTCTTGGCGTACTCGAGGATCTCTTTCTCTTCCTCGTCGCTCGCGTCGAAGCCCGCGAGCAAGCCCTCGATCACGTGCGACTCGGGCTGCTCGAGCTTGCCATCGGCCCACGCTACGGCCACCAGGGACTTCACGATGTTCTTCTCGCTGGGAGTCATGCGGCAATCCTACTGTGATTTCGGCGGGCCGCGCTGCCCCCGCGATTGTGGCGACAAAACCCGGCGGGTTCGGCGCTAAGCTCGGGGCTCGAAGATGGCGCCCGATCCCGAGATCGCCGACGACCGGAGCGGCCAGACGGTCGGCGGCCGCTGGCAGCTGATCCGCTTCTTGGGCAGCGGCGGGATGGCGTCGGTCTACGAGGCGACCGACGCGAGCGGGCAGCGCGTCGCGATCAAGCTCTTGCACCCCGAGATGGCCCGAAAGCGCGAGCTCAAGGAGCGCTTCCTGCGCGAGGCCTACGTCGCCAACCGCATCGGGCATCCGGGCATCGTCCGCGTCCTCGATCACGCCGACGGCAGCGACGTGTTCTTGGTGCTCGAGCTGCTCGAGGGCGAACCGATGGGCGCACGCATGCAGCGCACCGATCAGTTCACGGTGCGAGATCTGCTCGGCCATGCCGACCAGATCTTGAGCGCGCTCGGGGCCGCGCACGCGGCCGGCGTCGTGCACCGTGACATCAAACCCGACAACGTCTTCGTCCTGACCACGGGCCAGATCAAGATCCTGGACTTCGGTATCGCACGGGTGATCGACGACGTGCCGAGCGAGTTCAAGACGCGCACCGGGCTCGCGCTCGGAACCATCCCCTACATGGCGCCGGAGCAGGCCCTCGGCCGCCGCGGCAAGGTGGACGGTCGCACCGATCTGTTCGCGCTCGGCGCGTTGATGTTCCGCGCGCTCGCGGGCCGCCGCATCCATGAAGCGCCGAGCGAGGCCGAGTTGCTCGTCGCGATGGCGACCATGGCCGCGCCTCGGCTCGCGGAGGTGGCTCCGGCCGCCCCCCCGGCGGTGTGCGCGATCGTCGACCGGGCCCTCGCGTTCTCGCAAGAGGCCCGCTATCCCGACGCCGCGACGATGCAGCTCGACGTCCGTGCCGTGCTGAGCGGCGCGCTGCCCAGCTTCGCGATGGCAGCGACGGCGCGGGCCGACGAGGCCACCCGCGTCGAGGGCCCCGCGTCGTTGCGCGAGGCTCCGACGGTGGTCTCACCGGCGCCGCCGGTGATCGCCGAACCGCCCCGGTCGCAGGCGCCCTATTCCCTCGCGGGGCCGCCGAGCGCGGCGGCGACGCCCGCGGCCTTCGTCAGTGAAGCCGTGCCGGCATCTCTGCCGCCGTACTCGATCGCGGGCAGGGCGCCGGCGCCCGTTGCGCCCGCGCCCGCCCAAGCGCGGTCTCGCAGCGCCGTCGCGTTCGTGGTGGTCGTCGCCATCGGGCTACTCGGTCTCGGCGCGCTCGCCCTGGTCGGGCTCGTCCTCTTCCGGTCGGGCTCGGCAGATGCCGCCGCCACCGGCGCGCCGGAGTCGGCGGCGCCGCCCTCGGCGGCCCCCGGCGACTCGCCTCCGCCGGAGCTGGTTCCGGATCCGTCGGGCGCGCCTCTCGAGCCGGCGACCGCACCCCTCGCCACGGCCCCGAGCAAGCCCGGCTCGTCAGCGGCCAAGAGCGCCGCTCCGGCACCGAGCGTGGCGGCGGCCAAGAGCGCGGCCCTAGCGCCCACGACGAGCGCGCCGACCGCGCAGCCCGCCGCCACGACTTCACCGAGCGCCCCCGCACCGCCGGCCCCGAGCTCCGAGCCGAAGGGCGACCCGGGCAAGGGCAAGGGCAAGAGCGACAAGAAGCTGAGCAAGCCCAAGTGACCGGAAGGCCGTTCTGTTACCGCTGCATGAAGCCGGCGGTGACCTGCGTGTGTGCTCGCCTGCCGCGGGTCGACAACCAGACTCGGATCTGGGTGCTGCAACACCCGCGCGAGCGCCGGCACCCGATCGGAACGGTGCGCCTCTTGGCGCTGGCCCTCGAGCGCGTCCGCGTCGACGTCACCTTCCTCTCCGGGCCCCGGGGCCCGCTGCCAGCGATCGGTCCGAGAGCGGCGCTGCTCTACCCTGCTCCTGGGGCTCGCGCGCTCGAGTCGCTGTCGCGGGACGAGCAGCCCGACGAGCTGATCGTGCTCGACGGCACCTGGCACCACGCGCACACCTTGGCCCGCGATCTCGGCTTCCTCGCGGTCGTGCCCAAGGTCACCCTCGAGTCGATCGAACCCAGCCGCTACCGCATCCGGCGCGAACCCCGCGGAGAGTGCGTGTCGACGGTGGAAGCAGTGGTCGCGGCGCTGAGAGTGCTCGAGCCCGAGACCCGGGGCCTGGGCGATCTGCTCCAGGCGTTCGACGAAATGATCGACGATCAGCTGGGCTACATCGAGCGGCGACCCGGCCCGCGGCGGGCGAAACGCCGACGAACCGACGGGGCCCGAGGGGTGGCGCGGGTGATCGCCGATCGCTGGGACGACCTCTTGATCGCCTACGCCGAGTCGGCGCCGGGCCCCGGTCAGCGAGCGTTGGTCCAGCTGGTCGGCGTCCGCGTGGCAAGTGGCGAGACCTTCGATCAGATCGTCGCGGGGCCCCCACCCTCGGGGCTGTTTCACATGCGGCTCTCGGAGCACGACCGCGCCACGGGCGCCTCCGAGGCTCAGCTCGCCGCCGCGTGGAGCGCCTTCCGACGCCCGCGGGACGTGGTGCTGGCCTGGAACCAGAGCACCCTCGACCTGCTCGCCGCCGCGAGCCTCGATCACGGTGGCCTGTGCCTGAAGGCGCTCTGGGCCAATGCCTTCGAGCGGGGTCCGGGCACCCTCGAGGCGGTCGTCGAGCGCGCACGGCTGACACCTCGGCCGGCGGCGGTGCGGGGCCGAAGCGCCGACCGACTGGGCAATGCCGTGTGCATCGCGCAGGCGCTCCGCGCCCGCGTGGAGCAGGGCGCGTGAGCGACCTCGCGTTCGTGCCCCACGCGGCGCCGCTCCTTTCCGGCGTGCTGCTCGGCCGGCGCAAGCGCTTCTTCGCCGACGTGCGCCTCGAGAGCGGCGAGAGCGTGGTCGCCCACTGCGTGAACACGGGGCGAATGGAGGGCCTGCTCACGCCCGGGCGTCGGGTGTTCGTCTCTCGCGCACGCCCAGGTCGCAAGCTGGCTTACACCTGGGAGCTCCTCGAGCTCGACACCGGCCTGGTGGGGGTGAACACCATCATGGCCAACCGTCTGGTGCGGGCCGTGCTCGAGGCGCGAGTGCTACGAGGTCTGCGACGGTTCTCCGAGCTCTCGGCCGAGTACCCGTACGGCGAGCGGTCGCGCGTCGACTTTCGGCTCGCCACCCCGCGCCGCGAGCACTTCATCGAGGTGAAGAACTGCCACCTGGTGTACCCCGACGGCGCCGCGTACTTTCCCGATGCGCCGTCGGAGCGGGCGGTGCGTCACCTGGAAGAGCTCACGCGGGTAGTCGAGAGCGGGCGCTCGGCCAGTGTGCTGTTCACGGTGCAGCGCACTGACGCGCGGCGCGTGCGCCCGTCCGACGTGCACGATCCGACCTTCGCGGCTGCGGCGCGCCTCGCAGCGCGCGCCGGCGTCGGCTTTCGGGCCCTCGCGATCAGGCCCACCGAGCTGGGATACCGCGTGCTCGCCGAGCTGCCGGTGGACCTCGCGCCCTACGACGTGGCGCCAGTGCGCCGCTTCCGCGACGCGCTGACCGCCGCGCCCTGAGCCGAGGTCCGGCCCCATGCCCGGGGCGAGGAAAAGGCTGGTACTTGGGCTATCCGGCCGCCGATGCCTCGCGGTAGACTCCCGCGCATGGACCGCTTCCGGCGCTTCGATGAAGCCTACTACCATCGCTTCTACGAAGACCCGAAAACCCGTGTGACCTCGGCGGACGAGCACGCCGCTCTGTCCGAGTTCGTCTTCGCCTTCGCCCGCTACAACCAGATCGAGGTCAAGAGCGTGCTCGACATCGGCGCGGGCGTCGGCCACTGGAAGCGCTGGATCGAGAAGAACACCAAGGGCGTGGCCTACGTCGGCACCGAGGTCAGCCAGGCCATGTGCAAGAAGTACGGCTTCTCGCACCGAGACATCGCTCGCTGGCGCGATCGCAAGAAGCACGACCTGATCGTGTGCCAGGGTGTGCTGCAGTACCTGCCGGACCCGGACGTGGCGCCGGCGGTGGCCAACATCGCCGCCATGAGCAAGGGCCTGGTCTACCTCGAGGTGACCACACGCCTCGATCTGCGCGAGCGGTGCGACCAGACCCGGACCGACGCGGACATCCACGTGCGGAACGGCTCGTATTATCGCGGCATTCTGAACAAGCACTTCCTGAACATCGGCTGCGGCCTGTGGTGGAGCAAAGAACGAGAGGTCCCGTTCTTCGAGCTCGAGATGTCGGGGTGATCATGGCGGAATCGCGAGGCCCGCTCCGAGCTGCGTTGCCGGTGGTGCTCTTGGCGCTGTCGGCGCTGGGGCTGTACAACGTGTTCGCGGACAACACCGAGGTCCGCCAGATGGCGCAAAAGTTGGCGGCCTCGCCCAAGGACACCCAGCCGCGGATCACCCGCGAGGCGAAGAATCCCATCGGGCAGAGCTTCGAGCTCTCGGTCGACGGGCGCGGGCAGGTCAGCGTGAGCTGCCGGCGCGCGTTCTATCTGGTCGGCGAGTGGGCGTGCAGCGTCGAGGGCGGGGCCGCCCCGGCCCCCAGCGCGTCGGCCAAGTAGCCCTGGCCCGCGAATTCGGAGGCGAACCGAGCACACCCGGCGACTCATCCGCCTGGCGGTCGGGTCCGCTGGCCTCGCCAGAATTCCCGTGGAAAGTGAGTCTCGCTTCCAGATCGTGATCTGCTCGTGCCAAAGACTTCAGCAGTACTGCTAGCCCCGGATCGCAACGCCCAGGTGCTCGCGGATCCGGCCGTGCTCGGCGCTGATGGCGAAGGCGCGGAGGTCCCCCGCGGCCTCGGCCTCGCTCGCGCCCGACGCGAGGGGGAAGCGGCCCGAAAGCGCGATCGCCCGGGCGAGGTCGCCGCACGCCACCAGCCCCGCACGACCGGTCGCGGCGTGCACGCTCTTCACGTGGGCGGCGACCCGATGCTTCAGGTGCTTCTTCCCCAGGGCCCGGACGGCCTCGACCAGCTCTTCGCGGGTCTCATCGCCGAGCGCTTGGTCGAGCTATTGGACCATGCTCGACGCTTCGCCGTCGCCGACCTCGCCCTTGGCGAGCTCGAGGACCGAGAGCAGCAGCTTGGCGACGTCCGGCGCGGTCGGATAGAACACCATCAGTCGATGCTCGGCGCGCAAATAGCCGAGGACGCGCGCCCAGAGGAACGCGAGCTCCGGCAGCTCGAGCCCGCTCGCCACCGAGATCGC
The DNA here is from genome assembly GCA_016191785.1 of Myxococcales bacterium. Taxonomy (GTDB): domain Bacteria; phylum Myxococcota_A; class Polyangia; order Polyangiales; family Polyangiaceae; genus JADJKB01. The sequence continues at coordinate 10,374 of JACPVJ010000105.1, read as the reverse complement.
CGCCGCGGCGGTGCTCTCGGCCAAGGGCAGCGGAGTGAGATCACCGTCCACCTTGGGCAGGACGTGCACGACCGGGGCCGGGACGCCGAAGAGGCGCGCCGTCCAGGTCAGACTGCGCATCAGCGTGGTGGTGCCCGCTGGGTTCTGAAGCGTCGCGTCGCTCAGCTTCGGGAGCTGGCCGGCAGCGCTCAGCTGCCGCACGCGGAGCTCGATCGCGGCCGGCGTCACCAGCTCGAGCACGCGCCCGAGGGCGGCCTCGCGTTCGGGCCAGAGGTCGGCCCACTGCTCGACGCCGAACGCACCGCGGGCGTTGATCAGCCCTTCGGGGCGGTGCGCGTCCGCGACCACCGATTCGTTGATGTCGGCCTCGCCGAGCTGGTCGAGCACGCACGCGGCGTTCCACGCGGCGTCGGCGTCGCCCAGCTTCTCGAAGCAGGCAAGCGCACGCCGGTGCACGTCCGGCTGGTCCGAGGCGGCGCGGGCGGCGCGACGCATCTCGGTGGCCGCGGCCTGGTAGTCCTGCTTGGCCTCGTACAGCCCGGTGAGCCAGAAGTGCAGCTCGACGTCGGCGGGGTTCCGGAGCGCGGCGTCCGAGAACGCGGCGAGCGCGGCGTCGAGGTCGCCGAGCTCGTCGCGGTAGAGCATGCCGAGCTTCTTGCCGAGGTCCCAGGCCACGGTGTCGTCGGCGATCCGCGGCAAGAGGCTCTGGTAGATCTCCCCGAGCTCGCGCCAGCGTCGACGCGTGCCCAGCGCCAGCGCCGCGACCTCGAGCGCGGCCAGGACGTTCGGATCGGCGTCGAGCGCCCCACGGGCCAGCTCGAGGGCGTCGCCGCCCCCCGGAAGGTGCGCTTGGGCCGTCTGCGCCGCCGCGGCGAGCACCTGGGCCTTCTTCGGCAGGTCGTCGTCGCACAGCGCTGCCAGGCGCTTGCGCGCCTCGTTGGCTCCAGCGTACCGGGCCGCCGCCGAGCGCGCGGCGATCAGTCGCTCGAAGGCGTCGACGTCCTCTCGCAGGCGCACCCATTGTTCGAGCGCCGGGATCGCCTTCGCCGGCTCGCCCGCCTGTTCGGTCCAGAGGTCGGCGATCGCCGACAGCTCTTTGATCTTCGCGTCGACCTCGGCGCGGGCTTCGAGCCGACGCCGGTACAGCGCCTCGAGGCGGGGGAAGCTCTTGTCCTGCTCGAGCAACTGCCGCGCGTTCTCGAAGGCCTCGTGATGCAAGGGCTCGATGCCCAGCGCCTTGTCGTAGTTGTGGAGGGCCTCGACTGCTTTGCCGAGCGCCGCCTTGGCCCGGCCCATGCGGTGGTAGAGCTCGGCGCGCTCTGGCTTTTGCCCCAAGAGCAAGAGCGCCTTCTTGTAGTGCTCGACGGCGTCGGCGTGGCGCCCCTCACCGGCCGCAGCGCTCCCGAGCTTCCACGCCTCTTCGACCGCCGGGGTGCGCGCCCCGGGGGGGATCGAGGGGCGCACGCTGGTTCGGCTCGGCGCCCCGCTGCGCCGCGACGGCGGGCCCGAGTCGGCCCCGCCGACCACCACCGACTGCTGGACGAGTACCGGGAAATCAGTCCGGCCCTGGAAGAAACCGGCGGCGGGGATCGCGTGGAAGCGCTCGTCGTCGGCACGCATCGCTCGGTAGATGGCCTCGGCGCCCACACTGCCGCTCTGAGACAGCTTCGCCCGCCCGCTGTCGAGGGCGGCCAGAAACGCCTGGGCGAAGAGCGACGTGCCGGGCTCACCCTCGGCGTCGGGCCGCGCGCCGACCAGGAGCGCGATGCCGCTCTCTTTGGGCTCCACCGCCGCGCGGGCGGCGTCGAGCAGCGACGCCGAGAGCGTCGGGTCGTCCTCGTCGGCGGCGTGCTTGGCGTCGATCACGAGCAAGATCTGGTCCGCCACGGCGGTCAGCGTCGCCCGCAGATCTGCGAGCAACAGTCGGCCGTCGCCGGCCAGCGAGAGCAACGGCCCGTCGTCGTCGAGCGCGAGGTCGCACGAGATGAACACCAAGGTCGGCCCGCGTGCCCCGGCCTCGCGCACCAGGCTGGCGATGCGATCGGCGAGGCGGCCCCGGGCCTCGAGCACCTCGACGCGGTAAGCCGCGTCGGGCTCGGCGAGGCGGTCGGCCACGCGGTCCGCCAGGGCGGAGATTCGACGCGCCGTCGCTTTGGCGCTGGCCACGGGGGGAACGACGACGACGGCGAGGCGCATGCGGACGGGGCCGCAATCATTATCGCGGCTTTCGGCCCGGGGCTAGCGCAACGTGACCAGCTCTTCGGCGGCCGTCGGGTGGATCGCCACGGTCCGGTCGAAGTCGGCCTTGGTCGCGCCCATCCGCACCGCCACCGCGAAGCCTTGGATCATCTCGTCGGCGCCGATGCCGATGACGTGCACGCCCACGACCTTTTGCTCCGGACCGACGGTGACCAGCTTGACCACGCTCGCCGTCCGACGGGCGGTCAGCGCGTGGTACATGTTGGTGAAGCGCGACGAATGGATCTTGACCGCGTCGCCCCAACGATCTCGGGCTTGGTCCTCGGTCAGGCCCACGGTGCCGATCGGCGGGTGACTGAAGACCACGCTGGGGATGAAGTCGTAGTCCAGGCGAGCGTCGGGCTGGCCTCCGAACAGGCGATCGGCGAGCCGGCGGCCGGCCGCGATGGCCACCGGCGTCAGCGGCCACTTCCCGGTCACGTCACCGACCGCGTACACGCCGGCGGCGCTGGTGTTCTGCCACTCGTCGACCTGCACGTGGCCCCCGTCGTCCGTCGACACACCGGCCGCTGCGAGCCCCAGCCGCTCGGTGTTCGGATCGCGACCGATCGCCCAGATCAGCGCGTCGACCCCCGACAGCTTCTCTCCCGTCGAGCCGCACAGCTCGAGGCTTCCGTCGGCAGCGCGCTCGACCCGCGCCAGGTGGATGCAGCTCATCACGTTGATGCCGTGGGCCGCCATCTCGGTCATCAACGTCTCGCGCAGCGCGACGTCGAACCGCCGGAGCAGCTCTTGATGGCGCAAGAGCAAGGTCACCTCGGAGCCGAGGGAGCTGAGCACGCCGGCGATCTCGACGGCGATGTAGCCCGCCCCCACGATGGCAACGCGCTTGGGCTGGCGCGCGAGGGCGAAGAACCCGTCGGACGTGATGCCCAGCTCGGCCCCGGGTACGGCAGGGACCCGCGGCCGCCCCCCGGTGGCGATCAGCACGTGCTCGGCCTGGTGCCTGTCGCCGTCGACCTCGACCTCGCGCGGGCCGACGAACGCCGCGCTGCCGCGGATCGCGGTCACCCTCGAGCCCTCCAGGTTCCGCGCGTAGATCCCGTTCAGCCGCTCGACGTAGGCGTCGCGGCCCGCTTTCATCTTCCCCCAGTCGAAGCCGGCAGGGTCCACGTCGAAGCCGTAGCCCTCGGCGTCGCCCAGTGTCTCGGCGATGGTCGCGGCGTTCCACATGATCTTCTTGGGCACGCAGCCCAGGTTCACGCAGGTCCCACCCAGGCGCCCGGCCTCGACCAGAGCCACGCGCGCGCCGTGCTGCGCCGCGCGCCGCGCCGAAGCGATGCCGCCGCTGCCGCCACCGATCACCAGATAGTCCCAAGTGGGCATTGCCGGAGCGTAGGCGGGCAGCGGCCGAACGCCAATCCCGGTGTATGCTGCCCGCGGTGTCCGGTCGCATCCGATTCGGCGTCGCGCTCTCCGAGCTCGGCCGGCGAAGCAAGCGCCCCTCGCGCGAGAGCGAGGGCCCGACGCGGGCCGATCTCGACGCGTTCTGCCGCGCGCTCTCGGAGGCGACGCGCCTCGACATCGTGGGCTACGCGGCGCCGCGTTACGATCGGTTGCTTCACCGCCTCAGGGCCGGCGAGGTCGAGCTCGCCTGGCTCTCGCCGGTGGCGGCGCTGGCCGCGCTCCGGGCCGACGTGAGCCCGGTCGCGCTGCCCGAGCGGGGCGACAGCGCGTGGTACTGGTCGGCGCTCTTCGCCCGGGCCGATTCGCCGCTCCGATCACTCGGCGACCTCGGCCGCGCCCGAGCGTTCTGGGTCGACGAGGGCAGCGCGTCGGGCTACCTGATGATGCGCGCCGCGCTCGATGCCGAAGGTCTCGACGTCGAGCGGGGCTTCGCCAGCCAGACCTTCGCGCGCAGTCACGACGCGGTGGTGAGCGCGGTGCTCGACGATCCCGGCGCCGTGGGGGCGACCTACGTGCACCTCGATCCCGGCGGGGCCATCGACCGCGCGGGCTGGGGCAGCGCGCGAGTCGAGGTGCTCCGGCGTGCCGGCCCGATCCCCTCGGACGTGCTCGCGGCCTCGTCGGCGCTGGATGCGAGCGTGATCACCGCGCTCCGCCGGGCCGTGTGCGAGGATCCAACCGAGGGCCTGCTCGCGGCGGGGCAGATCCTGTTCCGCGCCCGACGCTTCGTGCCGGTCGACCCCGCCCAGCTGGCCCACCTCCGCGCCCTCGAGCGCTATTTGATCCGGGCGACGAGCTTCGCCGGGCGGTAGTGCCCGGCGAGGGCGTCGGTGGGCAGCCCCAGCCAGCCGTAGTAATGTTTGTCCCGATGGCCCTCGCCAGCTCGTCGGGCCAACCCCTCCAGGTCATCGGGCGTTACGCGCTCTTCGATGCGCTTGCGGCCGGCGGGATGGCCACCGTTCACCTGGGGCGGCTGCTCGGGCCAGTCGGGTTCGCGCGGACGGTGGCCATCAAGCGACTGCACGAGCAGTTCGCCTCGGATCCGGAGTTCGTCACCGCCTTCCTCGACGAGGCCCGCCTGGCGGCCCGCATCCGTCACCCCAACGTGGTCCCGACCCTGGATGTCGTCGCCGACGCGGGGCAGCTCTTCCTGGTGATGGAATACGTGCAGGGCGAGTCGGTCTCTCGGCTGCTCAAGTTGCTCGCGAAGCGGGACGCCGTGATGCCCCTGCGCATCGCCGTGGCGACCGTCGCCGGCGCGCTGCAAGGCCTGCACGCCGCCCACGAGGCGCGCTCCGAGAAGGGCGAGCCGCTCTGTATCGTGCATCGCGACGTCTCACCGCAGAACATCTTGCTCGGCTCCGACGGGGTCCCGCGGGTCCTGGACTTCGGCGTGGCCAAGGCCGTGGGGCGACTGCACACCACCCACAGCGGGGGACTCAAGGGCAAGCTCGCGTACATGTCTCCGGAGCAGGTGCGGGCCACCGACGTCGACCGGCGCTCGGATGTCTTCGCGGCGTCGATCGTGCTCTGGGAGATGCTGACGCACACGCGGCTCTTCGCCGCGGACAACGAGGCAGCGATGCTCGACTGGGTCTTGACCAAGCCCATCCCGCCGCCGAGCTCCGTCGCGCCGGACGTGCTCTCCGATCTGGACGCCGTCGTGATGAAGGGACTCGAGCGCGATCCAGAGCGGCGCTGGCAGACGGCTCGGGAGATGGCGCTCGCGCTCGAAGAGTGCATTCCCCTGCCCTCTGCTGCCCAGATCAGCGCCTGGGTCGAGAGCGTCGCGAGCGTGACCTTGCACGAGCGCGCCGAGCGCGTCGCCGAGGTCGAGAGCGCGACCAGCGACGCCGGGGACCGAAAGAGCGCCGTGCTCGCCGAGCTCCGCGCCGGCGAGCCAGTGACCCGGGCCGATACCCCGGCGTTCGCCTCGATTCCGGCCGGCGATGTCCAGACCGGCTCACGCTCCGCCGCCCTCTCGCTGGCGACCAGCACGCCCCCGCGGGCAGAGCAGAGTCGACTCCTCGTCCCGCTGCTCGGCGCGGTGCTCGCGCTGCTGGTGGTGACGCTCGGAACAGTGCTGTGGATGCTCGGCCGAACGGAACCCGGCCCCCCCGCCGCGCCGTCCGCGGCTGCGGTCGGGAAAGCTCGGGAGGTCGAGTCGGCGGCGCGACCGGCGAGCCCGGTGCCCGGGGTCGCCAGCACCGCCGTCGCGTCGGCGGCTCCCTCGGCTTCGGGCGTGCCGGTGCCCGCACCGCGAGCCACGACGACCCGGGTCAAGCCGGTCAAGGCCGGCGTAGACTGCACCGTGCCCTTCGTCCGGGACGAGCTGGGCCGGAAGATCTGGAAGAAGGAGTGCCTCGAGTGAGCGCCGTCCTGCTTCGGCAGCTGTGTGTCCTCTCCGTCGCCGCCGCGCTCATCGCCGGCGCGCGTGACGCTGCGGCGCAGCCCTGGAAGAAGCGCCGTGACGAGTGCATCAGCGCCTCCGAGGACGGACAGCTCGCGAAGGTGAAGGGGCAGCTGCGCGCGGCCCGCGAGAAGCTGCTCGCCTGCGCCGAGAAGACCTGCCCCGGCGCGATCCGCAAGGACTGCGAAACCGGCCTCGCCGAGCTCGAGCGCCTGACGCCGACTCTGGTCTTTGGCGCGAAGGACGGAGCCGGCAAGGATCTGGTCGACGTGAAGGTGTCGTTCGACGGTACGGTCCTCGTGGAGCGGCTCGACGGCAAAGCGGTGGAGGTCGACCCAGGCCAGCACACACTGGTCTTCGAGACCCCGGGGCTGCCTCCCCACGAAGAGAAGCTCGTGATCCGCGAGGGCGAGAAGGCCCGCGTGGTGCTCGTGACGCTGGCGAAGAAGCCCGCCGCGGCACCGAAGCCGAAGCCGACGCCCCCGGCCGACGCTCGGCCGACCACGGCGACCTGGGTCGTTGGCGGGGTCGGCGCGGCAGCGCTGGCCGGGGCCGGCATCGTGGGCTTGGTCGCGCTCCAGAAGCGGTCCTCGCTCTACGACAGCTGCGGCAAGGCCGGCACCTGCTCCGAGGGCGAGGTGGACTCCGTCTACCGTTTATACGACGTCTCGTACGTCGCGGCCGGCGTGGGGGGCGCGCTCCTCGCTACCAGCGTGGTGATGTACCTCACCACCGGCAAGCCGGCGAACGAGGAGCGAGCTTCGGTCAGGGTCTCGCCGTGGCTCGGCGGCGCTAGCGTCTCGGGGCGGTTCTGAGATGCGACGAGCGATGTGGTTCCTGCCGGTGCTGCTCCTCGGCGGCTGTCCCTCTCTGGACGGCTTCGCCGGCAAGCAGGCGGGCGACGCCGGCCCGAGCGGCTCCGGATATCTCTCGTTCGAAGACGCCGCGCGGCTCTGCTCCCAGATCGAGACCTGCCCCAACCTGGGCTATTCGATCACCTACTCGCTCTTGATCCCGCTGCAGCAGATCGGTTACTCGGTGTGCGTCGATCGGCTCTCGGGCCCGCTGCCGCCGGGCCGCCCTGGGATCTCGCAGCAGGCCCAGAGCCTGGCCTGCGCGGCCAAGGCGAGCAGCTGCGCGACGGCAGCGGCGTGCTTTCCCTACGAGTTCATCCAGCCGGCTGATCCGCGCTGTCAGGGACTGGACGGCGGCGCCGACAGCGGCGCCGACGGCGGCACCACCGCCAGCGCGTGCTCGGCGGACGGCAAGTCGATCTACGTCTGCCAGTTCAACCAGATCCTCCACTGCGACCACCCCTATTTCTACCCGGGGTCGAGCTGCCTCTTGGACTCGACCGGCGTCCACCGCTGCGCCGTCGCCACGAGCTGCACCGCGACCGAGACCCACTGCTCGGGCAACGTGGTGCTCTACTGCGGCGCGATCAGCAACTTCGCCTACGGCGACGACTGCGCGTTCTGGGGCGCGACCTGCGGCAACGACCAGAGCGCCGGAGTCCAGGACTGCATCCTCAACGGCCTCACGCCGTCTTGCACGGACGACAGCGTGCAGTGCGTCTCGAACCGCCTCCGGACCTGCTCCGGCGGCTTCTTCTCCGAGTACGACTGCCCCGCCCTGGGAGCGACCTGCGAACCCTCGCCCACGCCCCACTGCGCGCCCACCGCCGCTCAGTGCAAGCACGACGATCCCGACATCGGCAAGTGCAGCGGCAACACGCTCGAGCTCTGCGTCAGCGGCAAGCCCAAGACGCTGGACTGCTCGAGCCTGGGGCTCTCGTGCAAGACCGGCGCGCTGGGCGACCACTGCGGGTGAAGCGGCGGCGGTCGCCACGAGAGTTGGCAATGGCGCGGCAACGCCCGTGCTCCGGGAGGCCACCGGGAGCGTGCCAAAGACGCTGGACATCGCGGCTGACTTGCGTTTTCCTCAACCCGTGACCACGATTGGAGGGTGACCTGGCCCATCGACTCGAGCCGGCGGTCGCGCTGGACGCCGCGAAAACCGCGGTGCTCACGGATCGAACGCGAGTGTCGGACGAAGCGGAGGATCAAATGGCGCGGCTCTTCTGGACCGCGGCGGACGTCGAGCGCGCGATCCGCAACGCAACGGCAGCCGAGGCCTTCGGGCCTCCCGAGTGCTGGCGTCTCACCGGAGGCAACACGCCCGACGGGGAACCGGCGGTGATCGAGATCGACGTAACGGACCGCATCGTGCGCATCCTCAGCGTGGCGCGGGCGTAGGAGGACAGATGGCAAAGAAGATCACCAGAGTTGGGCGGTACCGCGTCGAAGACGCTTCGCGCTCCTACACGGCCGGCGAGGAGCTTTCGCTTCGCCAGCTCGCCGGCTACCAGCGGCGAGCCGCGCGCACCATCCTGCAAGACGTCCAGAACGTCGAGCCCGAGGTGCTCCGCTACGCGCGTAAGGCGCTCGGTCTCACCCAAGCCGATCTGGGCACGTTGCTCGGGGTGAGCGCCGAGACGGTTTCTAGATGGGAAAGCGGCGCAGAGCCATTCAAGCCGGCGATCCAGTTGGCGCTCGCGGGTTTGCTCGACACAGCCGAGCGAATGGGCGGTGAGATCACGAAACCGCAATCCCGGGCCCCCGCGGGGGAAACCGTGACGCTGAAAGCGAGCTGAAGACGTTTGCACCAAGGCGCGAGCGGGCCATTCGCGGCTTTTCTCGTCGCTGCCTGTCCTGTATAAAGTACACATGGCAAGACGGCTCCGGTCGGATGGTTCGGTCGAGTTGCGGGCGGCGCCGAGCGTGCCAGCCTGGTGCGCCGCCGCAATTGCGATAGCGCTGGGGCTCGTCGCGCAGAGCTGCGTGGAAAAGGGCGACACCAACGTCAACTCGTCGGGGACGGGCGGTGGTGGTGCGGGCGGTGCGGGCGGCACGGGCGCCAGCAGCGGCACCGGCGGAAGCGCAGGCGGGGATGCGTCGAACTGCCTCGGCGACACCGGGGCCAGCGTTGACTGCGCCACGCTGCCGTACGCAGCCGAGTCGTGCGACGGGGGATCGCCTCCGCAAGGTGTCGAGACGTGCAAGACCGCCCAAGCGAAACTGCGCGCGGGCGTGGTGTCGGATCTCTTCGGCTGCCTGTCGACGCTCGCGCCTGGCGCGATGCAGGATCCCTGTTCCAGCTCTCACATCGAGGGCGCCACGCAGTGCGTGGCGCAGAGCACTGGCAAGGCGTGCGAGGCTCCCGACACGGCCGCGGTCTGCGCAGCGGTCACCTGTGACCCCGATTGCACCGGGCACCTGAACTCCCTCACCCCGGCGGCTCGGACCGCGTTCAAGTCGTGCTTCAGCGACCGGACGACTTCCGGCGCCGATTGCGGCACGGCGTTCAACGACTGCTACCCGATGTGACGGCACTCAGATTTCTCCGGGCCTCGGCTTTCGCGCTCGGCGCGCTCTCGGCGAGCGCCGCGCGCGCGCAAGCGACCGAGGGGTTCGCCGCCAACGCCTACCTCGGCGTGCCCAAGGTCCAATCGGACGAGCTCAAGTTGGAGGGTGGGGCCGCGGCAGGCTTCACCACGGCCCGGCTCGGATTGGTCGCGAACGCAGGCACGCGAGGCTCAGACCTCGCGCAACCGGGCCGCGAACAGACCGAGTCGGTTGTGTTCGCAGGAGGGGATGGTTGGTACCGCTTCGGCTCCGACCACGACCTCGGCGCATCTCTGGCCCTGCGCGGGGGGTTCGCGCAGCACACCGACGACGCCACCTTCTACGCGCCCTTCGCTTCCACGGAGGAAGCGAGTCAGACGTGGCGTGTCGCCGCTGGCGGCGGTGGCTGGGTCCGACAAGGGGAACGCATTGCCGTGCAGATCGACCTCCTTGGAGGGGTTCAGCGCGAGTCCTACTTGCGGACAGCGGTCACGGGCGCCGGGGCCCTGCAGGACGAGGACCGGGCGGCGACGACGTTCACGTATGCGGCTCGTATCCGCGGTCGCTGGCTCGCTCGTCCAGACGTGCTGGCGATCGACGCAAGCACCTCGCTCGAGGGGTACGACCTGTCGCGCTCGGCCGCCCTCTTCACGTACAGTCCGGGCCTGGGGTTCGACCAGCAGTCTTCGGTGACTTCGGCAAAGCGCGTTGAGGCCACGGCGCGCGTGGAAGTGTCTCTGCTGGCCGCGCAGATCGTCGGGCTCGCGCCGTACGCCTACGCGCAGCTCCGGTACCAGCGAACCAGCAGCGAAGGCGCGGCCCTCGCGGTGCTCGTTCCGAGCGCGGGGCTGGGCTTGCGGAGCACCTACTTCTGAGCCGATTCCAGCGGTCGCT
>JACPVJ010000104.1 GCA_016191785.1 Myxococcales bacterium | reverse complement strand
TGGCCAGCCCGAAAACCACCAGCTCCAAGTCGGGCTCCAGCACGCCCCGAGGGATCCGACCGGCGTCGGCGGTGGACCCCTTGTCCCCCTTCTTGACCGCCTCGGCGAAGTCCTTCTGGGCCTCTTCCACCGCCGCTTTCGCCTTCTCCAGCGCGTCGGCCTTGGATCGGGCGCCGGGGGGGGCGAACTGTACCCCTTGGTAGGTGAACAGGACGACGCCGAACGAGACCGATGCCGGGGCCCCGCTGGGCAGCCCACGGCCGCCGTCACCGAGATCCTCGCCCGGGGCGATCAAGCTCGGGGCGGCTGGCTCTTCCTCGCCGGCGCTGCCGCTCGGAGCCGGGGGAAGCTCGCTCTTGGCGCTGGCCGACGCCGACGCGCTCGGCGCCGGCGCCGAACCCCTCGACGCGGGCGAGCCCGCCTTGAACATCACTAGAACGAGCGCGGCCGAACAGAGCAGGCCCGCGACCACCGATGTCCAGCGCTTCATGGCGGGGACAGCGAGTAGCACGGCTCGGGGCAGACCGGCCGCAGAAAGCGCGACAACGCCGCCCGCATCCTGCTAAACAAGACGTCAGGGATCCGTGTTCAAGGTCGAGTGCCCGGACTGCAAGGCGCCTTACCAGGTCGACGAACGTCGCGTTCCTTCGACCGGCCTCAAGATGCGTTGCCCGAAGTGCGGCAACTCGTTTCAGGTCGATCCCCCACCCGATCCGCGGGCCACCGGGCCGAGCCCGCTTCTGGCTGGCGCCGCCCCTTCTGCGCCCGGCAAGCCGGGTCTGCCGCCCATTCGCAAGCAAACCATGTTGGGGGTGGCCGGGCCGGGCGGCGCAGCCGCCGCGCCGCCTCGACCCGTACCGAAGCAGACTCTGCTGGGGACGGCTCCGCCGGGTGCCGGTTCAGCGCTGCCGGCCGCGCCGAAGGCGCCGCCGCGTCCGGGGCTGACCAAGCCGCTGGCGCCCGTGCCAGAGCCGACGGCCGACGCCGAATTCTCCGATTTCGGCGACATCGGGCTCGATCTGCCGGTGCCGGCCGCCGCGGCCAAGCCGGCCCCTCCGAAGGGGCCGCCCCCTCGCCCGCTTCCGGCCCCGGTCGAGCCAGCGCCGATCGAAGTGGACCTGCCGGCACCGGTGGCGCCGAAGCCGCGCGCGCCCACCGCGGGCTTCGGTGAAATCGACCTTCCCGCGCCCGTCTCCGCCGGCGGAGCGGGGCTTGCCGCGTTCGGTGGCGACAGCGAGGAGCTCGATCTCCCCGTGGTGGGCGGCGCTCGTGGGGGTGGCGAGGCAGACTTTCTCGACTTGCCTTCGCCCGCGGCCCGGGGCGCTGGTTTCGGCGACGTGGATCTCCCGGTGCCCGCCGCGGGGCTACCGGCAGCGCGCACGGGCGCTTTCGGCGAGCTCGACTTGCCCGCCCTCGGGTCCGACCTGCCCTCGATCGCCGGCGACCTGCCGTCGGTTCAGGCCGGCCTTCCGCTGGCCGCCGCAGGCCTGCCGGCGATAGCGGCCGGCTTGCCCCAGGCTGCCGCCGGTCTACCAACCATGGCAGCGGGCTTGCCGCAGCCCGCGGCCGGCTTGCCGATGAACGCCGCGGGCATGCCGATGACTGCGGCCGGGCTCCCGATGAACGCCGCGGGCATGCCGATGAACGCGGCAGGCCTGCCCGTGCACGGCACCCAGCCGATGGGCGCGGGAACGCTGCCCATGGGCGGCGCGCCCGGCGGGTTCGGTGAGCTCGACATCGGCGGTGGCGGGTTGCCCTCGGCCGAGGGGGCCGGGGTCGTTCGGCAGTCGGGCGGCGGGACGTCGTTCGGCGAAGTGAACCTCGAGATGGGCCAAGGCGGCGGAGCCATCGACGCCGCCCGCGACGAGATGGAATTCGGCGGCCTTCCCCAAGAGGGGCAAGCCCAAGCCGAAGGCGCTCCGTTGCAAGTGCGCGCACCGGCGCCGCGCATCGCGACGGAAGAGGACCTCGCTCCGCCCCCGAAGAAGAAAAGCCTCCGCGCCATCGCCGCGGTCGGCGTGGTGCTGGTCCTCGCCGGCGGTGCGCTGGCGTTGGTCCCCAACGTCGGGCCGTTCGGCGTGCTCTGGGCGTACGATCGTGCGATGTCCGGCGAGCACCAGAAGGTGCTTGCCGACACGGCGAAGACAGTTCGCGACGCGCTCGCCAAGGACACCCACCCGGAAGCCAAGAAGGCCTACCTGGCGGCGGACTCGGCGCGCTCGGCGAACAAGCGCCACAAGGCCCTCGCCGCCTACGCGGTTTACGTGGCGTACGGTCGCGAGCTCAGGTTCGGCGCCGACCCAGAGGTGAGAGCCCGCGCCTCGGTGCTGCTCGATGAGCTCAAGCCCGAGAGCGTCAAGGCCGTCCCCAACCTCGATCTCGCACGCGCCGCTCACGCCGCCGCGACCAGCGGCGTGGCCGCGCGGGCTCAGCTCGAGACGATCGCCGCCGCGCGTCCGAACGACATCGACGTGCTGTCGCTGCTCGGCGAGGTCCAGCTTCGCGCGCGGGACCCGGAGGCCGCCACCGCCGCCTGGGAGAAGGCCGAGGCAGTGGAGAAGAGCGCGCGCACCGCCTACGGCCTGGCGAGAGCTCGGTTCCTCGCCGGCGACCGCAAACGCGCCGAAGAGCTGGCGAACCTCACCCTGACCCGAAATCCGAGCCACATCGGCGCGCGCATCTTGACGGCGCGGGCGACCTGGAACTTCGGAAAAGAGGCCGAGGCCACCAAGCTGCTCGAAGAGGTCACCAAGGACACCGCGGGCTCCAGCTCGGGTGAGCTGGTCGAAGCGTACACCCTGCTCGGCGAGGTTCACCTGGCGCGGTCTCGGGTCACCCACGCCGAGCGGGCGTTCTCCGAAGCGCTCAAGATCGACCCCAAGTCGGCCCGCTCGTTGGTCGGCCTGGGCGACGCCCTGTACCGATCCGGTCGTTTCTCGGAGGCGCTCGCGCGCTTCGAAGCCGCTTCGCAGGCCGACCCCGACGAGGTCACCGCTCGGGTCGGCGTCGCCAAGACGGCCCTCGCCCTCGAGCGCCTCGAAGACGCCACGTCTGCCATCGGCAAGCTGCGCACGGAGTTCCCGAAGAGCGTCTTGGTGGTCTACTGGCACTGTCGAGTGCTGGAGGCCTCGGGCAGTCGGAAGCCAGCCGAAGAGGCGTACCGGCAGGTGATCAAGGCGGGCGTCGCCGATCCCGACCTGGTGCTCATCCACATCGGTCTGGCCCAGCTGCTCACCGCCCAGGGCAAGCACGACGAAGCCCAGGCCGTGCTCGCCGAGGCCCGCAAGGCGTTGCCCGACTCGGCGCTGGTGCGGAGCGCCATGGGCGACATCGCGCTCGGGCAGGGCAAGACCGCAGAAGCGGTGAAAGAGTACGAGGCCGCGCTCGGGGTCGACCCGGGCGATGTCGGCGCGAAGTTCAAGCTCGCCATCGCGCACCGCCGCGACAAGAAGTTCGATCTGGCCGCCAAGACCTTCGACGAAGTCGCCGCGGTCGACAAGGAGTACCCGGGTCTCGCCCTCGAGCGCGGCCTGTTGTTCGAGGCCTCGGGCCGCGGCGCCGAGGCGCTGAAGGCCTACGAAGACGCACTCGCCCGCGCCCCGAACGACCCCGACCTCATGCTGCGTGTCGGCTGTGGCAAGGCCGGCAGCCCGGCGGCCGCCAAGCAAGCGGCCGAGATGCTGGGCAAGGTCCTCGAGAAGCGTCCGAGCTCGGCCGAAGCGCTCCACTGCAAGGGCAAGGCCCTGCTCACCGAGGGCCTGAACCTGGCCGAGTCGCTGCGGGCTCTCGAGAAGGCCGTCGACCTCGATCCGAATCGCGCCGAGTACCACCTGTACGTCGCGTGGGCGGCGAACGAGGTCGGCCGCCCGCAGCGCGCCGAGACCGCGGTGCAAAAGGCGCTGGAGCTCGATCAGCGCCTCGGCGACGCGTACTGGCAGCGCGGCGTGCTGCGCCACAAGCAGGGCGCCGTGCGCGACGCGGTCAAGGACCTGCAGAAGGCCCTCGAGCTCAAGCCCGACCGCGTCGAAGCTCACGCCGCCCTCGGCGACAGCTTGAACGACCTCGGCAAAGAAGCCGAAGCGCTCGGGCATTACCAGAGCGCCGTCGAGGGCCAACCGGACAACGCCACGTGGCGCTTCCGTTTCGGCAAGGTCCTGGCCGCCAATTCGCGAGCCGGCGAGGCCGAGCTTCAGCTCACGCGCGCCCTCGAGCTTGCCGCCAAGGCCGAGACCAAGCCGCGCTGGGAGTGGGAGGCCCACCACCTGCTCGCGCGCGCCATGGGCGAGAAGAAGGACGCCATCCCCCACTGGGAGGCGTATCTGAAGCTTGCTCCGGTCGACAGCCCGTACCGCGGCGAGGCGAAGAAGACCCTCGCTGCTCTGGGCAAGCCCTGGAGCGAGAACTGACGCTCCCTTCGGGATGACCCAGCCGCCGAGCCCGACCGAACCGCGTCGCCCGCCCGTGCCGGTGACGCTGGTCGCGGGGTTCTTGGGGTCGGGGAAGACCACCTTCTTGAACCGCGTCTTGGCCGGCGAGCACGGCCGGCGGGTGGCGGTCTTGGTCAACGACTTCGGCGACGTGAGCATCGACCAAGATCTGATCGTGGCCGCCGACGAGACCAGCATCACCCTCGCCAACGGCTGCGTGTGTTGTTCGATTCGCGACGACCTGATCGCTGCGGTCCGCGACTCGCTCAGGCGCGAGCCGCCGCCCGAGCACCTGGTGGTCGAGCTCTCGGGCGTCGCCGACCCGGGGAGTGTGCTCCGTACCTTCGCGCTGATGGAGAAACGCTGGCCGCTGTTCGTCGACGGCGTGATCGCGCTCGTCGACTCCGAGCACTTCCCCGAAGAGGGCGAGCCCCATCACCTGCTCGCGCGCGAGCAGCTGGTCTTGGCCGACGTGGTCCTGCTCAACAAGACGGATCTGGTCCCGGCCGCGCAAGTGGCTCGGCTACGCGAGCGGATCGTGGGCTGGGTGCCCACGGCGCGCGTGGTCGAGACGGTGCTCGGAGAGGTGCCGCTCGAGCTGTGCCTGGGGTTCGGCTGCGACCCCGACCACCCGCGTCACCTGGGCGCCGAGTCCGCTCACGAGCCGGCCCACGGGTTCGCGGCGTTCACCTACCGCACGGGGCGGATGCTGTCCCTCGACGCGCTTCGCGCGACCTCTACCGAGCTGCCGTCGAGCGTGTTTCGGGCCAAGGGGTTCGTGTTTCTCGACGCCCGTCCCGACCATCGAACCGTGCTGCAGATCGTCGGGCGCCGCGCGCGCATCGAGCTGGGCGAGGCCTGGGCAGGGCGCCCCCCCGAGACCGTGATCGTGTTCATCGGGTCCGAGCGCGAGCTCGATCCGCGGGCGCTCGCCGCCAGCTTCGACGCCTGCGCCGCCACCAGCTCGTCGCGCCCCGGGCCCAGGCTCGGCGCGGCGCTCGACTGGATCCGCCTACGTTTTCGGCGACGGTGAGCGAGCGTCGGGTCAGCGCGGCTCGGCGCAGCACGCGCGGATCTGCTGGTAGACCTGCGGGTGGTTCTGAAGCTCGTGGTGCATCACGCCGCCGTAGCAAGCGGTCTCGATGGGAAAGGTGCTCTCGCTCACCTCGGGCCCCGACCCGCTCGGAACGCGGACCAACAGATCACCCACCAAGAAGCCCACGGGGTGTGCCGGGTCCCGGGTCACCGTCGCAGAGAAGAAGTGGTAGCGAACGTGCGGCAAGAGCGGCACCTCGCGGGCGCCCTCGGCCGCCGTCGCGTCGGCGTCCGGGCCGAGCCAATCGTCGTCGACCAGCGTCCCGTGGCGCAGATCCTGGATCCCGGCGCTTCGCGCCTCGAGGATGCGCGCCGGGATCTGCGTGCCCGGCAGGTCGACGGCGTCGAGCGCTCGCGTGAGCAGGTGTCCGAACTTCTCGAGCGGCGCGCCCCGGTGGGGCGACGCCAGGCAGAAGACCCGTCGTACGTGGCGGATCCAACCGTGCCCGGCCTCGCTGCCGTGATGGCACGCGCTCCGCACCACGAGCCCTCCCATGCTGTGGCCGAACAGCGCCAGCTCTTCCAGGGGCGTGGGGTAGTGCTGGGCGAGCTTGTCGAGCAAGTCCGCCAAGAGGCGGCCGTTGTCCGAGATCTTCTTCCCGGTGTTGTAGCGGATGAAGAGCGGCGTGTAGCCGAGGTCGCGCTCGAGCAGCGTTCCGAAGCAGACGGCCGGGTCGCCGTGATAGCGATCCGCCAGCAGGCACCACGACCACTCGGTGGTGCCGAGGCCGTGGACGAAGACCGCGGCCTTGGGCGAGGCGTTCCCCAGCGCTGCCGCGAGCGCACCGGCCTCGAGCGGGACATAGCTGTCGCCCACCCGAAGCTCCATCCCCAGGTCCAGGGTGTTCTTCCGAGCGTGCAACTGGTCGCCGACCACGCCGTTGACCAGGCCAATCGCGGCGTCGGTGAGCCCCGGCGCGCCGTTCATCGCGTCCGATCGCATCGGGACGGCCGGCTCGGTCTCGCTCTCGGCCTCGCCCTCGCCGGCGCGCTCGGCCAGCCCGATCCCGGCGTTGGTCACCACCTCGACCGCGCGATTGACGATTCGCACCGAGGCGAGCACCAGATCGGTCGAGACTCGCCGCACGTCGTCCACGTCCCGGGCCGCGCCTGCGATCGGCCCGATCCGATCGGTCACCCGCAGCACCGCCCGCGCGGTCGAGTCGTGCCCCTCTTTCACCAGATGGGTCGTCGCGTCGACGGCGTCGTGAACCAGCTGCTTGAGCCCCCGCAGTCGTCGCATGCGCGGCAGTATGGCACGTCCGTCCGCGTCACCAGGTCGAAGTCCTGGGTGGCCACCGGCACGCGCTGCAGAACGGCGGCTACGCCGCCGACGACGATGAACCGGACTTGGTGCCGACCGAGGACCTCAATCAGTCGAAGGAATCGGTTCTCCACGACGCTTCACTCGTCCGGATCGGCGACCGATCCACGCCGTTGTCGTCCTAGTCGGGCGCCGGGGGGGGGCCATCAGCTTTGCGCGGGAACCCAAGAACCGAATCTTCGGACACGCATCAGCTCGCCTGCGCCGCAACGCCGAGCCGCCGCGAAGCGGCCCCGGAACGACTTCGTGGGTCTTGTCATGATCAGACCACGATCGGCAAGAGAGACCGAGTCGCACGAGATTACTGGCGAGGCCAGCGCATGGCATTCCGCAGGTGGGCGCAGTCGCCAGGCGGTTCCCGTGGGAACACGAGGAAAAAAATCCCCAGCTCAGTTCTCGATGAAGCTCTTGAGCTGCTTGCTGCGGCTCGGGTGGCGGAGCTTGCGCAGCGCCTTGGCCTCGATCTGACGAATGCGCTCGCGGGTGACCTCGAAGTCCTGACCGACCTCTTCCAGGGTGTGGTCGCTCTTTTCGCCGATGCCGAAGCGCATGCGCAGCACCTTCTCTTCGCGCGGCGTCAGCGTCTTCAGCACCCGGCGGGTCTGCTCGGACAGGTTCATGTTGATCACCGCGTCGGCGGGGCTGATCACGCTCTTGTCCTCGATGAAGTCGCCCAAGTGGCTGTCCTCTTCCTCGCCGATCGGGGTCTCGAGGCTGATCGGCTCCTTGGCGATCTTCAGGACCTTGCGGACCTTGTCGAGCGGCAGCTCCATCTTCTCCGCGATCTCTTCCGGGGTCGGCTCGCGGCCGTACTCTTGCACCAGGTAGCGGCTGGTCCGGATCAGCTTGTTGATCGTCTCGATCATGTGCACCGGGATGCGGATGGTGCGGGCCTGGTCGGCGATGGCGCGGGTGATGGCCTGGCGGATCCACCACGTCGCATAGGTGGAAAACTTGTATCCGCGGCGCCACTCGAACTTGTCCACTGCTTTCATCAGCCCGATATTGCCTTCCTGGATCAGGTCCAGAAACTGGAGGCC
>JACPVJ010000122.1 GCA_016191785.1 Myxococcales bacterium | reverse complement strand
GCGCGGCCGGCGCGCTCGGCGCGACCGGGGAGCGCGGGGTGGGCGGCGGTCGTGACGACGGCCGGGACACGGGCGTCAGGTGTGGGCTCGCGGGCGGTGTCGAGCTCCAGCTCAGGTCCGCGATCGGGGGTTGGGTGACGCGCGCCGGGTCGAGCAGCGCATGCCGGCCCGAGTCCGCGCCGAGCGCGCTGACGAGCGCGTGCGAGTACATCACCTCGCGATCGTCTGCGACCTGCCGCATCGCGGCCAAGAGCGTGCCCGCCTCGGAGAAACGGCGAGCCGGGTCGATGGCCAGAGCTCGATCGACGAAGGTCGCCAAGGCGCGGGGTGCGCGGGGAAAGGTCCGCGCGAGGGAGCGGACTCGATCGGGCTCGCGGGGATTGGTGGGGGTGTCGTTGGAGAGCAGCACGAACAAGAGCGCAGCGACCGCCCACAGGTCGCCGGCCTCGTCGGGGCGGCCCAGGTCGTGACCCGGCGCCAAGAGCGAGCGGTCGGGGTCGAGCCCCAGCGCCGCGCGCAGGCTGGTCTCTCCGAAGCCGATCAGGTGCACGCTGCCCGCGTCGTCGATCAGCACGTGGGAGAGTGACAATGCCCCGTGGCGTACGTCGTGGGCGTGCGCGGTCCCGACGATCTCCAGCACTTCACTGGCCAGCCTCAGCGCCTCGGAAGGCGGGATGCGCCCCTGGCGCCGCTGCACCAGCTGTCGCACGCTCTCGCCCGGGATCAAAGGTGAGACCACAGTTCGGAGCGCGCGCCCGGTGATCTCTAGGGGCGCCACGGCGCGCGGATGCCCCACCTCTTCCGCGGCGCGCAGCGCCCACAGCTCGCCCGGCTCGGCGCGCAGCTCGGGGTGAACCACCTTGACCGCTACGCGGCCGGTCGCGTGACCGTCAGCCGCGTACACCGAGCCCAGATCGCCGATCGCGATCAGGCGGGTGAGCCGCAGCCCGCCTTCGAGCACCGTGCCGACTCGCTCTTGTGAAGCCTGGACTCGGTCTCCCAACGACGCTGCCCCTCCGTGCGCCCGATCGGCTCACCGCCCGCGAAGCGCAGCGGGCAAGAGCTCGAAGTACTTGGCGAAGGTCTTCATGCCGCCCGCCGCCTGGCCCCAGTCGAAGTACTCGTTCGGCGCGTGATAGCCGTGGTCGGGCAGTGACAGCCCGATCAGCTGAATCGGACACTTCAGGTGCCGCTCGAGCGTGACCACCGCGCCGATGCTGCCGCCCTCGCGGACGAAGGCCGGCGACTTGCCGAACCCGAAGCGCAGCGCCTGTACGGCCACGTCGCCGAGCGCGCCCGTCGAGTTGCCGCGGAAGGGGGCGAGCGCGCTCTCGCCGTGCACCACCACGTCGGGGTTCAGTCGTTTCACCTCGGCGCGCAAGAGCTCGAGTGCCTTGGCGGGGGTCTGGTTCGGCACCAAGCGGAGGCTGACCTTCGCCTCGGCGAAGGGCGGCACGATGGTCTTGATCCCGCGACCCTGGTAGCCGCCGGCGATGCCGTGTACCTCGAGGGTCGGGCGCGCCCAGATGGCCTGCATCACCTCGAGCGGGTCCTTCGAGCGCAGCGAGGCGAGGCCGTAGACCTTCTTGAAGCGCGGCAGTGAGAACCCACAGCGCGAGAACGACGCGAGCTCGGCCCGCGTGGGCTTCACGACGTCGTCGTAGAACCCCTGGATGTGGATCTTACCGGTGCCGCCGTCGTGCAGCGCGGCGATCAGGTTGCAAAGCTCGACCATCGGGTTACGGGCCGCGCCGCCGGTCAGGCCCGAGTGCACGTCTTCCGTTCCGGTCTCGAGGCGCAGCGTGGCGCCCTGCAGCCCGCGGAGCCCGGTCGACACCACCGGCTTGCCCGGGGCCAACCAGACCGTGTCCGAGACGACCACCACGTCAGTGCGCAGCGACTTCGCGTGCTTCTGCATGAAGCCATCGAAGCTGGGGCTGCCGATCTCTTCTTCGAGCTCCCAGATGAACTGAATGTTGAGCGGAACGTCGGCCTGGCGAGCGAACACCGCCGCGTGCAACACCGACAGCGCGGGCCCCTTGTCGTCGGTGGCGCCGCGGGCATAGTAGCGATCGCCTTCGATCGACAGCTTGAACGGATCACGCTTCCAGGCGGCGCCCTCGGCGGGCTGGACGTCCAGGTGATTGTAGATGGTGGCGGTGGGGTGCTTGCGATCGCTCGCGAAGCGGCCGACGACCACCGGGTTGCCGCGCGTCTCGATCACCTCGGCCGTGCCGCCGAGCGCGATCACCGTCTTGGCCGCGGCCTCGGCGCAGCGCTGGATGTCGGGTCGGCGCTCGGGCAGAAGGCTGATGCTCGGGATCTCGACCCAGCGTCGGAGCTCTGCGTCGTACTTCGGGCGCGCGGCGCGGACGTGGCGGTCCAGTGCCTTCGAGTCGACCATGGCGCGCATCCTAGCAGGGACACTGCCGCAAATGCGCGAGCTCGACTCGAGCGAGTTCTGGTCAGCCCGACGGGCAGTCCCACTTGAGACCGTTTTCCCAGCGGCAGCGACAGAACGAAGCGCCGTAGCTGCAGATCGCGTTGCTGTCCTGGCAGACGCTCTCGTCCTGGGGCTTGGTGGCCGGGCAGGTCAGGCAGTTCCAGTCCTGATTGCCGCCGCCACTGCACCCGCAGGCAACGCTGTTGGTGCTGCCATAGTTGCAGGCCCAACCGGACGTCGTGCAATTCGAGCCTTCGCTCGGCTGGCTCTGCGGGCACGGGTTACAGTGCCAAGTCCCACCCCAGCACGTGCACTGATTGCCGGTGTTCCCGGCGGACGTGTAGTCGCACATCGCGCCGGGAGCGGTGCAGGCAGACCCGCCGCTCGGCTGGCCCGATGGGCACGTGCCGGTGCCGCCACCGGAACCGCCGCTGCCGCCGGTGGAACCACCGCTGCCACCGCTGCCACCGGTCGCGCCGCCGCTGCCACCGGTCGCGCCGCCGCTGCCACCGGTCGCGCCGCCGCTGCCACCGGTCGCGCCACCGCTGCCGCCGGTCGCACCGGAGCCGCCGCCGCCGGTGGTGCCGCCGCTGCCACCGGTCGCGCCAGAACCGCCGCCGCCGGTCGTGCCGCCGCTTCCGCCGGTTGCACCGGACCCACCGCCGCCGGTCGTGCCACCGGTCGCACCGGACCCGCCTCCGCCGGTGGTGCCGCCGGTTGCGCCCGACCCGCCGCCGCCAGTCGTGCCACCACCGCCGCCGGTGGTGCCACCGGTCGCACCGGAACCGCCGCCGCCGGTCGTGCCACCCGCGCCGCCGTCGGCGCCGCCGCTTCCGCCGCCCCCCGTCGCTCCGCCCGAGCCCCCGCCGCTTCCGCCGCTGCCCCCACCCCCGCCGGTGGACCCCGCGCTTCCGCCGGTGCTCGAGCCGCCGCCCGTGCCGAACTGGAAGTCGCCGTAGTCGTTGGCGCACGCGATGGCGAGCGAGAGCGCTGCGCCACAAACCCAAAGCGAGTGACGTCGAATCATGTAAGGCCCGTGACTAGGTTCGCACGCGCGGCGCGAAAGGACCAGTTGCAGCGCGCGCGCACCTCGGCGCACACGGGCGCTATTTCTTCTTCATGGTCGGCGGCGGCAGCGGATCGGGCGGAGGCGGAGGCGGAGGCGGCCGGTGTCCGGTGTTGGTGGTGGTGGGCGGGGGCAGCGGGTCCATCGGGGGAACGTGATCCGGCGGCGGCTGCGCGAACTCGGAGGCGTCGGGTTTGGGCTGGACCTCGAGGGGCTGCCCGCCGTCGGGGTCGTCGTAGCGTGGGCCCTGGTGCTGCTCGCGCATGTGCGGCGGCGGCAGCGGATCGGGTGGCGGCGGCGCGAGCGGGTCGCACGCCAGCGGCGTGAGCGCGATGGCCGCGGCGGCCGCCGCACCCCAGCGCGGCAGCCCGCGCGGTCGCGCGACGCTTCGCACCGCGTTCGAGATGGCCTGGCTCACCTCCGCGACGCGCGGCTCGAGCAGGCGATTCGCGCGCTCGACCTCTTCGAGCACGATGGCCGTGAAGTCCTCGAACGCCGCGGCGTCGAGCGCCCGCGGCGAGTCGGCGAACTCGACGATCTCGGCCAGCCGCGCCACCGAGTCGAGGTTCACCTGGCGAATCGTCTCGAGGGTGCGCGCGTGCAGCGACGACGAGATCGCCTTCGGATGAAACTGCCGCAACAGGTGCCAGTAGTAGCCGAGGGACAGGTTGCTGTTCATCAGCCCGTCGCAGCGGAAGTTCCGATCCAAGAAGGTGCGAGCGAAGATCCGGAACGCCCGCTCGGCGGCCGGGTCGCGGATCTCGTAGTCCCACCCGAAGACGTCCCCGAGCAGGCGACCTTCGCGCTCGAGCAGGCGCTGCAGCGGCGTGCCCGGGTAGATCTCGGTGCGGCAGAAGTTCATCGGCACGTCGGCGTTGCGCTTCAAGAAAGCCAGGCTCTCGCGCAGCGACGCCGCCCGCGTCTCGGGATCGAAGATCAACATGTTGAAGCAGGCGTAGACCTCGCGCTCGCGCAAGAAGTCGAGCGCCCGCTGGTTGGCGGCGATGTCCACGCCGCGCCCCAGCGTCTTGAGGCCCTGGCTGCTTCCGGCCTCGATGCCGATGTAGATGCGCAAGAGCCCGATCTCGCGGAGCACGCGGAACACCTCGGCGTCCAGGTCGTCGGGGCGGGCCTTGAGCACCAGCGCGACGTCGGTCACGTCGCGCCGGCGAAAGGCATCGCGCAGGCTGGTCACCCGCGCCAAATCCCGGACCGGATCCCGAGTGAAGAAGTCGTCGTCGTGGAACACCAACATGCGAGCGTCGCGCTCGCGCCGCACCTGCGCCACCTCGTCGGCCACGTTGTCCGCGCTGCGGGCCCGATAGCGCTCGCCGCCCGCGTCGGCGATGTACGCGTTGATGCAGCAGAAGGTGCAGTGGCCGTAGCAGCCGCGGGTCCCCACCAAGAACGCCGCCGGGACGCCCAGGTGAAGCTGCGGCTCACCCACGCGCTTGGGAAACGCGATGGCGTCCAGGTTGGACGCGAGGGGGCGCGGCGCCGCGGTGTGCAGGCTGCCGTCGGCGCGGCGATGAACCAGGCCGCGCACGTCGTCGAGCGGGGCGTGGCGCGCGAGGCGATCGCAGAGCTCGACCAGCGTGACCTCGCCCTCGTGGCGCACCACGCTGTCGATGCCACAGTAGCGCTCGAGCACCTCGCGGTGGGCGAACGTCGGGAAGTGGCCGCCCACCGTCAGGTGGCCCGCGAAGCCCTGTGCGCGCAGCTGCCCGGCGAGGTCGCCGAACTCTTCCGCCCGCCGCTGGAAGGTCATCGAGAGACCGATCACGTCGGGCCGAGTCGTTCGCGCGCTCGCGAGCACCTGCTTCGTGTCCGTCGTGGCAGAGAAGGGCGCCAGCTCGGCCACGTGCCCCGCCTGCTCGAGCGCCGACGCCAGGTAACGAATCGCCAGGTTCTCTTCCAGCTCGGATCCGACCAGCAGCACCTTCATGGGCGCACCTCCGTTGGCCGACAGTCTGCCAGAGATCAATCGACCTTGGGCTCCAATGACGTCTTCCCGAGATTCGGGGCCGTGACGGCGACGCTCAGAGCGGCGCCCACACCGGATCGCCGCGGCGCCCGACCACGGCCACGGCGCGCCCCAGGATCGCCGAGCGAGCGACCAGGCCGAAGTACCGACCGTCGCGGCTGTCGCCGCGGTTGTCTCCGAGCACCAGGTACGAGTCCGGCGGCAGCGTCACCGGCCCGAAGTCCGGCCCGCCCTCGTCCTCGCGCCGGACCGCGTACGCGCGGGGCGCGCGCTGCCCGTCGAGCTCGACCTCGCCGTGTCGCACCGAGACCCGGTCGCCGGGAATGGCGACCACCCGCTTGAGCAACACCGTTCCGTCGTCCGGCGAGTCGAGCACGACCACGTCGCCCCGGGAGGGGCTCTCGAGCCGCAGCAGGTGAACGTGACTGAGCGGCACACGCAGCCCGTACGCGAGCTTGTTCACCACGACGTGGTCCCCCACCTCGATGGTCGGCCGCATCGAGCCGCTCGGGACCTGGTAGTGGTCGGCGAGCGACGCGCGGGAGAACAGCAGCGTGGCGATGCCCGCGGCCCAGGCGAGTGGCTCTCGACGTGCCATGCGCGCGACAACCGCGCCCTCTGGACGGATATTCCTCGGTGCGCCGCGCTCAGCCTGCCGGGTGCGCGAGCAAGAAGTCCACCCCCTGCGCCGTGCCGTTGAACCCCGCCGAGTCGACGTCGGCCCAGGAGTGCTGGTGCCCCTCGACCGAGACGCCGCGCACCTCTTTGCCGTCCGCGCAGCCGCCGTAGGTGTCGATGAAGATCTTTCCCTTGGCGCCGTTGGCGGTCTGCGTGGTCGGTGTGGGGTTGCACTTGCTCGCCTTCACCCAGTGACCGACGGTGTCGGTGAACGCCAGATCGGTGCGCTCGGGATTGCTGTCGCTGACGCCGCCGGCGTACTTCACGTTGGTGTCCGCCTTGCCGTGGATGTGGGCGATCGTGAACGGGCCGGTGGCCGTGGGCACCTCGAGCGGAGCCGTGGGGTTGGCTTTGCCGCCGATGGCGCACGACATCGTGACCGCCGACGCAAACAGGGTCGGCCGCTCGGACGCGATCTTGTGGATCAAGATCCCGCCGTTCGAAAATCCCATGGCGTGGACGCGCTTGGCGTCGACCGACAAGCCGGCAGAGAGCCGCTCGACGATCGCCTCTGCGAAGGCGACGTCGTTCTTGGCTTGCCCGGCATAGGCCGCAGCACAGCAGTACCCGGCGTTCCAGACCGACGACCCCTTGTTGTCGTCCTTGTTCTGCCCGTTGGGAAAGACCACGATGAAGGTCTTGGCTTCGGCCTCGGTGAGCATGTCGCCGCGCGTCTCGAACATGTTCTGCATGCCGCCGTTGCCACCGTGGAAGGCGACCACCATTGGCGCGGCTTTCGACGCCGAGTAGCCCTTCGGGACGTAGTAGATCAGCCAACGGGTCACCCCATCGACCTCGAACGACAGGTCGTGACGCCCCGGCTCGGCGGGCAAGGGCCCCGGGCCCCCGCCGTCGGGCTCGGAGTCGGGCCCCGTGTCGAGCGCCGAGTCGACGGCGGCGTCCCCGCCAGCGCCCGGCGACGACTCGTTCTGCGAGGAGCCACACGCCGCGAGCACCAACCCAGTGAGCAAACCGAGTAGCCCAACACCCCGATGCATGGCTGCCATCATCCCACCGCGCTCGCCGGTGGCCAAGGGCCACCCCCGCAGGAAGCGTGGTACTCCTCTGGTATGCGCTTTCGAGCCCTGTTTCTGGCCGTGCTCTCCGTCGCCAGCGCGGCGAGTGCCTACGACCAAAACCACGTGTTCATCACCAACCGCGGTGGCAACAACGTGCTCGAGCTAGACGCGAACCTGACCTACGTGAAGAGCTGGTTCGACGGCGCCGGGCTCAGCGTTCCCAACGGGATGGCGTTCGACCCGCAGGACCGGCTGTACGTGGCGGACACCGGGAACAACCGCATCGTGGTCTTCGACGACAAGGGCGCCGTGGTCACCCAGTGGAGCACCCAGGCGGTGCTCCTGCCCCAGGTCGAGAGCCTGAACTTCGACTCCGCCGGGCGGCTCTTCGCCAGCGCGAACCCGGGCAACGGCACCGTGGCCAGCTGGAAGAACGACGGCAGCGATCAGAAGGTCTTCATCAACGATTCGTCGTACGCGATGCTGGGCAACGTCAACTTCTCGATGGGCGGCAACGTGCTGCTTGCCGACTTCTCGGGCGCGCGGGGCGTGCGCGAGCTGAACCCGACCACCGGCGCGCTGATCAACGAGTTCGGCCAGGGCACCAGCAAGCACGAAGACATGGTGATCGACGCCGACGACAACGTGTTCGTGTCGGCCTTCACCCAGAACAAGGTCCTGAAGTTCGACGCGGCTCGCAAGCAGGTGGGGGCGTTCTCACCGGCCGGGCTGGTGCAACCCACCGGCATCGTGCTCACCGCAGAGTGCAAGCTGATCGTCGCGTCGTTCGGCACGCACGAGCTGTTCGTGCTCGACTACGACGGGACCTTCGTCAAGAAGCTCACCGTTCCCGGGCTGTCGCTGCCCGAGAGCCTGGTGATCGCCAAGCTCTCGGTGGCCGGCGCGCTGCCGATCGGCAAGGGGGTGCCCGATTGCGAGGGCCCCGATGGCGGCCTCGGCGGCGGCGCGGGTTCCGGTGGCGCCGGTTCCGGCGGGACCGGCTCGGGCGGCACCAGCGGCGGCGGCACGGCGGGCAGCGCTGGCGCGGCGGGATCGCGCGGCGGCGGCGCCGGCGGCGCCGGGGCAACCGGCACCGGCGGCGTGCCGGGCAAGGGCGGCACCGTCGCCG
>JACPVJ010000109.1 GCA_016191785.1 Myxococcales bacterium | reverse complement strand
GCCCGTGCCGCTGCCGCCCGTGCCGCTGCCGCCCGTGCCACTGCCGCCGGTGCCGCCCCCGCCCGTGCCGCCGCCGCCCGACCCCCCGGCCCCGCCGCCCATGCCGGCCATGCCGCCCATGCCGGCCATGGCGCCCATGCCGGCCATGCCGCCGGTGCCGCTGCCGCCGGTGCCGCTACCGCCCGTGCCGCTGCCGCCCGTGCCGCCGCCGCCGCTGTCGTCGTCGTCGCCGCACGCGGTCAGCGAGAGCCCTGCCACCAAACCAACCAACACAAGTGAACGAAGTTTCATGCGCTGTACGCCTCCAAGACCTGGAGCATTCGGCAGAACATGATTTCCGTCAACCCGTGCGCCGGAGGACCACCGGAGCCCGGAGCCCGCGCCAGAGCGTCGAGAGGTCCGATTCGGTCCACTCCGCCGCATTGAGCAGGACCATCCGGGGTGCGCCCCGCTCGATGACCCGAGCCAGCGCTTCGGCGGGGCCCGGCTCGAGCCGGCGGAGCAACAATCGGTGACCACCCTTGGCCGCCCAGGCAGTGGCGCTGGTTCGGCATTCGTCCGAGACGATCGCGATCACGCTCTCGGCCCCCGAGACGGCCGCGCTCAGATCGAGCAGCGGCTGCAACCCGGCTGGATCGCGCCCAACGACCGTCACCGGACCGCTGCCGGTCGCCCGCGGGGCGGGGTGACAGCCGTCGATCAGGATCAGATCCGTGGCCCCGGCCGCCGCCGTGAGCTCCCCCAAGAGCCGCCCCCGCGTCACCCGAAATGAGACCGGGACGCGTTGCCGGCGGGCGGCCCGATCGAGCTCGGACCGGGCGCGCGCGGCGGCGACTCGGAGCAGCGCCTCGAGGTGCTCGACGTCGAGCGCGCGAGCGCGCCCCGAGTGCTCGATCAGCGCGGTGAAGGGGAGCTCGGCCAGGCGGAGCACCGACAGCTCTTCGACGAACACACCGTAGAGCTCGCCCTCGAGCGCCCGCGCCACGCACGCGGCGGCCTCCGCCAGCTCTTCGCTGGCCGCCGAAGCGAAGCCCACCACCACGCGCGCCATCAGTTGCTCTCGTGCGGGTCCTCGGCCTCGGGTTCTTCGTCCGCGTCGCCGCCGACCTTCACCAGCTTGCCGAAGCTCTCGCCGATCACCGCGAACTCGATCAGCTGCTCGAGCACCCGGGCGTTCACCGTGCCATCCGGGAAGTCGCCGTCGTCCCCCGCCTCGCCGGCGGGCAGCCCGGTCAGCACCTGCACCGCGTCGTCCACGCTCTCGACCGGGTAGACGGCGAACTGGCCGGCCTCGCACGCCGCGACCACGTCGGGCCTCAGCATCAGGTGCGGTACGTTGCTCTTCGGGATGATCACGCCCTGGTCGCCCGAGAGCCCCCGCGCGCGGCAGATGTCGAAGAAGCCCTCGATCTTTTCGTTCACGCCGCCGATGGCCTGCACCACGCCGTGCTGGTTCACCGAGCCCGTCATGGCGATGCTCTGCTTCACCGGCACGCCGGACAGCGCCGAGATGAGCGCGCACAGCTCGGCCAGCGAGGCGCTGTCGCCCTCGACCCCGGCGTACGACTGCTCGAACACCAGGCTGGCCGAGAGCGAGAGCGGGATGTGGCGCGTGTAGCGCGCGGCGAAGTAGCTGGACAAGATCAGCACGCCCTTGGAGTGCAAGGCGCCGCCGAGCTCGACCTCGCGCTCGATGTCCACCACCTTGCCGTCGCCGACCCGCGCGGTGGCGGTGATGCGCGTCGGCATCCCGAAGGCGAAGCCGCCGAACTCGAGGACCGACAGCCCGTTGACCTGGCCGATCTTCTGGCCGCTGGTGTCGATCAGCAGGGTGTCGCGCAAGATCTGCTCGTGCAGGCGCTCGCGAAGCCGGTCTTGCCGGCGGGTGCGCGCCTCGACCGCCCGCTCGACGTCCGCCGCCGAGATGAAGTCCCCACCGCGCTCGCTCGCATAGTGCTCGGACTCGTGGAGCAGGTTCGCCAGGTCGCGCACGCGCGTCGAGAGCTTGCGCGAGTCCCCGGTGTTGCGCGCGCTCTGCTCGAGCACCCGCGCCACCGCGTCGCGCCCCAGCGGGCGCAGGCCGTCGCGCAGCGCCAGCGTGGTCACGAGCCGGGCATAGGCCAGGTCGTTGTCCGCGGTGCGATCGATGCGATCGTCGAAGTCGGCCACCACCTGAAAGAGCTCGCCGATGTCGGCGTCGACCTCGGCCAAGAGGTGGAACAGATAGCGATCGCCGATCACCACCACCTTCAGGTCGAGCGGCACCGGCTCGGGGTCGAGGGTCGCGCCGGCTGAGAACCCCAGCATCTGCCCCAGCGACTCGATCCGGATCTCCTTCGCGAACAGCGCGCGCTTGAGCGCCTCCCAGGCGTGGGGGTGGATCAAGAGCTGCTTCAGGTCGAGCATCAAGTACCCACCGTTCGCGCGGTGCAGGCTGCCGCCCTTGATCAAGGTGAAGTCGCTGACCAGGGCGCCGAGCTCGGCGCGGTGCTCGACGCGCCCCAAGAGATTGTCGATGGCCGGACGATCGTCGTAGATCACCGGCGCACCGGTGGCCGCCGAGTGGTCCACGATCAGGTTGACGCTGTAGCGCTGGAACGGGCGCTTGCCCAAGCTCAGCTCGCCCAGGGGGCTCTTCTCCTCGTCGCGGCGGAACGCGTCGGCGTTGTCGATCACGTCCGCCCGCACCGCCTCGAGGTAGGCCGCAACCTTCGGCAGATCGAGGTAGCGCTGGGTCACGTCGTCGACCAGCTGATCGACCGCGTAACGCGTGACCTCGCGGTTCAGCTCGCGCACCTGGTCGCGCGCCTGCTTGCCCCAGCGCGGCAGCTCGCGCAGCCCCGCCTGGAGCGCGGCCTGGAGCTCGCCCACGGTCTTCTCCAAGCCCTTGCGCTCGGCCTCGGGCAGCTTCTCGAACTCGTCGGGCGCCAGCACCTCGCCGTTCTTCACCGGCGCGAACCCCACGCCGCTGGGCAAGCGGATCATGGCGATACCCGCCTGCTTGGCCCGCTCTTCGACCTCGTGGAAGACCTTCTCGGGGCGCGCGCGAAGCTCGTCTTCGATCCGCGTCAGCTTCGCGCGATAGTCGTCGGACTCGAAGGCGGCGGGGATGGCCGCCCGCAGGTCCTCGACCAGCTTGGCCATGTCGGAAGAGAGCTCGCGACCGCGCCCGGCGGGCACCAGCAGCGCACGCGGCCGCGCTGCGGCCGAGAAGTCGAAGACGTAGCACTCGTCCGGTGGCACGTCGCGGCTGCTCGCCGCCTCGTCCAAGATCTGACGCACGAAGGCGTGCTTGCCGAACCCGCTGGGCCCGAGCACGAACAGGTTGTAGCCCGGCCGGCGCAGCGCCACGGCGAAGCGCGCCGCTTCCACCGCGCGATCTTGCCCCAGGGGCCCTTCGAGGGGCTCGAGCTCGAGCGTGGACTCGAAGGGCAGCGACGCCGGATCGCACCGCAGGCGGAGCTCGGACGACGAGAGGGGCTTCGGTTCGGTCATGCTCAGTACACTCGAATGTCACCGCGAAGCAGCTGCGGCAAGAGCGCGGGCAAGCGGGCCAGGGCCTGCCCCACCACTTCGCCCGCCCGCGGGGCCAACGACGAGAGCTCGGCGCCGTCACGGAGCCAGAGCCGCGCTTGTGCGAGGTCCGGCTCGTCGATCGGTCGACCGATCGAGCTCACCAGGTACACCTCGGCCCCGAGCACGCCCTCGAGCTCGGAGCACAGCGCTTGAGCTGCGTCCGCTGCCACCAGGTTGTACAGCTTGCCGACGTGGCTGACGGGGTTCTTCCCGGCGGCGGCCTCGAGGCTCATCGGTCGATAGGGCGTGATCAGCCCGTTCACACGGTTGCCCCGGCCCACCTGACCGTCGTCGCCGGCCTCGGCCGAGAGCCCGGTGACGGTGAGGTACACCGTGCCCTGGGCCGGATCGTCCCCGGCGTTGACCGTCACCGTCAGCTCGTCGAAGGCCGCGGCGGCGACCGCGCGGACCCGGGCTCGGACCACTTCCTTTGCCGCCAGGTAGGCGTCGAGGTCCGGCAGGTGTCGGTCGACGAAGGCGCGCGCCACGGTCAGCGCCGCGCGTGCGCCGTCGCGGCGGCCCATGACCTTCACGTCTTCGCCCCCGGCGGGATGAAGGTCGCGGAACCCGGGCTCGTTCAGCGCGCGCTCCGCCGCCAGCACCGCCTGCTCGAGGGCCGACAGCGGCGCGAAGCCCACGCCGATCGAGGTGTCGTTGGCCAGAACTCGGTGCGCGCGCTCGCGACGCTGGAAGAGCTCCGAGAGATCGAGCGAGCCCGGTCGGACGTGGGTCACGATGCGAACGTGCCGCTCGACGTCGAGCCCGCGCAGGTTCTGCTTCAGCCATTCTGTCGCCGAGCGGAGCGCGATCTCGGTGACCGGGACCTGATCGCTTCCCACCCGCGTCACCGCCCGACCCGCCAGGTGGAGCTCGATCGGCTCGATCACCTCGCCGCCGCCGAACCGGGGGCGCGCGACGCCCCCCACGAGCAGCGCCTTGTCGACGTTGTGGTGCAGCACCGTGCCGAAGCGCTCGAGGTAGAACTGGCTGAGGGCGCGCGAGAGCTCTTCCGCCAGGGCATCGCAGATCGTGTCCGGGTGACCGAGCCCTTTGCGCTCCACGAGCTCGGCCTGCCCCGGGCCTGGCATGGCATCGACGCGGATCTTCATGGCACGCGCCCCAGAGGATGCACCCACTCTCGGCGGCGGTGCGACCGCTAATTTCTGTCGCGACGCGCCGCGCGGTGGGCTAGGTTGCGCGAAAAATGCGCTACTTCGTCAACATCGACGGCGTGGAGCACGTGGTCGAGGTCGCCGAGCTCCCGGGCGGGCACCACGAGGTCCGCCTGCTCGACTCGGCCGACGCCGACTCAGCCAGCGGCCGGGTGCTCCCGGCACGGCTCACGCGCACCGGCAAGGTGCGCACCCTGCAGCTCGGCGAGCGCGTGCTCGACGTGGTGCTCGAGGGCGAGCTGCCCGAGGTGGGCGCGTGGCTCAGCGGTCGGCGCGCCCGGGTCACCGTCGAGAGCGCGCGGATGCGTGCCGCCGGCAGCGTGCGCAGCAAATCGGGAGAGGGCAGCGAGGGCAACGTGCTCTCCCCCATGCCGGGCAAGGTCGTCAAGCTGCTGGTCGCCGAGGGCGACGAGGTGACCGCGGGCATGCCGGTGGTGGTGGTCGAGGCGATGAAGATGGAGAACGAGCTCGCCGCACCTCGCGCCGGAGTGGTGCAGAAGGTCCACGTGACCCCCGGCGACGCCGTCGAGGGCGGCGCACTCCTCGTGACGGTGGGCTGATGCGCGACAAGCTCGCGCTCGCCCACTTGCCCACGCCGCTCTGGCGCTCCGACGCGCTCGACGCGCTGATCGGCACCCAGGTGTGGGTCAAGCGCGACGACATGACCGGCGGGGCCGAGGCCGGCAACAAGCTGCGCAAGCTCGAGTACCTGATGGCCGAGGCGCTGGCCGAGCGCGCGAGCGTGGTACTCACCTGCGGCGGGCTCCAGTCGAACCACGCCCGCGCGACCGCCATCGTCGCGGCGCGCCTCGGCCTCGCGTCGTGCCTCTTCCTGCGCACCGCCACGCCCAGCCTTCCGCCGGCGCCGAGCGGCAACGTCCTGCTCGACCGGCTGGTCGGCGCCGAGATCCGGCTGATCTCGCCCGACGACTACCGCAGCCGCGGCGCGGTGATGGCCCGCGCCGCCGCCGAGCTCGCCTCGCGCGGCGCGCGCCCCTACGTGATCCCCGAGGGCGGCTCGAATGCGCTCGGCTCCCTCGGGTACGTCGACGCCATGCGCGAGGTCCGGCAGCAGCTCGATCTCGGGCTCGGGGGCGGCCCCGAGCCCTTCGACAGCGTGGTCTTCGCCTGCGGCTCGGGCGGCACCGCGGCCGGCATCGCCCTGGGCGCCAGCGAGTGGGAGGTGGCCGCCGAGGCCCACGCGATGGCGGTCTGCGACGACGCCACGTATTTCGAGCGGGTGGTCGGGCGCATCGTGGTGGACGCCCAGCGCCTGGCGCCGGAGCTCGATCGCCGCGCCAAGCTCACCGTGGTCGACCGCTTCAAGGGCCCGGCGTATGCGGTGGCGAGCGACGAGCAGCGCCGCTTCATCGTCGAGGTCGCGCGCCGCACCGGGCTCTTGGTCGATCCGGTGTACACCGGCAAGGCGCTCTTCGGGCTGTCGAAGCTCGAGCCCAAGCCTCGGCGCGTGCTGTTCATCCACACCGGGGGGCTCCCCGGTCTGCTCGCCCAGGCCGACGCGTTCGCGGGAGAGCTCTGATTCCCGGCGAGGCCACCCCTCCGGCTCAGCGACGGCTGCGCACCTGGCTGTCGTGGCTCATGCCGTACGTGATCGCCGGACTGGTGATCGCGTTCATCAGTCGCCAGTACTCGATCAGCGCCATCTGGGCCGAGATGGCCAAGGGGCGAGCCTGGCCGCTCATCCCCCTGGCGCTCGCGACCTACTTCGCGTCGCTCGGCTGGGTCGCGGCGGCGGACCGCACGGTGCTCCGGGGACTCTTGCCCGAGGCAGAGACCCCGAGCTACCTCGCCATCGCCCGAGGCAAGGCCGCGGCGGTCGTGCTGCACATCGTGCACTACGCCCTCGGCCAGGGCATGTACGCCACCTGGGTCGCCCGTCGCACGCGGCTCGCCGCGGGCCAAGCCGGCGGCCTGATCTTCTACATCATCTTGAGCGAGCTCGGCTCGGTCTGTCTGTACGCAGCGCTGGTGATCGGCATCTTCCGCCCGGCGGTCCCGGGCGCGGTGCTGCCGGTGGTGCTGGGCGTCGCGCTCACGGTGGTGGCTGCAGTCGTGTTGGTCCCGGCGACGCGCGTCGAGCGCTTCGGGTTCTTGCAGATCTGGACCCGAGTCGGGCGAAAGCGCGGCCTGGGGCAGCTCGCGATCCGCATCTGCCAGCACGCCACCACCACCAGTGCCACGTGGCTCGCGGCGCGCTGGTTCGGCTTGGACATCCCGCTGACGGTGATGCTCTCGTACATGCCGGTGATCCTGGTGGTCGCGTCACTGCCGATCAACGTCGCCGGCTTCGGCGCGGTGCAGGGCGCGTGGCTCTTGCTCACCCCGTGGGCGCCGGCCGAACGCATCTTGGGCTTCAGCCTGGTGTGGCAAGCCGTGAGCGCGCTGGCGTTGATCGTGCGGGGCGCCCCGTTCTTGCGTGGGGTGCTGGCCGACATTCGCGAGGGCAAGCCTCAGACGGGCTCGACCGACACCGTCACGTCGAGCCCCTGACGCACGCTCTGGGTCACCACGCAGAAGTCCTCGAAGGTCTCCAGGCACTTGGCGTACTTCGCGCGGTCTTGCCCGAGCTTGGGCATCAGCTTGACCGCCACCTGCCCGACGCGCAGGCGCCGCTCTTGATTGCGAACGAGCTCGACGTGGACCTGGGTGCGGATGGACTCGATCGGCGCGCCGGCCCGGGCCATGCAGAACACCAGGCTCGCCGACAGGCAGTTGCCGATGGAGGCCGCCAAGATGCGCGACGCGTTCGGGGCCACGTCGGACGAGAGCGGATGGGGCTCGTCGAGCAGCAGGTCGGCGTACTGCTCTTTGTCGAACTTCACGCGGAACTGGTAACCGTCGACTTGCTCGATCTCGAGGTCGAACTCCGCGACCTTGGCTGCGCTGGACATGATGGGCTCCAGCCGGTGGGAGCCACCCACCCCGGTGAAGGGTTCACTGCGGCTTCACTTTGACCTCGCGCAGACCCTTGAAGAACGCGCGATAGCGGCCCATGACCTTCTCCTTGAGCGCTGCGTCGTCGAGCAGGTCCTTCTTCTCGGCCGGGTCTTGCTCCAGGTCGTAGAGGCCCAGGGGGCGACCGTCGCTGACGATCAGCTTGTTCGGTCCGTCGATGAAGGCCTGGCGGTCGGCGTTGTTCGGCCCGGCGGTCATGTGAGAAAACACGATCCGCGGCTTGGGCTCGTAGCCGGCGGGCTGGACCAGATCGAGGAGCAGCGAGCTCCCGCTCAGGAAGTCGGTCCCCTCCCCGCTCGGCGCGGGCTGGCGATGCAAGTCGAGCACCGTGGGGACCAGGTCGACGGCCCCGCGCCGCGCGCTCACCCTCCGGGGCGGCAGTCCCGGCACGTACACGATCAGCGGCACCCGGATCAGCTCTTCCCAGACCTCGAAGCCGTGTCGCAGCATGCCGTGCTCGCCGAAGGCCTCGCCGTGGTCGCTGGTGATCACGATGGCGGTCCGGTCCTTGGCCGGGCTCGCTGCGATCGCCTCGAGCAGCCGACCCACGTGGTGGTCCACGTAGGCGACCTCGCTGTCGTACAGGTCGCGCCCCGTGCCGCCGAAGTCGAACCCTTCGTGCTTCACGTACTCGGCGTGGGGGTCCACGTAGTGCACCCACATGAAGAAAGGCTTTTCGGCCTGCTCGGGCTTGCCGAAGAGAGCGATGGCGGCGTCCGAGAGCTTCTCGGAGTTGTAGCTGCGGTCCCCCTCGACCTGGACGTTCTTCGGCGCGGCCGAGCTGTCGATCAGGTCGAAGCCGCGTTCGAAGCCGGCGCCCTCCTGGAAGAAGTACCAGTAGCCCTGCACGCTGAGGGTGCGGATGCCGGCCTTCTGCAGGCGTTCGGCGACGAAGGTGTCGTTCTTGCCGAAGCGGTTGAAGTGGGCCCAGCCGCGGTGGGTCTCGTTCGGGTATTTTCCGATCAGCGCCGGCGCCAGGCTCTTGCTGGTGTACGAGGCCAGCGCGTACGCCTTCTCGAAGACCACGCTCCGCTGAGCCAGCGCGTCGATCTTGGGCGACACCGGCCGCGGGTTACCCATGTAGCCCAGGTCGAAGCGCAGCGTGTCGATGCTGATCACGACGACGTTCAGCTTCTCGGGGATCTTCGCCAGCGCCGCCTGCCGCAGATCGGTCGGCACCGCGGGCTCGGCGGGCTCGAGCTTCACCGCTTCGGAGTCGCGCCCCGAGCAGTCCTCGTCCAGGCCATTGCCCGGCAGATCTTCGGCGCCCGGGTTCACTTTCGGGTTCCGATCGTCGCAGTCGCCGCCGCCGAAGCGGGCCGAGAACCCGTCTTTGTCGGCGTCGGTCAGCTTCCGCAGCCGGCCGACCACCAGCTTGGTGAGCGGCATGGCGCGCTCGGCGGCGAGCGCGAGCTTGCGGTCGGCAAGCCCGCCCCCGGCGGCCCGGACCAAGAGCAGCGCTGGCAAGACGGCCACGGCAGCGAGGGCCGGCACCGGCACGCGTCGCAGCGCCGCCGGGGCCAGGTACGCCGCGGCGGCAATCAGCGCGAGCAGCCCGGGTGCGCGCAGATCGAGCTCGTCCCGCTTGAGCACGCCGAAGATCGCCAGGGTGCCGCCGGCGCCGCTGGTGGTGCCGGTGACCACGGCGTAGCCGAAGAGCAGGGCGGCCAGGCCGACCCCCGCGCCCAGCGCCCAGGTCGGGCGGAGCGAGACCGGGACCCTGCCCGAGAGCAGGCGCGCGCCGCCGAGCACCAGCGCGTAGAGCGCCAAGAGTGCGAGGGCGCTGCCGAGCACGCCGGCCGCGGCGCTCGGTTTGGCTGCGAGCGGCGAGGCCAAGAACGCGAGCCCGAGCCGCGCCGCGACCACGAGCCACCCCACCGCCAAGAGCGGCGCGAAGAAGCAGAGCAGCGCGCGCTCGCCTCGGCCCTCGGCCGGATCGAGGGCGCGCGAGAGCCGACCGAACGACGGCGCGGCCGACGGATGCAAGAACACCGACGCCACCCCGACGCCGACGCCGACCGCGAGCGCCACCGGCCAGGTGACACCCGCAGCGGCCAGAAACGCCGACACGAGCTCGGGCGGCTCGGCCTGCCCCGCGCGCACCCAGCGCGCTTCCAAGAAGGCCGCGACCCCGCCGGCCACCGCGGCCCCCGACGACGCGGCGACGACGCGCGACAGCTTCTCAGCCATCGGAGCCTCGCTTCTTCTTCGCCAGCGGGTGGGCGCGGTCGTACACGCCCAGCAGCTGATCGAGCGACACGTGGGTGTAGCGCTGGGTGGTGGAGAGGCTGCTGTGGCCCAGCATTTCCTGGATCGCGCGCAGGTCGGCGCCGCCTTCGAGCATGTGCGTGGCGCATGTGTGCCGGAGCGCATGGGGATGCAAGTCCGGTCGCCCGGCGGCGAGGGCGCCGTAGCGCTGGACCAGCACCTGCACGCGCCGGACACCGAGCCGCGTCCCGCGGCGAGTCAAGAGCAGCGCCCGCGGATCCTGGGCGTCGCTCTTCGGGTGC
Organism: Myxococcales bacterium; assembly: GCA_016191785.1. Classification (GTDB taxonomy): domain Bacteria; phylum Myxococcota_A; class Polyangia; order Polyangiales; family Polyangiaceae; genus JADJKB01. The sequence goes on along the minus strand of JACPVJ010000109.1, from coordinate 52,330 downwards.
CGGAGCTCGGGGCGGAGCGGCAGGTAGGCTTCGAGGGCCGCGCGTGCTCGGCTGCCGAGCGGGACGATCCGTTCCTTCCGGCCCTTGCCGAGCACCCGGATCTCGCCTTGCTCGAGGAAGATCGCGTCCAGGTCGAGACCCGAGAGCTCGCTCACCCGCAGCCCCGAGCCGTAGAGCAGCTCGAGCATCAGGCGGTCGCGCGCTTGCTCGCTCGGCGTCGTGCGCGCCGAGGGCGCCGGCGCGTCCATCACCTGCGCGGCGGCGTCCACCGACAAGAAGGCGGGCAGCTTGCGGCGCACCTTGGGCGTTGCCAGAAGCTCGGCCGGGTTCTCTCGCACCTCACCCTCCCGGGCCAGGTAACGGAAGAACGCCCGCACACTGGCCAGCTTGCGGGCAATGCTGGTGGGTGAGCGGGTGCGGCTGAGCTCGCCGAGCCAGGCGCGCAGCGTGAGCTTGTCGATGTCCTCGGGGCCGAGCGCGCGCTTGCTCTTGGCACGCACGAAGCTCGAGAGCTGGGCGAGGTCGCTGGCGTAGGCCTGCACGGTGTGCGCCGACGCGCGACGCTCGCCGGCCAGATGTTCGGCGAACCGGGAGAGGGCGCGGGCGAGCTTGTCGTCCATCACGCCCGGTACACCGCGAAGGTCCACATCGCCGCGCCCAAGAGCGAGAGCGCGAGCCCGAGCTTCGCCCGGCCGAGGACCACCTTGCCCTCGGGCGTCACGCCCGAGAAGCCGACGACGCCCAGGCCGCCGAGCGCGAGCAGAAAGCCCACGACCAGCGCGGCCACGAACGGCGTGCTCGGCGCGTCGTCATGGGCCAACGCGCTCTTGGCCCGCGCGACCACCAGCTTGGGGTCGGCGCTCTCGACCCCCTCCGGCGCCTGGGCGAGCCGCGCCAGGTTGTCGTCGGCGCGGGCGAGCTCGGCGCGGTGCGTGATCCACAGGTGACGCGTCTCGAGGGCGGCGCCCCGGACCGAGCGCCAGCCCGCCTCGGCGACGCGCCTCTGGCCGGCTGCCTCGGCGCCGACCGCGATGGCGATCATGCGCTCGTAGCCCCGCCGCACGTGCGGCGCCCCCGGTGCGTACATCACCGCCGCGGCCCGCGCGTGCAAGAGCGCGCCGGGGAGATCGGCGCGGTGGAAGGCCTGGTCGCTCTCGCGCATCTGGCGCTCGCCCTCGCGGACAGCCCGCGCGGTGAGCCCTGCGACGCCGAGCACGATCAGCAAGAGGCCGACCGCGCAGCTTCGCAAGATCTTGGCGGAGCTCATAGGAAGTCGCGTCGTCGGAACACCAGGCTCGCGAAGGCGAGCAACCCCGCGGCCCACGCCAGCGACGAGAGCGCCGCCAACGACAAGTACTCGCCCAGGGGGACCGACGAGGCCTCGCCGGTGAGCAACGTCCGCGGCGGGACGTAGAGCATCAGGTTCGGCACGACCCGACTGGTCAGCTCGCCCGCGGTCTGGATGGCCTTGCCGAAGACTCGATGCGGCAGCCGCGCGAGCGTGTCGGCCGATCGCCCCACGATGAACACGCCGAAGGTGAACACCGCGGTGAGGAACGGCGACGAGAACGAGGCGAACACGTTGGCGATGGCCGCGACGATCGCGACCTCGCAGACGGTGAGCGCGGCCGAGCCCAGGATCACGCGACGGTCGTCGAGGGCGCCGCTGGACAAGAACCAGCCCCCGACCAGCATCGCCGCCGCCCACACGATCGGCGCGTAGGTACCGAGGCGGGGCCTTTTGTACGCGACGACCCCGGCGATGGCCGCGCCGCCCAGGCCCCAACCGAGCGCGAGCGCGAGGCTCGCGCCGGACAGGGCGGCGAGCGCCAAGAGCAGCGCGCCGGCGTTGGCGGCGACGAACACGGTCAGGGTGAGCAGGGTGCCCAGGTACTTCCCCACCAGGTACTCGGAGCGGCGGATGGGGCGCGCCAGGATCGGGAACACGGTCTTGAGCTCGAGCTCGCGATACAGGCTGGTCGCGCCCAGAACGATGGCGACGATGATGGCGTAGAGCGAGATGGACGCCGCCCCGAGGTCGCTGACCACTCGGAGCGTGTCGCGGAGCGCGAACTGGCCGACGACCAGGGCATAGGCGCCGGTCCCGAGGGCCAGGCCGAACAGGCCATGGAGCACGCGTGCACGCACCGCTTCGCGATAGGTGTTGAGCGTGACGACCAGGACGCGCGCGAGCATGGCAGCGGCTCTTCTATAACCGCTGCCGGCCCGACATGGAAAGATCCGAGCAGACGCGGGTCGACTCGAGCGCATTTTCCGGCGTGACCGCGCGCTACCCGGCGCGTGGGAAGAGAGCGACGCGTCATCGATCAGTTGGGGGCTCTGGCGGGGTGCCCCCGCCTCGCCCGGCCTCGGCCGCGATGCGGCCTCGCGGCGGGCGTTCCCCCCCTTGCGTCCGGCCTCGCTGCGCTCGGGCGGCCGCGGGGGGGAAGGCGTCGCTCGTACGAATTCGGAACGGGGCGAGGATGGTGGCGGTGGCGATGCCTGCGGCGGTGGCGGTGCCTGCGGCGGTGGCGGTGGCCGGGACGGCGGCGGTGACGGTGCGCGCGGCAGTGGCGGTGCTGCGTGAAGCAGGCTCGTGCCAGCCCGTGTGGGCTGGCACTGCGCCCGCACGAGCTGCGCGTGGGGCAGAGGCCTCGCACTTCGCGCCTTTCGCCCGCCCGGCGGCAGGCGGGTCGTGCGAAAGGCGCTCACCGATGCGATTCTTCGAAGCGCCGACGCGCCGCTCGGCGTCGCGTTCTTCGCGGCCCGGGCGGCGCCATCGGTTGGGGGACAGATCCCGACACGGTCGCCGCCGCCGTCACCGCCCCCGCCCCTGACACCGACACTTCTCCCGGGCGCCGCCGACCGAGCACAGCCTCGGGACTTTCGATCAAGGCTGGCACCGACTCCCGACGCCTTGACCGAACGATTCGACTCTGTTGGCATCGCAGGTGGAGGAGGCGTGATGGCGAGGGTGGTCGGATGGCTGCGATCGCGGCGGCTCTAGGGCACCAACCCCGGATCGGCGGATGATGAAGCGGATCCAGACGGTGACGGGCTGTCCAATCGGGAGGAATTCTTCTCCCACACCGATCCGCTGCAAGCGGACAGCGACGGCGGCGGCGAACCTGTTTCCGGACCCGGGTATCGGTGTCTGGCCACGCCGGCCCTTGGTCCGCCCCCACCTGCGTGATCCCGCGGCGGGATCCGATCGCACCGGAAGTGAGCGTCCAGATCGCCGATGATCGCACCTGGACGCGAACGCGAAGGGTGGAGCTTGGGCTCACGGCCACCGACGAGCCGGGGCGACAGCGCGGTCACGGGCCGGTGTGCGACGGAGTCGCGAGCACGGGAACGCCGTCGATGATGGTCGCGCTGCGCTCCGACTTCCAGGGCGCGACCTGGCAGCCGTTCGCTTCGCGGCCCACACTGACCTTGGCGGACCAACCGACGGCTGCGATCTGGGTCAAGGTGAGGGATGGCGCAGGCAACGAGTCACCTCCGGTCGTGTTGCCGCTTCGGATCGCGGCCCAGACCGACCTCGACGAGGCGATCGCGCTCGAAGAGCGGGCTCTCGACCGCCTCGACGGCGGCGAGCACCAGGCGGCGCGGACCTTGATCACGAGCTCGCTGGTGCGCGTCGCCCAGTCCAAGGCGAGGATGCTCGTGCTCTTGACGCAGAAGCACGACAAGCGCGCGACCGTGGCCTTGGTCTCACTGAACAAGATCGCCGCCGAGAAGACCAAGGCCTGGGCGCTGCTGCACACTCCGAACGAGCACAAAGCCCGCGAGGCGCTCGATGCCGCCCTCGAGCTGGAGCGATCGCTCGCAGTCTGGGCCGACGCCGAGGGCATCGGGCTTTGATTCGACCCGCGTCTGGGCAAAGTGCAGCGCTCACACGCTACGCGCCGACCGCGCGCGCGCCCTGGATCCGCTTCGCGCTATTGGCGTTGAGCCTGGCCGGTTGCAGCGACGGCGAGGAGGCGAGCGCCGAGCCCGACGAGCCCTGCGTGTGCGTCCCGGGCGGGGGCGGAGCCGGTGGCGACACGGGGAGTGCATGCGTCGAGTACAGGGTGAGCTCGGCGCTGCTGCCGGCGAACGGCGGGTGGAAGATGTTTGCACCAGGTGTGACCTTGCCGGTCCACCCGTTCTGGCGCGACGCGCAGGGCGTCCACGTGGCATGGACCGCCGTGACGCCTTCGCCGGGCGATTCCGACCGAGGCACCGCCCACCTCTTGGTCACTTCCTTCTCGGTGCCGGACGGCGCTCCGGCCAAGCAGGCGGTGTACGACGTGTTCCCACAGGATCTGCGCTTGGCGTACTCGGGCTCTTTGGACGACGTCGCGGCAAACGCCGATGGGATGTTCGCGGTCGGGTTCCGCTACAGGGAGTCACCGCAGCAAGAGCCCGAAGAGCGCGTGTTGTTGGGGAGCCTCACCGACCCGGCAAGCCAGAAGATCTGGACCCCTCCCTGGCCGGAGATATCCCTCTGGGAAATCGCCTGGGACGGCGAGGCCTTCGCGTTGCACTTCGGGCTCAGCAACCCCGGACTGCAAGACTGGGGCATTCGCTTGGTTCGGCTCTCGCCCGACGGCACGCTGCTGTCCGGACCCGACGTGGTCGCGTCCTCCGCCGTCGTGCAGGACGCTTTCTTCGTCGCGACCGATCCGGTGACGGGCACGACCGTATTTGCCAGCCCGGGCGCGACTGGAGTCTTGCTGAGCGGGCATCTGCGGGATCGGACACCGCTCTTCCCCGATGACCCGTACTTCGCCCGAGAGGTTGCGGCGCAGGGAGTTCCTGCAGAGTCGTCGAAGTTCTCCGGGTGGCCCGCGGTCGCACTGGAAGGGGAGCGCGGGGCGGTCAGTTGGATGGGGCATGACATCGACTACGACAGCTACGTCCAACCGCTCGACGATTTTGCTCCGAGCGCGGACGCTCTCGTGCTCCCGTCCGGAGACGACGGGGCGTGGGGACTCGGTCGCCGCGTTCTGGCGCGAGCCCAGGGAGGCTGGCAGATGGTCGCGGCAATCAGCGGCCTCCGGCTGGATGCGCTGGAGATCCGGGACGACTCGGCGCTGCAGCGACGCCCGCTCGTCCGCCATTTCCTGCGCGAGTCCTGCGCGAGAACGGACACCTGCCCGGAAGGGATCCCGGCCCTCGACGCCCGCAATCTTCACCTGGTGCGCCACCAGGACGAAATGTGGTTCGGGTTCCTGGACTACAGCGACTCGTTCGACCACGACGATCAGGTCGACCCCCTCATCGCCTACCGCATCATCAATGCTCGCTCGAAGTGCGCCTACCCGTCGCTGTACGACGAGCACCACCCCGGCAAGGGTGGCGGCGGCGGTTCGTGAGTCTGAGCCCGACTGGACCCTTCTCACATCCGCGACGGGCTCGCCGGCAGCTCCCGCCGCGCCAGGGCCCGGGGCTCGAGGTAGTCCCGGATCTGACGCGGGGTATCGAGGATCACCCGCTGGATCCGGTCCTCGAACAGCGTCCGGACCAGGCCGGGGCCCACGTCGAGGGCCACCGCCACGGTCACCAGCGTCTGGCCGCGGCCGAGGGAGCGCACCCGCACGAAGCCCCACAGGTCCTTGATGCCGTGGGGGCGGGACGGGTCGAGGCGAAAGCGGAGCTCGCTCTGCCCGCGGCGCTTCATCAGCAGGGTGTAGGTGGTGTCCACCAGCTGGTTGCCCTGGGTCAGCTCCACCCGCGCGCCACGCCGCGTGACGTCGACCAGGCGCGCCGCCTTGGTACGCGGAAGCATCTGCGGCAGCTCGGCGATGTTGCCGAGCGCCGCCAGGACCTCGGCCGGCCGAGCCCGCACCACCTGATACGACACGCCGCCGACCCACCGCTCTTGCCCCGCCGCCACCACCATCGGCCGGCTGATGGTCTCACCGCCCAGCAGGCGGGCTTGCTCGGCGGCGGTCAGGCCGTCGGCGCGGACACCGCGGCGGGCGATCACCTGGGCGCGCGCCGGCTCGGGCCGGAGGCTCTCGGAGTGCGCCACGCCGGCCGCCAGAAGCAGCGCGAGCGCGACACCGATGCCCCTCGAGATCATGCGCCGACGAGGATAAGGCCAATCGCGGTCACGGGTCGACAATGAAGGCATCCAGGAACCACTGCCCCGAATACCCAGCGTAGCCGTCGACTTGGACCCGGTGTCTCCGGCCCGGGCGCTCTCGCGACAGACTCTGGCGTGCCTCGACGGGATCGGCCACACTCGGCCCCGGCATGCCCATCGAGCGGGTCATCCGCAGAGTCGATTCCAGCGAAGAGGCCGAGTCCATCGCCCGGGCCGACACCGCTCTCCTGTCGATGGAGCAGCGGCTCTCGTTGGTCGAGCAGTTACGGCGGAGCTGGTATGGAAACAGCGTCACTCGGGCGAGACTGGCACGAGTTCTTGTGCGCGTTGATCGATCACCGCGTGAGGTTCCTCCTGATCGGCGGCCTCGCAGTGTCCGCGCACGCGGAGCCGAGGTTCACCAAGGACCTGGACGTGCTCGTGGAGGCGACGGTCGCAAACGGTCGGCGGCTGCGCGCGGCGCTCACTGACTTCGGTTTTGGTACGGTGGCGCCCGCCCCATCCGACCTCGCGGTCGCGGGACCGGGCTGGGTGCTCGGGCGTGCTCCGCTCCGAATCGACATCCTGACTCGGATCGCCGGCGTCACGTTCCGGCGTGCGTGGGCCAATCGGGTCCACGCGCGGCTGGACGCGAAGCGGCGCGTACCGGTCATTTCTCGACCGGATCTGATTCGCGCCAAGCGCGCGGCGGGCCGACCGCAAGATCTCGCAGACGTCGAGAGCCTGCGCAAGGCCTCCCGACTCGCGAAGCGGCGCCGCCGCGTCGGGTAGTGCGTTCCCCTCGGCCCTCGAGATCATGCGCCGACGGGTCACGGGTCGACAATGAAGGCATCCAGGAACCACTGCCCCGAATACCCAGCGTAGCCGTCGACTTGGACCCAGTAGCTGCCGGCGTCGAGCGTCAGATCGAGGAAACTCCGCCCGGTCTGATAGCCCGCCGCACACCCTTTCACGACCTCCGGTCCCGGGCAGCCGGTGGCCCGCCGCACCACCAAGAGCGTGTTGTAAGCGCTGCCCGCCATGTCCAAGATCACGCGCTTCTTCCCGGGCAGATCGAGCTTCAGCATCTGCTCGGGGGCGCCGCCCGGACCTTGGCTGCCGAGGTCACAGCCGGCGTCGTAGTTGGCGTTGGCGTTGGCCGTGTTCCCCTGGAAGAAGCCCCCGGCGGAGGGGATCTTCACCGCCGTCGCGCAGGTGTCGGCGAACGACACCAGGATCGGCGGCGTCGCCGGGCGAGTGAAGGCAGTGAGGGTGGTGGGCGCGGCGTTGGCGGTTTCGACCACCGCCCGGTAGGTGCCCGCCGCGAGCTTGTGGGCGCGAGCGCGCAGGGGCGTTTGACTCGAGACGCCGCACGCGATCACGTCCGCCGGCGCCGCGCACGCGGGCTTCACGAGCGACACGCCGCCCTCGTCGTTGTCCGAGATGCGCGCGACCAAGAGCACGTCGCTCGTGACCGGCAACGTCAGACCGTACGCCGCATCCACCGCGCCGGCGACGCAGCCCAGGCTCACGTCGTCGGTGTGGCCCGCCAGCGGGACGTCGACGCTGGTGTTCGCGGGCAGCACGGCGCCCGAAGCGCAGGTCTCGTCGGCCGGCTCCGCCGTGGGCGGCGAGAGCTCGACCAACAGCGTCACGTCCGTCGGGGCGGTGGACGAGAGCGCGACGACGTACTTACCCGCCGGGAGCGCCCGCTCGAACAGATGAGCCTGGGTCGCGACGTTGCAGCCGAGCTCTTGTTTGGGATCGGAGCAGTCGGGCTTCCACAGCGCCAGGGCCGGCTTGCCGCCCCCGTCGAGGGAGGTCGCCCAGACGTGCACGTCCTTCGGCTCGGTCAGGGTGACCTCCCAGGTCAGCTCGCCGAGGGGGGTCACGCAGGCGCTGCCGAGATCTTCCTTCGCGTCGATCACGCTGGCTTGCACCGCGACCCCCGGGCTGATCGGCGTCGCGGTCCCGCAGGTCTCGTTGCTCGGGGCGGTGGTCGCCGGCAGGTAGCTCACCTTGAGCGCGACGTCGGCGGCGCCGCTGCCCATCACGTACACCGGGTACGCCCCCGGCGCGAGCGCCCGCAGCCTGAGCCGTGCGCGCTTGCCCCCCTTCGGCAGCTCGTAGCCCTGGGCGCAGGCCGTCTCGCTGCCGGCGACGCCACACTGGGCCACGCTCGCCAGGGCGATCTCGCCGCCGTTCACGCTGGCGCTCACGTCGACGTCTTGCTGGGCACCCGGCGGGACCACGATCGCGACCACCAGGTCCTTGGTGGTGCTGCCGGCCGGCACGCAGCTCGCGCCGTAGTCTCCGGAGGCCGCGGCGAGCGAGAGCGCGTACTGACCCGACTTTTCCACCTTCAGCGCGTCGGCGCACTTGTCGTATTTCGGCGCCGTACACCCGGCCTCGTCCACCTTCTTGTCGCAGTCGTCGTCGACGGCGTTCGCGCACACTTCGGGCTGCTTGCTCGAGACCGCCGCGCTCGTGTCGTTGCAGTCGCCGCCGCCACAGCTCCAGTCGGGGTCCCCGTCGCCGTCGGCGTCGCGCGGCTCGCTGGTGCACGACTTCGTCGCCTCGATGCAGGTGTCGATCGTGCAGGTCGAGCCGTCGTCGCACGCGATGGCCGTGCCCTCTCGGCACCCGAGCTTCGGTTCGCACACCTCGAGCCCGTCGCAGAACACCGCGTCTTGGCACGTCGAGTCGTCGGGCGTGAAGCGGCAGCGTCCGAGCTTCTCGTCGCAGGCGTCGAAGGTGCAGTCGATGGCGTCATCGCACTGCGCGTCGTCCTTGCACGGCGGCCCGAGGTTGGGGTCGTCCGCGTCGCCGTCGGCCGCGGCGTCGCTGTCGGCGCCCGCGTCGGTCCCTGCGTCGACGACGAACGGGCTCGGCACCTCGGACCCGCACGCCGAGGCACACCACAGAGCCGCGAGGGGCGCGGCCCAGACCGCGAGCTGCCGAAAGACCATCGCCCGCGCATCCTAGCGCGTCAGCGGCCGCGCGTTGGGGGCCGGCCGCGCGGCCGACGGAGCCGTGGTCAGAACCTCGGGAAGGTGGCATGATGCGTCCCCGTGTCTCAAGACCGCCTCACCCGGCAGGAGCTCAGCTGGCTCCTGGCACAGGAAGCGCGGGGTGCTGCCCGCGCCCTCAGAGAAGGGGTGCAACAGCTCACCCAGCCTCCCCCGCCGGGGCCGGTGGTCGAGATCCACGAGGCGCCCGCCGTCGAGACCAACCTGGACGCGCTGGACGAGGCCATCGCCCGCCTGGGCGAGCTGCAAATGGGCTCCCGCGCCGCGGCACGCCGCGGCCGCATCGACCTCGGCGCGCTGGTCTGCGAGGTGATGCCCAACGCCCGGGTCGCGATGGACACCGGCTCGGGCACGGAAGTGTTCGGCGAAGAGCAAGAGCTCCGCCGCATGATCCACCTCCTGGTCAGCCAGACCAACTCGGGTCCCCTCGACAGCGAGTCGGCCCGCACCGACGTCGAGATCAAGCGCGACGGCGAGTGGGTCAAGATCAGCGTCGAGCTCGGTCCCGACAGCTCCGCCACAGCCGAGCTCGAGCGCCGCTGGCTGAGCCGCATGGCGACTCGCCACGGCGGTCGCCTCGAGCTCGAGGGCGGAACCGAGACGCTGCTCCTACCGGCCGACCGCGCCACCGACGAGATGGCCGAGCTGCGGCGCGAGCTCGAACAGGCGCAGCAGCTCGGCGAGGCCTACGCCCGGGAGCTGGCCGTGGCCTTCGCCGAGACGTCGCAGCTGCCGAGCGAGCCGCGTGCCGCGTCGGTGCCCCCGCCGGCGGGCAGCGATCGGCTCGAGCTCCTGGTCAGCACGTCGAACGCGCTCACGCGCATGATGCGAAGCTGGCTGGAGCAGGCCCGGAGCGAGGTCTCCGAGGTGGCCCACGCCCTCGGCGCCGAGTCCGATCTCGGCGAGCGTCTGACCCGACGCATCTCCACCATCCAAGAGCTGTTCGCCGAGCTCGATCGCCTCGCTGTCTGTCCGCTTGGCGAGCTGGCGGCGCCGATCGATCTGGCCGCCGAGCTCCGCGAGCTCTTGGCCCAGGCCGAGCCCCGGGCGGCCCGCCACGACGTAGAGCTCGCGGTCGCGATCCCCGAGTCCCTCGAGGCCTCGGTGCCGCGGGCGACCTTCGCGATCATCGCCCGCGGGCTGATCGACCACGCGATCGCCGCCACGCCTCGCGACGGTCGAGTGCGCGTCGAGCTCGTCGCCCGCGGCCGCGGCTACGCGCTCCGAGTCGAGGACGGCGGACCTGCGGTCCCCGTCGCGTCGCGGGCAGACGTCCTGCGCCGGCGTATGGATCCGACCGCGCTCGGGCGGCCCTAGGGCCTGGCGCTGCACGTCGCCGATGTCGCCGCCGAGGTGCTCGGGGCCAAGCTCTCGCTGGGCGAAACCGCCGCCGGGCGCTTCGAAGTCGAGCTCAGCAGCGCCTGAGGCCGCAGCGCATCGATCGGGCTTCCCACACCCCGGTCGGCATGGGCTATGCTGCGCGAAGCATGCGCATATTGGTCGTCGAAGATCAGGACTCGATCCGCCGGATGATCGAGGCGCTGATCCAAGCGCGGGGCTACGAGGTGACCGCGGTCGCGAACGGCGCCAAGGCCATCGACGCGGTCATGACCCAGAGCTTCGACCTGGTCCTGCTCGATCTGATGCTGCCGGGCCAATACGACGGGTTCGAGGTCTGTCAGCGGCTGAAGTCCGACCCGGCGACGCGTCACTTGCCGGTGGTGATCATCAGCGCCCTCGACGACCCCGAGTCGCGGAAGAAGGCGGCCGATGCCGGCGCCGCGGCCTACTACACCAAGCCCTTCAGCCCGATCGCGCTCTTGAAAGAGATCGAGCGGCTGAAGGGTCAAGCCAGCAGCTGACTCAGGCGCGGGTCGAACGGCCGCGGGCGAGTCAGAGCAGGTTCAAGAACCCCTTCGCCCGTTGCGAAGCGGCCTCGATGATTCCCCGCGCTTCCTGCGTCGGGATGCGGAGCTTCTCGCAAAGCCCCTCGAGCAGCTGCTTCTCTTTCTCGTGCTGCTCGCCGTCGATGTAGGTGAGCAGCACCGCGTGCTGCAAGAGAACGCGGCGATCGTCGTGGCTCAGATCGGTGAGCGGAACGTCGTCGATCGACTTCGGCGTCTTCGCGTACGAACGAAGCTCGGCGGCCTCGCTCGGGCTGGCCTCGAACGCGTCGAGCAACGCCTCGATGACCTCGAGCTCTTCGTCGGCGACACGGCCGTCGGCCCACGCCACGCTCACCAGGCCTTTGAGAATGGCCATGTTCTGATCGTGCATGGGGCGGAGGATTGCACGTCGCCCCCGGCTCCTGCAACGGGGCTTTTCGTCAGCGCAGCGCGACGGCGAAGCGCACCAGCCCGGGCGCTTCGGGGCTGGGGGAGAGCGCTTCGGCGGCGACCGGGATGCGCATCCACCGCGCGCGGCCGGGAAGCTCGACCGTCACCTCGGCGCTCTGCCCGCACTCCAGGCCTTCGAACACGGCGTCGCTCCCGACGACGCGGCTCGGCGCGAGCACGGTGGTGTCGGCCGCGCGGCGAACCCGGGTCCGGGCGTGCTCGGGGATCTGCCGAACGGTCAGCTCGGCGGTGCAGGGTGCCGCCGGCGAGTCCGAGCTGCCGAGCTCGCTCATCGGCGCACGGCTGGCGGCCGCGGGCTCGGACTGTCGAACCGGGATCGAACCCAGCCCGACACCGGCGACGATCAGCGCCACCGAAGCGGCGCCGGCGACGACCCGCGCGTTCGACTCCTCGCGCGGTCGGGGCGACGCCGGAGCGGACGGCCCGACTTCGCCGACCGCGACCGGCGGCGGCGTCTCGCTGAGCTCCACCAGCGGCGGCGGCGCGGTCTCGTCCACGCCGGCCAGCGCCTTCAGATCCGAGCACACCTCGCGATCGGTGCGTACCGCGGCCACACCGAAGCCCGAGAGCAGCTCGCTGATGTCGCTCTTCTTCGGAGCGTAACGGGGCGGAGCGTACTCGTGACGCGTGGGGCGTTCGGGCCGGTCCGCGAGGCGCGTGAGCACGTCGCGCGGCGACGGGGTCGCCATCACCGGCGACGGGGTCGCCATCACCGGCGACGGGGTCGCCATCACCGGCGACGGGGTCGCCATCACCGGCGACGGGGTCGCCATCACCGGCGACGGGGTCGCCATCACCGGCGGCCACTCCCCAGAGGCCTCGTCGTCGGCGTAAACGAGCTCGTCGTCCGCCACCGGCGGATCACGGGTCTCGAGGCCTCGGGCCGGCTCGCACAGCTCGGCGAACGCGGCCGTCACCTCGGCGAGGGCGCGATCGACCTCGTCGTCTCGGTCGTCCATCACGCTCGGCACGCGCTCGGTGGCATCGTCCCCCGCAAGGACCAGCACGCCGGGGGTCGGCTCGGACCGCTCGAGGGGGGAACCCAGCTCGTGCACGGGCAGCGTCGATCCGAGCGGCGGCGTCCGAGCGCCAGCGCTCGCCTCCCGAGCGGCGCCGGGCGCCACGAGCGGCGCCGGAACGGTCACCGGCTCGGGATGCGCTCGGCGCACCTCGGGGACGGGGGCGCTCTCGGGGACCTCCAGATCTGGAACCATCGGCAGCGCGGGGACCGGGGTCTCGGCGCGCAGCTCTTCCACGAAGATCGGGATCGCGGTGCGAAGCTCCTCGTCGTCGATCGGAGCAGCCGCGACGGGCCACTCGACCTGCATGACCGCCACCGACTCGGGCGTGAGCCAGCTCCGCTCCCCGTCGGCGACGGCCGGCGGCTCGCTCTCGCGAGCGAGCACGGCCACGAGATCGATCTCGGCGGGCGACGGCTCCGGGGTCTGCGCGCGCGGCGCGGGCGGCGCCACCTGGACCGCCTCCGGCAGCGGCGGAGGCGCGACCCGGGCTGGTGCGGGTGGGGCCGGCGGCGCGGTGGCCGGGGCCACGGGCGCGGTCCACGCGGCCATGCGGCCGCTCTCTCGAGCGCGCGCCACGTCGCGGTGCAAGCGCGCCAGAGCCCGGCGGGCTGCGGCCCGATTGACCGGGACCAGAGCGACCTCGATCTCGCGAATCAGCCCGTCCACGCCCGCGCCACTGGCCTTGTGAGCCGCGCGCAAGAGGCCGGGGGTCACGCTGCTCGCTTCCAAGAGCATCACGCCCAGCATTTCGCGCAGCCCGTGCTCGGCTGCGGCGTCCTCGGCGGAACGGCCGCCAGCGACCCGAACCTGCCCTTCCTCCGACAGCGCCACGTCGTCGAACCCGAGAGCGCGAGGGGCGACAGCGACCTGATCCGCGGCCGCCAGCACCAGGTACCCGGCGACCTCGGCAGCCAGTGATGCGCTTCGTGCGCGCGCAGCGCTCATGATTTCGTTCAGCCTGACGCTCATGCGACACCTCCGCGCACCAGCACGCCGTGAGCCCGAAGGAACGCCTTCGCCTCCTCGATCGTGTGAATGCCGTCGTGAAAAATCGAAGCAGCCAGCGCCGCGTCGGCGCCGCCAGCCGAAAGCCCATCCAGCATGTGCCCGAGGGTGCCTACCCCACCCGAAGCGATGACCGGCACGCTGACCGCATCGACCACCTCCCGGAGCAACTCGAGGTCGTAACCGATCTGGGTGCCGTCTCGGTCCATGCTGGTCAGAAGGATCTCGCCGGCGCCGAGCTCGACCGCGCGACGGGCCCAGGCGACGGCGTCCAGCCCGGTCGCGCGACGCCCTCCTCGCGTGAACACCTCGAACCCGCCGCCTTCGCGACGCTTGGCGTCGATGGCCACGACCAGCGCCTGGGCCCCCCAGGTATCGGCGATCTCGCCGATCAGCTCGGGGCGCTCGACGGCGCTGGTGTTGACGCTGATCTTGTCCGCCCCGGCGTGCAAGAGGTCGCGGACGTCGGCCGCCGCGCGAACCCCACCGCCGACGGTCAGCGGAGTGAAGACCACGTCGGCGGTGCGCTCGACGACCGCGAGCAGCGCGCCCCTCCGCTCGTGGGAGGCGGTGATGTCCAGGAAGGTGATCTCGTCGGCGCCGGACAGGTCGTAGCGCCGAGCGCACTCCACCGGATCGCCGGCGTCGCGGATCCCGACGAAATTGACGCCTTTGACCACCCGCCCGTCGCGGACGTCCAGGCACGGGATGATGCGCTTGGCCAACATGCGATCTGATGGCCCATAGCAAAGCCGCTGAAATCTGGACAAAGACCTTGCGAATCGCCGGGGGGCCGCCGACCGGAATCGGGCTCCGATTCGGCTATAGTGGCAGGCCGATGGCCAGGTGCGCCCGCTGTGGGGCTGCGACGAGCCCGGAGGCGTCGGCCTGCCCCACTTGCGGTGCGGGCCGGCTGACGGCGCCCCTCGGCAGCAGCGGCGAGCCGCCCGTCCGGAGCGGGACGCTGGTGCTCGGCAGTGGCGTGCCGATCTCGGGACCTCTTGCGAGCCCTCGCCCCGGAGCCGAGCCGCCGCCCGCGCCCAAGCCCGGGCCAGCGCCGTCCGAAAGGCGCGATCCCCGCCCGCCCCGCGACCGGCGGGCAGAGCGCCAGCGGGTGGCTCGGGTCCGACCCCCGCCCGTCGAGCCCGCTCCGCCCTCCCTCCCGCGCCCCCGTCGCTCCCGCTGGTGGCTGTGGCCCCTCGGAGCGGCGGTGCTGGTCGGTCTGGCACTCGCGGGGTTGATGGCTCGTCGATCTCGCGAGCTCTTGGGCGACGTGCGCTTCGACAAGGCCGGGGGTGCGGAGCTCCACGTGAGCTGCCCGGGCTGCACCACGGGCACCACCCTCGGCCTGGGTGGGCAGACCGCGGAGCTCACCGGCGGCCGCGCCGTGTTCCGGCTCGAGCCCCCGCTGGCCCTCGGCGCCCGGCGCGCGAGCATCGAGATCCGCACGCCGGCGAAGGCCACGCGCACGGAAGCGCTCGACTACCCGGTCGACTTCATCGTGAGCCCCGACTACCGCGGCCTGAGCCAACCCGATCCCCGGCTGGCGGTGGTGTTCGACGCCAAGACCGACGTCGCGTTCATCGTCGATGGTCGCGTCGTCGAGGCGGGTCCGAGCGGCGTCCGTCGCTACGAGATCCCGATCCGCGCGGACCTCACTGGCCCCGCTCGCGAGGCCGCGGCCCTGCAGAAGCGCGTGCCATACCTGGTCAAGCTCCCGACCGGTGGGACGGTGCGGGGCGAGGTCGAGCTCGAGACCAACATCGTGCCCCTGGTAGTGGACGCACCGGGAGAGAGCATCGTGATCGAGGGCACCAGCTTCACCCTCGCGGGGCGCACCGAACGCGACGGGATGGTGACGGTCGAAGGGCGAGCGATCACGGTGGATCCCTCGGGGCGCTTCGCCCAGCTGATGAGCGTCTCGTCGGTCGGCGACACGACCATCACCGTCCGCGCTTCGGCGGCGGGCCGCGCTCCGCGCCTGGTGCCGATCCGCGTCAAGCGCGTCGTGAGCCTCGCGACCGAAGCGGCCGAGTTCGAGCGCCGGGCGCAGGTCTCGTTCGCCGCCATCGCCGACGACCTGGACAAGAAGCTCGGCTGGGCGGTGGCGCTCGAGGGCAAGGTCGAGCGGCTCGAGTCCGACGGCTACCTGGTGCTGGCGCTCTTCGAGGTGACCCGGGGGTGCGCCGAGCCGCCCTGCCGGGTGGCGCTTCGCCTGGGCGACAAGAGCGGGGTCAGCGCCGGCATGCCCCTCCGCGCCTACGGATATTTGGCTGGAAAATACCGCGAACCCGCCAGCGGGCGCGAGCTGCCGGAAGTCCGGGTAGAGTTCGTGCGAGGCCAGAAGTGAGCGAGAGCCAGGCGCAGCCAGGCGGCGAGATCCCGGTCTCGAGCCCCAGCCGATGTCGCGCTTGCGGGCACGACAACCCCGCCGGCTCGCGCTACTGCTGCCAGTGCGGGGTACGCGTCGGCACCGCTTCCCTCGAAGAGCTCGACGCTCCGGATTCGAGCCGCGCCACGGGCTTCGGCGCCGCGAGCGAGGTCCGGAGCTCGAGCGACGACGACGCGCCCATCGCCGACCCGCTGATCGGCACGACGGTGGCCGGCCGCTATCGCATCATCGAGCCGCTCGGCCGCGGCGGCATGGGCGTCGTGTATCGCGTCGAGCACGCGCGCATCGGCAAGCTGATGGCCCTCAAGCTGCTCACCGGTGAGCTCGGCCGGGACCCGGAGATCGTCGCGCGCTTCAAGCGAGAAGCGCTGATGGTCAGCAAGCTCAGCCATCCCAACACCGTGCAGGTGTTCGACTTCGGCGTGGCCGAGGGGCTGACCTACCTGGCCATGGAGTACCTGCGCGGCAACGACCTGGGTCACATCGTGCGGCGCGAGGGCCCGGTCGACCCCGAGCGCTGCGCCAAGATCATGATCCAGGTCTGCAGCTCCCTCGCCGAAGCCCACGGCCTGGGCATCGTGCACCGCGATCTCAAGCCCGAGAACATCTTCATCTTGAGCGGGCATTCCGAGAGCGACGTGGTCAAGGTGCTCGACTTCGGCCTGGCCAAGCTGCGCGAGTCGCCGGAGCTCGGCGAGGTCACCTCCCGAGGCGCCATCGTCGGCACGCCGTACTACATGTCGCCCGAGCAGATCCGGGGCGAGGCGGCGGACCCACGCAGCGACGTCTACTCGCTCGGGGCGCTGATGTACGCCGTCTTGACCGGCGTGCCGGTGTTCGACGCGCCGCGCCCGATGGGCGTCCTGACCAAGCACCTGACCGACCTGCCCACCTCGCCCACGGCGCGCTTCCCCGAGCTGGCGATCCCGAGGGGCATCACCGGTGTGGTGATGCGCGCGCTCGAGAAGGACCCGGCGCGCCGCTTCCAGAACGTGCAAGAGATGCAGTTCTCGCTGATCTCCGAGCTGCGCACCGGCGGCGCCACCAGCAGCGTCGAGATCTTGCTCGACTCGGGCCAGATGCACGCCCTGACTCGCAGCGCCGACGACGCCGCGACCCGTGACGAGGTCGAGCGCTACGAGAAGAAGCTGCGCCGCCGCGGCCTGTACGCGTGGGTGTCGCTCGGCGCGCTCCTCTGCGGCGCCGCCGTCGGGGGGTGGCAGGTGCTCTTGCGCACCGGCGCCCGCGCCGGGTTCGACGGCAACGAGCGCGAGCCGAACAACGTCGCCAGCGAAGCCACCGCCCTGCCCTTCGGCGCCACGGTCCGCGGACAGATCGGGCGCCGCCTCGATCCCGAGCGCAGCGATCGGGACTTCTACCGGGTGCACATCCCGAAGGGCATGCGCCACGTCGGCATCAGGACGACCGCCCTGCCGAACATCCCGCTCTGCACCTACGTGTACCGCGTCGGGCTCGAGTCCCCGCTCGGCCGATATTGCACCGGCGCGGCGGGGCGGCCCCTCAAGGTCTCGGCGGTCGAGCTCCAAGAGGGCGAGCACCTGTTCGCGGTGATGCAAGATCGCGAATCGTACCAGACCACAGGCGGGCAGTTGCCCGTGCACGAGAACGTGTCCGACGCCTACGAGCTCCAGGTGAGTGTCGCGGAGGTCGGTCCCGGCACCGAGACCGAGCCCAACGACACGCCCAAAGACGGCGCGCGGCTCCCGCCCGGAGCCGAGCTTCGCGGCCGCCTCGACTGGGTGCGGGACGTCGACTTCGTCTGCGCGACGCCGGGTGACGGCAAGGTGCGGTTCGTGGTCGAAGACTCGCCGACCCTGCCGCGGCTTCGTGCCGCGGTGCTCCAAGTCACGCCGATCGGCGGCCCGTCCGACGGCATCCCGACTCGCGTCCATCACCGCGGCGCGGCGCTGCCGAAGGACGCGAAGAGCGATCTCGCGGGCGCGTTCCAGAGCGCGGCCGCGCCCCGTGGCGTCGCCGAGGTGTGCGTGAAGCTCGAGCTGGTCCCGAACCCCCATGCGCCGCTGCCGCACCCGGCCATCGCCCCGTCCGGCGACGAGGAGTACACCGTCCGTGTCGAAATCAGCCCTTAGCGCGGCCGTCACCCTCGCGCTGCTCGCGGCCTTCGCCGCGTCGTCCGGCTCCGAGGCCCGGGCCGAGCGGATCGATCCCACCCTGCCCGTGCAGCGGTCGGTCGGCACGCCCGCCGGAGCGCAGCCGATGTACCGCGTGGACGCCGCCCGCACCGGGCGCTCCAAGACGCCGCTGCCCACCGCGCCCCGCGTCTTGTGGCGCGCCCGCGTGACCGGCGGGCTCGACCTGCCGGTCGCGGTCGATGCGCGGAGGCACGTCATCGCAGCCAGCCCGATGTCGCAGCTCGTCGAGCTGGACGAAAACGGGAAGCTCGCCTGGACGCTCAAGACCGGAAGCTCCGCGCCGGTGCTGGGGCCCGTCATCACGACCAACGGCACCCGCGTGGTGATCACCGCCAACGCCGAGCTGTGGGCGGTCGCACCGAACGGCACGCTCCGCACCAAGCGATCGCTGCCGATTTCCAGCGTGCGCTCCGGCGTGCCCCCACTCGCCGCGCGCGACGGCGGCGTGGTGCTCGGGCTCCCCGGCACGCTGCTCTACCTCGACGCCAGCGGGGACATTCAGGCCCGCGCCAAACAGATCGACGCCCTCGTCTCGCTGGTCGAACAGGGCGGGCGCACGCTGATCGTGACCGAGCGGGGCGACGTCCTCGAGTGGAAGCCCCCTCGCGAGCCGACCAAGCTGGGCAGCTTCGGCGGTCGGGTCGATGAAGGGGCCGCGCTCTCGAGCCCCAATCACTTGACCGCGGTCGTCGATCACGAGCGGCTGGTGGACTTCAAGCTCTCGAGCAAGACGCGGCACATCCGCCTCAGCTCGACCGACCGGATCCAGGGGCCGCCGGCGATCCTCGCGAACGGCGAGACCCGGCTCGCGTCGTTCGCGGGCGTCTTGCTCGGTCACGACCGCACGGGCATCGAGACCGCTCGAGCCGAGCTCGAGCCGAGCGCGACCGCCGGCGCGAGCGTCCCGGGGTTGTTCTTGCCGCCGCCGCTGGTGGTCGACGAAAAAGGCCGGGTCGCCTTCGTTCGACCCGGTCTCGACGCGGGCGTGGTCCTCGAGACGGGGGAGTCGAAGGCAGCCGCCGGTGCGGCCTGTGGCGATCCCGTGGCGCTGGCGCCGGCGGGCCCCGGGCGCTTCGTGGTCGCCTGCCGGTCGGGCCTGATCGTGATGGTGGGTCAGTGATACAGCGCGCTAAATAGGATCGAGAAGCCGTACGCGCGCGACTTTCTTTCGCGAGTCTCGCCGTCGACGTCCACCTCACGCGTGCCGCGCGCAGCCACTAGCCGCACCGTGCCCCCGAGCGACCAGTTCGGAGAGACCCACGCGTCATACCCCGCGAAGAGCGCGAGCCCAGCGCCGTTGTAGGGTTTCTCGTCGAACCCGCTCTCGCTGTCCTCGGGCTCCACCTTCGCCGTCGCTAGGCCGACGGCGCCGCCCACGTGCAGCCCGCCCTTCGGATCGAAGAACCCGTCGACGAACGGGCCGAGCACGGTCAGCGAGACTTGCCCGCTCAGATCCGACGACTTGCCCCCAGACTCGACCCGCGGGTCTGTGGCGCTCGCCGAGAAGACCCCACCGCCGATCACCAGCCCGTCCACCGGGGTTCCACCCAGCATCAAGTCGACGCCCCCGCCTGCGCCTTTCAAGGTCGCTCCGGGATCCGTGTCGAGCGCGAGCGAGAGCCAGCCCGCACCGAGCGACATGCGCAAGTAGAAGCCATCGTGCAGGTGATAGCCGGGCTCGTCTTCCTCGCGGGGCGGCGGGGGCGGCGCCGGCGACGCAGCGACGTACACGCCCGCCGGCGGATACGCCGGCGGATAGGCGCCGGCAGGAGCGGCCGGCCCGGGCGCTGGGTAGGCCGGGGCCACGTAGGGAGCGGGGGCTCTGGTCGGCGCCGGCGCGGGCGCTTGCGGCGCGGGGGTCGGCGCCGGTGCGGGCGGCGGCGGCGGCTCGGCGGGCGGCGTCTGTGCGCCAGCTCTCGTCGAAGACACGAACCCTGCGACCACGATCCCGACCAGTGCCCTTCGCATGCACCGACGACAGCGCGGCTCGGGGTGCGCCGTCAAGCGCTCCGGCGCCTCCCGGCCCAGGGTGGTATGGTGCGCGCCATGTCTGCGGCAGGCGCGGTTCGTCCCAAGCTGTACAGCGTGGCCATCGAGACCACGGCGTACTGCAACCAGAAGTGCGACTACTGCTACAACGAGTGGCGGGCGGACGGGGGCGCGGCCCTCGACAGGTCCGATCGGGACAAGCTCCTCCTGCGGGTCCAGCGCCTGCTCGACGCCCTCGACCTCGACCACGCCACGGTCACCGGCGGCGAGCCCTTCTCGCACCCGCGCATCTTCGAGCTGTTCGATCTGCTCCGCGACCGCGGCGTCTCCATCCAGATCATCTCGAACGGCGGCATGATCACCCCGGCCCTCGCCGAGCGCCTCTCGCCCTATCGCGTCCGCTACGTGCAGATCACGCTCAACGGCCACGACGAGGCGCTGCACGCAGCCCACGTGGGCGCGGGGCATTTCGAGCGCACCCTGGCGGGGATCCGGGCGCTCGGCGCGGCGGGGGTCTCGGTCGTCGGCTGCACGGTGGTGACCCGACAGAACGCCGCCCACGTGGGCGCGATCCTCGAGCTCTTCCACTCGCTGGGCGTTCGCCAGGTGTCGCTCAGCCGCTTCAGCCCCGCGGGCTACGCCGCGCGCTGGGCGGGCAAGCTGCTCCCCTCGCGCAGCGACTTCTTGACCGCGTTCGGGCAAGCGCTGCCCTGGGCCCGGGACCGCGGCATGAAGCTGTTCTGCACCATGCCGGTGCCGCCCTGCGCGGTAGAGGTCCAGGACTTCGCCCCGATCCAGTTCGGGACGTGCGCGATCGGAACCTCGATGCAAGAGATCGCGCTCGGACCCGACGGCCGTCTGAAAAACTGCACGCTGCACACCACCGCGCTCGGCGGCGTCGCCGACATCCTCGACCCGGGTGTCGACGTGGCCAGTCTGATCCGCGCGCCCGAGCTGACCGAGTACAAGCGCGAGACGCCGGAGTTCTGCCACGGCTGCCTGCACGAGCACACCTGTGCCGGCGGCTGTGGGGCGGCGGCCGAGTGGGTGATGGGGCACGCACGCCGCTACGCCGATCCCTTCGTGCTGCAGCACGTGGACGACGACCTGGCGGCGCGGCTCGAGGCCCAGCGCAGCGACGGCAAGACACACCTCGACGTCGTGCTCTGAGGTCATGGCTCGGCCCGATCGCCCGCGCGTACTCCTGCTCTGGCCCGGGGGGCTGTTCGGCGGCGGTGCGAACTTCGGGGTCCCGCAGCTGCTGCTCCTGGCGGCGGCGATCCGCCGCTCGACCGACGCTCAGGTCGACGTGGTCGACCTCGACATGGAGCGCGCCTTCGGCCGGGTCGATCTCGCGCGCCTGGTGGCGGGCGGCTACGACCTGGTGGGCATCTCGTGCTACTCGTCCTACGACTACCTCAAGGTGATGGCGATCGCGGCGCGACTCCGCGAGCTGCTCCCCCGTGCGTGGCTGGTGAGCGGCGGGTACCACCCGAGCGCGATCCCCGACGAGCTCGCCTTCGAGGGCTCCCCCTTCGACTTCGTGGTGGTCGGCGACGGCGAACGGCCCCTCGCCCGGCTGGTCGAGGCGCTCGGCTCAGGAAAGCGCCCGCTGATGAAGGTCCTGGGGCCCGAGCCGGTGCTCGAGCCCAAAGAGCTCGTGCCCTACGACTGGTCGCTGCTCGAGCGCTATCGGCCCATCGCCCGGCGCGTGGCGTCCCAGG
Organism: Myxococcales bacterium; assembly: GCA_016191785.1. GTDB lineage: Bacteria > Myxococcota_A > Polyangia > Polyangiales > Polyangiaceae > JADJKB01. Next base: position 30,565 of record JACPVJ010000109.1, on the reverse strand, counting down.
CAGAGATCTACCTCTCCCGGGGCTGCCCGTTCGACTGCTCGTTTTGCATGGAGCGCGCCAAGCGGGACGTCAGCTGGCGCGCGCTCGAGCCGCTGCAAGCCGTCGAAGAGCTGCACCGCCTCGATCGTTTCCTGGACCTCTCTCGCTGGACGCTGTTCGTGGCCGACGCGTTGTTCGGGATGAAGCGCGGCTGGCGTCGCGAGTTCTTGCAGGCGCTGGCCCAGCGACCACTCCGCGCGCGAAAGGTGTGGCTCTTGATCCGGCTCGATCTGATCGAAGAAGAGGACATCGCGCTGATGGCCCGGGCCAACGTGGGGCCGGGGTTCGGCCTCGAGTCGGGGGACGTCGGGCAGCTCGCGCGCATCCGCAAAGCGGGCCAGCTCGAGGGGTACCTCGACAAGATGCTGACCGTCGCCGACTGGGCCAGGAACCACGAGGTGGCGTTCGGCGCGAACATCATCGTGGGCCACCCGGGCGAGACCGAGAAGAGCCTGAGAACGTCCGCCAAGTTCATGCAGAAGCTGTTCGTCGACCATCCGCGTGGGACCCACGGCTTCCTGTCGGTCGACCCGTTCCGGCTGTACCCGGGGTCGCCGATTGCCGAAGACCGCGCCCGCTGGGAGCGCGAGACGGGGATGCGGGTGCATCGCTATCCGTGGTGGCAGGACGGTGACCAGGACTTCCTGGCAGAGTGGATCGACCCCAGCGCCGAGCTCGATTTCCGCACCGCCGAGCGGCTGCGCGTCGAGCTGTTCGCGCCCATCCTCGAGGCCATCACCCGGCGCTTCGCGTACACCGGTCCGGCGCGCGACTACTACATGCGCGCGGTGCGCGAACAGGTCGACCTGATCACGCCGCGGCGTCGCCTGCGCACCCTGGGCCTGTATCACCTGTGGCGCGGCCTGAGCGGCGAGGTCCCCCCGAGCGAGCGCCGCTCGGCGCTCACAGAGGACGCCGAGCTATGCGCCATCGCCGCCGCGGCGCGCAGCGCCACGCTCGAGAAGAAGGCGATCGCCGCCGACGACGCCGTGACGCGAGCCCTCGCTGCCGTGCCTCGCGAGCGCTTCGTCCCCGTCGAGAGCATCGCCGAGTCCGCCGACGATCGCGCGCTTGCGCTCAGCGACGACGGCGGCTCCACCCTCTCGGCGATGCACGCCTACGCCATCGCGTTTCGCGCGCTCGGCCTCGCCGAGGGCGACGACTTCGTCGATCTCGGCGGGGGTTCGGGCTACGGCGCGGCGCTGGCCTGCGAGATCGTCGGCCCGACTGGCAGCGTGCTCACCCTCGAGCTCGACCCCGCACTCTCGGAGCAGGCGCGCGACCTGCTCGGGGCCTACCCGCAAGCGCGAGTGCTGCACGCCAGCGCCCACGAGGTGGAGTCCTGGCGCGGGGCAGCCCGGATCTACGCCGGGTTCGCGGTCGAGCGCCTGCCCGAGGCTTGGCTCGACGCCCTCCCCGAGGGCGGCGTGCTGGTGGCGCCGGTGGGCCCGCTCTCGGACCAGAAGCTGATGCGCTACCAGCGCGACTCGAACGGGCTGAAGACCGAGGCGCTGGGCCCCGTGCGCTACGTGCCCGATCGGGCTGCCGCCGCGGCGACCAGCGAGTGAACCTGGGCCAGCTCGCCCGGGCTGAGCGTGTCTTCGTTCGTGCCGGGCACGTTCGGCCCGAAGTGGGCGAGCCACCGCCGATGAGCGGTGCGCGCCCCGACTCGATCGGCACGCATCGCCAAGAGCACCACGGCCATCTGTTCCACGCGCCGCTCGTCCCTCGAGTCGAGCGCACCCACCTCCCGGACCGTCGCCTCGTGAGCGGCTTGCCAGGCCACGTGCTCCGGGGTCGGGCCCCGCTGGGCGTCGGGCACCCCCACCCAGATGACGTCGCCCCGCACCCGCCCGCGCAACCGTAGCGGGCGGAGCAGCGCGATCGCGCAGCCGTCGAGCCCGGGGGCGGCACACGCCACCGTCGAGAGCGCCGCTTCGACCGAGGGGTAGTCCACGTCCGCCGCGGGCAGTCGTCGAAAGAACGGCGTCTCGAGCTCGGCGGCGAGCCGGAGCAGCTCCGCCGCGGCCGGAACGCGCATCAGCGGCGCCAAGAGCTCGGGAGCGCCCACGTCGTCGGGACCGAGCTCCTCGAGGGGGCGCGCTGCGCAGGCGCTGGCCCGCTCCAGATCGCGGAACAGCCAGGCTACGAGCTGGGCAGACGCGAGCGCCGCATGATCGGGCGCGAGCGCGCGGAGCGCGACGGCATCTTCCGCGAGGGTCCGCCCGCCTGCGGCCCCGAGGTGGCGGGCCGCCAGCTCGATCCAAGCCGGATCGTAGAGCGACGCCGGGACGTCCGACCGAACGTGGGCCAGCACGTGGAACACCAGCTCGGCGTACGCGGGCGGCTCCCGAACCAAGCGCATGCGTGGCCAGTACCACGACCCGGTAGGGTCCGATCGCAGGCTGGCGACTGACCCCGAGGTCGCTTATACTGCGCCGGAACGGACCCGGGTCCGGGAGCAACCGAAATGATCTCGATCACCAACCTCGCCGCAGAAAAAGTTAAGGAAATCGCAGACGCAGAGGGCCTGGCCGGGCAAGGGCTGAGGCTCCGCGTAATTGGCGGGGGGTGCGCCGGCTTCCAGTACGACCTCTACTTCGAGGACAAGCCCACCGACATGGACGAGCGGTTCGAGTCCAACGGCGTGCTCCTGTTCGTCGACCCCTTGAGCTACCAGTACCTCGACGGCACCGAGATCGACTACGTCGACGGCGTGCATGGTGCGGGGTTCAAGTTCGGAAACCCGAACGTCAGCGGCTCCTGCGGCTGCGGCTCGTCGTTCAACGTCTGAGACGAGGCCTCGTGGCACACTCCATGGGCGCCCTCGGCTCCCCGCCGTGAGCGCGGCGCCTGCCCGAGGCGGTCCCCTCGCCTGCCTCCGCTGCACCAGCCCGCACCCAGTACCGGGCCTGGTCATCCGCCTCCTCGCTGCTCCGGTGGGAGAGCGCTGTCCTGCCGGCGTCCATCGCTCCAGCGCCGGGTCGTCAGACCTTTGACCGGTCGTCTGCGATTTCTGCCCGTGCATCCAGCCCGGTAACCACCCGGCTATTTGCCCCGTAATTCCCCGTGACCGCCGGGAATCCCTGGGCGGGTTCTTCGTTGACAGAAAGTAACGTTACGTGATGTTATCTCCTGCACGACGGCTCCCGTGACCGGGACCGGCCCTCGACAGGACCCTGACAAACCCTGAGCAACCACGAGGATCCATGGCTCGCGAAATCGACTCCTCCCTGTCCCGCTACATCACCCTGGTCCACCAGTACCCGAAGCTCGATCGGGAGCGAGAGGTGGTCCTCGCCCAGCGCTGGGCGAAGAACGGCGACCCAGCCGCAGCGGACGAGCTGATTCGGGCTCACCTCCGCTACGTCGTGGCGATTGCTCTGAAGTACCGTCGCTACGGGGTCCCGCTCTCGGAGCTGATCGCCGAGGGAAACTTCGGGTTGGTCCACGCCCTGAAGAAGTTCGAGTCCAAGCGCGGCAACCGTTTCGTGACCTACGCGGCCTACTGGATCCGCGCCTACGTCCTCGGCTACGTGATTCGCTCCTGGAGCCTGGTCGGCGTCGGGTCGGGCGCGCTGCGCTCCAAGCTGTTCTTCAAGCTGCGCCGCGAGCGGACGCGGATCCTCAATCTGGTGGGGGACAGCGAGCGCGCGGACGAGGTCTTGGCCGAGAAGTTCGGCGTGTCGACCACGCAGATCGCCTCGATGGTCCGCCGGCTCGAGACCCGCGACCTGTCGCTGGACGGCAAGGTGTTCGACGACTCCGCGACGACCATGATGGACACGCTGGTGGCCACCGACCTGGACCAGGAGACCACGCTCTCGGCGGACGAAAACCGCGACGAGGTGAAGGTCGCGGTGAAGCGGGCGGTGCTCGAGCTCGACGCGCGAGAGCGCTACATCGTCGAGAAGCGCATGATGGCGGACGCCGAAGACGAGCTGTCGCTCGCCGAGATCGGCCGACGGCTCGGCGTGTCGCGCGAGCGCGCGCGGCAGCTGGAAGAGCGCGCCAAGCGGAAGCTGCGCCTGCGCATCGCCGAGATCTCCCGAGAGACCGGCTCGCGCCTCGACCTGGACAACGCGGCCTGAGCGCTCCGAGAAAGAACGCACGTCGGCGGTTGCCCGCCGACGTGGTCAGAGTGTTTCGTAAGCCGGGTTCTGTCTGCCGGCGAAGTCGCCTTCGCACGGCGTGACGATCATTCCTCTGGGACCCGCGTTACCGCGAGCCTCGAGCAGCCTACCCCGGGGCTCGGGCGGGCAGCCCTCGAACGCCCCTGTACATGGCCTTGCTCCGGATGGGGTTTGCCGTGCCGCCACCGTTACCGGTGGCGCGGTGGGCTCTTACCCCACCGTTTCACCCTTACCCGGCATTGCCGGGCGGTTTCACGTTTTCTGTGGCACTTTCCTCGAGGTCACCCTCACCGGGCGTTACCCGGCATCCTGCCCTGCGGAGCCCGGACTTTCCTCCCGGGCCGAAGCCCGAGCGACCGTCTGACTCACTCTGACCCGCGGGCATGTAGCACACGTCGGCGCCCCGGTACGTCGAAAGCGGAAGGCCCCAGGAATTCGGTCGCAGCGGGGCGTGGGCGCGGGCTCTGGAAAGACTTGCCCTGCAACGTTCGTCCGCCACGCGGCCAGATCGCGCTGGGCACCGCATTGCCCTGCAACGTTCGTCCGCCACGCGGCCAGATCGCGCTGGGCACGGCGTTGCCGCGGTCGCGCGCGACACGGGAAGCGCGGCGCGTCCTTGGTGGGGAATCCCGCGCGGGCTCGCCTGCGGCAGGCCCGCTCGCGTAGTCTGGCGCCCATGGCAGGCGCGCGACGTGGAAAGCGGGCGGGCATCGTCAACGAGGCGGGCCTCGCACGGCTCTCGGCAGCGGTCAGCTCGGGCAAGCTCGGCGTGCTCGTCGGGGCGGGGCTCAGTCAATCGCTCGGCTATCCGGGGTGGCAGGCGCTGATCGAGGAGCTGTCCAGGAGGGCGCACAATCCCGGGCGGGCGGCTAGCACCCGCGACAGCCTGCTGCGAGCCGATCTCTTGCGCAGGAAGATGGGGACCAAGTACGCCGCGGCGCTGCGCTCGATCTTCGCGGATACCAGCGACGGTCAGCGCCTGGCTCGCTCCCAGGTCCATGCGCTGGTCACCCAGGCCCCGTTCGCGTTCTTCGCCACGACCAACTACGACCTCGCCCTCGAGCGCGCCCACGAGCTGCACGTCGGGGAGAAGCTCCTCACCGTGGACTGGACGGACGGGCAGACCGTGAACGCCTTCCTGCTCGACCGCCAGCCCACGCCGCCCAAGCCGTGCTTCCACTTGCACGGCGTGTACACGCAGCCGGAGAGCGTCGTGCTCACCGAGAGCGACTATCGCGAGCGCTACTTCAAGAGTCAGGAGCATCGCCACCGCCTGCTGATGCTCCTCTTCCGCCGCCAGCTCCTGTTCGTCGGCTTCTCGCTGCGAGATCAGGACATCAACACGCTGCTCCGCGAGCAGACCGCCACCTTCGACGAGTGGCGTCCGCGACATTTCGCGATTCTCGACTACGACCCCGAGAAAGAGAGCGAAGCAGAGCTCTTGGCTCGCAAGACCGAGCTCGAGATGCGCTACTCCATCGAGCCGATCTTCTTCGCCCTCGGCCCTCCTCCGAATCGCCACGCGCCGCTGGTCGACGTCCTGACCCGCGCTACCTCCGGCGACGGCTCCCAGTGCGATCCGGCAGACCCCCAGAAGGGGCGCTGGGGGGGCGTGACGTCCAACGGGGGCTACGTGATCGAGGCCCGCGTCGCCTCGATGCCCGTCGAGGGCTGGTACGATCTTCGCGTCGTCGTTCGGCGCAAGCGCGGCCTGCGCGCCGAGAGCGGGAGCGTGACGTTCCACCTGCACGACAGCTTCGACCCGGCCACCCGCACCGTGCGACTGTCGCGGGGCCGAGCCGAGCTCGAGCTCACGGTGTGGGGAGCCTTCACGATCGGTGCAGAGGTGAAGCGCGCGGCGGGGGGCGTCGCCGCGCTCGAGCTGGATCTGTCCAAGCTGCGCGGCGCCCCCAAGCAGTTCCGCGAAGCGTGAGGGCATGACGAGCCGAGCTGCGCGCCTGGCCGACTTCCCGTATGCTTTCGACCCGTCATGCGGTCTCACTCGTTCTGGCTCGCGCTCTCACTCGTCGCGTGTGGCAGCAGCGACGCCGGCTCCGGGGGCAGCGGCGGCTCGGCCGGCAGCGGCGGCAGCGGCGGCTCGAGCAGCGGTGGAACCGGTGCGAGCAGCGGCGCGGCGGGCGCAGGCGGCGCGGCGGGCGCGGGCGGCAGCGGGGGCTCCGCCGGCGCCCACGTCGTGATCGCGGACGGCGAGCTCCGCATCGATGGCGTTCCGACGTTCCTCTACGGTGGCGACCTGCACTACTTCCGGGTGCGCGACGCGGCCTTCGACGCGGCGAAGACCGAGGCGCTCTGGGTCGAGACCCTGGATCTGATGGTCTCGGCAGGCATGAACTGGTCACGACCTACGCGGCCTGGGACTACCACCAGAAGGGGCCCGGACAGTGGGACTTCACCGGCGCCCGCGACGTCGGAAAGTTCGTCGACCTGGCCTGCGCACGCGGCCTCAAGGTCGTGTTCAAGCCCGGACCGCTGATCACCGGAGAGTGGCCGCGGGGCTTCGGCACCTTCGGCGCGGTGCCGGCCTGGTGGAAGCAAGCGCACCCCGAGGCGCTCGCGAAGAAGAGCAACGGCCAGCTCTTCAACTACTCACCCACCGGCGCGGCCGATCAGACCCAGCCGAGCTACCTGCACCCGACCTACCTCGCGGCGGTCAAGGAGTGGTACGCCCAGGTGCTCGCGCCGGTGAAGAAGCACCTGGGCGGTTGCCTGGTTGCGATCCAGGTCGACAACGAGACCAACCTCTACTGGGGCAACCGCTACGGCGACGTCGACTACAGCTCGGTGGCGCTCACGCACTATCGCGACTTCTTGCAGAAGAAGTACTCGACCATCGGAGCGCTGAACACGCGCTACGGCAAGAGCTACTCGACCTTCGCCGACGTCGCCCCCCCGAGCTCGGCCCCGAGCTTCACCACCCCACGCAAGGACAACCCCTGGTACGCCGATTGGTACTGGGCAGGTCAGGCCCTCTCGCGTGACTACCTGGCCGACTGGCCCCGGAGAGCCCCGGCGTGGTCGTGCTCGAGAAGGCGCCCTGACGCGGCCCGCCACTACTGCGCCGCAAACACGAACGGCACGTTGACGGTCGTCGACCCGCTCGAGCTCGAGAACTGCCAGCCCTTCACCCGCGCCGCGATGCAGCTCGCCAGGCCAGGGTAGCCCTTGGGATCACCGCTGGTGCTGACGCTCTGCACGCTGCCGCTCGGGCTCACGACGATGGCCACGTTCACCCGCGCAGAGGTGGGCGCGTCTTTCGAGCGTGCGTCGAGCGCTGGCTGCCAGCAGCTGCGCTTCACGCTGCCGGTGTACTTGCCGACCGTCTTCTGGATCTCCCCCGAGTCGAGCGGTTGCCCCGCACCGCCCCCGCTGGTCGGGGTCGTGCCCGGACCGCCGGTCGGCCCACCGCCTTGCAGCCCCGAGAGCCCAGACAAACCAGTGATCGGTTTCTCCTCCGGCTTCTCGCCGGCCTTGCCGGCCACCGCCACCGTGCCCCCGGGACGGGTCGTCTTGCCGCTCCCTGCGTCGACGTCGACGACGACCTCGCCAACGGGCCCCGCGCCGGCGCTGCTCACGGCCGGTGCCTCTCCGGCCTTGGCCGGGACCTCGACGTACTTGACCACGGGCTCGGGGGGCTTGCGGCTGAACATCACGAAGCCGATGGTGAGCCCGAGCAGGAGCGCCACGCCCACCGCGACCCAGGCGAACATCCCGCTGCCGCCGCGGCGGCGCGAGAGCACGACCTCTTCCATCTCGACCTGCGGCGCCGTGCCCAAGAAAGGCGCGGTGACCAAGCCGAGGGGCGTCTGACCCGTCACCGGCGCGGTGGCCACGAAGCCCTCCGGGACCGGCTGCGAGGGGCGCAACATCTCTTGGAAGGGATCCTGCGCGACGACCGGGGTCCCGCCCGGCACCGCGAAAGGATCGTAGACCTCCGGGCGCGGCGGTTGGGGCGGGATCGCGGCTTGAAGCGAGGCGAGCGGACTGAGCGGATTGATCGAGGCTCGGGCGCTCGACATGCCCTCCTCGACGATCGCCACCAGCTCGGGAAAGTTCGAGAGCGGCAACCACTGCTCGAAGCCCTCGCGCCAGACCAGCGACTCACCGGAGATCGAGCCCGACGTCGCCTTCGAACGCAGCTCGCTCAGACGAATGGGACCGACCGGAACGCCGTTGATGCCCACGTACCATTCGTCGGTGACGGCCAGGGACGCGGCCAGCGTGCTCGACTCGGGGCCCGCGACGCTCTCGGCGAACGCCGACGAGAGCGCACCGGCTCCGGCGATCACCGTGCGCTCGTCGTCGTCGCGGTGCACGGTGGGCGGCTCGACCCGAAACGCTTGATGCGACGACGAGCCGTTGCCGTTCTTGGGCGAGTGCACTGGGGGCGCAGGACGGGCGGGCGACACGGCGCTGGCTGCCGTGCCCGCAGCGCCGAGCCGCGCCGGCGGCGCCACCGGAGACGCGCCCGGGCGCCCACCCGGCCGTGGCGGCGGACGCGGCGGCGGGCCGGGCTGGGACGTGCGAGCGCCGGGCTCTCGCCAACCGGGCGACGGCTCCGGGACCTCCGGCTCCGGCGGCGGAGGCATGCTCGAGAGCTTCCGCGAGACGGAGCCCTCCGTCACGGCCTTGGCGATACTGATGAGGTACCCGCACTTGCGGCACTTCATCCGCACCGATCGGCCCGCGACCTTGTCGTCGCCGATCTGGTACTTCGCCTTGCAGGACGGGCAGAGGAACTTCATGGGGGGCCGCCGACCGGCCTCAGGTGGTGGACAGGATAGCGCGGGGCTCCTTGGGGCGCGAAAGCCCTTTTACAAGAGATTGAGCAGGTGCTCCTTGATGCTCATCCGGGTGGCCTCGTCGGTCGCCAGCCGCAGGGCCCGCTCCCACATTTCCGCGGCTTTGTTCCGGAACCCGGCCTTCTGGTAGAGGATCGCCAGGTTCTTGACGGCCGGAAAGTGGCTGGCGTTGATGTCCACGGCGGTCTCGAGCTCACCGATCGCCTCGTAGACCTGGCCCTGTTTCCCGAACAGCAGGCCGAGGTGGAAGTGCAGCCGGTAGGCCAGAGGGTCGATGGCGATCCCCTCGCGCAGGTGCTCGATGGCCTCCTCGACCTGGCCCGCCTGGTAGGCCCGAACCCCGGCCTCGAGGTGACGCTCGGCTTCTTCCGCCGCCTTCTCGCGGGTGCCCACCCGCGCCGGGGCACTCTGGGCGAGCGCGACCTCGACCGCCCGCAGCACGTCGGCGATCCGGAACGGCTTCTCGAGATAGAAGTCGACGCCGCAGCTCTGCTTGAGGTCCTCGGCGTAGCGCCACCCGCGATACACCGCGCTGACCATGATGATGGGGATGTGGCCGTAGCGGGCGCTGCCCTTGATGCGCCGGGCGATGTCGAAGCCGTGTACCTCGGGCAGCATCGCATCGAGCACGATCAGGTCGGGGGTCTGCTCCTTCACCATCCGGAGCGCGAGCAGCCCGCGGTCGGCCTCGAGCACGCGATAGCCGTTGCTCCCCAAGAGGCGCTTGAGCATCTTGCGAATGTCCGCTTCGTCGTCGATCACCAGCACGGTCTTCGCCCCGGGCGGTGCGAGCGCGGGCGACGGGTCTTCTGCCTCGCGGGGCAGCTGCGCCATCACGCTGAGGTCGCGGGAGGTCTCACCGAAGCCACCGACCTCGATCTCGTCGCCCTGCGAGATGCGCCCCACCTGATCGTCGACCACCACGCCGGGCGCGGTGAGCGGCGAGAACGTCTCGTCCGGAGGCGGAATGCTGGCTGCCGCCGGCGGGATGCTCCCGGCCTGCGCCGCGTCCTCGAGCCCGTACTTCTTGAGCACCTCGGGCGGGCAATGCGGCCCGATGTAGAACGCCTCCCCCGCGGCCTTCTTGGTGTAGGCCTCGTGAATCGCCTTGGAGAGCGCGGTCTCGAGGGCGACGTAGGGGTACGCCTTCTTGCCCGTGACGAACTCGAGCTCGTCGAGCACGGAGCGCTCCCGGGGGTTCGCCATGGCGATGAACAGCCGGTCTTCGCGCACCAGCACCGGCAAGATCAGGTGCTTCTCGGCGATCTCCCGGGGCAAGAGCTCGAGGTCCTCGAGGCGCAGACAGATCTGGCCCAGATCGATCCCGGGGATCCCCTGCTGCTCGCTCAGGGCCTTGAGGGCCGCGATGTCGCTGATGGTGCCGGCGTCGGCCAGGCGGGATGCCAGTCGCCCGCCGCCCTCGTGGAGCGCCTTCTCGAGCTGGTCGGGAGTCAACGCCCGCTGTTGGAGAAGGATTCGACCGATCTGCTTCTTGCCCTGGCTCATCGGCGACCCGGCATCGTCACATGGTATGCCACCAAACCCGCGACAGCGGTAACTTTAGGCGGGGCTCGACCCTCCGAAACGCTGGCAGCGTCACCCCGGCCCGGCTAGCCTCCGGGGCTCGGGGCGGCAGAGCCAGTGGCATCAGGCGCGAGCAGAGACGGGACCCAAAGCTCGGGGGAGAAACCCTCCCCGTCGCGTACGTCTGCGCAGGCCGAGGACCGCCCGGGGAAGATCCTGGTCGTGGACGACCAGCGCAACATGCGCACCACGCTGGCCATGATGCTGCGCGGGGGAGGCTACGCCGTGGACGAGGCGAGCGACGGCGCCCAGGGCCGCGAGCTCGGCTCGACCGGCGCGTACGACGTGGTCATCACCGACCTGCGCATGGGGGAGGTCGACGGCATCGAGGTCCTGCGCTCGGTCAAGGAGGCGCAGCCGATGACCGAGGTCATCGTGATGACCGCGTACGGCACCATCGAGAGCGCGGTCGAAGCGATGCGGCTCGGGGCGTTCGACTACATCCAGAAGCCGTTCGGCGAGCAAGAGTTGATCGTCAAGGTCTCGAAAGCGCTCGAGAGCCGACGCCTGCACGGTCAAGTGCAGATGTTCGCGCAAGAGTTCCGCGAGCGCTATCACTTCGAGGCGATCATCGGGCGCTCGCAGGCGATCCGCGACGTGCTCACCCGGGTCACCAAGATCGCGCCCACCGACGCCATCGTGCTCATCACCGGCGAGAGCGGCACCGGCAAAGAGCTGGTGGCGCGCGCGGTCCACGCCAACAGCAAGCGCGCCGACTTGCCATTCGTCACCGTCAACTGCGCGGCCATCACCGAGACGCTGCTCGAGAGCGAGCTCTTCGGCCACGCGCGCGGCGCGTTCACCGGCGCGGCCAACGCCCGCAAAGGGCTGTTCGAAGAGGCCGACGGCGGCACCTTCTTCTTCGACGAGATCGCCGAGACCACCCTCGCCTTCCAGGCCAAGCTGCTCCGCGCCTTGCAAGAGGGCGAGATCCGGCGCATCGGCGAGAACCGCCCGATCAAGGTCGACATGCGGGTGATCGCGGCGACCAACATCGACCTGTCCACGGCGGTCGAAGAGCGCCGCTTCCGCCAGGACCTCTACTATCGCCTCAACGTGGCTCGCTTCATCCTGCCCCCGCTCCGCAGCCGGCGCGAAGACGTGCCGCTGCTCGTCGAGTTCTTCCTCGAGAAGTACACCCGGAAGATGAACAAGCGGGCGCAGCTCGGCGAGAGCGTGATGGACCAGCTGGTCATGTACGACTACCCGGGCAACGTCCGCGAGCTCGAGAACATGGTGGAGCAGGCGGTGGCGCTCGCGTCCGGGGGCATCATCACGGCCGACGACATCTTGCCCGAAGCTCCGAAGAAGTCGGCCCGTGCCACCGGGCGCACGCTGGCTGACATCGTGGACGAGGCCGAGCGCGAGGCCGTGCTCGAGGCGCTGCGCGGGGCCGACGGCAGCCGCGAACGCGCCGCGGTCGCCCTCGACATCAGCCCCACCACGCTGTGGCGCAAGATGACCCGGCTGGGCATCACTTACGACGCCAAATGAGCGTCGCCCCGTCCTGACCGAGGCCCGTGCGGACCGCGCTGTTCGACTACGACCTGCCCGCGGAGTTGATCGCCCGCGTGCCCCCCGCCGAGCGGGACGGCGGGCGCCTGCTCGTGCTCGCTCGAACGCTCGAGCACCGTCAGATCCCCGATCTGGCCCTGCTCGTGCCGCGCGGGGCGCTGGTGGTGCTCAACGACACGCGGGTGTTCCGGGCTCGCCTGCTCGGTCGGCGTCCCGGCGGGGGCGCCGCCGAGCTCTTGCTCTTGCGACGACTGGGGGAAGCGGGGCCGGTCGAGCGCTGGCTCGCGCTGGGCAAACCCGCCCGGCGGCTGAAGCTCGGGATGCGCCTCGGGTTCGACGGGCTCGACGTCGAGATCGCCGGCAAGACCCCGGGCGGCGAGCTCGAGCTCGTGCTCCGGGCGCCAGTCTCGGTCGAGGCCAGCCTCGAGCAGGTCGGGCGGGTCCCGATCCCGCCCTACATGGACCGCGAAGACGAGGCCCTCGACGCGGATCGGTACCAGACGGTGTTCGCGGCGCGCACCGGCTCGGTGGCGGCGCCCACCGCGGGACTGCATCTGACCGACGCGCTGCTGTCGCGCCTCGGCGCGCGCGACGTCGAGGTGGCCCGGGCCACGCTCCACGTCGGCCCCGGCACCTTCAAGCCGGTCAGCGCCGACGACCTGGACCAGCACGAGATGCACAGCGAACAGCTCGAGGTCGACGCTTCGCTGGTCGCCGCCGTGCGCCGCGCCCGCGAGCGCAGCGCGCCGGTGGTCGCCATCGGCACCACCGTGGTACGGGCCCTCGAGAGCGCAAGCGACCCGGAGCGGCCAGGGCACGTCCGCGAGCTCGTCGGCGAGACGCGCCTGTTGATCCAGCCCGGATATCGCTTCCGGGTGGTGGACGCCCTCCTGACCAACTTCCACCTGCCCAAGAGCACCCTCTTGGCGCTGGTCGCCGCCTTCGCGGGGCTCGAAGCGACCCAGCGGGCGTACCAAGCAGCGATCTCGCAGCGCTACCGTTTCTTGTCGTACGGTGACGCGATGTGGATCCAAAGCCGCGCCGAGCAGCCATGAGCGCGCCGATTCGCTTCGCGCTCGAGGCCTCCGACGGGCATGCCCGCGCCGGCACGCTCTTCACGCGCCACGGTGAGGTGCAAACGCCGGCGTTCATGCCCGTGGGCACGCAGGCAACGGTCAAGTCCCTCTCGCCCGACGAGGTCGCGGCGACGGGCGCGCGCATGACCATCATGAACACCTACCACCTCTGGCTCCGCCCCGGGCCCGAGGTGGTGGCGGCCCACGGCGGGCTCCACGGCTTTTCGCGCTGGCCCCACGCGATCGCCACCGACTCGGGCGGCTTCCAGGCCTTCTCACTGGCCTCGCGCTGCAAGCTCGGGGAAGACGGCTTCGAGTTCTCGTCGCACCTCGACGGCGCGCGCAAGCTGCTCTCACCCGAAGAGAGCATGCGGGTCCAGGCGCTTCTCGGCGCGGACATCGCGATGCAGCTCGACGTGTGCCCGCCCGGCGGCTCGCCCCGCCCCACGCTGGTCGCCGCGGTCGAGCGCACCACTCGCTGGGCCGAGCGCTGCCTCGCGGCCCGCGACCGGGGCCAGGCGGTGTTCGGCATCATCCAGGGCAGCACCGACGTCGAGCTGCGCCTCGAGCACGCCGAGGCGCTGTCCCGCCTGCCGCTCGACGGCCTGGCGCTGGGCGGGTTCAGCGTCGGCGAGCCGCCCGCCGAGATGCATCGGGCGCTCGGGCAAGTCGCTCCCCGGCTCGACCCGCTGCGTCCACACTACCTGATGGGGGTCGGGACTCCCCTCGACTTGATCGTGGGCATCGGCGCCGGCGTGGACATCTTCGACTGCGTGATGCCGACTCGCAACGCCCGCAATGGGCAGGCGTTCGTGCCGGGCGGCAAGGTGATCATCAAGCACGCCAAGTACCGGCTGGACACCCGCCCGATCGACGAGAGCTGCGAGTGCCCGGCGTGCCGCGGTGGGTACAGTCGCGCGTACCTCCGGCACCTGTATCTCGCGGGCGAGATCTTGGTGCACCGCCTGCTCACGCTGCACAACCTGTACTTCTACGAGCGGCTCGTGGCCGAGGCCCGCAGGGCGATCGTGGCCGGGCGCTTCGCCGAGCTCGCGGCGCCGTGGCTCGAGCCGGCCGCGCCGGACGCCGCCGACCCCGAGGCTCGAGCCCCCGGGGGGTGAGCGCGCGTCAGAACCGCCCGGCGCCCGCCACGAAGCCGCCGCCGGGTAGCGGCGAAAAGCCGACCCGCGGCGCCGTGCCGCTGCTCTTGTCGGCGGGCACCTTGCGACTCAGATCCTTGATCAACAAGAAGGTGCCGACGCCGGCCGAGACGCCGGCGACGCCGATCGCGATGTTGGTGTAGAGCTTGTTCTGGTTGAAGCGATCGTAGTCGTCGCGGTTGGGGTTCTCGTCGTACTTCTTCTCGGCGTCGTTGACCGCGAGGCCGAAGTACACTGCGCCGCCCGCGGCCACCGCGGTGAGCCCGAACATGATCCAGGTCGGGGCGCGCACGCCGCCCTTCTTGGTCGGTCCGGGATCCGCCGTGGGCTCGCTCGTCTCGGGCGCGGCCTCGGGCCCGCCAGGCGTCGCCGGCTCGGCCGAGTCACCCTTGGGCAAGAGCGATGCGAGCGCGACCGTCCGCGACGCCCCCGCGGCGAGCTCGAGCTTGCGCTCCTTCGCGCCGTCCACGTCGAGCAACGTGACGACGTGCTCACCGGGCGCGACGTAGACGCGGTCGCCGCCGACGAACTCGTCCTGATCGACCCGGGCACGCTGGCTCGCCTCGCCCTGCAGCTCGATGATGGCGAGCTTCGGCGTCAGCTTCGAGAGGCGCTCGGTCGCGTCCGCACGGTCCTGCTCTTCGGACTGCTCCAGCTTCATCACGCGCTGAAACGTGCGCGCGGCCAGCGCGACGTCCCCGGACTTCTCCCAGGCGTCGCCGGCGTTGATCAGCGCGAAGGGGTGCGGCTTGAGGCGAAAGGCCTCTTCGAACGCCTTCGCCGCTTCGACGAAGCGCTTCTCTTTGAACGCCTTCTGGCCCGCGTTGAAGAAGCGCCGCGCGTCGTCCTTGCCGCCCTTGTCCGCGTTCGCCACCGGCGCGACGGCGAGCGCGAGCAGTAGAGCGCACCCGAGACGACGAAAGCGGCGCATCACTCGTACGGGTTCTTCCGCGGGGGCGCCGCGGTGGGCTCGGGCGTGGCGGGTTTCGGCTTCGGAAACGCGACCCTAGGACCCACGCCACCGAGCTGAGGCTTGGGGGCAGGCGGCGCGGCGCTCAGCGCGTCCACCGGAACGGGCGGCGCGGCTTCGTCGGCCTTGGCCTCAGCTGTCGGCGCGACCGACTTCGGCACCGGCTCGGCAGGTGGCGTCGCGCCGGTCGGCGCTTGCACGTTCACGACCGTGGTCTTGCGCTGCGGGCCGTAGATCAAGAACAGCACCGCGGCCAATGCCACCGCCAACCCCACGATGCCGATCACCAGCCCGAGCGTGCCGCCGCGCTTGACCACCACCGTCGGGTGCGTGTGCGTCTCCGGGGGATACATCACCTGCGAGACTGCGCTCGGGCTCGAGGCGTCCTGGGGCAGCGGCGGCTCGAGGGTGGGGCGTGGGTTTGACGGGTTGCTCGGCGCCGACGGTCGCTCGACCAAGCTGATCGCGCTGATCCCGCTGCCGGTGCCGCTGGTGACAGCGCTGATGCCGGTGACGCTGGCGTGCTCGGGGCTCGACGAGAAGGGAACCTCGCTCGGCGCCGGCGGAGCCAGGCCCGGCGGCGCGTCCAGCTGACGGAGCACCGTGCGGATCGCCTTGCGGCGCTGCTCGATGCGCTCGCCCAGCACCTTCTTGAGCAGGTTCGCGATCCCCGCCCGGGGGACCACCACACGCTCGGCCTTGAGGTAGCCGTCGAGTGCCTGCTGGAACTCGGCTGCGGTCTGGAAGCGCTTGCCGAGGTCGCGCTGCAGGGCCTTTTGCACGATCTCTTCCAGCGCGGCGGGGTAGCTCGGATCGATGCTGCTCGGACGCGGGATCTTCCCCGAGACCACCATGTGCAGCGTCTCGGCGTCGTGCTGACCGCGGAAGAGCCGCCGACCGGTGGTGAGCTCGAACAGCACGATGCCCAGGGCAAAGACGTCGCTCCGGCGATCGACCTTCTTGGCCATCGCCTGCTCCGGCGACATGTATCCGAACTTGCCCTTGAGCTGGCCGGCGCTGGTCACCTCGGAAAGGCGGCCCATGGCCTTGGCGACGCCGAAGTCGACCAGCTTCACCGCGCCGTCCACGCCGATCAAGATGTTGTGCGGCGAGACGTCGCGGTGCACGACGTTCATCGGGCTACCCTGGGCGTCCTTGAGCTCGTGGGCGGCGTGCAGGCCGCCGGCCGCGTCCGCGATGATCCGCACCGCCATCTCGGGTGGAATGGGACGGCGCTTCCCCGCCTCGGCGATGATCGCGTGGAGCGAGTCCCCCTCGATCCACTCCATGGCGATGTACCCGATGCCGTCCTGCTCCGACGACTCGAACACGTCGACGACGTTCGGGTGGCGAATCATGTGGATGATCCGCCCCTCGTCCACGAACATCTTGGAGAACTCTTGGTCAGTGGCCAGATCGGGCAGGATGGCCTTCACCGCCACGAGCCGCTGGTCGGACGGGCTCGCAGCTTGCTGGCGCGCGACCCAAACCGTCGCCATGCCCCCGCGGCCGATGCGGAGCAGTAGCTGGTACTTCCCCAGACGCGCTCCGCGCTGGAGGTCATCGGACACGGGCTTCAAGGGTTCGGCAGACGGCAACATTCGCTCCGGAGGCTCCCCTTCGGACACGCACGGATCTAGGAGTCGCTACTTCGCACAAGTCTAGCTGATTTCAACCTTTTGGGTTGGGTTTCGCGCGTGGCGACAAGGGCCCTACCGTTGCCCACCCCGGGCCCGCGATGGTAAGGCCGCGGCCGCCATGCCCCACCTCAAAGAGCTTGCCCAGGACAGCGCGAAGCGCTCCCAGGTCATCGACGACGCCTGCCATGTCCTGGACCTGGAGGTGGCGGACAAGTCGGGGCTGTCGGGGCTGGCCATCAAGGCCGGCTACAAGGTGGTCCAGGGCGTCAAGCCGGGCTTCGTGCGGCAAGCCGTCGACGACCTGCTCGACGACTTCCTGGATGCCCTCGATCCGATCTACCAAGAGGCGATTTCGGCGGGAAAGAGGCCGGGCGAGTACCTCAAGAGCCGCTGCGGTCAGGTGGCCGACTCGCTCTTGTCGATCACCGATCGGCGCGCGGAAAACGCCCAGCGGGCCGCGGTTCGGAGCATGTACGACAAGCTCCGACCGACGGCGAAGAAGCACGTCGAGGCCGCCGCGCCGCGACTGGCCGACCTGCTCGAGAAGCACGCCCCCGCCAGCTGATCGCCGGCCGACTCATCGCGTCACTTGACAACCCCGCTGCGTCGGAGCAAGTGACGCCGGTGTCAGTTGCCGGCTGGCGCGTCGATCCGCGCCGTCCGAGCGACGTGAACTGAAGCGCGCCGTACGGGTCGCGCGCACGAGAAAGCGAGTACGACCAGGATGGCACAACAGGCACAACCGGGGACCGTCGACTCCTCCGGAAGCAAGGTGAAGACGCTGCGCGGGGCCGTGGTCCGGTTCGCCGGCGACTCCGGCGACGGCATGCAGGTGACCGGCACTCAGTTCACCGCCGCCACCGCCCTCGCGGGCAACGACCTGGCGACCTTCCCGGACTACCCCGCCGAGATCCGCGCCCCTGCCGGCACCACCTACGGGGTCTCGGGTTTCCAGATCAACTTCGCGGCGACCGACGTGTTCACGCCGGGTGACTCGCCCGACGTGCTGGTCGCGATGAACCCGGCCGCGCTCAAGACCAACGGCAAGGACCTCAAGCGCGGCGGCCTTCTGATCGTGAACACCGGCGCCTTCACCCCGCAGAACTTGAAGAAGGCCGGGTACGAGACCAACCCGCTCGAGACCGACGCGGTCGACGGCTACAACCTGCTCGCGATCGACATCACCAAGAATACCCTGTCGGCCGTCAAGGAGACCGGCATCAGCAGCAAAGAAGCGAACCGCTGCAAGAACTTCTGGACCCTGGGGCTGATGTTCTGGATCTACGGCCGCGAGCTCGAGTCGACCATCAAGTGGATCGAGTCGAAGTTCGCGAAAGAGCCGATGGTCGCCCAGGCCAACGTCCTCGCCCTCAAGGGCGGCTGGGCGTACGGCGAAGCGGCCGAGATTTCCCACTACCGCTACGAGGTACCGGCGGCGCCGGTGGCCAAGGGCACCTACCGCAACATCGGTGGCAACCAGGCCACCGCGCTCGGGATCGCCGCCGCCGCCCAGCTCTCGGGCGTGCCGGTGGTGTTTGGCGCGTACCCCATCACGCCCGCCAGCGACATCCTGCACGATCTGTCGCGGCTCAAGGCGTACGGCGTCACCACCGTGCAAATGGAGGACGAGATCGCGGCGGTGTGCGTGTCGATCGGCGCGTCGTACGCCGGCAAGCTGGGCATCACGGCCTCGAGCGGCCCCGGCATCGCGCTCAAGACCGAGGCCATGGGCCTCGCCATCGCCACCGAGCTGCCGCTGGTGATCATCAACGTGCAACGCGGAGGGCCGAGCACGGGCCTGCCGACCAAGACCGAGCAGGCCGACCTCTTGCAAGCCGTCTACGGCCGCAACGGCGAGGCGCCGTTGGCGGTGTTCGCTGCCGCGTCGCCGGGCGACTGCTTCTACATGACGCTCGAAGCGGTGCGCTTCGCCGTCAAGTACATGACCCCGGTCATGCTGCTGACCGATGGCTACCTGGCAAACGGCGCCGAGCCCTGGCGCGTCCCGAACGTGGCCGACCTGCCCGAGATCGACGTCACGTTCCGCACCGATCCGGCGGGCTTCCACCCGTTCTTGCGGGATCCGGCCACGCTCTCCCGCCCCTGGGCCGTCCCGGGCACCCCTGGGCTGCTCCACCGCATCGGCGGCATCGAGCGCGACTACAACTCGGGCAACATCTCGTACGACCCGGACAACCACGAGAAGATGAGCAAGACGCGCGCCGCCAAGATCGCCGGCATGACGCGCGACATCCCCGATCAGAAGATGGAGCTCGGCAACGACAGCGGGAAGCTGCTCGTGCTGGGTTGGGGCTCGACCTACGGCGCCATCCGCGAGGCGGTCGCGCGCAGCCGTGAGCGCGGGCTCGACGTCTCGCACGCCCACGTCCGCTACCTGAACCCGTTCCCGAAGAACTTGGGCGAGCTCCTCACGCGCTTCGAGCGTGTGTTGGTGCCCGAGATGAACCTCGGGCAACTCGTGAAGCTCTTGCGGACGGAGTATCTGGTCCCCGCCGAGAGCTTCACCAAGATCAAGGGCCTACCGTTCAAGATCGACGAGATCGAAGAGAAGATCCGCCAGGTGATGGAGAGCTGACCATGTCGAACATCGTAGAGACCACCAAGCTCACCAAGAAAGACTTCGAGTCGGATCAGGACGTCCGCTGGTGCCCCGGCTGCGGCGACTACTCGATCTTGGCCAACGTGCAGAAGGTGATGCCCGAGCTGGGCGTGCCCCACGAGAACGTGGTCTGGGTCAGCGGCATCGGCTGCTCGAGCCGCTTTCCGTACTACATGAACACCTACGGGTTTCACACCATCCACGGGCGCGCGCCCGCCATCGCCATGGGTGTGAAGATCGCCAACCCCGAGCTGAGCGTCTGGGTGGTCACCGGGGACGGCGACGGCCTGTCGATCGGCGGCAACCACTTGATGCACGCCCTGCGCCGCAACATCGACATCAAGATCCTGATGTTCAACAACCGGATCTACGGCCTGACCAAGGGGCAGTACTCCCCGACCAGCGAGTTCGGCAAGCAGACCAAGAGCGCCCCCACCGGCGCCCCCGACTACCCGGTCGACCCCGCGTCCTTCGCCATCGGTTGCTCGGCGACCTTCGTCGCCCGGGCCGTCGACACCGACGCCAAGCTCTTGAACGACATCTTGCTCCGTGCGGCCAAGCACGCGGGCACGGCGTTCATGGAGATCTACCAGAACTGCGTGGTGTTCAACGACGGCGCCTTCGACGGCTTCGCGGACAAGACGCAGAAGGACGAGCACCAGCTCCGCGCGATCCACGGTCAGCCGCTGATCTTCGGCGCGCAGAAGAACAAGGGCCTTCGCATCGACTCGCGCACCCTCGGGCTCGAGGTGGCGACCATCGGCGAAGGCGGCGTGACCGAGAAGGACATCTTGGTGCACGACGAGACCAACTCGACCTTGGCCTACATGCTGGCCCGGATGCCCTTTCCCCAGTTCCCGGTGGCCGTGGGCGTGCTCTACGCCAAAGAGCGCCCGTCGTACGACGAGACGGTGCTCGAGCAGGTCGCGGCGGCCAAGGCCAAGACCAAGCCGGATTTGCAGAAGCTCTTGGCGTCGGGCAACACCTGGACGGTGTAGTCCGGGCGGCACTGCCGGAGGGCGCGCTCGGCGCGTGCGGTCACGGGCCGCCGCGACGCCCGCGCTTCGTCTTCTCTTCGCTGGCCCTCCGGGGCCTGAGGCCCTCGCGCTCCAAGATGGGCGAGAAGAAGTTGTCCTTCTTCACGTAGGCATCCGGGCTGAAGGCGAACTTGTAGCTGGGCGCGGCGCGCTGACTGCAGTCGGTCCGCTCGCAGAACCGGCAGGTGACGCCGACCGGCACGCCGACGCGAGCCGCGCGCTCGGCGCTGAAGCGCGGTTGGTCGTCGGCATACGCCAGGTGCGCGGCGTCGTCGGCGAGGGCTCCGAGGCCGATCGAGTAGACCGTGCCCTTGACCAGAGACCCGCGCAGGGGCTGACTGGTGATCTTGGCGAAGCAGAAATACGCCGCGCCGTCGGGCATCACGCTGAACTGCTTCGAGATCTGGCTGGGGGTCAAGAACGCGGTGTGCGCGACCCACTTCGGACACGAGCCGAGACCGATCGGGAACGCGAGCCCGGTGGCGGAGTAACGCTTCGAGATGTTCCCCGCGACGTCCACCCGCATGAAGTGCATCGGCACGCCTCGGCGGCGTGGGTCACCGAGGTTGGTCAGGCGGTGAGCCGCGGCCTCGTAGCTGGTCTCGAACAGATCGGCCAGCCGCTCGACGTCGTAGCGCGTGGCCTGGGCGTCGCCGAAGAACTCGTCGTACGGCATGAGCAGCGCGCCGGCGAAGTAGTTGGCCAGGTGCACCTTGAGCAGGGTCTTGGTCTCGCCGTGGCGCGCCCGGTGCGGCGCGAGAATCGCCTGAAAGACCCCCCGCTCGTCCAGCAGCTTGAGCCCGAGCACATGGGCCAGGTCGAACTTCCGTCGGGCTTCGCTGAGCTCGGACGAGATCTCGAGGGTGCTCTGCTCCGGATCGTAGCGTCGCACCACGCCGCCGTCGCGCCGGCCCGCGCTGCTCTCGACCCGCACGCCCAGCTCGGTCAGGGCGGCCACCAGCTGGTCGCTGACGACCCGCCGCTCGAGGCGCAGATCGCGGCGTAGCCCCCGGGCTGCTTCCTCGATGCCGGGGTAGTAGTTCTTGCTCGCCTGGACGAAGTCCGCGACCTCGTCCAGCGGCGAGTAGTCGAAGCGCAGCGTACCGTCGCTGAGCTCGACGCTGGGTCGCCCCGAGAGCGAGGCTCGCGCCTTGCGCCCGACCTCGGCCTGCGAGAGGTGCTGCAGCAGGTTGTCGAGCTGCGTGCGCGTGTTCTTGTACAAGTTGAACAGCGCGGCGATGGTGCTCGCCGCGCGGGGCTCCGCCGCCAAGCTGCTGAGCGCGTCGCGGTCCAGATCGAGGGAGCGCAAGAGCGGCTCGTCGAGCAGCTGAGCCAGGCTCGCGTCGACCGGCTGCCCCCCCAAGCTCGAGATGAACGGCTCCGGATCCACCTCGAGCAGCTCGAGCGCCCGCCAGAGCACGGGCAACTGCACCGTGCGACGTCCGCTCTCGATCAGGTTCAGGTAGGCAGCGCTGATCCCCAGCCGGCGCGCGAGCTCGGCCTGGGTCAGCCCGCGCTCGAGCCGCAGGGCGCGCAGCCGGCGCCCCACGGCGGCGTTCAGCTCGACGGGCGGCGTGGCCATGCGTTGACAGACAGTTTACAAGTCAACGAACCGGAAGCACTTGTAAATGCTCGCCGCTTGAATAAGACGGGTTAGTTCCAATGGTTACGGTTTGACAGACCACCCGCTGGTGCTTACAACACATCGCGTTAGCCAAATTTGTAAATCGGAGGCACTGCCATGAACGAGATTCGGTCGGTCGCGATCGTGGGCTGTGGGCTGATGGGCACCGGGATCATCGAGGCGTCGGCGGTCGCGGGGCTCCGCACCGTCGGGGTGAAGGTGACCGGTGGCGACGCAGAAGCGGTGAAGAAGCGCATCGCCGCGTCGCTGAACAAGGCCGTCGACAAGGGAAAGCTCGGAGCCGAC
The DNA here is from genome assembly GCA_016191785.1 of Myxococcales bacterium. Taxonomy (GTDB): domain Bacteria; phylum Myxococcota_A; class Polyangia; order Polyangiales; family Polyangiaceae; genus JADJKB01. The sequence continues at coordinate 8,041 of JACPVJ010000109.1, read as the reverse complement.
CAGAGGGACCGCGCGCTCGGGCTGATCACCATCACCTCCGACCTCGAGGCGATCGCCGGCTGCGATCTGGTGATCGAGACCGCCGCCGAGACCTTGCCGGCGAAGCACGACCTGCTCAGGCGCATCGCCGACGCGGTGAGCGACGACACGGTGATCGCCAGCAACACCTCGTCGCTGCGCCTCTCGACGCTGGCCGAGGCCGTGCCCCACCCGAGCCGCTTTCTGGGGCTGCACTTCTTCAGCCCGGCCAACGTGATGAAGCTGGTCGAGATCGGCAGCCTCGCGACCACCGCGACGGACGTCACCGCCCGGGTGCGCGCGTTCTGCCTGACCCTCGGCAAGACGCCGGTCGAGCTCGGGGACCACCCCGGCTACGTGGTCAATCGCCTGCTGGTGCCGTACATCTTGCACGCCATCGAGACCCTCGAGCACGGCGTGGCTGGGCCCGAGGCGATCGACACCGCGATGAAGCTCGGCTGCGGCCACCCGCTGGGCCCCCTGGCGCTCGCCGATCTGATCGGCCTGGACGTGGTGTTCGCCATGTCGCGGAGCCTGCAGGAAGAGCTCCGGGACTCCCGCTACCGCTGCCCGCCGCTACTCCGCCGCCTGGTCATGGCCGGGAGCCTGGGGAAGAAGACCGGCGTGGGCTTCTACCGCTACTCGGGGGAGACCCCGGGCCCGAACCCGGCGCTGTTCGACTTCAGCCGGCCCAGCCTGCCCCCGGTGTCGGTTCCGGCGGCCTGAGGTCGCTCCGGCGGTTTTGCCTGGCCAAGCGCCGGGATTCGGATTAATTGCCGCTCCGCCATGGGTACACCGCAAGATCCCCGCGCTCGCCATCGCCAGAAGGCGCGTCGCGCCAAGAAGAACACGGAGTGGGAGCTGAAGCGCGCGGCCGAGAACGCCGAGGCCGCCAAGCCCAAGACCCCACCGAAGAAGACGACCTGATTCAGGGCTCGGGGGCGACGCTCGCGAGGGCCTCGAAGAGCGTCGCGCCGCCCGCCAGCTCGCGTTCGAGCGCGGCCCGCACGGCGCGGCTCCCGCCCCGTTGGTCGACCCCACGCTCGCCGTAGCGCAGGGCGAACAGGCGCGTCGCCCAGGCGGCGTTCTTCGCCCGCCGGACGGCGGGCAGCTGGCCGCCCGCGACCACCGCAGCGAAGTGCGCCTCGAGCGCGGCGAGGACCTCGCCGATGCCGACCCCGGTGCTCGCGCTGGTGGCGAGCACCCGCGGCTCTGCGCGGCCGCTGGCCTCGGCACCCAGGCGGAGCGCGCTCTCGAGCTCGGCGACCGCTCGCACCGCCACCGCACCCAGGTCCGCCTTGTTGACCGCGACCACGTCGGGGATCTCGACGATGCCGGCCTTGATGAACTGCAGCACGTCGCCGGAGGCCGGCTGCACCACGAACAGCACGGTGTCGGCCACGTGCTCGATGTCGGTCTCGCTCTGCCCGACGCCGACGGTCTCGATCAGCACCACGTCGAACACCGCGCTCAGCACCTCGACCGCGGCGCCCGCGGCGCGCGCGAGCCCGCCGAGCTGACCGCCCGAGGCCATCGAGCGCACGAACACCTCACGGTCGTCGGGGTCCAGCTCGATGCGGGCGCGATCGCCGAGCAGCGCGCCGCCGCTGCGGGGGCTCGAAGGATCGACGGCCAGCACCCCCACGCTGCGCCCACGGGCCCGCCAGCCCCGGATCAACGCCGAGACCAGCGTGCTCTTGCCGACGCCCGGGGGACCGGTGACCCCCACGCGGTGACACGCGGCCCCGCGCCCGGAGCGCGACAGGGCGCGAAGCAGCTCGATGGCGGCGGCTTCGGCCTCGGGGCGCCGGTCCTCGACCAGCGAGATCGCCCGCGCCACGCTGGCGGGGTCCCGCGCGAGCACGCGCTCCGAATCGACCACCAGGCTCACGTGGCCGACCGCTCCACGATCTCGCACAGCTCCGCGAGGATCTTCGCGATCTGGAAGTCCTTCGGGGTGTAGACCGCGGCCACGCCCTCCGCGCACAAGAGCACGCGGTCGGCCTCCGGAATGATCCCGCCGACGACGACCGGGATCGTCACGCCGCGGGCTCGGAGCTCGGCCAGCACGTCTCGCGTGAGCTCGACGTGGGCGCCCGAGAGGATGCTCAGGCCCAAGACGTGCACCCCTTCGTCGGCGGCCGCCCGCGCGAGCTCTCGCGGGGTGACCCGGATGCCCTCGTAGACCACCTCGAACCCCGCGTCGCGCGCGCGCAGCGCGATCTGCTCGGCGCCGTTCGAGTGGCCGTCGAGGCCCGGCTTCCCCACCAAGATCTTCGGGCGACGGCCGATCCGCTTCTCGAGCTCGGCGACCCGCTCGCGGAGTGGCTCGTAGCCGGAGCCGAGCTCGGGCGCGCGAGCGCCGGCGACGCCAGTGGGCGCGCGATACTCACCGAACACCTCGCGCAACGCCGAAGCCCACTCACCCGTGGTGACCCGAACGCGCGCCGCCGCGATGCTCACCGGCACCAGGTTGTCTCGCCCCCGGGCCGCCGCCCGCAGCGCATCGAGCGCTCGGGCCACGCTGTCCGCGTCGCGCGCACGCCGGAACCGAGCGAGCGCTTCGACTTGCTCGCGCTCCGCAGCCGGGTCGAGCCGCAAGATCGCGTCGGCGGCGCCCCCGGCCGTGAGCGGGCTCTCGGCGGTCTCGGTGAAGCGGTTCACGCCGACCACCACCTGCTCGCCGCTCTCGATGGCCGCGATGCGCCGCGCGTTGGACGCCACCAGCCGCTCTTTCACGTAGCCGCTCTCGACCGCCCCCACGGCGCCGCCGCGCTCGATCACGTCCTCGACCTCGGCCCAGGCCGCCTCCGCGATCTCGCGGGTCTTGGCCGCGATCACCGGCGAGCCGTCGAACAGGTCGCCGTACTCGAGCAGGTCGGTCTCGTAGGCCAAGAGCTGTTGGGTGCGGAGCGAGAGCTGCTGATCCCACGGCCGAGGCAGGCCCAGCGCCTCGTTCCACGCCGGCAGCTGGACGGCCCGGGCCCGTGCGTTCTTGCTCAAGGTCACGCCCAGCATCTCGAGCGCGATGCGGACCAGGTTGTTCTCGGGCTGCGCTTCGGTCAGGCCGAGCGAGTTGACCTGCACTCCGTAGCGGAACCGGCGAAGCTTCTCGTCGGCCACGCCGTAGCGCTCTTTGCCCAGTCGCTCCCAGAGCTCGCCGAACGCGCGCAGCTTGCACGCCTCTTCGACGAAGCGCATGCCCGCATTGACGAAGAACGAGAGCCGTCCGAACACCTTGGCGAAGGCTGCCCCTTCGACGCCGCGGGCGCGCACCTCGTCCAGCACCGTGATGGCCGTGGCCAGGCTGTACGCCACCTCTTGCGCGGGCGTCGCACCCGCTTCCTGCAGGTGATAGCTCGAGATGTTGATCGGGTTCCAGTCGGGGACGTGCTCGACGGTGAAGAGGATGGTGTCGACGGTCAGTCGCAGGCTCGGTGCCGGCGGGAACACGTAGGTGCCGCGGGACAGGTACTCCTTGACGATGTCGTTCTGCGTCGTGCCGCGCAGCGCCCTCGAAGGCACCCCCTGCGCCTCGGCCACGGCCACGTACAGCGCGAGCAGCCAGGCCGCCGTCGCGTTGATGGTCATCGAGGTGTTCATCCGACCGAGGTCGATGCCGTCGAACAGCGCGGAAAGGTCCGCGATGTGGCCGACCGGCACGCCGGTGCGCCCCACTTCGCCCCGCGCCAACGGGTGGTCGGCGTCGTAGCCGGTCTGGGTGGGTAGGTCGAACGCGACGCTCAGCCCGGTCTGGCCCCGCGCGAGGTTCTCGCGGTAGAGCGCGTTCGACGCCTGGGGTGTCGAGTGCCCGGAGTACGTCCGCATGATCCAGGGGGGGTCCTTGACGGCCATGGCGTCGCACATCCTTCCGCCGCGAAGCCGCCGGAGCAAGGGAGTGCTAACTTGAGGCGCCGTGAGCACCGGCCCGTACCGCAGTGGACACCCGAGCGCGGCCGCGCGCCCCGCCTCGGGCCAGGTCGAGTGCCCGGGTTGCTCGAAGCAGGTCGAGAGCTCGCAGAGGACGTGCGCGAGCTGTGGCACCCCCATCGCCACCGTGCGCTGCGGACACTGCTACCAGATGAACTCGGCGGAAAGCGCGCTCTGCACGGGTTGCGGACGCGAGCTCGGGCTCGAGCCCGTGGGCGAGCCCGATGCGTTCTCGTGCCCCGACTGCAAGCTCCCCTTCCAGCTCTTTCGGGGGGGCCCCGGTGCCCTGCACGACTGCGAGCGTTGCGGCGGCCAGTTCGTCGACCACGCGCTCTTGAAGGACCTGCTCGATCAGCGCGAGCTCTACGGCAAGGTCGCGCCTCGGCCCCCCCCGCGGCGTAACCCTCTGGCCACGCCGCTCCGGTACATCCCCTGCCCGATCTGCGCCGAGATCATGCTGCGGAGGAACTTCGGGCGCTCGAGCGGCGTGATCGTCGACATCTGCTCGCGGCATGGCATGTGGTTCGACCGCGGCGAGCTTCCGGCGGTTCTCGAGTTCGTCGAAGCCGGCGGGCTCGAGCTCGCGCGGCTCCGCGAGCTGGACGAACAGCGCGAGAGCCAGCGGACCGCTCGCGTTCGAAAGGTCGAAGAGGCGCTGGCCGGCCTCAGCACCCCGTCGACCGGGAACCCCTTCGATCGGACCCGCCGCGACGCAGAGCTCGCTGACGCGGCGCTCTCGCTCGCGGGTTTCTTGGGCAACTTGCTGAAGTAACCGCTGCACCCACTCGACACCCGAGCCCAGCATGTCCAAGATCAGCGGGCTCGCCCCATGACCACCAAGGGCTCGAAACCGACACCCGATCGCGAAGGGGATCTCGCCGTCCAAGAGAAGCGAGCGATCCGCCGTGCCCGGCCGTACAACGTGGTGTTCCACAACGACGACTACACGACGATGGAGTTCGTGATCCACGTCCTGATGCAGTTCTTTCACAAGGCCGAGACCGAGGCAACGCAGATCATGCTCGAGGTGCACCACCGGGGCTTCGGCGTGGTCGGGGCGTTCACCCGCGACATCGCCGAGACCAAGGCCGAGCAGGTGATCGAGTACGCCAAGAAGCACGGTCACCCGCTCCGCGTGACCGCCGAGCCCGCCGACGCGCCCGAGGTGGACGAGTGAAGGTCAGCCCGGAGGTCGAGATTGCGTGCACGCTGGCCCTGCGCGAGGCCGCGCGGCGCAATCACGAGCTGATGACGGTGGAGCACCTGCTGTACGCCCTGCTCTTCGACGACGCCACGGCGCGCGTGGTGACGAAGAGCGGGGGCGACGTGGCCGCGATCAAGCGGGCCCTCGAGCGCGTGCTGGACGAGGACATCGCCCAGCTGCCCGAGGGGGCGGACACGACGCCCACGCCGTCTCGGGGTTTTCAGCGCGTGCTGCAGCGCGCTGCGATCCACGTCGAGTCGAGCGGAAAGGAAGAGCTGCGCGGCCAGAACCTCTTGGTGGCCATCTTCGCCGAGGTGGACTCGCCCGCGGTGGCCGTGCTCACCGAGCAGGGCGTCACGCGCTACGACGTGGTGAGCTTCCTGTCCCACGGCGTGGCCAAGGCCGGGGACGACGACCCCGATGTCTCGGCCGCGGGCGCCGAGCCGGACGGCGAGCCCGACGAAGAGGGCGAGCCCTCCCGGGGCAACGCGCTCGAGAAGTTCGCGATCAACCTGAACGAGCGCGCCAAGGCCGGCGACATCGAGCCACTGGTCGGCCGCGAGCGCGAGCTTCGCCGGGCCATCCAGGTGCTGGCCCGGCGCAAGAAGAACAACCCGCTGTTCGTCGGCGACGCCGGCGTCGGCAAGACGGCCATCGTAGAAGGGCTCGCCGCCAAGGTGGTGGCAGAGAGCGTGCCCGGGCCGCTGCTCGGCGCCGAGATCTTCGCGCTCGACATGGGCGCGCTGGTGGCGGGCACCAAGTTCCGCGGGGACTTCGAGAACCGCGTGAAGGCGGTGCTGAAGCAGCTCGAGAAGCGTCCGGGCGCCATCCTCTTCGTGGACGAGATCCACACCGTGATCGGCGCAGGCGCCGCCAGCGGCGGCACCCTCGACGCCGCCAACCTCCTCAAGCCTGCGCTGTCGAGCGGCAAGCTCCGCTGCATCGGCGCCACCACCTTCGAGGAGTACCGCAGCCACCTGGAGCGCGACCGCGCCCTCGCCCGCCGCTTCCAGAAGATCGAGGTGCTCGAACCGAGCTCGGACGAGACGCGGCAGATCCTCGAGGGGCTACGGCCGCGCTACGAAGAGTTCCACGACGTGAAGTACCATTCCGACGCGCTGGACGCGGCGGTCAAGCTCTCCGAAAGGTACCTGCACGATCGCAAGCAACCCGACAAAGCCATCGACCTGATGGACGAGGCCGGCGCCGATGCCAAGCTGGAAGACGGCAGCGCCGCCAGCGTCGGCGTCGATCGCATGGAGGCGGTCGTCGCGCGGATGGCGCAGATCCCCCCGCGACAGGTGTCGAGCAGCGACAAGAGCGCGCTCAAGAACCTGGAAGTGGAGCTGCGACACGTGGTGTTCGGCCAAGACCGCGCGCTGACCGAGCTCGCCACGGCCATCAAGCTCTCGCGCGCGGGGCTTCGGCCGGCGGACAAGCCCATCGGCTGCTACCTCTTCACCGGGCCGACCGGCGTCGGCAAGACCGAGGCGGCCAAGCAGCTGGCCAAGACCATGGGCATCGAGCTGGTGCGCATCGACATGAGCGAGTACCAGGAGCGGCACACCGTCTCGCGACTGATCGGCGCTCCGCCGGGTTACGTCGGGTTCGACCGCGGCGGCCTCTTGACCGAGGCGATCGCCAAGACGCCCCACGCGGTGCTGTTGCTCGACGAGATCGAGAAGGCCCACCCCGACGTCTTCAACGTGCTCTTGCAGGTGATGGACCACGGCACCTTGACCGACAACAACGGCAAGAAGACCGATTTCCGCCACGTGGTCTTGATCATGACCAGCAACGTGGGGGCCTCCGATCTCGCCCGCCGCCCGGTCGGGTTCGGCGACCGAAGCAGCCGCGGCCTCGACGACGTGTCGTTCAAGAACACCTTCAGCCCCGAGTTCCGGAACCGCCTGGACGCGCGCATCGCCTTCGACCCGCTGTCGCCCGACGTGATGGGCCTCGTCGTCGACAAGTTCATGGCCGAGCTGTCGGCTCAGCTCAGCGAGCGCAGCGTCACCGTCGAGCTGACCGACAAGGCCCGCCTCTACCTGGCGGACAAGGGCTACGACAGCCAAATGGGCGCCCGCCCCCTGAGCCGGCTGATCCAGGACGAAGTGAAGCGCCCCCTCGGGGACGAGCTCCTGTTCGGCGCCCTGGAGGGCGGCGGCCACGTGGTGATCGACTACCGCGCTGGAAAAATCTCGTTCGACTGTACGCCGCTCGCCGCGGACGCCGGCCCGAGTTGACTCGAACCCGTCAACTTCCTGCGACAGTGTTGCCTGTGCCACGACAGCCCCGCGCTGGCACAGCCACGCTTTCGGCCGAAAGTCGCAGCTAGCCTCACGTTCCGTTGCGGGCACGGGCCTTGCTATTCACGCCGGCATGCTGCCCGTGGCCCCCAAGAAGATCCTCCGCGACGCTCTCATCGGCTTCGGCATTGGCCTGATTGCCATGCTCGGAATCAGCTATGGCGCAGGGGCGCTGGTCGGCACGCCGCCGACCGCGGCGACGTCAGCGCAGTAACGGCAGGCGTTAGCGACTCCGGACCGGGTGCTCCGGTGTGGGTGCACCGGCGACACGCCGGGTCTCCGGCGTACGGCGCTCGCGTCCGACACGTACACGACCGCGAGCCGCGAGCCGCGAACGCCGCGCCGGGACCGGTAGCGCCTCGCCGCACGGACCCGCGCGCCTCGTCCTCCGTGCGGCCATCGGGCGTGGCTCAACGCGGTGACCCACACGTTTCGTCCTCCCCGTGGTTATGGGCGTGGCTCAACGCGGTGACCAACGCGCTTTGTCCTCCCCGTGGTCATCGAGCGTGGCTCAACGCGGTGACCCACGCGCTTTGTCCTCCCTGCGGCCATCGGGCGTGGCTCAACGCGGTGACCCACG
>JACPVJ010000108.1 GCA_016191785.1 Myxococcales bacterium | reverse complement strand
CGCGTGGCGGCCGAAACGTGTCGGGCAAGACCTTGCCGTGCAACCGATGACCGCGTGGCGGCCGAAACGTGTCGGGCAAGCCCTTGCCCTGCAACCGATGACCGCGTGGCGGCCGAAACGTGTCGGGCAAACCCTTGCCGTGCAACCGATGACCGCGTGGCGGCCGAAACGTGTCGGGCAAGCCCTTGCCCTGCAACCGATGACCGCGTGGCGGCCGAAACGTGCCGGGCACGCCGTTGCCCTGCAACCGACGACCGCGTGGCGGCCGAAACGTGCCGGGCACGCCGTTGCCCTGCAACCGACGACCGCGTGGCGGCCGAAACGGGTCGGGGACGCCGCTGCGCTCCGCCTTTCAGCGCCGCATCCGGGCGCGACGCCCGAGGCCGAGACCGAGACCGAGACCGAGCAGCACGAGCAGCCACGCTGCTACGCTCGCTCGACGCGGAGCGTGACAGCCGCAACCGCCGTCGTCGTCCGAGTCGTCGGGCGACGCACCCGCGCCGCCGCCGGTCGCTGGGGCTCCGGAGCCGCCCGCGGCGCCCCCGCTCGCCCCACCCGCACCCGCCGCCGCGCCACCCGCACCCGCGGCGCCGCCCGTCGGCCCACCGCCAGAACCACCACTGCCTCCCCCGCCCCCGCAGCTCGCGCCCGTGCAGTGTTCGTAGGCGCCCACGTCGTACTGCGCGCCCTGCGGGCGCACGGTGCCGTCGCGATCCAGCTTGACCTCTGCCAGGGTCTCGCCCTTGTCCACCGCCGGAGATCCCGCGACCAGGTGGTAGTCGTCCTTGTTCGCGTCGGCGAAGGCGCTCGCAGCCACCGCCAGGTTCGACGGTGCCTTTGCCTGGGCGGGCAAGCTCGAGCCGAGCACCAGCAGGTTCCTCACGTCGGGCTGGGTTGCGCCGCTGCTCGCCGCCTGAAAGCCGGCGAGCACGTCGCGGCCGAAGGTCGCGTTCCAGACGATCACCTTCTCGATGTCGTCCTCGTAGCGAATGGCCTTGTCCACGTCGAAGACGACGGCGTTCTGCACCCGCACCCAGGCGCCGCCGTTGGCGCCCGGGCCGCGGGCGCGAACCGCGATCTCGGAGTCGTGGATCGTCACGCGGTCGAGCACCGCGTCGATGTTCTCTTTCAAGTTGAACGCCGCCATGTTCGAGATGAACCCGCCGCGAAAACCCCAGGCCGAGGTGTCGACCACGGTGAGCTTGGCGCGGGGAGCCTTCGGGTTGGTCTTGGTGTCGATGGCGTTCTCGCCGGGAACCGCGCCCACCGCGAAGCCGTTCTCGGCCGTCGCCAGCGGCCCGGTCCAGAGCTTGCAACCCTCGACCTTGATGTTGCTCCAGCCGGGCAACTCCCGCCCGGGATCGAACTGGATGGAGTCGCCGCTGCAGGTGTGGATCTCGGTGTCGCGAATCGTCAGGTTCTTGACCGGTCCGCCCGTGACGCCGTGGGCGTCCGTCTGCCCGCCGGTCGCGTTCAGGCAGTGGTGGATCAGGCATTTTTCGATCAGCACGTCGGCGGGGCCCGCCATGTCGATGCAGTCCTTCGTCGCACGGCGGACCTCGGTGCTGCGCAGCACCAGGCCATTCGCGCCGTCGTTGACGTCGACCAGATCCGCGCTGGCGTACTTGCCGTCGAGCACGAAGCCCTCGAGCACGAAGTGAGCGTGGTCCACCCGCAAGAGCACCGCGCTGAGCGAGACCTCGACCTTCGCGCCGGCCGCCGCGCGCACCGTGATGGGCTGGGTCGGCGTGCCGTCGCGGACGGTCTTCAGCGACTCGGCGTAGCCCCCGCCCGCCACCGTGACGACGTCACCGGGCTGCGCCGCGTCGATGCCCTGCTGGATCGTGCCGAAAGGCGCGCCCGTGCTGCCGTTGCCGGTCCCGCCCGGAGCGACGAACCACTCCTTGGCCTGGGCGACCGGTGCCAAGGTGATGCCGAGTGCGATCCCGAGCCAAGTCGTGTGGCGCGCCATCGACAGAAGATACACCCGCCATCCCTGGCGCCAGAGGGGCCAATTCCCCCGCGCAAATCCCGAATTGGCCCAATCTGCTCGTACTTTCGGGCGAGTCCCCCTAGGGTGCCGCGCGTGAAAAAGGAAATCGACGAGCCCGAGGCGGAAGAGACCGAAGAGCGCGACAGCGGCGAGACGCCGCCCGAGAAGAGCGCGAAGTCCAAGGACGACGACGACGACGACGACGACGACGACGACGACGCGCCCGCCGCCAAGAAGCGCGACGACGACGACGACGACGACGACGACGACGACGACGACGACGACGACGCGCCCGCCGCCAAGAAGCGCGACGACGACAAGCGCGCGTCGAGCAAATCGGCACCGGCCCGGCCCAAGACCGGAGACTCGGCCAAGCGGCGACCCGCCGCTCGACCAGCGAAGGCAGTTGCCGCCGACGGGCCGTCGATGTCACCCATGACGCGCGGCATTCTGCTCGCGGTCCTGGGCCTCGCCATCGGCGGCGGCGGGGGCTGGTTCCTGCGCGACGCGCGGGCAAAGGGGCGCGCACCGTTCGCTCGCCCGGCGCCGGCCGGCAGCGCCGTGAGCGGCGAGTGCAAGAGCTGGCAGGACAAGATCTGCGCCGAGGCGGGCGAGAGCTCGATGGGCTGCACGCAAGCCAAGTCGGCGGCCGAGATCATGCCGCTGACCGCCTGCGGCGCGGCGCTGGAAGACGTGCCGTCCACCCTGACGCGCATGAAGCAAGCGCGTGAGGTCTGCGACACGTTGGTCTCGAAGCTGTGCGAAGAGATCGGCAAAGAGACCGACACCTGCCAGCTGGTGAAGACCAAGACCGAGCAGATGACGCCGGCGAACTGCCGCACGATGAACGAGAACTACCCAGCCGTCGTTGCACAGCTCAAGATGCTTCAGCAGCAGGGCGGTGCGATGGGCGGCGGGCGTCCCGGTGGGATGCGCCCGATGCCGCCGCCGGGGCACGCCGCGCCCCCCGGCGGCCCCGGCGGACCGGGCGGCCCCGGTGGACCGGGCGGACCCGGCGGGCCGGGCCAGGCGCCGCCGCCGGCACCCCCGCCCTCGGAGCCGTGAGCTCGGCGGGGCGACCCGCTCACTTGCCGCCGGGGAACGCCGCCGCGCACGCGGCGACCTTCCCCGGGTCGACGACCGGCTCGGGAAACGACGGAGCCTCGGCGTGCGGCGCGGCCCCGAAGTCGAACAGGTCCATCAGCGCGTCCGAGTTCGCGTCCCGGTTGGTGAACGCGCCGATGCCATGGCGCGCCTGGATGAAGCGCAAGATGGCCGTGTGGTCGCGGACCTGATGGGAGACGTACCCCTTCTTCGCGAAGGGTGAGACGACGATCAGCGGCACCCGGAAGCCGTATCGATCGAAGGTCCCGTGATTCGTCTCGTCGGGATCGGCATCCCCGGGGTGGCACGCCGCCGGTGGCGCGACGTGGTCGGCGAACCCGCCGTGCTCGTCGTAGGTGATGAACAGCGCGCTCCGCTTCCAGACCGGGCTCTTGGTGAGCGCATCGACCACGCGCCAGGTGAAGCGCTGGCCGTGGTGCGGGTTGCCGGGCGGGTGCTCGCTGGTCTCGAGGATGCCCGTCGAGTACTCGGGGTCGACGAAGACCACCGGCGGCAGGTCCCCGCTCGCGAGATCGGCCTCGAGGTCGTCGATGTTGGCGACGCGGCAAGGCCCGTCCCCCGTGCCGCACCCCTGGATGCTCTCGAGCCAGGTCTCGACGAACATCGCCGCCGGGGGCAGGTTGCTGCGGTACACCTTCCACTCGATCTTCTTCTCGCTGAGCGCGGCGAAGATGTTCTGCACCTTCAGCGTGGGCAGGGTGTTCTCGGTCAGCCCGTGGCTCGACGCGCTGTACAGGTACATGCGGTTCGGCCAGGTCGGACCGAGCAGAGAGCAGAAGTAGCGGTCGCCGATCGCGAACTCTTTGGCGAGCGCGTAGTAGAAGGGCAGGTCACTGGCGTCGAAGTAGCCCATGGCGCGCCGACCGTTGGGCTCGTTGTCGACCACGAAACCGTCGTTCTTTCCGGCGTTCCACTGCCGGTGGCTGCCGCCCCAGCCATGGGAGGGGTCCTCGACGCAGTACTCGGTCTCGTGAAACCACTTCACGGTCTGGCTCGAGTCGTCCACGTTCGAGAAGCTGGCGTCGGCGACGGTCACGTCGGTCACGCCGTAATCCGGGAGCTTGGAGAAGTAGTGATCGAACGAGCGGTTCTCCATCATCAGGACGAAGATGTGATCGACCGGGATCTTCCGCGCGATCGGATCCGACTTCCCCAGCGTGTCTTGGGGCAGCGCCCCGGCCTTGAATTCGCACGCCTCGCGGGCGGCCATGGCGACGGCGTCGTCCGGACGGGGGACCTCGGGCTCGCTCGGAGCCTTGTCCGACGAGCAGCCGATGATCGCGGTCATGAGAAACGCGGATGCGAGTCGGGGCGACTTCACTCGGGCTGGCCTCCGAGGCATAGGTTACACGGGCCGCCGTGAAAAAGCTCGTCACTCACCTGTTCGTGGGCGTGCTCGCCCTGGGCGCGTGCCGCGAGCGCACCGAGCCGCAACCGGTCGTCACGCCGCCGTCACCGAACGCGCGCACGCCGGCCCCGATCAGCCCCGAGCTGGCGAAGATCCAGAGCATGGCCACGCGGGACGGTGGGGCGGTGACCCGAGCCTTCGGGGAGCTCGAGCAGGCCGCAGCCGCAAAAGATGCGGCCATGGCGCGCGAGGCCTACCTGGGCTTGCGGCGCGCGTGGCGCCGTCTGCTCCCGCTATCGGCGCTGCTCGAGTACGCCGCGACCCTCGAGCCCGAGAGTGACGAGGCCGACGAGGTCCCGAGCGACCTCGGTCTGAGTCCCCTGGCCGAAGCCGCCCTGGCCGAGCCGCCGAAGTGGGACGCCCTCGGCAAGTCGCTGCGGCGAACCAGCCCGGCGGCGCGCCTCGCCGCGAGCGAGCCGGGCGCGATCACCCTGTCGCTGCCGAAGCTGGCCGATGCCCTGAGCCGCGCCGTGTTCCGCTGGGGCGAGATGCTCGACGGCTCGGCTGCCGAGACGCAAGACGAACAACGGATCGACGTGATCGACGGGGGCCGCGCGCTCTTGGTCTACGCCGGCGAAGTGAGCGCGCTCACCGGGGAGCCCGAGCCGCTCGGCCGGGCCAGGGCACGCTTCGACGCTTGGCTCGGCGAGCGCGAGAAGTCGCCCCGCGTCACCGCCAAGCTCGACGGCCTGCTCGCCAGCGCCGAGCTGGGCGCGGCGCTGCGCAGCGCGCTGGCAGGCAAGGGCGCCGTCGTGCTGCCACCCTTCGCACCGCGGCGACCGACACAGAAAGACCTCTTTGCCGAGCCGGTCAGCGTGGCCACCTTCCCACGCCTGCCCGGCGCCGCGCCCGACGAGAGCCTGGCTCGGCTCGGGAAGCGCCTCTTCTCCGACGCGCGCTTGAGCCGGAACGGCAAGCTGAGCTGCGCCAGCTGCCATCGCGACGGCGCCGCGCTTTCATCCGGGCAAACCCGGCCCAAGCGCTTCGACGGCCAGAGCGTGCCCCGCGACGTGCCCAGCCTGATGAACGTCGCGTACGAGCCGATGCTGTTCTGGGACGGCCGAGCGAGCAGCCTGACGCGGCAAGCGGAAATCGCCATCGCCGAGGACATGGGCGGCGACTTCGAGGTCATCGTTCGCGAGCTCTCACGCGATCCCGAGCTCGGCAAGGCGTTCCCGGGCGGTGTCACCAAAGACGCGATCGGCAAGGCGCTCGAGGCCCATCAGCGGACGCTGATCAGCGACGACGCGCCGTTCGATCGGTACGTCCGCGGCAGTCACGAGGCCCTGAGCCCCGATGAGCTGCGCGGCTTCGATCTGTTCTACGGCGAGGCCCGCTGCAGCCGGTGTCATCGGCTGCCACTCACCAGCGGAGCGTCGCCACCGCGGTTCACGCGGGCCGAGGTCGCCGCGATCGGCGTTCCGATCCGGCCCGGTGCGCGGCAGCTGGACCCCGATCTCGGCCGTGGCGGCGTGGTGAAGCAGGACTCGGCTCGGCACGCCTTCAAGATCCCGACCCTTCGCAACTTGGATCGGACCGCCCCCTACTTCCACCACGGCGGGTTCCACACGCTGCAGCAGGTCGTGGACTTCTACGTGGCGGGCGCCGGTGCGGGCTTGGGCATCGCGCCCACGGCGTTCGACCCCGACGCCCGCGCGTTCACCCTCTCGCCCGACGACCGCCGTGCGCTGCTGAAGTTCCTGACCCGGAGCCTGAGCGCGCGGTGAGCGCGCGTCAGAACAGCTCGAACCGCCGGCCGGCGCGCAGCTCGGCCAGCGGATAGAGCGTGCCGCGCCAGACCACCCCGCCCCGGGCGTGGACCAAGATCGCCGAGCGAACGGCGAACACCACCAACGTGGTCACGCCGACCGCCGGGATCAGCGCGCTCGAGAGCGGGCGACGGCCGGCGCGCGCCACCAGCGCCTGGCAGAGGGCCAGGGTCGCGACCATGACCGCACCGGCGATCCGTAACGACGGGCTGCCCACGGCCAGCGCGATCAGCGGCACCAGCTCGAGGCCGACCATCACGGTCACCATCGCAGCCAGGCGCAGCGGCCGGAGCCCGCCGAAGACGGCGTACCCGTTCTTCTCGAGGCCCCGCATCATCTCGCCCAGCGACCGGTAGAAGTGGAGGCGCACGCCGTCGCTGCCGTCCAGCACCGCCGAGCGCGCCCCATGGCGCTTCATCATCTGGCCGAGCGCGACGTCGTCCGCGATCTCGAGCCGCAGCCACTCGAAGCCAGGGGTCCGCTCGAACGCGCGGCGCTCGACCATCGCGAACACGCCGCCGCCGACGGCAGCCCGGGACTTCGAATCGCCGACCAGCCAGAGCCGGCCGCCGACCACCAGCAAGCGCACGAACGTGGCCAGGACGACGTCGAGCCAGAATGAAGACGGGATGATCTCGGGAATGGCCGCGACGAACTCCAGCTGCCGGTGCGTGACCTCGACCATGCAGCGACGCAGGAAGTCGGCGTCGATGTGAACGTCGGCGTCGCAGAACAAGAAGTACTCGCCGGTGGCTTCCTGACAGCCTCGGCTGAGCGCATGCACCTTTCCGAGCCAGCCGGTCGGGAGCTCTCGCAGGTGCACCACGCGCACCCGAGGGTCGGCAAGCGCGAGCCGGTCCAGGATCTCGCCGGTGGCGTCGGTCGAGCGGTCGTCCACCAGCACGACCTCGAGGTTCGGGTAGTCGCTCGCGAGCTTGGCGCGCGTGGCCGCCTCGATGGTCTCGGCCTCGTTGCACGCCGGGACGATCAGGCTCACCTTGGGCCAGTGCTCGCGGGGCTCGACCTTTCGGGGCGGCCGGATCAGCGCGCCGAGGCCTCGCACCGTCGAGTAGAAGCTGTACGCGACGTTGAGCGCGGCGATTACCATCGCCCCCGCGAGCACGTCGCCAGGCTCCACGGTGGCCAAAGGACCACCCGCGCCGCGGCCCGTCAAGGTCCGGTGAGGATCGGATAGCCGCGCTCGCGCCAGACCTTGATGCCCTCGTCGAGCACCGCGGTGTTCGCGAAGCCGCGAGCGCGAAGCGCATCGACGACCTTGCCCGAGGCGGCGTGCGGACACGCGCAATAGGCGACGATCCAGGTTCCGTCACGCGGCAACGCCGCCGCGAGAGCGTCCAGATCGTCGTGAAACGGAGCGGGCTGGGCCCCGGGGATATGGCCCTCGAGGAAGTCCGAGAGCGGTCGAGCGTCGAGCAGCACCATGCGCGCTCCGGCCTTCAGCGCGTCGCGCACCTGATCGGCGGGCACGTAGCGATCGTCGCGTCGGGAGAACTTCGGATGGGGCCCACTCGGATGGATGACCAACGGCCCGACCTTCGGGCGCACTGCGCGGGCCGCGCCGCCGAGCTCGACGGGCCTGGCCCAACGCCGGATCGCGGCGGTGAGGTCGTCGAGCTGCTGCCCGGTCAACGACGCGCCGAAGGCCGGCATCGGCGTGCCGGGGCGGCCGTGCTCGATGGCGTAGCGGATGAAGCCGTCGCTGGCGGTGGCGAGGAAGGTGGGGTTCTCGAGGCTGACCGCCGTCTTGCCCTGCCCGCGGCCCCCGTGACAGCCCGCGCACCGCTCGCGGAACAGGGCGAGGCCCCGGTCCGGGTTGCCGTCGACCTGCCTGAAGTGAACATCGATCGCCTGGCCATCGCCCAGAGAGCGCACATAGGCGATGACCGCGTCGACCTCCGCGGGCCCGAGCGGGCCGCCGCGACCCTTGCCGAACGCCGACATCGGAGTTCCGGGGCGCCCGCGCTCGATGGCCACACGCAACAGCTCGTCGGTCGCCGTCGCCAGGAAGGTCCGGTTCTTGAGCTGGGTGGCGTGATCTGCGGAGTAGCCCACGCCGCGAGCGCCGTGGCAGAGGGCGCAGTAGCGATCGTAGAGCGCGCGGCCGGTATCGACGGAGGGCGATGCGGGGGACGGCGGCCCGCCGCAAGCCGCCACCAGGGCGACCCCGCCCAGCACCCAGCGCGGTTGCATCACCCGAGCCCTTCGAACAACCCGCCCAAGAGCTCGAACACCGTCCCGGCGACTTCCGCGCCGGCGGCGGCGTCACCGATCGCGCTGCCCACCTCGAGGGCGGCGCTTCCGCCCTCGAGGGCCAGCTCTGCGACCTCGGCCGCATCCACCTCTTGCGCGCGGGGCTGGGCCGCCATCAACGCCGCCCCGCCTGCCGCCGCACCGCCGGCCAGGGCGGCACCGCCATAGGCGCGCGCAGCGGCATGTGCCTGCGCGACGCGCTCGAGCTCGTTGCGATCAAACCAGGTGCCGTGCGCGGGGCAGACGTCGACCTCGACCCGCGACTGGGCGGCGAGGGTGCGCTGGGTCGGGGCGCCGCACGCGGGGCACGCGATGGCGCCACGCGTGTCGGCCTGATGCCGAGCGACGCGAGCCCCGGCCTCCGCGTGGCTCAGCGTCTCGGAGCACAGCACCTGCACGATGCGCGAGGCCGCTGCCGTGTCGAGCCACACGCCGCCGCACGTTCCGCAGACGTGACCGGTGCCCTGAGGCAACGCGCGGGACCACAGAACACCGCTGCAGCGCGGGCACGCGCTCACGCGAGCACCTCGACCTCGTCCCCAACGGCAATCTCGCCTTCACAGTCCGGGATCACGTTCATGCCGAACATCACCTTTCCGTCCACCTTTCGATAGCTGGCCAGCGTCGCGAGCGGCTCCTTGCCCGCTTCGCCGGTGTCGGGATCGCGCGTCGGGATCGCGCAGCGCGAGCAGGGCTTGACCACGCGCAACGTCAGCGCTCCGATGCGGATGCGCCGCCAGCCGTCTTCGGCGTGGGGCTCGGTTCCGGCCACCACCACGTTGGGGCGAAAGCGGCGCATCTCGAGGGGCTGGCCGACGCGAGCCACCAGGCTGTCGAGGGAGGCCTGCGAGATCAAGAGCAGCGGAAACCCGTCCGCGAAGCCGACGATGTCGTCCGGCGCGGCGTACGTGGGGTCGACCGCGCGACGCACGTCGCTCGGCATGTAGACCAGCCTGAGGCTTCTTCCGACCAGACCGCTGAACCAGGTGCTGGCTTCGGGCACGAGCAGCCCTTCGGTCCGATCGCCCCAGACCTGCACGGCGATGCGCGTGCCTGCGGCGAGCGACTCGGGCAGCTCGAGCGGCCTTAAGCCGGGCGCGGTGATCGTCAAGCGGCCATCGGCACGAGCGACGCGGGTCCGAGCCAGCGCCGCTTCCTCGCGCTGCGTGACGAACCGACCCTCGTCGTCCACCAGCATGAAGCGACGGTCGCCGGCGAGCCCACGACGCTCGACCCGCGCCCGCGCCAGCTGGAGGCCGCCGCAGGACTTGACCGGATGGACCGAGAGGGTGGATACCCGCGCCTTCACGCTGCGCGCGGGAGCATAACACGAGCGCACGGGTGCACTTCGAGTAGAGTTGGCCGAGTGAGTCCCCGCGGGCTGCTGTTCATCACGCTGTTCAACAGCATCCTGGGGCTGTCGGTGCTGTTCCCGATCTTGGCGCCCCTCGGACGCTGGCTGGGCTTCACCGAGATTCAGGTCGGGCTGCTCTCGACCAGCTACGCGCTGATGCAGTTCGTGATGAGCCCGTACTGGGGCCGGCGCAGCGAGCGCGCTGGGCGCAAGCCCGTGCTCTTGATCGGGATCTTGGGCTTCGCCGCGGCGTTCTTCGCATTTGCGGCGATCGCGCACCTGGGCAAGGCAGGCGTGTTCGATCACTGGATGACCTTCGCGCTCCTGCTCGCGGCTCGCGTCGCCGGCGGCGCGTTTTCCTCGGCCACACTCCCCACGGCGCAGGCCTACATCGCAGACACCACCGGCCGCGCCGACCGCACCGCCGGCATGGCGCTGATCGGGGCGGCGTTCGGCCTCGGCGTGGTGGTCGGGCCGGCCATCGGCGCCGCGCTCTCGACCGTGAGCTTGCTCGCACCGGTCTACTTCTCGGCCGGCTTCGCGCTGCTCAACGCGCTCTTCGTCTGGCTGAAGCTACCCGAACCGGTCAAGCACGTCGCAGCCCCCGAAGAAGAGCACCCGACCTCGCTCTTGGTCCGGATGTGGCCCGTGCTCGCCCTCGGGCTCGTGATCAGCCTGTCGAGCGTGGCGATGGAGCAAACCGTGGCGTTCTACTTCCAGGACCGGCTGCGGCTGACCGAGCACCAGACCGCCCGAACGGTGGGGCTGTCGTTGGTGTTCTATGGCATCGTCGCGGTCTTCGTTCAGGGCTTCCTGGTCCGCCGCTACCGCTGGCCGCCCCACGTGCTGCTCGCCGCGGGCGTGCCCATCGCGCTTTGCGGGTTCGTGGGGCTGATCTTCGCGCACACGTTCGTCCCGCTGACCCTCGCGCTGGCGGTCCAGGGGCTCGGCCAGGGGCTGGCGCTGCCCGGCGTGACGGCGGCGGCCTCGCTCGCGGTGGGCGAGCACGAGCAAGGCGCGGCCGCGGGCCTGAGCCATTCGGCGCACGGCCTGGGGCGTGTCCTCGGCCCGGTGGTCGGCACGGGCCTGTATTCGCTGCGCGCCGACCTGCCGTACTACGCCAGCTCGGGCCTCTTGCTGCTGGCGCTCGGGGCGCTGTTCGCGAGCCCCCGGGTCCGGAGGGCGGTGACCCACCACGCGGACCCGGGCGCGGCCTGAGGTCTCAGACCGACTCGAGCACCAGCGCGATGCCCTGGCCGCCGCCGATGCACGCCGAGCCGACGCCGAGGCGCTTGCCGCGCTTCTTCAGCGTGTAGACCAAGTTGGCGGTGATGCGCGCTCCAGAGGCGCCGAGCGGGTGGCCCAGGGCGATGGCGCCACCGTTGACGTTGATCTTCTCGTCGGGGATGCCGAGCTCTTTCTGGACCGCCAAGAACTGGGGAGCGAAGGCCTCGTTCACGTCGAACAGATCGACGTCGCCCAGGGCGAGCCCCGCGCGATCGAGCGCGCTTCGAATGGCGGGCGCCGGGCCGATGCCCATCAGAGTGGGCTCGACGCCGGCGACGCCCCACTGCACCAGCTTGGCGAGGGGCGTGAGCCCTTGTGCCTTGGCCCACTCGGCGTCGGCGACCACCAGCATGGCTGCGCCGTCGCAGATGCCGCTGGCGTTGCCGGCGGTGACGACGCCGTCCTTCTTGAACACCGGCGGCAGCTTGGCCAGAGTCTCGAGGGTGGTCTGGGGCCGGGGGTGCTCGTCGCGGTCGACGGTCAGCGTCTTCTTGCCCTGGGCGACCTCGATCGCCGCGACCTCGTCGGCGAACGCGCCGGACTCGTGGGCCGCCGCCCAGTTCTTCTGCGAGCGGAGCGCGCAGGCGTCCGCCATCTCGCGGGTGATGCCGTAGATCGCCGCCAGGTTCTCGGCGGTGATCGCCATCGGCGCTTGGCAATAGCTGTCGGTCAGTGCCTCCCACAGCGAGTCGACCAGCTTGGGCGGCTTGCCGAATTTGGCGCCGTCGCGCAGCCCCCACATGATGTGGGGAGCCTGGCTCATGTTCTCGCTGCCGCCCGCGAGCACGCAGCGCGCGTCGCCCAGCAAGATCTGCTCGGCGGCGTTCACCACGGCCTGGAAACCCGACCCGCACAGTCGGTTCACGGTCAAGGCGGGGGTCTCGATCGGCAGCCCCGCCTTGAGCCCCACATGGCGCGCGCCATAGATGGCGTCGGGGCTGGTCTGCTGCACGTTGCCCAAGATGACGTGGTCGAAGTCCTTGGCCTGTGCGCCGCTCTGGGCGATGGCAGCCTTGCTGGCGTGGACCGCCAGGTCGATGGCACTCACGTCTTTGAGCCCGCCCGAGAGCGCGCCGAAGGGCGTGCGTTTGGCAGCGACGATCCAGATTTCTTTGGTGAGCTTCTTCATGGCGGCCTCCGAAAGGGGCGCGGAAGTTAGCGCGGATCCTTCGGCTCGTCTAACGCTTCAGGAACTCCGCCACGAGCTCGGGACGGTCGGTCTGTGCGATGTCGACGCCGCTCTCGAACACGGTCGAATACGCGCTCGGGCCGTCGCCCAGCTTGGCGGACAGATCGAGGGCGAACACGTCCAGGAGCACGCGGTGACCGGCAGCGTGCAACCCCGGGGCAAGCAGCTTCGGATCGGCTCCGTCGTGCAGCTCGACGATGACCGGGGGGTGCGCGCTGAACAGGGCCAGCTCGGTGTCGATCTCGGCCTGGTCGGTGACGCGGATCATGGTGTGCAGCTTGGGCTCGAGGGCGAGCGCCTCCTGGATCTTCGCGGTGTCGTCGGTGTCGAAGATGGCATAGTCCAGGGTGTCGGTCTCGTGGACGGCCTGAACCAGCAGGTCGACTCGGTCGGTCTTGTTGGCGTCGAGCAAGACGTGGATGCGGCCCTTGGCCAGCGCGAGCACCTCGACCAGGGTCGGGACCCGGTCGCAGCCGAAATCTCCGGGGAAGGCCGAGGCGTCCACCTTCAGCGCCTGAATCTGCGAGAGCGTGAGCTCGGCGGCGGGGCCCTTGCCGTCGGTGGTGCGATCGACGTCGCTGTCGTGAAGGTTCACCAGCACGCCGTCCTTCGTCGGGCGCGGGTCGGTCTCGATGAAGTCGGCGCCGGCGGCGATCGCCGCCCGCACCGCCGACAGGGTGTTCTCGGGGGCGAGCACGCCGAGCTGGCCGCCCGCGCTCCGGTGGCCCGAGATCATCCGCTCGGTGCAGCTTCGGTCCGTCGCGCAGCTCAGCGGCACGGGCGTGCGACGCTCGGGGGTGCTCTGGGCCGTGCAGTCGAAGGCGGAGGGTGGCGGCGGGCCGCCCTTCGCGTCGTGATCGTCGGGTGACGACGAGCCGCATCCGATCGCAGAGAGCGCGGCCAGCGCGGCAACGAAGCGCATGGCCGTCAGCATGCCACACGTCGAAGCCCGCCGAAAACCTGGCTACTGCGGCGCGAACGAAGCGGTGGGCACCTTCCCGCTGGGCCTCGGCGCGTCACCGGCGCGCGACGCGAAGTTCGCGACGCTGGGCAGCGCGGTCGCCGGTCGAGGCGCGGCGGCCGCGGGCGGTGCGGCGGGCAGCGCGGCCGGGGCGCGCGGCGACGCGCCCACCTGTTGCGACGACACCCGCTGCCGCGCCGGTGGCGGCACCTCGCGCGGCGCGATCGCTTGCGGGGTCGAGGGAGGCTCCGCCGGCTCCTTCGCTTGCGCGGCGGACTCGGGCGCGGTCACGGTGGGCGCGACCGCCGGCTGCGCCGCGGGCGCGGCGGCGACCTGCGCCGGCACTCTGGCCGGTGCCCGATCCGAGCCGCCCGCGCGCACTGCGCCGAACGCGAGCAGTGCGACCAAGCTCCCGACCACGCCCGCGACCACCCGGATCCCACGGGCGCGGCGCACGTCCATCTCCGGGGTGCGGACCACGACCTTGACGGACGAGAGCTCGGGCTCGTCCTCGAGCTCCAGCGCGGCCTGGGCCGGGCCCCCTTGGTAGGTGCCCGCGTCGCCCTCGGAGAAGAACTCGCCGGCCACGCCATCGAGCAAGGAGCGGTCGCGCAGTGCTGCCGGGCCGTCGGGGAGCGTGTGCCGACCTGTGCCAGAGCGCTGGGACGGCGGGACGAGCAGGCCAGGGTCGATGTCGAGCGAGGGTCTCATGAGGGCACCTTCCGGGTCGATACGCGGTGAATTTGCAAGCCCCGTGCCCGACGCACCCGGCCGCGAAATGGGTGCCCCCGCCCCTCGCGTGTTAGAGACCGCACGGTCATGCCGCCTCTCCGGCCGATGCTCGTGACGCTGTCGCTCGCGGCCCTCTGCGCGACCAGCCCCGCGCGGGCGCAAGCCGCGGCTCCCCGCTTCGCGGAGGCAGACTCCGAAGTCGACGACCTGATCGCACCGGAAGAGGGCGTGTCGGATGAAGGCGGAGCCGATCAACCCTGGTGCGTTCAGGGCGATGGCATCGAGGCCCTGACCCCGACCGTCTGCCACTATTCCCCCACCCCGGCAGAGCGCGCGCCGGACACGCTGGTGATCTTCCTCCACGGCTTGACCAAGCTCGGCACGACCTGGCAGTGGAATGGGCAGCGCGGGCTGGCGCGCGCCGCGAAGGCCCACGGCTTCGAAGTGATCACACCCCGGGGTCGCCTGGGAGCCGGGTCGAGCAAGTACGCCGATCACTGGAACTGGCCGTCGTCCGCCGAAGGGCAGAACAGCGTCGAGCCCGAGGTGCTCGCCGAGTGGAAGGCGGCGCAAGAGCTCCTCGAGAAGCGCAACGGCCGTCCCTTTGCCCGGGTGTGGGTCTGGGGGTTTTCGGCCGGCGCGTACTACGCCACCTCGCTCGCGCTCCGCGGGCGGGTGCCGGTCGCGGGGTACGCCGTCTTCGCCGGCGGTGGCGCACCGAAGGGCGTCGAACGCTGGGCCAAAGGGACGAGACCGAAGCCACCCGTCTACGTGGGCTACGGGCACAAGGACCGCGCCCGGAAGGATCCCGCGCGGCTCGGCCGAGCGCTCCGGGCGATGGGCTGGAAGAGCATGGTGGTCGGCCGCCCGGGCGTGGGTCACTCGATGACCGACGCGCAGGTCCGCGAAGCAGTCGCCTTCCTGCAGTCGGGCAAGGCGCCGCGAACGGCGCCCCCACCGAAGGCACCCGCGCGGCCCGCGGGTGCCCCCAAGATCAAGAAGCGGCGCGGATGAGCCGCGCTACTTCGCGCACTGCGTGGTGCAGCTCTTCTCCTGGCAGGTTTGGATCGGCGTCGCGAGGTTCGCGCCACCGATGAAGCTGGCGCACTGCTGCAGCGCACAGGTCGTCAGGTTCGGGGCGTTGGCGCACTTCTGCTGCAGGCAGGTGACCAGCTGCGTGCACTTGGTGTCCGCCTGACAGGCGAGCATCTCTTTGCAGCAGGCGCCCTTCATGCAGGTGTCGCAAACCGGGGTGAACCCCGTGTTGATCGAAGCACAGGCGCCGGTGGCGCCGCCGGTGCCCGCTCCGCCGGTGCCCGCTCCGCCGGTGCCCGCACCGCCGGTGCCCGCACCGCCGGTGCCCGCGCCGCCGGTGCCCGCTCCGCCGGTGCCCGCTCCGCCGGTGCCCGAGCCCGCGCTCCCGCCGGTCGCCTGCCCCGCGGACCCGCCGCTGCTCGACCCGCCGCTGCTCGACCCGCCGCTGCTCG
>JACPVJ010000107.1 GCA_016191785.1 Myxococcales bacterium | reverse complement strand
GGCGCGGTCCACCCCGAGCCCATCGACACCCCTCGTGGTTTCTGGGTCGTGCGGCGCGTCGAATGACCCGAGGAGTCCGGCAGGGCGATTTCGAGGTTCAGCGACAACCCTGCGTAAGGTAAGAGATACTCGGTCGATATTCGTCGATGTCCAGCCAGCCAAAACTCGATTCTCCGATTCGCCTCGAGGCCGAGCTGTCTCGACTCCGCGCGGAGCACGACGAGGCCGAGAGCGACGTCACGCGGGCGATCTTGATGCACGAGATCGCCGTGATCGAGGAGCGGACCGGCGACAGTAGCGCCGCAGCCCGCGACCAACTCGACGCGGTGAACTCCGAGCCCGAGTTCCACGAGCCGCTCGAGCGCTTGATCCAGCTCATCCAGAAGAGCGGCTCGAGCAAGAACCTCGGCAAGCTGCTCGAGCGCTCGGCGCAAGTCGCAGAGGGCGCCGAGGAACGCGTGCGTGCCCTGCTCGAGCACGCCGCCCACGTCGCGGACGTCGAGGTGTCACCGGACGCAGCCCGCGCCGTGCTGGAAGAGGCCGCGGAAGAGAAGCCCGACGACGCTTCGGTGTTCCTCGCCCTCGAGGTCCTGGGCGGCAAGACCGGGGACGGCGAGCTTCGCGCGCGTTCGCTCGCTGCACGCGCCGAACACTGCCACGAGCCGGTGTGGCGCTCGCTCTTGCTGATCAGCTCTGCCGAGCTGGCGCTGGCCGACGGCGACACCGAAGGCGCCCTCGAACGGATCGAGGTGGCGATCCAGCAGAAGGGCGAGGCGACGTTCTCCGCGCTCGCCGCGCTCGAGACCGTGGGCCGGCGTGCAGAGCGGTTCGACGTGGTCGCGCGGGCCCTCGAGGCGCAGGCTGCGCTGCTCTCGCGCGGGGCGAGCGACCCAGACACCGCGGACGCGCTGGGCGTGCCGAGACACGCCCGCACGTCGGCCCACGCCGCGGACGCTTGGCTCCGGGCCGCCGACGCGCACCGCCGCCGGGGCGAGGTCGGGGACGCTGCCGCGCTGCTCGATCAGGCGCTCGCGCGCGTGGAAAACGAGCCCGCGCTGACCCACGCTCGGTTGATCACCGCCGAGGTCACGGGCGACACCAAGAAGAGCTCCGAGCTCGCCAAGGTCGCCCTCGCCGCCGGCGCCAAGGGTGGGGTCGCCGCCGCGCTGTGGCTGCGCGTCGCCGAGGCGGCCGCGTCCGAGGGCGATCGCGCGTCGGCGCTGGAAGCCGTGCGCCACGCCCTGGTGGAAGATCCAGCGTGCATTCCGGCGCGGGTGCTCGAGCTCGACTTGCTGGACGCCGGCGAAGATCCACAAGGGCTGGCCGCGTCGCTCGAGGCGGCGGCCGAGCTGATGGGCAGCGACGGCGCCAAGGCGCGCTACTTCTTGCTCGCCGCGGACACCTGGGCACGCCTCGCCGCCGACTCCGCCGGGGCCAAGGCCGCGCTCTCCCAATCCGGAATGTACGGAGCGCCGCCGCTGACGATCGCTCGCGTGGCGCGGATGCTCGCGCAGCTGGTCGGGGACGGCGCGTGGTTCGAGGAGTCCACCCGCCGGCTCGTCATGGCGAACGCCGGTGACGAAGAGAAAGCCTTGGCCTGGTTCGAGCTCGCGCGACTGCGTCTGTTGCGCGGCGAGCTGGACCAAGCAACGGCAGCCCTCTCGGCGCTGTGCGAAGGCGACAAGGGCCGCTGGCTCGGCGCGGTGCTTCGCGCGTACGCACTGCCACTGGTGTCGACGACCGCGACCAGCGACGCCGAGGCGGCCTTGGCGCTCTTGGCCACGCACGCCACCGACCCGGCGACGTCGAGCGCGCTCCGAACGGCGATGGCCGTGCGAGCGCTGTTCGCGGGTCGGGGCAGCGATGCAGAGGGGCAGCTGGCGGCGCTTCACGCCGAGAACCCGGGAAACGTCGTCACCACGACGGCGCTGGCCGCCCTGGCCCGCAAGAACGGAGAGCCCGTGCGCGCCGCCGAGGCCTTGGCGGCGGCCGCCGCCGAGGCAGACGACGCGGAGCTCGGTGCGAGCTTCGATCTCGAGGCGGGCATGCTGTTCTGGCAGGGCACAGAGCGCGCCCGGGCGGTCGACGCATTCACGCGCGCGGCAGAGCGCTCGCCCAGCGCGGCGGGCCCGATCTTGGGCTGGTCGCTGCGCGCGGCGGAGCCGGACTCGATCGATGCGCGTCGCCGCGCGCTCGCAGTCAACGAAGACAACTCGAGCGGGGCGCTCGCCCTCGAGCGTTTCGCGATCGAGCTCGCACCGGGTGGCGAGGGCGACACCGCGCGCGAGGCGCTCGACCTGGTGAGCGCTTCAGAGGAGCAACCGCTGCGGGACGCAGCCCTCTTGGCGCGAGTGCTCACGGCTTCCTCCGAAGACCTCGCCACCGTGCTCGACGCGCTCTCGGCCTACGGGGGCCCGGCCGAGGCGGTGGCCTCGGCGACGGCCCACGTCTCGGAGCTCGAGCGCGCGGAGCCCGACACCGCACGCCGACTCGAGACGGCGGCACGCTTTGCCGAGAGCGAACCCGACGTCGCCGCAGCGCTCGAATGGCTGGCGGCGGCGGTGCTCGCGAACGATGCGCCGGCCGAGGTCGAAGCGCGGCGCGCCGTCGCCGAGCGCCTGCCGCCGGGCCCTGGGACCCTGATGCGCGCCAGCGCCGCCCTGGTCTCTCTTTGCCGAGGAAACGACGGCGAGCCATTGCTCGAGGACGACGCCGAGTGCGCCCGGCTGGCCAATCTCGAGCTGTCCCCCCCGGGCTGCGATCCCCGCCGGCGAGTCCGCGGGCTCTCGGGGGTCGAGGGCGCGTTCGGGGAAGAAGGCGCGGCGCTCGTCCAGGCGCTGGCGGGGTGGAACCACCTCTTGGCCGGCGACGCCGACGCCGCCCTCGAGGCGTTCCGCGCGGTCGCCGAAGCCCACCCCGAAGAGGTCATCGGATGGGAGGGCCTGCGCGTCACCGCCGAGATGATGGGTGACCGCGGCACCGTGGCCGAGGCCTCGGCCGCGCTCGGCGACGCGGTCCACGACGACGCGCGCGGCGCCGAGCTCTGGGAAGAGTGCGCCTTCATCCTGATCGACGAGCTGGGTGACGAAGCACGGGGCGAGTTCGCGCTGTCGCGAGCCGTGACGCGCGACATCGGGCGCGCCAAGGCATTCGACAAGTTGTTCCGGCTGGTGCGGGCCCGCAAAGACGGCGTGCGCCTGCTCGAGCTGGTCGGGCTGCGGCTCGAAGTCGCAGAAGATCCGGAAGAGATCGCCAAGCTCTATTGGGAGCGCGCGCGCGTCATGCGCGAATCCGGAGACCGCGACGGCGCGCTCACCGCCCTCGAGAACGTGACCCTGCTCGAGCCCGATCACGTGGGCGCCCTGGCGCTCTCGGGCGAGATCTACCTGACCAGCGGGAAGCTGCCCGAGGCCGCCGAGAAGCTCGCACGGCTGTCCACGCTCTCCGAGGCGCCGACGAAGCAGCGCCTGATGAGCGGCGTGGCCGCCGTCGACATCTACGAGAACAAGCTCGGAGAGGCCGAGAAGGCCCTTGGCGTCCTGGATGGCCTGTATCGCGCGGGGCTGTCCACGCTGCCGGTGCGTGAACGCCTTGCTCGGGCGGCGGCGAAGACCCAGTCCTGGCAAAAGGCGACGGAGGTGCTCGAGCAGCTGATGTTCGAGCGCGACACTCAGGACGGCCGAATCGAGGCCGCTCGGCTGGCGATGGTGATCCACCGCGATCGCCTCGATGATCCGAGCGGCGCCCAGAAGGCCGCGACCCAGCTGCTCGCCGAGCGTCCGGACGACGGAGAGGCGCTCGACCTCGTCCTCTCGGGGGCGATCCGCGAGGCCGAGGGCCCGCTGCTCGGTGCCGGGCAACGTGCGCTGGTCGCCGGGTTGGTGCATGAGCCCCTCGACTCCGAGCGCGTCGACCGCCTGGCGCGCGTCGCGGCCTACCTCAACAACGCCCCGCTGCGGCAAGCAGCGCTGGGGGCACTGGTGGCTCTGGGGGAAGGCACGCCGGAGGTCGATCGCGAGCTCTTGGTCCTCGATCAGCGCGTGGCCCGCGTGCCGCAGATCGCCATCGATCCGCGGGCGATGCCCGATCTGTGCGACGTCGAAGACGGCGGACCGATCGCCGACCTGGTCCTGGCCATGGCCACCACCTTCACCGAGGCGCTGGGCCCGAACCTGTCGACGTTCGGCGTCGGCAAGAAAGAGCGCGTCGACCCCCGTTCGGGGCTGCCCGTCAGAAACGAGGTCGCCGCCTGGGCGGGCGCGCTGGGCGTGGGGGACTTCGAGCTGTACGTCGGCGGGCCCGACGACCAGGGCGTGTTCGGAGTGGCCTCGGAGGTCCCGGCGTTGGTCCTGGGGCGTGGCATCCAAGCACCGCTCGCCCCGTTGCACCGCCAGGCCGTCGCTCGCGAGCTGTTCGC
This sequence comes from Myxococcales bacterium, assembly GCA_016191785.1. GTDB lineage: Bacteria > Myxococcota_A > Polyangia > Polyangiales > Polyangiaceae > JADJKB01. The sequence continues at coordinate 25,000 of JACPVJ010000107.1, read as the reverse complement.
GCTCAAGCGCGGCACCACCATCTTGCGCCACCGCGACCCGGCCGACGTCGCGGCGCTGATCGTCGCGACCTGCACCGTGGGCGGCTACGAGATGCCCTCACCGCAGTATGCGATGCTCGGGGAGTTCACCCGCGTGCTGACGAAAGAGATCTCGCGTCGGGTGAAGAAGATCCTCCCCGATCTCGCCGCGCGGGCCGCGGGGTCGGGGCAAGACCCTTCCACCTGGGTGCGCGCCGCCACCTCGTCCCTCGACCGCCTCGCGGCCATCGCGGCCGGTGACGTCTCGTGGGTGCTGAGTGGCGGCGGGCAGCCCCGCGGGCAACTCGGCGCCTCGATGGAAGCCCAAGAGCGCACGGCACGACTCCTGTCGTTCGTTCTCTCCCCCTCCTACCTCGTCTTGCGCGAGCAGCTCGGGATGACCGTGCGATGACCAGCCCCGACGATCCCAACCCGAAAGGCAAGCCACCCGGCCCCGTCACGACCGGTGCCGGTCGAAGCGCGAGCGCCCGCAGCATTGGCGAAGAGCTCGGCGACTTGGACTTCGAGCCCGACGCGCTGCTCGACTCGCTGCTCTCCGACGAGCCACGCCCGAGCCCCGCCCCCGCCGCGCCCGAAGAGCCCGAGGCCCCCGCCGGCGACAAGCTGTACGAGCCGGCGGCCCGCCTCTACGGCGCCGAGGACGTCACGATGAGTGGCCCCGTCGATCAGCTGGCGATTGCCGCGGCAAAGCGCGCTGCACTCGTCGATCACCTGGCCGACGAGGCACCCCCGCCAGACCCGGAGCCCGCGCAGGCCTCTTCGAAGGCCGCGTCGCCGCGCCCAGCCGCACCACCGCGCCCGGCCGGACCACCGCGCCCGGCTGCGCCGCCCCGCCCGGCCGGACCGCCACGCCCGGCGCGCCCCGAACCGCCGCCGCAGCCCGACACGGTCGAGACCGTGGCGCCGCCGCCGGCGGCCGCGGTGGCGAGCGACGACCTCGCCGATCTCGGGCTCGACGAGTTCTCGGAGCTGCCCCCGCCCATCACCGACTCCGACGCCGAAATCGACGCGCTCGTCGGCAGCATCGCCCCGGAGCCCGACCCGCTCGCCGCGGCCGAGTCCATCCCGGCCGAAGCCCTGGCTGACGCACACGACGAGTTGGCGGTCGCGTCGGAGCCCGAGGCGGCCCCCGCGCCGCTGTGGACCCCGGCCAACTGGGAACAGGACCGCCCTGCAGCCGTCCACTTGGCCGAGCAAGACGGGCTCGACGCGTGCTTGGCGCGGGCGGCCTGGCTCGAGGCCGAGGCCTCGCATGCCGAAGAGCCCGCCGTCAAAGCGCGCGCGTTGCTGGTGGCGAGCGAGCTCTTTGCGATGGGCGGGGACTCGAAGCGTGCCCGTGCGCTCGCCAACCAGGCTCTCGCCTTGGCTCCGACCACGCCGCTGGTGCAGCGCCAAGCGCGGCTCTTGGCGGCACAAGACGACGACTACAAGGCAGTCCTCTCGGCCCTCGACACCGAGGCCAAGAGCAGCGCGAACCCGGCGGTGCGCAGCCACGCCGTCTACTTGGGTGCCGAGGTCACGCGCGCGCGGCTCGGCGACACGGCCCAGGCCGATCGCCGGCTGGACGTCCTGCACAAGCTCGACCCCTCCGACCCGCGCCAGCCACTGATGAAGCTGGCTCGTCTGCTCGCCGCGACCGACAAGGCGCCGGTGGCACCGCCGGGCTTGGACGGCGATCTCGCGGACGTGGGTCGAGCGGTGGTGGATCTAGCCAGCTTGCGCAAGGACACCCCGCCCTCCACCGACAGCCCGATGGGCGCGGTCCACTTCCTCCGGGCCCGGCGCGCCCTGGCGCGCTCGGACGTCGCTCGCGCGGGGGAGGCCGTCGCCGAGCTCTCGACCCTGACAGGACTCGAGCTCGGCGCGCGCTGGCTCGCGGCCTCGTTGCTCGCCCCCCACTCGAGCACGCGCCCCCGGGCGATCGAGCTGTTGCGCGCCATCATCGCGGACACCGAGTCCCCCGCCGCACGGCGCGCGCTCACCGCTCGGTCCCTGGAACAAGGCGACCCTTCCGGCCTCGGCAGCCTGCTCGGGGGCCACGAGGCCGACTCGGCAGAGCTGAGCGCGGCGGACCGCACGGCGCTGGCGGCGCTCACGGGGGCCGAGAGCGTCCTCGTCGATCGCTGGCTCGGTCGCATCGAGACCGATCCGAGGCTCACTCCGCTCACCGCGGCCGCGTCGTCCGCGACCCGTGCGCCGGACGCAGCGCTCGGGGCAACCTGCGGCAGCGACGCCCTGCGAGCAGGGCAGGCGCTGGGGCGCGCGCTGGTGGCGTCCCAGGCAGAGGGCGCCGAGCCCGGCCTCTTGCGCTCGACCCTCGAGGCCTACGCGGTCGTCCGCGAAGACGACCCACTCGTCAGCGTGCTCGAGGGCGAGCTCGCGCTGTCGGCCGGGGCCGCGGGGCGGGTAGCGCAGAGCCTGGGCGAGGGGCCGCAGGGCGAGCGCGACAAGCATCTGGCCGCAGCGCTCTTGCTCGAGATCGGGCGCGACGCCGACGCCGCCGCGCGACACTGGGCGACCGCGCTGGGCGCCGACCCCAGCGCCGAAGCGGCAGCGCGTGCGCTGATGGCCACGGCCGCGCCCGCCGCCGCAGCCGACCTGTTGCTCGGCCTCGCCGACGCGGTGACCGACGACACGCGCAAAGCGCTCTTCTTGGTCGAGGCGGCGCTGCGCGTCGGGGCGGACTCGGATGACTTCCCTGCGCTGATCGACCGCGCGGTCGAATGCGCGCCGGAGCTGCCCTTCGCGCACCGCCTGGGCAAGCAGCACGCGCGCCAGCGCGGCGACGCCGAAGCCCTCTTGGCCCGGCTCCGACGGCGACGAGCCGCCTCCGACGACCCGATCGAGAGCGCGCTCGACGCGATCCGAGAGGCGCTCTTGATCGCCGACACCGAGCGCGAAACCGCCGCCGAGCTGCTCGAAACCGCGAGCTCGGCCCGACCGACCGACGTCGCGCTGCACGAGCTCGCGGAGCGGCTGTCCCCCGCGGGCGGCAACTCCCGCGGCGCGTGGCGCGAGACCGTGGCCGCGAGTGTCGAGGGGGCGACCCGCGTGCGCCTGCTCCTCGAGGCCGCTCTGGAGTACGAACGCGCGGACGACCTCGCGGCGGCCGCCCGCGTCGCCGACGCCGCAGCCACCGCCGACGGCAGCGAGTTCGCGCGCGTCACCGCAGAGCGGCTGGCGCCTCACGGCGCCGGCGGTGCCGCCCTGGCTGAACGCCTGATCGCGGCGGCCAAGGCCGCCACGGACCCCGCGGAGCAGCGCGAGCTGTACGAGCGCTTGAGCGACCTCGACCGCACCCGCGGCGACACGTCGAGCGCACTGCTCTGGCAGAACGCGATCCTCGAGTCGAACCCGAAGAACCTGAAGGCCCTCAGAGCACTGGAGCAGGCGTACATCGGCGAGGGTCGTGTCGACGAGCTCGAGCCGATCGCCACGGCCTTGACGAGCCTGCCCGATCGCAACGAGGCGACCGCCCACGCGATGCTGGCTGCGCGGCTGGGCGCGAAGAACGACCTCGCCAAGCTTCGACGGCTGGCCGAGCCGGGCCTCGCCCACGAGCCGCCGTCACTGTGGGCGCTCCGGACCCTCAGCATGGTCGCGCGCGATCCCCAGGACGACGACCTTGCGCTGCGGGTCGACCACGAGCTGAGCGGGCGGGTGGCGCGGGCCATCGACTCGGCCACCTTGGCGCTCCGCGCCGGAGAGGCCGCGATGCGGCTGGGCAAGCTCGAAGAAGCCAAGGTAGAGCTCGATCGTGCGGTCGAGCTGGTGCCGGATCACCCGGTGGCGCTGGCGCGGCAGGCCGAGACCCTCGAGGCCCTGGGCGACGCAAGCGGGGCAGCCGCGGCCCTCGAGGCACTGGCGACGGCCAGCAAGGTGGCGGCGCACCAGGTCGATGCCTGGCACCGCGCGGGTTGCCTCTGGCTCGACCGGGTCGGCGACGACGACCGAGCCTGCGCTGCCCTCGAGAAGGCCGCCGATCTCGATCTCACGCACGGCGACACCTTCGGTCGTCTGCGGGGGCTCTATGTGAAACAAGACGCCCGCGAGAAGCTCGCCGACCTGCTCGAGCGCCGGATCGCGCTGACCACCGATCCGGACGAGCGCGTCGCGCTCGAGGTCACGCGCGGCAAGGCACTGGCGGACATCGGCGACAGCAGCGCCGCCCGCGAGGCGCTGGCCGCCGCGCTCGACGCCAACCCCGATCACGCCGACGCGCTCGACGCCTTCGCCGAGCTCAGCGTCCACGAGGGCGACTGGGAGGGCGCAGAGCAATCGTGGATCCGCCTCGCCCGACACTCGACCGAGCCCGAGGCTCAAGCCGAGATCTATCGCAAACTGGGTGCGCTCTACGAGCAGCAGATGCCCAACCCCCAGCGCGCCGAGCTCTCGTACCGCGAGGTGCTGAAGCGCCTGCCGAACGACGTGGGCGCCATGGAGCGCCTGGTGCACGTCCACGGCGGGCTCGGGGACACTCAGAAGGCCCTCGAGATCCAGACCGAGCTCCTGAATCGCGCGGGCACTCCAGAGGAAAAGCGCGACCGCACCATCGAGCTCTCTCGGGTGCAGGAAGATTTCCTGAAAGATCGGCGCAAGGCCGAGGCCACGCTGGACAAGGCCCGCAAGACCTGGCCGCAAGACGGCGCCGTGCTCCGAGCCCTGGCCGAGTTCTACCGGCGCGGTGACGAGACGACCGCCCTCAACGTGCTGCTCGACCGCGCCGCGAACGACGCCAGGCGCGCGCTCGGAACGGGTCGCTTCGACGCGGCGCTGTTCGAAGCCCTGGCCACCGTGGCCGAGCTGCGCGGCGGAACCGACGCCGCGCGGGTGGCCAATGCCACGCTCGCCGCGCTGACCGGCGCCGACGCCTCGATCCCCGGCGCGGGCCTCGCGGCGGGTGACGCTCGCCTCGACGACCTCTTGGCGCCCGAGCTGTTGTCGCTGCCGCTCCGAGCGCTGCTCAAGAAGGTCGGTGACGCCTTGGACGGCGCCTACCCGATGGACCTGCGCTCGATCCGCGCCACTCCCCTGCCCGCGGAGGCCAGCGGCTTCGCCCAGCAGATCCAGCAGATGGCGACGGCGTTCGGCATCCACAACGTCGAGGCCTTCGTCTCCACCGCCATCGGGCCGAGCTGCGTGCCGGCCAGTGCGGCGCCGCCGCGCCTGGTGTTCGGCTCGGTGCTGCTCGAAAAGGGCGTGGACGAGACGGCGCGCACGTTCTTGGTGTTGCGCAGCCTCAAGCTGCTGCAGGCCCGCGCGGCGTCGCTCTCGCGCACCGCCCCCATCGACCTCTGGCCCGTCGTGGCGGGCATGCTCACGCTGTTGTCGCCCAGCTGGCAGCCGCCGGGCGTCGAGGCCAAGAAGGTGGCCGAGCACCAGCAACGCATCAAGAGCGCGCTGGTGCGACAGCTGGACGACGACGTGCCGGTGCTGGCGATGGAGGTCATCGGCTCGATCGGCAATCGCGCCTCGCAGCTGGGTACCGCGGTCAATCAGTGGGGCAACCGCACCGCGCTCTTGGCCATGGGCTCGCCGGCCGCCGCCCCCACCGGCATCGCCGCGGGCACCGGGCACCCCGAAGGCCCGCCCGCCGACCCCGCCGAGCGGCTGAAGTGGATCGTGCGCAACCCCGAGGCGCGCGACCTGGCGGTGTTCAGCGTCAGCGAGCAGTACTCCGAGGCGCGTCGCCGCCTGGGTCTGGGCTGACCGGGCTCACTCGACCGCGAAGCTCACCGGCTGGCTGCTCGCGCCCCCGTTGGTCTCGACGTGCAGGCGGTGCTCCCCGGGCGCCAGGGCCCAAACCCGGGTGAACGGCGCGCGGCTCACGCCCACCAGCGCGCCGTCGACGAAGAACCGCACGCTCGAGACGCCCTCGGACGCGCGGGCGCGAAGCAGGATGGATTGCGCGGCGGGCGCCACGCCCGGATCGCGCACGAAGCGCGCACCGTCGAAGGGGTACGCGACGGACGGTGCGCTGCCGGACTCGGACGTGGAGCCAGGACAGCGCGGTGACCACTGGTCGGGAACTACTGGCCGGCCCGCCCCGAGGGCCCACGCCGCGAAGCGATCGGAGTAACGCTCTCGGACGACGCGCTTCGCGTCGCGACAGCCCGGCCCGGCGCGCAGCCCGCTCTGCGGGTCGATGGCGACCTCGACGTGCATCGTGCAGCTCGCGCCGGGGAGGCGATCGCCCGCAAAGAGCTCGCGCACGCGGTGCGGACACTGCGGGCCCGGGCGCTGCCCCGACAGCGGACAGATCTCGACCGAAGTGAGCGCCGATGCATCCGCGGGCGCGCCCGGCGTGCGCTCGCGCATGGCCGCCACCATCACGTCGCGGAACAGCGGCGCGGCACCGGTGACCCCGCTCGACCCGCGCATCGGGCGTCCGTCGAAGTTCCCGACCCAGACGCCGACCGTCACCTCGCGGGTGTACCCGAGCGCCCAGTTGTCACGGTAGCCCTTGGACGTGCCCGTCTTGACGGCCGCCGCGAAGGGCAGCTCGAGCGCGCTGCCACGACCGAACGCGGCCAGGCGCGCGTTCGGATCGGCCAGCACGTCGCCGAGCACCGCCGCCACCTCGCGCGAGAGCACCCGACGGGCGTCGGCCGGCGGCAAGGCGACCTCGGCCCCGTCGCCCAGGCGGGCTCGCTTCGCGGCGCGCAGCGGTCGAAGCTCACCGCCCCGCGCCAAGGTCGCGTAGGCGTTCGCGAGCTCGGCGAGGGTGACCTCGCCGTCGCCCAGCGCGATGGCTGCGCCGTAGTGGTCCGCGGAGCGGTCGAGAGACGACAGCCCCACGTGCCGCAAGAGCTCGAGCACCTTGTCGGGGCCCGCCTCTTGGGCGACGTACACCGCGGGAACGTTGTACGAGTTGCCCAGCGCTTCGCGCAGGCGCACCGGCCCGTGCTGACGCCCGTCGTAGTTCTTCGGCGAGTAGTCGCCCTCGGGCGTCGAGAGGTGCAGCTCGACGTCGGGCAAGAGGCTGGCGGCGTGCAGGCCCAGGCGATCCATGCCCACCGCGTAGACGAAGGGTTTCAGCGCAGATCCGGGCTGCCGCCGCGCGAGCACGCCGTCGTTCTGCCCGAGCCCCCGGAGGTCGAAGAAGTCCGGCGCGCCGACATAGGCCAGCACGTCGCCGGTCGGGTTGTCGATCACGATCACCGCGGCGGCGGAAGCATCGAACGCCGCCATCCGCTCTCGGGTCTGCCGCACCAGGGCGGCCACCTCGCGCTGCAGGTCCGCATCCAGGGTCGTCTCGACCTCGGTCAGCGATCGCCCCGCCAGCTCTCTCTGCAGCGCGCCGGACAGCACCGCGCGCACGAAGTGCTGCGCGCCGCCCTCGACGTGCCCTGCGGTGAGCACGATGGGCTCGGCCCGCGCGCGATCGGCCGCCTCGGCCGAGACGAAGCCGCTGGCTTGCATGCGGTCGAGCACTCGGTTACGGCGGCGCTCGAGCCGATCGGTGCCGCGACGTGGGTCGTACAACGTGGGCCCGCGGGGGATCGACGCCAGCGCCGCCGCCTCGGCCAAGCTCAGCTTCTGGGCGGGCTTGTCGAAGTACAGCCGGCTGGCGGCCTCGATCCCGCGCACGTTCGGTCCGAATTCGACGCGGGTCAGGTAAGCCTCCAAGATCGTGCGCTTGTCGAGCTCGGCCTCGACCCTGAGCGCGATGGCCATCTCGCGCAGCTTGCCCCGCACGGTGCGGGGCCGCTTCACGGTGTTCTTCACCAGCTGCTGGGTGAGCGTGCTCGCGCCCGACACGATCCGGCGGTGCCACAACGCCTGCCCGAACGCACGAGCCATGGCCAGCGGGTCGAGGCCGAAGTGCCGATAGAAACGCGCGTCTTCCGCGGCCAGGACCGCGAGGGGCACCTCCGGCGGCAGCTCGCTCAGCCGGACGGGCGAGGTGAGGACCCCGCCGTCGGCCCGGACCTCACGGAGCAACCGCCCGCTCGCGTCCGTCACCCGCACGCTCGACGTCCCCTGCCCGTCTCCCGCGAGCTCGGCCGGGAGCGGCTCGAGCAGCGCGGCGACCAAGAGGCACACGATCGGCGAGAGCGCGACGCCCAGCGCTGCGCGCACCCAGGGCGCGCGCGCGAAGCGGAGCCATCGCTCCTTCACCGCACCTCCACCAGGGTCGCGCCGGTGCGTCCGAAGGTCTCGGGCGTGTACATCTCTTCGGCCTTGGTCGGCGGGACCACGAACTTGCCCAGGGTGGTGGCCCGCGCCAGGTACCGATAGTGGTACATGCCGGCCGCCATGTGATCGACGAAGAACAGCACACGGTCGTCGCGCAGCTCGCGCCGGTACCAGCTGTCGAGGAACGCCGTGCCGTGGGCCACTCGGTCGTCTTGCTCGTCATCGCAGTCGCGGCAGTCCGCCTCGTCTTCTCCGCCGGCGTGCGGCACGCGCAGCCAGGCGGCGGTGTTCGAGAGGTTCGCGTCCACCGCTTCGAGCCCCGCGGGCAGCGGGTCGTCGACGACCACGAAGTGGCGCGGGCTGGGAGTGACGATCACCACGTCGGCCATCACCAGATCGCCCCCGGCGAGGAGCTTCTGGCTCAGATCCGGGACGCTCGCGAGAGCGTCGGCCAGGGTGTCGGGGGTCACCTTGCGCAGGGTCTTCTGGACGAAGAACCCGCGATCCAGGGGCTGCGCGGGCAGCGTGGTCTTGGCGTACTTGAGCCGCGCCTCGTAAAACAGCGTGCCCGAGCCCTGCTTCTCGAACACCAGCGTGCCCCCCTGGCCGAGCTTGGACGTCGGCAAGTGGTGCTGCACGGCCGCGAGGGAGCGCCCGCGCATCTCCGCCGATGCGAGCTCCGTGCCCGAGAGCCAGATCTTCGCGAGGTAGTCCGGGACGACCTTCTCTTCGGAGCGGCGGTACAGATCGAGCGAAAGCAGCGCGAAGGCGGTCTCTTGCGTGGTGCGCCAGGTGCCGCCCTTCCGCACCGACACCAGGCCGCGAGCGAGCTTCGACGCGAGCGGGTGCCCGGGGCGGGCCGTCACCAGCCCGCGCAGCACCAAGGCGCTGGTGCGCGCGGTCGAGTCCATGACCACGGCGTAGTCGTCGCCGAGGTTCTCGTTCGCGAACGCCATGTTCGCGTCGAGGTGCAGCTGCCCCTCGACCTCGCCGGCGAGCTTGTCGATCATCTCGCGCTTCTGCTTCGACACCGCCAGTGCGTGCAGCAAGAGCGCCTGCCCGAACAGCGGCATCTTCTTCCTGCTCTCGTACAGCCGGCTCATGTAACCGGTGTCCGGGGAACCCACCTCGGCCAAGACGTCGACCACGAATGCCGCGCTCGCCAGCCAGAGCTCGTCCTCGCGGGCTTGCTCCAGGTAGCGCCGCACGTAGGTCTTGGCTTGATCGATGGCCCGGGACGGCACCGCCGCGCCGCGCGTTTTGGCCTGGTGCAGCACCCACAGGGCATAGGTGCTGACCCAGGGGGAGCTCTCGGGTGAGTCGGGCCACATGCCGAACCCGCCGTCGCCGCGCTGACGGCCGAGAATGTCGGCCACCGTCTTGTCGATCACGGCGTTGGTGTTCTTGGGCAGTGGGAACTTGAAGTCTCGGGCCAGCTCGCGCAGCGGCACCAGCGGCAAGAGCCGGCTCGAGAGCTGCTCGGTGCAGCCGTAGGGATACTCGACCAGCTGCTCGACGCCGGCGTCGAGGCCCACCAATGCGGTACTGGCCACCGACAGGTCGAGGGAGCCCACGTCGCGCCGAATGGCGCCGAGGTCGCCCAACTTCTCGCCACTGGCTCGGTCGGTCTCGCCGTACAGCGCCACGGCCTCCATCACCGTGGGGACCTGGACCTCGCGCTCGACCTCGACCGCGTCGTGCTCGCCCTCGGCCTTGGCGTCGAAGCGCAGCTTGGCCTGGCCGGCGGTCTTGGCCAGCATCGGAAAGCGCACCTCGACGGACTCGTCGCGGCCCAGCTTCACCACCTTCTGTGCCTCGCCGCCGAGTTCGAGGCCGCTCACCTTGGCGGTCACGGTCACGTCCGCCGGGCCGAAGCCCTTCGACGTCACCACCACGCCGGCGTCGAGCTGATCCCCGGCGCGAACGAAGCGCGGGAGGGCCGGGCGCGCCATCAAGCGGCGGCTGGTGACCACCCGGGACTCGCCGTAGCCATAACGATCGTCGATGCTGGTCGCGACGGCCATCACGCGGTACGTGGTCAGGCTCTCGGGGATCTTGAAGCTGACCTTCGCGTAGCCCTTGTCATCGGTGCTGAGGGTGGGGTTGAAGTAGGCGCTCTGGCGGAAATCGCGCCGCGCCGAGCGCCCTCCGCCGCCGTCGCCGCCGTCTTGGCCCTTCTCGAGCCCGAGGGTGGCGCCCAGATCGAGCCCCAGCTTCGCCAGCGAGTCGCGGGACTCGATGGTGGCCACCTGCAGCGGCCGCGACGCGGTGAAGACCGGCAGCGGATCCGGCGTCTTGTAGCCGATCAGGCTGAGCACCCCCTCGTCGACGGCGTAGAGCGTGACCTCGGCGCTCTTGGGCTTGCCCGCGGCGTCTTTCACCGCGACCTCGATCTCGGCGGTGGCGCCGGGGCGAAGCTCTTTGTTCTTGGGGCGCACGTCGACCTTCAGCCGGCGCGCTTCCGGGTCGATGACCAGGGCGGCGTAGCCAGCGCGGAACTGCGGCGCGCCGACGTCCGCCTTTCCCCGCTCGGTGGGCGGCGCCTTCTTGCGGCCGCGAACGATGTGCACCGACACGAAAGCGTTCGGCCTGAGGTCGTCGCTGATCGGCACCTCGATGGTCGGCGTGGGCCCGACCAGCTTCTTGCGCTCCGACCGGTACACGCCCGCGCGCTCGACGGTCACCAGCGCTTCGGCCTCGGGATAGGGCGACTTGACCAACACGCGCGCGGTCTCCCCCACGCGGTACGACTTCTTGTTGAGCGCCAGCTCGAGGCTCATACGATCGCTGTCCCGCCAGGTGGCCCCGCCGGGGCCGATGCCGAAGAAGCCCTGGGCCGCCTCGACGGGGTTCTTCCGCTCGTCGACGGCCCGCGCGCGCAAGAGGTAGTAGCCGCCCTCGCTGACGTCGATCGAGCAGCTCGCGGGCTCCGCGCCGGTGACCACCGAGCAGGCGCCGGCCACGCTGTCGACGGCCTTCGACTCGGAGTGGTAACGCCCGCCGCCGACCTCTTGCCGTGCGAGCGTCCACTTGCGGCGAACCAGCTCGACGTCGACCTTCTTGCCGGGCAGCCGCTGGCCCTTGGCAGAGAGCGCGACCACGGCGGCGGCCACCTTCCCGGGAGCGGTCACGAAGTAGTCGTCGAGCTGCTTCAGACCGACGTAGAACGTGGCGGGGTGCACGACCGCGCTGGTGCTGCCGCCCAGCGCCTGGCGCGAGACGTCGGTCACCTCGGCGTCCAGCGTCACGAGCTCGGGGCCGCGCTGCGCCGGCATCGCGAGGGACACCTCGGCGGCGATCTTGCCCTGCACGTCGAGCTTGCCGGTCTTCTGCTCCAGCTGCCCCGCGCCGCGCTCGGCGTCCTCGCGGTCCGCGAAATACTCGCCCCCGTCGGTGACGAAGCCCTCGCTGCCGGGCGGGCTGAAGTAAGTGGTGCTGCGGCTGATGGTGTAACGCACGCCGGCCTTGCCCATCGGCGCCCCGAACAGGTAGTCGCCACGCGCGGTCCAGCGGGCGCGGTCCCCGCGCACGTACTCCGGCCGGTCGCTCTCGGCGCTGACCTTGAACTCGGCCGGGCGATACTCCGCGACCTCGAAGTACTCGCTGACCCGCTGGTCTTCGCCGAGGCCCTCGACCTCGAGGTGCCAGTTGCCCAGGGCGCCGGACTTCGGCACCTTGACCGTCGCGTTGAACGTGCCGAAGCGGCTGGCGGTGACCTTCTGGCTCGACACCTCTTCACCGTCCGGCGAGCGCAGCCTGAGCTCGAGCGCCAGCCCTCGCGGGATCGAGTTGCCGGTCGGGACCTCGGTCCGCACGATGCCCTTGACCTGCACCGCGTCGCCGGGCCTGTAGATGCCACGCTCGGTGAACATCATGCCGTAGCTCTTCTGGTCGCCCGAGAGGTCGGTCGCCACGCCGAAGCGCCAGCCGTCCAGGTGATCCGACGCGTAGCGATAGGTCCAGTCGTCCCCGGTCTTGGCGAGGATCACCGCGCGCGACGCCGGGTCGTCTTTGTAGAAGTTGGGCTGGTAGTCCGCCGCCGGGACGGTGGCGATGCCTCGCCCGTCCGTCTCGTAGCTCTTCATGGCGGCCCCGCGGCGGTGAAGCTCGACCTTGGCGCCGGCCACCGGCGCACCGTCCGACAGACGCGTGACCCAGACCAGTGAGCCGTGCCGCGACAGCTTGGCGCTGAGGGCAAGGTCCGTGACCTGCAGCAAACGGACGTCGCTGCCGACTCGCTCGCCCTCGGGGCGTGGGCCCTTCTTCGCCTCTCGCTCGACCCAGCGGATGCCGACGGCCATCGGCCCGCGGTGCGCGCCCGGGAGCACCGCGCCGGGGTCCACCGGCTCTTTGGCGAGGACGTTCGCGGCAGTGGCGGGGCGCACCGTCCGCTGCTTGCTGCCGGGCACCTTCCCCAGGGCGCTGAACCGGGCCTCGGGCCGCTCGTGATCGGCCAGCGCGAGCAGATCGGCCGGCGTGAGCGCGGCGGTGACCAGCTCGTACTGCTTGACGTTCACCGCGCCGACCGCCAGCGGGCGCATCGCCTTGGGCTCGAGCACCTCGCCCGACACGCCGATCTCGACCGTAGGCCAGAGATCGTCGACCACGATCTTCTCCACGTAGGCCTTGCCCATGCGCTGCCCGTGTCGGTCGGTCAGGTCACCGCCCACGCGCAACGTGTAGGTCGCCCCCGGCCGCAGCTTGGCCGTCAGACTCGAGTAGTTGGTCTCTTCGCTGTCGTCGCGCCAGCTCTCCCACTTCACACCCGCGTCGGGCGTGAGGCTGACGGCACGGCGCAGCCCCTTGAAGGACACCGGGTTGGTCAGCTCGATCCCGAGCCCCGAGCCCGCCATGCAGTGACCGTTCGGCGTGTCGCGATTGCACGTGATCCGGTGCACCGCGAGGGGGCCGTAGGTCTCGAAGCTGACCGTCCCGGGCGTGCCGGCGGGCAGCGGGCCCTCTTCACCGATCAGCGTCGGAGCGATGGTGAACACGAAGCTCGAGTGGATCGGCAGCGGCGCCGCCGGGGTCACCTCGAGCCGCTTGGGCTGCTGCGGATCCGGCCGTTTCACGCTGAACTTCAGCGGGCGCGCCTTGCCCGCGGTGGTGGCGACCAGGCTGCTGACGCGCGTGAGCGCCTCGGGATCGACCGGCTGATTGAAGCGCAGCTCGAGGGTGGTCTTGGGCTCGAGCCCGGTCGCGCCGTTCTGAGGCGTCGAGCGGACGAGGCGCGGTGGCGGCGTCGTGACCGTGAAGCGATGGGCGGCGCCGAGCGTGGCGCCGTCCAAGGCACGCGTGCCGCCGGGGACGGCTACCTCGATCTTCGTGGCTCCCGGCAGGCGCCCCGTCTTGGGCACGAAGACCAGCGCGCGGGTGCCGACCCACTGCCAGCGGCCCTCGAGCTTGGGCGTGGTCTCGATGGGCGGCGGCGCCTCGCTGCCCGCCAGGTCGAGCGCGCGCAGCGGGCGACTGAAGACCACGCTGAGCTCGGCGCCGGTGGCGGCCTCACCCTGCGGACCCGAGAAGACGACGCGGAACGGACCGTCGTTCGACCGCCCTCCCTCGCCCCGATCGAGGGTGAGCGTGCGCGACGGCGAGACCACCGGCATGGTCGCGCCGCCCGGCACGCACGCCGCGGCGGTGAGCAAGAGTGCAGTCAACGCAGGGCGGAGCCGCCGAAACCAGGACCTCTGCCCCGTGGGGCGCAGTTCACGCATCCGAATCATTCCTCCGGTGCCGCCCGTTCAGCAACGGCCGTGCCGCGCGTATACTCCGGGTTTCGACCGGCAGGGGGCCTGGGCCGCGCGGAGGCCGTGGCCGGCCGGACCCACGTTGCGGCCCGGCGCCCACAGGCGACTACTCGGCGGCCCGAGCTCTGGCCACGCGCTCGAGCGTCACCTCGAGCCCGACGAACTGGCACATCCCGCTCAGGGGGTCGAGGCCCCGAGGCCCCGACGGGGCCAGCAGATTCACGTTGGCCCCGCCCCGCGCCACGGCGACCCTCCACCCGCTCTCGGGGTCGTGCCCGAAGCCGTGGGGAACGGCGACGACGCCCGGGGATACGTCCGCGTCGACGACCGCCGGCAGCTCGATAGAGCCCGTGGCCGTCGTGAGCCGCACCCAGTCGCCGTCGGCCACGCCAAGTCGCCCTGCGTCGGCCGGGCTCAGGAACGCGGCGTGTGCGTGAGGTGTGAGCCTCGGGTTGCCGTGCATCCAGCTGTTGTGACCCAGCGCCTCGCGCTTGGTGATCAAGCGCAACGCACCGCCGCCCGGAGCGTCGAGCGTGCGTTCGAGCTCGGGCGCTCGCGCCCAGACGTCGGACGGGAACAGCTCGACCTTGCCCGAGGGCGTGCCGATGCGGCGCTTCAGGAAGTCACCAGCCGGCGACTCGTCGAGCGTCAGCCCGTGAGGATGCGCGCGGAGCGCGCGGAGCGGACGCAAGCCGAAGCGCGGCACGAGCAGCGGCGCCAGCAGCCGCCGCGGCCCGCCGGCTCGCAACGCCCCGCGGATCACCGCATCGGTCAGCCGGTTTCCTCCGAGCGGCAGCCGAGCCTCGCGACACAGGTCGGCGATGATCTCCCACTCCGGGCGGCGCTCGCCCGTGGGCGGCACCACCGCGTCGGTCCACTGCGCGAAAGGCACCGGCTGCATCTGCGAGAACGCGAGCGGAAAATCGTCACGCTCCAAGAAGTCCGTGCACGGCAGCACGTGGGTGGCATGTGCGGCCGTGTCGCTGACGAACAGCTCGAGGCAGACCAAGGCATCGAGGGAGGTGAGCGCACGCTTCACCCGATCGCCGTCGGGCGCGCTGAGCAGGGGGTTACCCGCGACGACGATCAACGCGCGC
The DNA here is from genome assembly GCA_016191785.1 of Myxococcales bacterium. Classification (GTDB taxonomy): domain Bacteria; phylum Myxococcota_A; class Polyangia; order Polyangiales; family Polyangiaceae; genus JADJKB01. Next base: position 9,975 of record JACPVJ010000107.1, on the reverse strand, counting down.
ACCCGCTCGGGCCCCGGCTCGAGGATCTCGTCCGCCAAGATCCCGGTGGGCAGCGCGCCCATGACCGGAGAAAACCCACCGATACGGCTGGTGAACCGCGGCTCGCGATCGAAACCCAACAGCTTGGCCACCCGCGCGATGTCGACGGCGCCGCGCGGCACCAGGGCGCCACCCACGCGATCCAGGTTCCCGGTGCAGAGCTCGAGGGCGAGCTTGGCGGCGTACGCGATGCTGCCGAAGGTGCCGTGGTTGACGCCCGTCGACACGTGACAGAACGCGCCGCCGCTCCCGGCGAAGGCCCGGGCGATGTCGCGGATCCGCGCCGGAGCGACGCCAGTGGCCCCCTCGACACGCTCGGGTGAGAAGCGCCTCACGAGCGCCCGCAGGGGCTCGGCGCCGGCGGCATGGTCGCGCAGCGCGGCGCGGTCTTCCAGGCCCTCGTCGAACACCACGTGGAGCAGCGCCAGCAGGAACGCGGCATCGGTGTCCGGCACGATCGGCAAGTGCTCGCCGACCCGCCGCGCGGTCTCGGTCCGGCGCGGATCCACCACGACCACACGGCCGCCACGCCGCTCGATCTCGGTCAGGCGCTCGATCATGCGTGGCGCGTGGACGAACGAGCTCTGACTGACTGCGGGGTTGGTGCCGATCAAGAGCGCGAACCGCGCGCGGTCCAGGTCGGGCACCGGATGGGTCATCGGTGAGCCCAACATGCGGGCGGACACGGCGAACTTGTTGTTGCAGTCCAGCGAGCTCGCCGTGAAGAAGTTGCGCGTCCCGAGGGCACGCACCAGCGCCTGGGTGAAGAGCGGCGTCGTGAACGAGAAGGCTCCGGGGTTGCCCATGTACACGGCCACCGAGTGGGGGCCGTGCTCGCGTCGCACGCGAGCGATGGCCGAGGCCGCGTCAGCGATGGCGTGCTCCCAGCTCGCGGGCTCGAGCCGGCCGCCGCGCCGCACCAGTGGCGCGCTCACCCGCTCGGCGCTGGCGTGCAGCGCCGCAAAGCGCGTGCCCTTCGCGCAGGCGAAGCCCCGGGATACCACGTGATCGGGATCGGGTCGGAGCGAGACCAGTCGCTCGCCCTCGACCTCGGCCAAGAGCCCACACCCGGCCTCGCAGATGCGGCAGTAGGTGACGCGGGTGGCCATGGCCGACGATGATGCCCCAGGCCGCGACGCGCGGCGAGCGAGCACGGGGCAAACGCGCTAGACTTCAGCATCGCTCCCCGCACGTTCGCCTCGCTCTTCGCGTGCCTGCTGCTCGGCGGCGGGCGGGCTGCGGCCGCGCCGACCGCGAAGTTCCCGGAGCCCGCTGCCGCCGAGCCGCCGAAGCCGGCGCCCGCGAAGCCCGCCGCCCTGCCGAAGGAGCCCTGGGGCCGAGCGGCGGCGCGGGAGCGCGTGCGGCGGGCCCACGAGCACTCGCGCCGCGGCGACTTGGCGCTGGCCATGGCCGAGCTGAACGAAGCGCTGCGCTTCGACCCGAGCTTCGGCGACGCCTACCTCGAGCTCGGCCGGCTGCGCGAGCGCTCGGGGGACTTCGGCGAGGCCGAGCGGGTGTACGAGCAAGCGGCGCGCGTGCCCAGCGTTCGAGCCGAGGCCCTGTTCGGGCAAGCGCGGGTGACCAAGGCGCGCGGTCGAGACGACGAGGCGTTCCGTGCCCTCGAGGCCTCGGTCGAGCTCGCCCCCGAGCGCCAGAGCCTCGAGCTGCTCGCCGAGTGGTACGTCCAGCGGCGCGCCTGGCCAGCAGCGCTGGTCGCGTGGCGCCGCGTGCTCTCGACCTACGACGACGAGCCCGGGCCCGAGCGCGACCGGGTCCGGGTGCGCATCCAGGCGCTGGTGCTCTTGGCCGCCGACGCCGATCCGGTCGTGGCGGGCGCCACCCACTCCCGCGGCTGGGTGCGGCGTTCACTGGCGCGCATGGCGCGGAAGCCGCGATAGCCCGCGCCGATCACGGCCCCAGTCGCTGCACCGCCACGGTGGTGAAGCCTCGGGAGGTGACCATCATCCACTCGTTGCGCAGCGGGTTGGCCGCGACGCGGGGGTTGAAGTTGCCGTTCGAGGGCGGGCTCTCGGTCGCCTGGATCACCGCGCTCCCCTGCCCGCTCGAGGCAAAGGCCGCGGCGAAGTCCTCGTCCGTCGAGCCGTGCAAGACCACGGCAAAGGTCAGAAGGTTCGGGTGCCGCGCCATGGCGAACCCGTCGTAGGCGCCGTAGCCGGGCGCGACGTCGAACCCGTCGCCCGCCGGCGCCCCGCTCGGGCCGATCACGCGCGCCCGGACCTTGCCGGCCCACCAGGCGGCGACGAAGCGGTTCTCGCCGGGCTCGTGCTCGACCGCCGGGATGTGCGTGCCGCTCCCCAGATCGATCTCGGGGCCGAGCAGCGCGCCATCCGCGGCCGCGACGCGTCGCGCTCGGGTGGCGCCGGTGGTGTCGGCGTGGGCCCACACCACCAGGAACTCGTCGTTCGTCGGGTTCCAGGCGACGGCCGGGTCGCTCTGCCAGTCGGGATCGCTGGTGAGCACGATCTCGGAGCCGACCGGCGCGCCGCTCGCGTCCACGCGCCGCGCGTGCAGATCGGTGGAGGGGACCGCCTGCCAGACCACCAGAAAGAGCTTCGAGGTGTCGGACCACGCCATCCCGGGCGGGGCCTCGGCGCGCGTGGGCTTCGGCCCGATGAGGAAGTCGCTCGGGCCGAGCTCGGGCTCTTTGCCGTTCAGGCTGATCATGCGGCCGCGGAGCTCGGGCTGGTTCGGATCCGAACGGTTGTCGTGCCAGGCCACCAAGAACTTCCCGCCGCCCCGGGCGACCCGCGGCCCCTGCGCCCAGGCCGTGGTCTGGGCCAGCGACGCTGGCGCGGCGAGCTGCTTGCCATCGCCGTCGATCAGCGTCGCGCTGATCGACGAGCTACCGGTCACCACCAAATACGCATCCTGGGTTCCGTGGTGCGCGATGTCGACGAAGCGCTTGGGCGCGGACTCGGCGAGGCTGGGCACGTCCAGGGTCTCGCCGATACGCTTCAGACTGGGCGGACCGCTGACCGTGCCGCCGGTGCCCGAACCGTTGCCGGCCCCACCGTTGCCTCCGGAGCTCACGCCCCCGGCTCCCGCACCACCACCACTCGCGCCGCCGGCGCCCCCCGCGCCCCCCGCCGTACCGAGCTCGTCGTCCGAGCAGCCCGCGAGCCAAAGCCCGAGAGCGAAGACGGCACGACGTACCATGTCGGCGCATCCTAGCATCGACGGTTCGGCGGTGCGCGACGGGTCACGAAGCGGCCACGCGGCGCACGTCGTCGGGCCGTTCCAGAGCGGTCAGATGCAGCCGCACGCGCAGCCCGTGGCAGGGCACGGATCAGCGCAGCCGTTCACGGCGCAAGCGGTGTTGCCGCACGCCGAGTACGCGCAACTGCACATCATGCCGAAGCCCGAGCAGAAGGCGCTGCAGTCCACCGCCACCGAAGCCGGGTCGCACATGGTGCAGATCCCCGCAGTGCACTTCCCGCACGCCTTGCAGTTGGCGCAGGCCGCGCACGACAGCTCGAGCGATTGCTCCACGGTGGCGCTCTGCTGAGTCGTGTCCGTGAACTCGATCAAGACGGTCCTGGTGGTCTTGGCGCCCAGGCCGAGGACCACCGTCTCGACGTCGTTCACCGCCTGCCAGCTCACGCTCTGCGTGAACGTTCCGCCGCTGACCTGGTTGAATGCGCCGAGGAACTTCGACTTGTCCTTCGCGAAGAGCTTTCCGCCCGCGATGTCGGCGAGCCCGTCCGGGTCGCTGACGTCGACGGTGAGCGTCACGCTCTTGCTGTCGTCGTCCAGCGCGCCGGTGACCAGCACGCCCGAAATGACGGGTGCGCCCGGGCTCCCGCCGGTTCCCGCGCTGCCCCCCGCGCCCGTCCCCCCCTGCCCCGCGCTCCCGCCGCTGCTCGCGGCATCGCTCGGTGTTTCCGAGCAGGCGAGGACGAGACTGGCCGTGAGACCCCAGACGACCCGCATCACTCGGGCATCGTACACCCGGGCCTCGGGCAGGTCACGGACCGAGCCGGCGCCGCGCGAGCCGCGACTGGGTGCGGCGTTCGCGGCCAGCGTGGTCCTCAGCGGCGCCGAGTGCGGAAAGCGAGCTCGTGCTGGCGACGGGCGAAGGCCTTGGTCATGCGCTTACCCAACACAAACCAATTTTGTTGGGTATGGGAGCTCCGCCCAACCCGAAGGAGCCCGACGGCCAGGCCCCGCTCGCGCCGCTGAGTCGCGCGCTCGGCGCCGACGTGTTCTGCACCGGCCCCAAGCCGGCCCGACACGCGAGCTTGGGCATCGGCGCCAGCTTGCGCGCGGGCCGCCCCGCGCTGCTCTCGAGCACCGCGCGTCCCGGCGATCGAGCTCTCGTCACCACGCGAGCGCGGGGTGGTGGCCTGAGCTCCGCGGGCACCGGAGGCAGCACCCGGGCCCGTCACCACGCCTTCTCGAGCGCATCCAGATCGGCCGTCGAGAAGCGCAGGAAGCGTCGGATCTGCTGGCCTTCGCTCGGGGTGCCGGGCCAGTCGGCTTCGGTGATCAGGATCTCCTTCTCCGACATGGCGAGCACCCCGTGATAAGCCTTGCCCGCGCGCGGGGGGATCTTCCACACCTTACCGGTCGAGAGCTGAATCACGAAGATCTTGCACACGCCCTCGGTCGGGCTCCAGGCGTAGCAGCCCTTGCTCGCTGCAAAGTCGCCGCCGGTGCGGAGCTCGTAGAACGCGCTGGTCGAGGGCTCGAGCAGCGGCCCCTCGGTGACCACCAGGCTGCCGGGGTCGGTCGCGAGCGGTGAGTGGTACAGGCGAGCGCTCTCGAAATCGTATTTCGAGGTGTAGTTCGGGCCATCGACCACGATCCACACCAGCTTGCTGTCGCTGAGCGCCGCCGAGGCCATGTAGCCCTTCGGCGCGGTCCACAGGTACTTCAGACCGCCGGCCTGGGTGTAGCTCTTGACCGCGTCCCCGGCCGGCCAGATCACGAGCTTGCCGCGCCCGGAGACCTCGAAGGCCGAGGTCTTCGGATCGATCGGCGTCAGCTTGGTGTCCGAGAGCGAGGTCGTCGCCCGCAGCGCGCTGCCGGCCCCGATCCCCCAGCCGTCGTCCCAGGAAAAGAAGCTGGCGAGCCAACCGGGGTTGGGCAGCCAGTTGCCCCAGGCCAGGGTCGCGCCGGGCTGCTCGCTCGACAGCAGCCCTCCCCGCAGCACGAGCTGGCCCTTGGTTGGCGCGTCGCCAAACACGGGAAACATCAACGTCGCGTCGTTCGCCCAGCCTTGGTAGCCGCACTTCCCGTTTCGAATCTCCAACGCGGCCACGGTTGCCCCGTCCCCGACGCGCGAAATGACGTGCACGCCGCCCACCGCCTTCACGCCGTGTCGAACGCGCAAGAAGAGCTCGCCGCCCCGCTCGCCTGCGGTCGTACCGCCCACCGGCACGCTGCCGCTGGCGCTGCCGGGCACCCCGTCCCACGCCACCGACTCGAGGCACCCCGGCCCGCACGCCGCCCAGCTCCGCTTCGGGAAGGGATCGGGCAGCACGTTGGCGACGAAGAGCCCGCAGCCTCCGTTGTCGGGCACGGGGGTCCAGATCTTCTTGTCGGTGAGGAAGGTCCCGTCGTCGAGGTCGATCCCGTAGACGTCTTCGCCGGCGTCTACCGCGTCGCCGTCGCCGCCATCGGTCGGCGCCGCGTCGCCGGCCTCGGTGTCAGCGCCGGCGTCGGCAGCCGCCGCGCCGCTCGGGCCCGCCGGCGTCGAGCAAAACGAGCAACCCGCGGCGAGCGCGAGGCCGAGCGCGGCGTACGAGGTACGGCGGAGCATGCTCGCTCACAGGGTGGTGCAGGCCACTGGATTCGAGTGGAGATCGCTGGCCTCGAGCCGCTCGAGCTCGAGCTTACCCTTGCGCGCCACTGGCAAGAGCACCCCGCCAGCGGTGTTGAACGGCGCGTCGACGATGGCCCCGAGCCCGGCCGTGTGTCCCGTCCACTTCAGGGCTCCGTCGGCCGCCAGCTCGAGCTCGAAGGCATGCCAGACCGAGGTGTTCTTGACCTGGCCGACCAGCACCCAGGTCGCGTTCCCGCGGGCCACCAGATCGAGCCGCTCGTAGATGCCGGCGCGCGGCAAGACCAGCGCCACCGAGCCCACCCGGCGCGCCACGTCGAACACCACCAGCCGCGCCACCGGCAGCTTCTTCCACTTGCCCACCGGCTTCTCGGTGAAGTCCACGTAGGCGAGCTGCCGGCGGCTCGGGTCGAAGCCCGCGGCGCGCACGTCGAACGGCGCGGCGCTCGAAAGGCCTTCGCCCTGGCCCCCCGCGAGCAACTGCGTCCACGACGCGCCCTCGAGATCGTGCCGCCAGATCTCGCGAGTGCTGCCGCCCGCCGGGTGCCGGCCGCCGACCATGTACACCGCGCGATGCCGCGCGGAGTACGCGTAGAGGGGCAGGTCACGGGCGCTCGGCTCGTTCGCGGCGGGGGACTTCCCCGCGGCGAGACCCAGATCACAGGCCCGACAGCCCAAGGAGAGCGCCGCACCGTCGAAGGTCACGATGCCGAGGTGTGCGCCGGGCTGCCACGAACGGGGCGCGCCCACGTAGAGCGGCATCTGCGACGGCGGCTCGGCCCAGGCCTGCTGCGGGCGCTCGACCGGAGACAGGAACACGCGTGACGCATCGTTGAACGCGGACGCGACTGGCGCCCCCACCAGCGCCTTCAGCGGGATGGGCGGCATCGCCGTCAGACCCAGGCAATCGCCGCCCGGGCAGAACACCAGCCCGCCGACCGCCGGTACGTGGCTGAAGCCTGAAGCGATCTGGGGCGCCAGGTGAAACTCGATGAGGTCGCCGCGCAAGTAGGGGTTGCAGTTCCCGAGCACTTTGCACTTCGAGAACGGGATCGGGAAGTCGGTGAAGACCGGCGGCTTGATGGGCGTGATCACGTAGGTGTAGTGGTCGCGAAGCCCGCCGTGGGTCAGCCCCTTCGTTTGGTAGTAGTCCTGGTCGCGCTTCGAGGCGTAAGTGGACTGGTCGTCCTCGACGTGGCTCCAGAACGCGCCGGTGCTCCGGACCTCGCCGCCCACCAGGTACGAGTCGACGGCGCCCGACGCGATGTCGGCGGCGTGATCCCAGAGCAGGTTCTCGAGGGCGCCCACGCGGAGCTGCTCGTTCTCGCCCTTGCCGTGCCAGAACGGATCGAAGCTCACGACCGTGGAGAAGGTGCGCGCGTAGGTCTGGTCCGCACCGCTGCCCGGGAACGCGGTGGCGTTGATCGGGTAGGTGGCGGTAGAGACCCGTTTCCAGGTGCTGAGCTCGGTGGGCTTCGGGTTGTACCCGATCGTGGGGTTCGGCGTGGCGTACTGGAAGATGCACTTCTCCAGCGGCACGTTCCAGTCGCTCGGGTCCGGCAGCGCCTCGTCCCGGCAGTTCGACCAGCGCAGCCCGGCGGTGAGGCTCGCCGAGGTGGTCTGGTACGACTTGTCGGGGTCGCGCCCGCTGCCCGCGCTCGAGATGAAGCGGGTCCGCTGCTTGTAGTCGTAGGCAGAGTTCCAATCTTTCACGGCGCGCGACGAGTAGAGCGGCACCGGATCACAGGCGTCGCCGAGCGGGACCGCCAGCTCGAGCTTCTCCCGGATCGCGTTCGAGTTCGCCAAGATCGTCTCGCCTGGCGAGCCGTCGCAGCTGTCGCACGGCCCGCCCGTGCCGTTGTCGTTCACGTCGTCCATTTGCTGGCTGCAGCGCCCGTAGCCCGCGCCGCCGCACAGCACGCCGTCCCGGCAGTCCTTGTTGCCCGTGGCGTTCAGACACGCCCAGCCGTTGTCGTCGTCACACTGCCCGTAGCTGCCCTTCGCGATACAGAAGCCGGGCTTCGACTTGCCGTCGGCCGTCAAGTAACTGCACTCGGCGTCGGTATGGCACGCCCGCAGACCGTTGCGCTTGGAGCAGTTGTCGCACGCCGCGCCCGCGAAGTCGTTGTCCGGGTCGTCGGTAAGCGCCGACTCGAACGGCGGCACCGAATCCATCGGGCAGCTGTCGCAGATGTCGCCCACACCGTCCTTGTCCCAGTCCGCCTGCGCGCCGAACTTCTCGGGGTAGGGGTTGAAGCAGTACTTCGTGCTCAGCCCCTGCTGCGTGCAGTAGCTCGGCGGGCAGTTGTCGCACCGATCGGGCACGCCGTCCTGGTCGTCGTCGTCGCCGCGGGTGAAGTTGCCCCGCGAGTCCTTCTCGGTCTGGAACGGACACGGGTCGCAGGCGTCGGGCATGCTGTCTGCGTCGCCGTTCAAGGTGTTCTCGAGCGCCGGGTCGTTCCACGGGTTGTCATCGTCGGGGTTGCACTGGCCGACGAAGTGCGTCTTCGAGACATCCAGGATGTTGTCCTGCAAGAACTTCTGGTTTTCGTTCGACTCCACGTCGGCAGAGTCTTGCGTGACGCTCACGAGATCGAAGTCCGAGAGGATGTTGGGGACGTGCCGGCTGTTCACGCCGCAGAGCTTCCCGTAACCGATGGTCGCCCCGCCCGAGTCGCCGCCCAGGCTGCCGCCATAGTTGAGCGCGAACCAGTCGTTGCTGACCAGACCGTCTTCGCGGTACCAGTCCGGCGACTGACCAGCGACGCGTTCCCGACCGTCGTTCCCGTGCTCGAATGCGACGTCGAAGTCACCGTTGAAGGGGTTGAAATCGAACGCCCACCCCGTGTGTCCGTAGCCGACGACAGTGGCAGTGAAGTCCGACGAGTCCTTCCCTGAAGTGCAGGACGGCGACCAAGTCAGATCCGGATTGCCCAAGATGGGAGGGTTCAGCGGTTTGATCAGCCCGGTGGGGATGCGCTGGTCGTTGTCCAGCCGGATGAGAGCGACATCGCGCGCGGACTCGGACTCGATGCACAAGTCCATCGCCTCGCCGAAGTTCCCCGTCACCTTGCTTCGAACCAGGAGGGCCTTCGACTTCGAGAAGGTGTGCGTCGCTACGGCTGCGGGCGGCGACGAGACGTACTTCCCATCGAACGACTTGAAGAAGCGCACGGTGGCGTCTGCGCTGAGGTCGCCAAGCTTGCTTCCCGCAGCGAACCCACACTCGATGCCGTCGCGCAGGGTGCCCGTGACGCAGTGGTTTGCGGTCAAGACGAAGAGCGGGGTCACCAGCGTTCCGCTGCAGTTGCCCTTGCCAGCGACGTTGACCTGAGCCACCGCCTCGAACTTCCCAGCGATGTCGACCGAGCCGCCGGCCACCGGGGCTTGGTTGACCCCCGGCTTCTCCGGCTCAGGCGAGCGACCGCACCCGAGCGCGATCACCGTCACCGCCGCGGTGAGCGCGCCCAGCGCGTGCTGCGTGCTGCGTGCTGCGTGCTGCTGCGTGCTGCTGCGTGCTGCGTGCTGCGTGCTGCGTGCTGCGTGCTGCGTGCATCGACAGACCTCCCCGATCTGAGATGCAGATTACCGGCGCCGCGGGAGATCGTCAACGGTGACGCACAGCCTTGATCGGAAGTCCGGCGGCCATCCGACGCGCTTCGTGATGCCCGAAGGGGCACGGCCGGCGCCACCGGAGAGAAGTGTCGGTGTTAGGGGCGGTGGCGGTAACGGCGGCAGCGGCGGTGGCCGTGGCGGTGGCCGTGGCGGGGACTTCCCAGGGTCGCGCGGCGGCCATTCGATGACCCGATGACGCCGCCCGGCGCCGCGAAGAACGCGCTTCAGTGAGTCAGCTTCCAGAGGGAGGCGAGCAAGCGGTCGAGCTTTGCGGCGGCGGGCGCGAGCTCTGCGGGGCTGAAGTAGCCCCAGCCGACACTGCCGCGCAGCCCCACCAACACCTCGCTGGTGCTGCCCGCGGCGGTTTGATAGCGGCTGCGCCGATTGCCTGGGTCGGAGTGGGCGCCTTCGCCCAGGTTGAGCAAGAAGCTGTTGGTCGCGTCGCGCAACTGCTGGGCCAGCTTCCGGTCGTGGCGCTGAACCCGCTTGATGAGCGGGGCCACGGCGGCTTGGGCTTC
>JACPVJ010000099.1 GCA_016191785.1 Myxococcales bacterium | reverse complement strand
GCCCGTGCCTGCGCCGCCCGTGCCTGCGCCGCCCGTGCCTGCGCCGCCCGTGCCCGCGGCGCCGCCCGTGGTTGCGCCGCCGCTGCCTGCCGCGCCGCCCGTGGTTGCGCCGCCGGTGCCCGCGCTGCCGCCGCTCGACGACCCGCCGGAGCTGCTGCCCCCGCCGCCCGTGTTCGAGCCGCCGGTGCTCGAGCCGCCCGTCCCGCCCCCGGAGTCGGAGTCGCTGCCACAGGCCACCGTCAAACCCAGCGTGCTGATCAAGACCCAATTGAAAAAGCGCATGGGGTCCAATCTACCCGAGCGCTCGCCGTCGTGCCACGACGACCTCGGTCGCCGGCGGCTCAGCCGGCGGGCATCACCACGAATTCTTCCCCGACCTTGGGCATGAAGCCGCGCCGCATGCGCCCGAACTCCATCAGCAAGAAGACCCGGTTCGGGTCGTCCAGGCTGGAATCGAAGCGATAGCGGACGCGCCTCGGTGCCCAGCCGTCCACTTCCAGCACGGTGATCTCGAGCCCCGGCAGTGTGACACGATCACCCGCCCGGAACGGTCGGCTCGGCGCGCGGAACAGCTGAGAGGTCGGGTCCTCGAACATGTGGCCGCTCAGGACCACCAGCTCGAGGGTGTCGTCCGCCACGCGAATCGCGCGCTGCGGCGAGCGAGCGATGCCCAGGACCCGCCAGCGCTTCGGCATGGGGGCGCCGTGATGATTCCTGACCCAAGGCGGGTAGAGCAGGGCCGCGAGATCTCCCGTGGCGTTGACCAGCACCAGCTCTTGGTCGGCGACCTTGTTGTCGTCGATCTCCGCGGCCAGGTGCTTCGCGCGGATGCCGCCGACGATCTTCTGCCAGTAGTGGGTGTAGTCGCGGGTCAGGCGAGGCGCATGCCCCAGGTGCCAGACGGCGAGTGCCGCGGTCGGCAGCACGCGCAGCCACGCTCTCAGGTCGCGCTGCTCGACGAGCCGAACGCCCGTGTCCCAGATCACCGCGCCGAGCAGCGCGCTGCCGCCGAAGCTGGCGATCAAGAGCAGCCGAACCGACGGCACGGTGCCCACCAGCGGCAGCATGGCCATGAGCATGCCGAGGCCCGCGGTCGCCAAGCGGCGCCGGCCGTCGGCATCGCTGCGCCGCCAGGTCCCGACCGCGAGCAGCAGCACCACCGCCGCCGGGATCAAGGAGAGAAACGCGCGCGGCGAGCGCGCGAGCAACTTGGCGTAGACCTCCTCGCCGGGCTCGAGCACGAACTCGGTGGCGATCATCGAGGGCACGCGGAGCAGCGCCTCGAGGGCGAAGTGCAGAGGCGCGTCGAACGGCCCGATGTAGACCACCGAGCCCTTGGCGCCGTAGCCCATCGCCACATGCGCGCCGAGGTAGATGGCCGCGGGCACCACGGCCAGCGCGAGCCCGCGCAGGCGAGCTCGGAGCGGCTCGCCGTGGCCCGAGAGCTCGTGAGCGAGCACGTAACCGAGCGCGCAGAGGGCGTACTCGCCGCCCGCCAGCGCCAGCGCGAACGAGAGCGGCGAGAGCCAAGCGCCGGGCCGCCAACGGTCCTGGCGGAAGCGCAAGTATGCCCACAGGCCCAGGGCGCCGAAGGTCGCGCTGACCAGCGCCGTGCGATTGCAGATCCACGCGATGGGCGCCACCAGTGACGAGTCGAAAGCCAAGATCGCGGTGGCGATCAGCGCGGCCCCCTCGGTCACGAGGCGCCGCGCCAAGAGAAAGTACGAGCCGATCAGCGCCCCGGCCCAGAGCAGCGAGTGGACGTGTTGTCCGCGAGGGGACAGGTCGAGCACGCGTTGATCGAACCAGAGCAGCGCGCTCGAGAGGGGGCGAAGCAGGCTGAGCTTGAGGTCAGGGTGGCTCCACCACGGCACGACGCCACCGTCCATCATCGGGGCGAGCTCGCCCGGCCGGTGGAGGAAGGCGTACAGGTCCAGGGGCGAACGCGGGACGGGGTAGCGCCCGTCGAGCATCGCTCGGTTCAGGAAGTCGTCCGCGGCGAGCCCGGCGCCGAGCGACGGGAGGTGGAGCCAGATGGCCACCGCCAGGATCAAAGTGACGATGACGACGCTCTTCGCCGTCGGGCTCGACATCGGGTGCGATAGTGGCGGGTTTCCAATGCTGCGCAAGGTCCATTAGACTGCCGGCGAGGTTTTCTTCCCCCCCGATGTCGAGCGCGCTGCGCATCCTGTTCGACGTAGCTGTGTTTCGTCTCCGTCGGCTCGAGATGGCGAACCTCGCGGGGGCGATCTCGGTGATGGTCGCGCTCCGGCTCGGCGCGGCAGACCTCGCGGTTCGCACCGGCTTCGCGCTCTTGCTCAACCTGCTTGCCTACCTCACCAACGACTACTGTGATCTCGACCGCGATCTTCGCAGCGGCCGTGCCCAGGAAAAGACCCGGTTCTTGGCCGAGCACCGTCGCGCTGCGCTTTGGGCGCAGTGGGCGCTCGCGGCGCTCCTCTCGGCCATCGCGCTCTTGTACAGCCCGGGCCTGCTCGTGGCGTTGGTGCTCGGCGCGGGGCTGTGCTGGCTCTACTCGGCCAAGGTCAAGCGCGTGCCGTTCGCCGACGTGCTGGCGATGGCGGTCTGCGGCGGCGCGATGGCGCTGGTGGCGGTGCCGCTCGATCGCGAGCTCGGCTGGCTGTTGGTCGTCCAGCTCGGGTTGTTCTCGGGCGCCTTCGAGCTGATCCAGGTGCTGCGCGACCGGCAAGAGGACGCCGAGAGCGGTGTGGTCACGACGGCCGTGAAGCTGGGTGAGGCGCGGACCCTGCTGCTGCTCCGACTCTGGATGGGGCTGAGCGCAGCCTTCGCCACCCTGACGCTCCATCGGTTCGTCGGACCGGTGCTTGCGTTGAGCCTGCTGCTGCCCTATGGCCAGAGCGGTGCGAAGACGTACTGGAATCGGGTGCGCTTGGTGTTCGGGCTTGCCTGGTTGGCGATCATCGTCGCGATGGTGCTGAGCGGCCACAGTCACGGCCTGTGGCTCGGGAGCGAGTCCCTCCGATGACGGCCTTGCCGGCCCTGGGTCGGGAGTTCGCCGGGCGCTATCGGGTCGGGGAGCGCCTTGGTCGCGGCGGGCACGGCGCGGTGTTCCGCGCTTCGGACCGCTTCCTCGACACCGACGTCGCGCTGAAGATCCTCTTGCCCGAGCAGCTCGACGGCGTCGGGCGCGATCGCTTCCGGCGCGAAGCCGAGCTCGGAGAGCGGCTCACCTGCCCACACAGCGTGCGACTGCACGCCCACGGCGAGGACGAGCATGGCGTTCCTTACATCGCGTTCGAGCTTCTGGAGGGCCGATCGCTCTCCCACTGGCTCGCCGAGCGTGGGCCGCAGTCGGCCGAGTCGACCTCGCGGATCACGCGCGCCGCGCTCGAGGCGCTGGCCGAGGCCCACGGGCTCGGCATGGTCCACCGCGACATCAAGCCGGGGAACATCCACCTGTGCACCTATCGAGGCGAGACGGACTTCGTAAAGGTCCTCGATTTCGGCATCGCCAAGCGTTCGGCGCGGGACGCCACCCAGCTCACCGCCGCCGACGTGGTCGTGGGCACCGCGCGCTACATGGCCCCAGAGCAGCTGCGCGGCGACGAGATCTCGCCGGCGACCGACCTGTACTCGTTGGGGCTGGTGATGGCCGAGCTCTTGGCGGGCGAGCCGGTGTTCCGCGGCGCGACGATCGACGTGTGCATCGAGCAGGTGTCGCCGCGCGCGGTCCCCTTGCCCGAGGCGGTCCTGAGCTCGCCCCTCGCGGCGGTGATCGCACGCGCGACCGACAAGGAGGCGGCTCGCCGCTTTCAGTCGGCCGGCGAGATGCTGGCTGCGCTGCCCGGCGCCGGGCACCGCATCACGCTGGTCGACGACGAGCCGACCCAGGTGGTCGACGAGTCTCAGCTCGAGCCGCCCTTGGGGGGCGCCGGCGCGACCCTGCTCTACGGCCCGGAAGCGGTCGCCGTCGGCCCCAGTGTCGTGCCCCTCTCGTCGGTCACGAAGACCGTGATCTTCGGGGAGGTGCCCGGCTCCTCCGCACCCGTGCCGACCTCGACGCCGCCCCTGGCTCCCGTCCTTGCCGCCGTTCCCCCCTCGAACCCGCCTTACTCCCACGTTCCCGCCTCGACGGCGCCGGGCTCCGCGGTGAGGCTGTCGGTCCCGCCGTCTCATCCGGTCTACGCCTCGCAGACGTCGGTCGCCTCGTCGCCGTCGTCCGCGTCGTGGGCCGTCGGCATCGTCGCGGCCGTGCTCCTGCTCGGCGCGCTGATCGTGGCGGGCGCCTATCTCGCCATGTCTGCGCCGCCCACCGAAGCGCCGCCGCCGATGCCGTCGGCGCGCTGACCCGCGGCCGGCGCGACAATCCTCCGCTCGCCCGGGCGAGGCGGCGTCGTCGGCTCGAAGCGCTCGCCGTTCCAGCGCACGAAGCGCAATCGCTCGCTCGCGAGCGGCCAACCGAAGCGAAAGGTCACCCGCACCGGCTCGCCCGCTGGCGTGCTCTCGGTGACCTGCGCCTCCATCGCGCCCAGGCTCACGCGCTCACCGGCGCGCAGGGGGCGCGCGCGGCTGCGGAAAAGCCGGTTGAAGGGCTCTTCCAGGTAGCCGCCGGGGACCCGCAGCGACAGTGCACTCTCGTCGACCCACTCGAGCTCCACTGGGCCGCGACTCGCCGAAAGGCACGTCACCGCCGGTGACGGCCCGCGACCTGCCAGGTGGCGCAGGCTCCGGAGCTGCGAGCACAGATAGTAGTCTGGCGCGGTCAGGGCGATGACCCAGTCATCGCCGGTGGCCACCGTGGCGTAGGCGCTGGCGCTGGCCTCGAAGCTCAGCTGGTGCAGCCTCGCCATGGTGAGACAGCGCCACGGCAAGAGCACCGGCGCCACGAGCAAGTGCAGCGCTGCCAGGGGGACGGCGGCGAGGCGGAGCCACGTCCCCCCGCGCTCGATCGCCGCGGCGATGACGGTGGCGATCACGATTGCCGCGCCGAGCCCGGAAAAGAACAGCGTCCGGTCGCTGGGCGAGGTCGCCGCGGCGGGCAAGAGCGACAGCAGCATCCCGCCCCAGGCGAAGCGCACCGCCGGAGCGCGTACGTGGTCGACGAGTCGCGACGCGAGCACGGTCACCGCCAGGGTCGCCAGACCGCCGAGGGCCAACCACGGGTGCGAGCGGTCCCCCATCGCCACCCAAGCATCGGCTGGCGGATACCCGAGCTGACCCAGCAAGAGGGCGCCGAGCCGCGTCGGCAGCTCGGTAGCGAACCCGAGCGGATCGTCCAGCGGGCTGAGATAGATGCCCGACCCGGAAGCTCCGTGCCCGAGGGCGCGATACAGGGCCGCCCACGCCGCGCCGACCGAGAAGGCCGGCCCGAGGGCGACCATGGCGCGGGGTTTCCGATCGAGAAACAGCCCGTACATCGCAAGGTAGGCCAGGGTCCCGAGGCCGAGCTCACTCGACGCGAGCGATGCCGCGACCAAGAGTGGCGCCAAGAGGGCGTGACCCCGCGCACCGTCTCGCCGCCACCGGTCGTGCGACCAGAGCGCCGCCATCCCCAAGAGCGCCGCGAGCACGGCGCTGCGGTTCGCCAGCCAGCCCACGGCGTGCCCGTGGGCGTCGTCCACGGCGTAGATCAGCCCGGCGAGGCCGCCGACCCAGGGCACCTGCACCAGCCGGCGAGCGAGGCAGGTGACCGTGAACCCGAGGCCCGCCAAGAGCAGCAGGCTCTCGAAGTGCATCAGCCAGACCGCGTCGCCGAGCACGCGGTAGTCGAAGACGACCCACGCGCTCGACAGCGGACGAAAGAACGACAGCCGCAGATCCGGCGCGGTCAGCCAGGGCAAGAGCCCCGCGATCTGTCCGCCGCGGACCTCGGCGCTGGTGCGCAGCGTGGCGTACAGGTCGAGGCCCGAGCCGCCTGGCCGTGTGGCGAGCTCGCGCAGCACGAAGTCCTCCGTCGCCATGCCGACGCCGAGCGACGGGAGGGCGAGCGCCAGCGCGACGACAGCGACGAAGAGCGGCGCGCGCGGACTCGCGAGCCAGCCGCGAGCGCGCGGCGGCACCGAAGCCTACTCCTCGTCCTTGGGTCGAACGGGCGGCGGCGGATGCGAGTGAGACACGCTCGACTGGCCGTGCTGGTAGGCGCGCCGCGACGCCTCTTGGTAGAGCTCTTTGCCGCCCGCCGCGTCCGGGTGCTGCCGCATCAGCTGGATCAACTTCTGCATCGCGACCGGTGGCGGCACCGACTCGTCCAAGAGCAAGAGCTTGATGCGCAGCACTTCGACGGCGGGGCTCGAACCGGCCTCGTCGAGCTCGACCCGCGCCGCGTCGAAGTCGCCCGCGTCCAACATTTCATCGATGGCGCGCAGGTGTTCGGGGGTTTCTGACATGGTGCGCTCGGGGTCGCCTGGGGGGCGGGCTGCGCAGCAGTCTACGGAAGCTACGCCACGCGAGCAAAGCTCTTGACCCCGGGCCCTTTTCGACGCCGCCGCGGGCGTGGTACGGTTCCCCGCGTTCCGGGGCGTCCCGGGCCGTATTCGAACGTGATGTCGAGGTGATGGTGAGCCAGAAGTCAGGACGGGGAGGCGGGGCGAGCGATGCACCGCCGCCCGACCTCAAGCGGGAGCGAGACGAGCTCTTGCACTCCATCTCGAAGGGGACCCGCATCACCGAAGAGTTCACCCGCGAGCACGAGCGCATGGAAGCGAGGTTGCGCGAGCTCGAGACCGAGAACGCCAGCCTGAGGGCCAAGGTCGAGACCGACTCGGCCGTGCGCGAGCTCTTGGAGAAGATCGAGCAGCTCGAGAAGGAGAAGCGCGAGCTGATGTCGCGCTTCCACGCCGCCGAGGCCGCGTCGTCCGAGGTGACCGCCCGGGTGCAAGAAATCGAGGCCGAGTTCGCCAACCTGGCGAACCTGTTCGTGGCCAGCAATCAGCTTCATGCCAGCCTCTCGCCCCGCGGCGTGATGCGCCGGATCAAGGAGGTGCTGGCCCAGTTGGTCGGTGCCGAGCGCTACTGCCTCTACCTCTCCAGCGCGGACAAGAGCGAGCTGGTGCCGGTCGCGTTCGAGGGCATCCCCGGCGAGCGCGTCACCCCGGTGAGCATCGAGCGGAGCGCGTTCGGCGAGGTCTTTCGCAGCGGCGCGGCCGCGGTGAACGAAGACCGGGACCCGAGCCGGGGCGACTTCGACGCGCCGGCGGCGGTCATTCCGCTCAGCGTGGACGACCAGCGGGTCGGCGTCATCGCCATCTTCAGCACTCTGTCTCAGAAGCAACGCTTCGACACCATCGACTTCGAGCTGTTCAAGCTCCTGGGGCAACAGGCCGCGTCGGCGCTGGTCAGCGCGAGCCTGTTCGCCGCCGCCGATCGTAAGCTGCCGGGCCTCGAGTCCTTCATCGACCTCAGCGTGTGAAAATGGCCGAATACTCCTGCTTGATTGTCGAAGACTCGCCGATGATGCGGCAGCTTCTGGTGTTCGCTCTCGCGCGGGTGAAGAACCTGCGGGTGACCGAGGCCGATGACGGCGTGGACGGGCTGCGGAAGCTCGCTTCTGCCCGCTACGACATCATCGTCACCGACATCAACATGCCCATCATGGATGGGCTGAAGCTGGTCAAGCGCGTGCGCAGCGATCCGGTTCACAAAGACACGCCGATCGTGATCATCACGACCGAGGGGTCGCACGAAGACCGCCAGCGCGCGTTGCAGCTCGGCGCCAACGCCTACATCACCAAGCCCATCCAGGCGCCACAGGTGATCGCGACCGTCAAAGAGCTGCTCAAGATCGAGTAGACCGCGTGTGGGTCAAGATCTGCGGCGTCACCCGGCTCGAAGACGCGGAAGAGTGCGTGGCCGCCGGCGCAGACGCGGTGGGGCTGAACTTCGTGTCCGACTCGCCCCGGCGGGTGGAGCCGGACATGGCCCGAGCCATCGTCGCCCACCTGCACGGGCGCCTCGAGGTCGTGGGAGTCGTCGCCAATCTGGAGGCGGGTCGGGCCGAGGAGCTCCGTCGCGAGATCGGGCTCGATGTTCTGCAGCTGCACGGTGACGAGTCGCCCGAGCTGCTCGCTCGGCTGTTGCCCGCCGCGTTCAAGGCCATCCGTATCGGCAGCGCTGCCGACGTGGAGCTGGCCCAGCGCTACGGCGGCGAGCGCCTGCTCCTGGACGCGAGGGCCGAGGGCGCCCTGGGCGGCACGGGACGGCAGATCGACCTCTCACTGGTGCGCGGGCTCGTCGGCACCCGCCGGATCATCCTGGCCGGAGGCCTGCGCCCAGAGAACGTGGCGGAAGCCGTGCGGCAGGTGGAGCCCTGGGGCGTCGACGTCGCCAGCGGTGTGGAGGAGCCCGGTCGCCCCGGCCTCAAAGTCGAGTCCGCCGTGCGGGCCTTCGTGCAGGCCGCGAGACGGGCGCTGATCTAGGCTACGCGCACATGGTTCGCTTCGGCTCCCTGGTCTTTCTCGTGCTCGTGGGGTGCTCGTCGCCCGAGCTCCGCGGCGGGCAGACCGTCGCGGCGGGCAACGAGCCTCGGGGACGCGTCCTCGCCGCCTATCGTGGGACCGGCTGCGTGGACGCCGCCGGCGGGGCCCTCGATCACCCGGTTCGGGTCGTCCTGGTGGAAGGCGAAGCGAAACGCCCCGTGCTGATCGCGCGCCGACCGAGCTACGACTCGGTGGTGATTCCAAGCCTGACCAGCGACGGGCGTGAGCGGGTGTTCCAGGTCGTGTCGAAGGCCGAGCGTGGAGGCGAAGTGCTCCACGACTTTCGCCTGCCGGTGGGCGAGGGTGACGGTCGCATGGCCGTGGCCACCGCGTTCGTCGAACGCGCAGGAGCGCCCGGCCAGGTGGTGGCCCAGGTGTCACGGATGGCGTTCGCCTGCCGGCTCGCGGCCGAGCGAGGCGCCAAGTGACCGCTTTGGGCTACTACGGCGAGTTCGGCGGGCGCTTCGTCGCCGAGACGCTGGTGCCGGCCCTGGCCCAGCTCGAGCGAGCCGTTCACGAGATCGTGCTCCGCGAGCCGTTCCAGCGTGAGTGGCGGGACCTGCTCTCGAGCTACGTCGGCCGCCCAACCCCCCTCTGGCGTGCCGAGCGCCTGTCCCGAGCCGTCGACCCATCGGGCGACCTGCTCGGCGAGCTGTGGCTCAAGCGAGAGGACCTCTGCCACACCGGTGCGCACAAGATCAACAACGCCCTCGGTCAGGTGCTCTTGGCCAAGAAGCTCGGCAAGACCCGGGTCATCGCCGAGACCGGCGCGGGCCAGCACGGCGTCGCCACCGCCACCGCCGCTGCGATGATGGGGCTGCCGTGCGCCGTGTACATGGGCGCCGTGGACGTCGCGCGGCAGGCCCCGAACGTCGCGCGGATGCGCCTGCTCGGCGCTCGCGTGCTCCCGGTAGAGAGCGGCTCTCGTACGCTCAAGGACGCGATGAACGAGGCGCTCAGAGATTGGGTGACCCACGTCGCCGACACTCACTACTGCGTCGGGTCTGCCGCGGGTCCCCACCCGTACCCGATGCTGGTGGCCGAGCTGCAGCGCGTGATCGGCGACGAGGCGCGTGCAGAGTGGGCAGAGGGGCCGGGCGGCTTGCCCGACACCGTGGTCGCCTGCGTGGGCGGCGGCTCGAACGCCATCGGCATGTTCCGAGCTTTCATTTCCGACCCGGTCGAGCTGTACGGCGTCGAGGCCGCGGGCGAGGGCCTGGACACCGAGCGCCACGCCGCGACGCTGACCCGCGGGCGCGTCGGGGTGCTCCACGGTGCACGCACGCTGGTGCTGTCGGACGACGACGGTCAGATCCTGGAAGCGCACTCGGTGAGCGCCGGGCTCGACTACCCCGGCGTCGGGCCCGAGCACGCCGCGCTCTTGCGCTCCGGCCGCGCGAAGTACCTCGCGGTCACCGACGCCGAGGCCGTGGCTGCGTTGCACCTGGTCGCCCGCACCGAGGGCATCCTGGTGGCGCTCGAGACGGCGCACGCCTTCGCGGGGTTGCCCGCGATCGCTCGGGCAGAGCACGCGCGCCTGGGGCGCCCCGCCCGCGTCGCGCTCTGCCTGTCGGGTCGCGGCGACAAGGACCTGGCGACGGTGGCGGAGCACACGCCGTGACCGTCGAGCGCCTCGACCAGTGCTTTGCCGCGTGCCGCGCCGAGAAGCGGCCGGCGCTGGTCATCTACCTGACCGTGGGTGACCCCAGCGTCGACGACTCCGTCGCCTGCGCGCTCGCGGCGCTGGCAGCCGGCGCCGACATCTTGGAGCTCGGCGTTCCGTTCAGCGACCCTAGCGCCGATGGCCCGGTGATCGCAGCGGCGAGCCAGCGAGCGATCCGCGCCGGTGGCTCGTTGCGAGCGGCGCTCGAAGTGGCGCGTCGCGTCCGGCTCGAGAGCGGGGCCCCGCTGGTCCTGTTCAGCTACGTGAATCCGTTGATCGCGTTCGGTGAAGAACGACTTCCGACGGCGCTCGCAGCGGCCGGAGTGGACGCCGTGCTGGTCGTCGACCTTCCGCCAGAAGAAGGCACGGCGTTGCGCGCGGGTCTTCTCCGCGAGAGCCTCGCCGTGGTCCCGCTGATCGCGCCGACCACCGACCCGGAGCGAGAGCGGCTCGTGCTCGAGGGTGCTCGGGGGTTTGCCTACTACGTCTCGGCCACCGGTGTGACCGGCCTCGGGGACGCGCCGCTGTCCACGGCCGCGCGCCGGGCGCGAGCCATCGCCGACAAGTCGTCGCTTCCGGTCGTCGTCGGCTTCGGGGTCGATGGTCCCGAGAAGGCCCAGCTCTTGGCGCGCGCCGGGGTGGACGGGGTGGTAGTGGGCAGCGCGATCGTGAAGGCCATCGCGGCCGAGCCCGACGGGGCGGCCCGCGTCCAGGCGGTGACGGCGCTGGTCTCGAGCTTGCGTCGCGCGCTCGTGTAGGTTCGAGTGCGCCGGACGTGGGCTTTGCGTCGAGCCGCGCTCTGAGCTGAAATGGCCGTCATGAGCCGAGCTGGGTTCTTGCTGGCGGCTGTCGTCACGGCGGCCATGGCCCACCTCGCGTGCGCGGGAAGCACCGAGGACGACTCGCTGCCGCAGAGCGGCGGGACGGGCGGCTCGAGTGGGACCGGTGGCAGCAGTGGCGCCACCGGCGGCACCGGCGGCAGCCAGGTCTTTCCGAGTTGCACCGACGGCGCGAAGGGCGAAAACGAAACCGACGTCGACTGTGGCGGGACGTGTCCACCTTGCGCCGACAAAAAGAGCTGCAAGGCCATCGAGGACTGCCTGTCCAAGATCTGCACTGACGGCGTGTGCGGAGGGTGCACCGCGACGTCTCCTTGCCCGAACGCCATGGCGTGCGTTGCGGGGATCTGTCAGCCCTGCGCCAGCAACTCGGAGTGCGCATCGGGTCAGGCGTGCAGCGCGGGCAAGTGTGGGTCGTGCGGAGGGAGCGGCGCCTGCGCCACCGGGCAGGCATGCATGGCGGGCAAGTGTGGGCCGTGCGGCGGCAGCGCCGACTGCGGCGGCGGTCAGGTGTGCGAGAGCGGGGTGTGCAAGCCCTGCGCGAGCGCCGGCCAGTGCGCGCCGGGGCAGATCTGTCAGGGCGGCGCCTGCGGGCCCTGCGCGAAGACCTCGGACTGCCCCAAGGGGCAGGCCTGTGTCGGAGGTGCGTGCGGCAACTGCACCGGGAACTCCGACTGCGACCCGGGGCAGGCGTGTGTGGGTGGCGTGTGCGGGCCCTGCACCGGCAACGGCCAGTGCACCAGCGGACAGGCGTGCATCGGTGGGAAATGTGGCGCCTGCGGTGCCACCAGCGACTGTCCGAAGGGCCAGGCTTGCGTCTCGGGAGTGTGCGGTGCGTGCACCCTGGCGAGCCAGTGTTCGGGCACCGACGCGTGTGTGAACGGCGCCTGCACCGGGTGCACGGTCACCTCCCAGTGCGGCTCGGGGAAGGTGTGCGATTTCGGACGCTGCCTGGCTGGAACCGAGGTGCAGATGTACCAGTGCCCCGCCTCGCAGAGCCTGGGTGGCGGGGCCTGGGGCTTCTACGGTTGCCAGAATCACGTGGCCAGCACGCCGACCTGCACCGTGATCGAGTACCCCGCCACGCAGTCGTTCAACTGCACGCCCCTCGGCAAGCTCGCGGTGGTCACGGCGAGCGCCGCGCCCGCG
Organism: Myxococcales bacterium; assembly: GCA_016191785.1. Taxonomy (GTDB): domain Bacteria; phylum Myxococcota_A; class Polyangia; order Polyangiales; family Polyangiaceae; genus JADJKB01. The sequence continues at coordinate 1,476 of JACPVJ010000099.1, read as the reverse complement.
ACGGGGACCACCCAGGTGCAGACGTACCAGTGCCCCACCTCGCAGAGCCTGGGTGGCGGTTCTTGGGGGTTCTACGGCTGTCAGAATCAGCTCTCGAGCACCCCGACCTGTACGGTGATCGAGGCGCCGAAGTCCCAGGCGTTCAACTGCACCGCGGTCGGCAAGATCTCGCTGTCGGCGTCCCCACCCACCGCGCCGCCCGGCGGCAAGGTGATCCCCATGTACCAGTGCCCGCCGTCGCAGAGCGTGGGCGGCGGCGCTTGGGGCTTCTACGGTTGTCAAGGCCAGCTCGCGAGCACCTCGACGTGTACCATCATCGAGTACCCGACCACGCAGAGCTTCAATTGCACCGCCGCGGGCTCGATGGTGCTCGGACCCTGAGCCGCACTCCGGTTCCATCGGCTCGACAAACGCCGTAGCGTTCCCGCATGGACCCACGGCACGCGGATCTGGAAACCAAGGTCGCCTCCCTGAAGAAGGCCCTCGCTGCTTCGAAGTCCGCCCACGAAATCTTCGAGGCGGCGGAAGCGACGGCGCTGGCCCTCGAATTTCGCGGCACCGACGCGATGATCGGCCTCTCGCCCGTCTCTAACGGGCTCTTGGAACGCGCGCAGAGCCTGGTCGAGCAGGCGCGCGACCGCGCGGTGGAGGGCGGAGTCCCGGAAGCGTGTCTGCAGGCGGCCGAAGCCATCTGGTTCGCGCGGGACGCGAAGCGAGCCAAGCGTGCGGTCGAGCTCGCGAGCCGTGCCGAAGGCGAGCCGCGCGCGCAGCACCTGCTCGGGCTCTTTGCGTTCCACGGCTTTGGCAGGAAGAAGGACCTGGCCGAGAGCCTCGCGTTGCATCGACGCGCTGCCACGGCTGGCCACTCCGATGCGATGTTCGAGGTGTACGCGATGATGTCCCAGGGTCTGGGCTGCACCGCCGATCCGGCCGGTGCCGTGCCCTGGTGCGAGCGTGCAGCGAACGCGGGGAACCCTCGCGCGATGGCGAACCTCGGCGGGTTCCATGCGACGGGGGGCGGTGGGCTTGCCTACGACGAAGAGAAGGCACGCTTCTGGTACGACGCCGCCGCTCGCGCCGGGCACGGCCGCGCCGCGGCGACGCTGGGCGTGATGTACGCGCTCGGCACCGGCGCTCCGCGATCGGTGGTGGATGCCACGCGCTATTTCGCGCTGGCGGACGAAATGGGCTTCGATTGGCGAGGCTTCGCGGAGTCGGCCGGGGTCGACCTGGGCGACCTCTTGCGCGTCACGCTGGCTCCGCCCCCGCGAGCGTCGAAGGCAGGCAAGCTGCCGCCGATCCCCAAGCTGCCCGGCGCGCCCCGGGTCCCCAACCTCGAGGGCGCGACGGCCATGCCGGCGGCGCCGGCGAAGAAGAAGGCGCCGGTGAAGAAGAAGGCGCTGGCGAAGAAGAAGGCGCCGGCGAAGAAGAAGGCGCCGGCGAAGAAGAAGGCGCCGGCGAAGAAGAAGGCGCCGG
>JACPVJ010000098.1 GCA_016191785.1 Myxococcales bacterium | reverse complement strand
CCCCCCACCGCCTCCGCCCGCCCCGCCGCGGAGCGCGGGTCCGCCTCCGCCACCACCACCAGGGCCACCGACCATGAGCCGCGGTGGCGCGCCGCCCCCGCCGCCGCCTCTGCCCCGCTCGGCGCCGCCGCCGCCGCCGGCGCCGGCCGCCCAGCAGTCGTACGGCACGCTCAACATCTACTACTCGGGCGAGCGCTTCCCGATCACCAAAGACCGCTTCATCATCGGCCGCGGCAAGCAGAGTAGCGATCTGACCATCAAAGATCCGAACGTGTCGCGCCAGCACGCGATGGTCGAATACTTGAACGGGCAGTACTACATCGTCGACATGGGCTCGACCAACGGCGTCGAGTACAACGGGCAGCGCGTGCAGCGCAAAGTGATCAACGAAGGGGACCACTTCAAGGTCTGCGATCACGAGCTCCGCTTCAGCTACTCGTGAGTCCCGGTGCACATCGCGATCATCGGCGCCGGCGCCCTGGGTCGGGTCTACGGCGTGCACCTGGTCGACGCCGGCGAGCGCGTCACGTTCGTAGTGCGCCCCGCGCGCCTCGTCGAGACTTCGCCCTTCGTCATCCAGCGCAAGAACGGTGACCGGCGGCGCCGCGAGCTGGTGTCACCGACTCGCACCGACGGGGTGCCCGCCGATGCCGACCTGGTGCTGCTGACGATTCGGGTCGATCAGCTCGACGACGGGGTCGAACGGCTGTTGCGGGCCGCACCACCCGTCCCCCTGGTGTCCTTGACGCCGCTCATGCCGCTGACCCTCGAGCGCGTGGCGAGCTGGGTCGGCGGCCGCGCGGTGGTGGCCATGCCCACCTTGGCGTCCAGCCCCAGCGCGAGCGGCGTCGACGAGTACTGGGCATTCCGCTCGTCACCCAGTCTGTTCGAGGCGGGCACGCCCGAGGTCGCGCGTCTGGTCGCGGCGCTCCAGCGCTCTGGGCTCCCGGCGCGGCTCTCGCGCGACGTCCGTGAGCGCAACCCCGCCACCACCATGGCGTTCTTCCCGATCTCGGTCGCCGTCAGCCAAGCGGGCGGCATCGAGCGCTTGCTCGAGGACCCCGAGCTCTGCCGACTGGGCGCACGCGCCGCCCGCGAGACCCGGTCCCTGGCCAAGCAGATCGGCCCGATTGACGCCGCGGCCGGGCTGGTGCTCGGGGCGGTGACGCCGGCCACGCTGCGGGGCGCGTTCACGGTGCTGACGCGGGTCTTCCCCCAGGCCACTCGGTTCGTGGACGACCATTTCGGCGACAAGCTGGGGGCGCAGCACCGCCACCTGGGCGCAGAGATCCTGGAGCTCGGGAAGAAACACGCGGTCCCGCTCCCGAGCCTCGAGCGGCTGCTCGCCCGGTAAGTTCTTGCGTCGCTCTGCCGCGCGCTAAGCTCGAGCCATGCGCCGCATCGCCCTCGGCTTCGTGGTGGCCGCCCTGGCCTCGCCGGCGGGGGCAGAGCCGTTGCCCTGGATCGAGGGCGGTCTGCCGATCGCCTCGCAGGTCAGCAGCGTCGAGGTGTTCGAGAAGGACGAGCCGCTCTACGTGCGCGCCGGCCCCCTGGCGCCGCGTCGCGGCTCGGCAGAGATGGGCGCGCGCCTGCCGCTGTACGCGGCAAAGCGGGGCGCCGGCTGCCGCGGCTACTGGTTGATGGTGGGACCCATGGCCTGGGTCTGCCAAGATCGCGTGCGCCTCTCGAGTGACCCGCCGGTCTCGGCCCGCAAGCAGCCCCTGAGCATGCCCGAGGGCCTGCCCTATCGGTACCACTTCGTCGGGCGGAACGGCGCCCTCGGGTATCGCACGCTCTCGGTCGCGGAAGAGGTGGCGCCCGACGCCGAGCTCGAGCCGGGGTTCTCGGTCGGGGTCGTCAGCGTCGCCAAGCGCGGCGGGGATCCGTTCGCGTTCACCACCAAGAACCTGTGGATCCCGCTGCGCGACCTGGGCCCGGCGCGCGCCCTGCCCTTCCAGGGTGCCGAGCTCGAAAGCGGCGAGCCGAACGTTGCCTGGGTGTTCGAAGATCACGCCGACGTGTTCGACAAGCCCGGCGGCACGCGCCTGAAGTCCGAAGTGCGCCCGCAGTGGGAGCGCCTCGCGGTCCTCGACACGGTGGTGAAGAAAGATCGTCGCTGGTTTCGCATCGGCGAAGGGCGATGGGTGAGCGACAGTGACGTCCGCGCGCCGACCACGGCACCCGTGCCGGGTGAGGCCGCGCCCGGCGAGCGCTGGATCGACGTCGACATCCGGAACCAGGTGCTGACCGCCTACGAGGGCGACCGGCCGGTGTTCGCGACGCTGGTCTCGACCGGCAAGGGCAAGGGTAAGAGCATCCTGGCGACTCCGGTCGGCTCGCACCGGGTCTGGGTCAAGCTCTTGTCTAGTGACATGGACAACCTGGAGAACGAGGAGGCCAGCCGCTACTACGCGATCCAGGACGTGCCCTGGGTGATGTTCTTCGAGAAGGGGTACGGCCTCCATGGAACGTTCTGGCACCGCTCGTTCGGCCGGATCCGGAGCCACGGCTGCGTCAACCTGACGCCGCTCGACGCGCAGCGCTTGTTCAACTGGACCGGCCCCACCCTGCCCGCGGGCTGGACGGCGGTGCTGCCCACCCCCTACGACCGCGGCACTCTGATTCGCGTGCGTTGAGCGACGTGTTTCGCATTACTATCTCCCCATGAGCTTCGACATCGGGCGGGACACGGTGCTCGCGCTGGTGGCCGTGGCGTGGGCCGACGGCAAGGTCGACCCCGCCGAAGCCGCCGGGATCCGCGGCGCCGCAGAGCAACTGGGCCTGGGGCCCGACGGCCACAAGGTGGTCGAGGCCGCCCTCGGGCGACGCTTCGACATGAACGAGGTCGAGACCGTGCGCATGAACCGGCACACGCGGCTCTTCACCTTCGCCGCGGCAGTCTGGATCGCCAGCGTGGACGGCGCCATCGCCGCCGCCGAAGAGTCGGTGTTGGCGCTGCTCGCCGATCGCTTGGGCCTCTCGCAGGTCGCGCGGGACCGAGCCCGCACCGTCGCCCTGGGGTTGCACGCGGGGCCGCCTTCCCAGCGACCGGGCGGGTTCGACCTGGTCGCGCTGAAGTCACAGCTGTCGACGGGGCTCAGCCAAATCGGCGACAGCTGACGATGGTCTCGATCGTCCACGCCGCGCGGGACATCGCACGCGTTCGCCAGATCTCGGTGGTGCTCGCCCGACACGGGTTCGGCGAGATCGCGCGCCGCATCGGCTTCGGACGCGGCAAGAAGGTCAAGGACGGCGCGTCGGGCGACGACGAGATCCCCGCCGAGGAAGAGGCGCGGGGCGCCAAGGCGCGCCAGGACACCGCGACGGCGGTGCGGGCTCGGCGGGTGCTGGAAGATCTCGGGCCGTCGTTCGTGAAGCTGGGGCAGATCGCCTCGACCCGCGCCGACGTGCTGCCGCCGGATCTCTTGGCCGAGCTGAAGAAGCTGCAAGACTCGGTCCCCGAGGTGCCCTTCGGCCAGATCCGCGAGCAGGTCGAGCGCTCACTGGGCGCCGACCTCTCGGACCTGTTCGAGCGCTTCGACGAGAAGCCCTTGGCCGCGGCCAGCATCGCCCAGGTCCACCGCGCCGTGCTCCGCACCGAAGAGGGCGCGCGCGACGTGGTGGTGAAGGTCCAACGCCCCGGCATCGCCGAGACCATCGCCAGCGACCTGGATCTCTTGCACACCCTCGCGGCGCTGATCGAGCGCACCATCCCCGAGAGCAAGATCTACAACCCGGTGGGCTTGGTGCAGCAGTTCGACAAGGCGATCACCGCCGAGCTCGACTTCGCCACCGAGGCCGACAACGCGGTGCGCTTCGCCCAGAACTTCGAGCGGTTCAAGAACGTCCGCTTTCCCCTGGTCTACAAGCAGGCCTCGAGCAAGCACGTGCTGACGCTCGAGTTCATCCCCGGCAAGAAGATCTACGACGCGCTGGCCGCGGGGTACGAGCGCAAGAAGCTGGCCCGCATCTCCCTCGACGTGATCGTGAAGCAGATCTTCGAGGATGGCTTCTTCCACGCCGACCCGCACCCGGGCAACGTGATGGTGCTCGGCGCCGAGAGCGACCCGGTGCTGGTGATGATCGACCTCGGGATGGTCGGGCGGCTCTCGCCGCGGATGCGCGACCTGACCGTCGACGTGATGGTGGGCGCGGTGCGCCGCGACTACGAGGCCATCGCCGACGCGATGTACGCGATCGGCACGCCCACCAAGAAGATCGACATGGATGCCTACCGCGCCGAGGTCGGCATGCTGAGCGAGAAGTACCTGGGCAAGCAGCTCAAGGACATCGAGCTCTCGGCCATGATCCGCGATCTGGTGCAGGGGGCCACCAAGTACGGCCTCGAGATCCCGTCCGACTTCATGCTGGTGGGCAAGGCGCTGATGACCGTCGAGGGCGTCGGCAAAGAGATCGACCCCACGCTCGACGTGTTCGAAGAGGCGAAGCCGCTGTTCGTCGAGATCCTGCGCAAACGCTACTCACCCGAGCGCCTCGGCAACGAGCTGCTTCGTCGGCTCGAGAAGTTGTCGGGTGCGACCTACAACATGCCGCAGCAGCTCCAAGAGGTGCTCGACGACCTGCGGCTCGGGCGGCTGAAGATCCACACGCTCGATCCGGGCACGGGTAAGGCGGCCGACCGGCTCGGCCGGCGCCTGTTCTCGGCCATGGTCTGCTCGGCGCTGGTCCTCGCCGGCGCCTGGCTCGCCGGGTCGGGCCGCGAGATCGTGGGCTACGTGCTCATCGCCATCGCAGTGGGGCTGCTGGGCGGACACATGGCGCTCGATGCCGGGCGCGCGTTTCGGCTGAAGAAGTGAAGCGAGGCAAAAGCACGCCGGCGCGACGTTGCTGCCGCGCCGGCGAGTGAGCTCACCGCCCCGCTGCCTTCTTCAGATGACCTTGCCCTGGAGCAAGAACGCGATGGCGAACGCGAACAGCACGAGCGACTCGATCAGCGCCAGACCCAGAATCATCGGGGTCTGAATGCGCGCTGCGGCGCCCGGGTTCCGGCTGATGCCCTCGAGAGCAGCGGCCGCAGCGCGGCCCTGGCCCAAGGCGCCACCGAGCACCGCGAGACCGATCGCGAGACCGGCAGCGAGGGCGGCCATCGACTGCGCCGAGAACTTGTTGGCGGCGGCGCCGCCGTCCTGGGCGAACGCGGTCGAAGCGAAGAGGGTGACGAGCGACGCGACGATCAGCGCCAGCTTCTTCTTGGACATGAATCGAGACTCCTTTTTGGGGGCGGGGCGGCTCTAAGCCGGTTCTTTCGGGAAATCAAAGCTAATCAGTGGTGCTCTTCATGCTCGGTGGCGAGCCCGATGTAGATGCTCGTGAGGAGCGTGAAGACCAGGGTCTGCACGATGACGACCACGATGCCGAGCGCCATCACCGGCAGCGGGACCAGGACGGCCACCAGCGCCAGGAAGATGCCCAAGATCAGGTGATCGACCGCCATGTTGAGCATCAGGCGGACGGCCAGGGTGATCGGGCGAACGCAGAGCGAGATCATCTCGATCGGCAAGATGAGCGGGGCCAGCCACCACTTGGGCCCCATCAAGTGCTTGATGTAGCCCATGCCGTTGGTCTGGATGCCGACCATGTTGAAGTACAAGAACACCACCAGCGCGCAGCCGAGCGTGACGTTCAGGCTGCTGGTGGCCACCGGCAGCCCGGGGAACAGCGCCATGATGTTCGAAAAGAACACGAAGGTGGCGGCGGTGCCGATGATCGGGAAGTACTTCTTGGCGCGCTCGGCATCCATCACGCTCTTGGCCAGGTCGTAGAAGTAGCCGAGAAACGCCTCCATGAAGGTGCGCAGGGTGAGCGTGTCGTCGGGGACCACGGCCTCGCTCTGATTGGCCAGGCGGGCCTTGACCGAGAGCGAGACCAGAATCACCAGCACGGCGATCAAGATCGACGCCGTGATCGGCTCGAAGCTCTGCCAGGTCGGGTGATGGTGGGCGACGAAGGTGTTGCCGATGGCCTCCGCGTTGTGGTCGAGCGTGTCTTTGACGTGAGCCAGCAGCAACGTGAGCCAAGAAGCATGCTCGGGCATGGTTCAGCCTTCCTCTTCCACGGGGTGCGGAGCACCGAGCTGCCCGGCGACGATGCCGAGCGGCAGCGCTCCATATCCAGCCAGCAGCGGGAGCAGCGACACCCAACCGCCGCGGAGCAGCAAATAGAGACCCCCGAACAGCGCCGCCATCTTCAGCACGGCGACCAGCGACCACGGCACGCTGCTCTTCTTCTGGCCGAGCATGCCGCGCACGACCAGCGCGATGACCCAGAGGTTCGCCGCCGCCACCGCCGCGCCGAGCGCGGCGCTGCGGGCAGCCAGAGCGCCGCTGACCCACGCCGCGACCACGGTCGCGCTCAGGCCGACCAGCACGACCGCCCACATCGCGCGAGCCATGCTGGCGTCTTTGTCAGTCTGCGTCGGGGTCATCTCCGTCGAACTTCTTCCGGGCTTTCTTTTCTTCTTGGTCCATCCGGTCGGCGTCACGATTGGCCTGGACGAGTGCTCGCCAGAGACTCCGGACCCCGGCGGCGAGACCAAAACCGAAACCCACCAGGGCGATCCAGTGAGTGCCGAGCTTTCGATCGAGCCAACTGCCTACGAAGAGCCCGAACAGCACGCTGAGCGCCAGCTCGAGCCCGACCGTCCCGTAGGTACCGAGACCTTTCCAGTTTTGCTTCACCAAAGCCCCCCTGCGGAGGGCCGCCCCGCGCGAGGCGGAGCGAAGAAAAACCCCCGGAACGACCGGGAGCGGCGGTCGATTAACACGTCGCCGCCGCGGGGGTCAACGCCACCTCGACGCGCCGCGCCGAAAGGGCGGTGCTATCCTCCTGGCCATGCTTCGGCGCTCGTTGACTCTGGCGATTGTCGGGTGTTTTGCCCCGCTGTCCGTGTGGGCCCAATCGGGTCAGCCCGGGGGGCCTCCCGCCGGTCCGCCGCCGGCCGCCCCCGGCGGTCCGCCCCCGGGCTACTACACCGAGCCGGGTCCCGGGCCGGGCCAGCCACCGCCGCAGGGTCCACCGCCAGGCGCGTACGAGCCCCCGCCGCCGGGCTATTACGGCCCCGGGCCGGTCTGGGAGCCGCCGCCTCCGCCCAAGCCGAAGCACCGCGCGCCGAAGACCGCCTTCTGGGGCGGGGTGCGCGCGGGCTACTTCGTGCCGTTCGGCAACCTGTGGCAGCGCTACACGCCGCAGGGCTACGAAGCGGTGAGGTGGAGCGACTACGCCTCGAGTGGACCGATGTACGAGCTCGACATCGGCGCGCGCTTCAGCCGCAACTACAACGTGTTCTTCACCTATGAGCGCGCGAAGCTGGGCACCGGCCAGGAAGCGCCCGACGCCAACGGCGGGCAGAAGAGCGGGAGCACCAGCTACTATGGCATCGGCGTGCGCTTCTCGTCGGACGCCGATCGCGTGGGGTTCTTGACCGAGATCGATCTCGGTTGGCGAAGCTTCCGCGCCGAGTGGGAAGACGGCACCACCCTCGAGATGTCGGAGGCGCCCCTCGAATTCCGCATCGGCCTCGGCGCCGACATTCGCATCACGACGTTCTTCTCGCTGTCACCCATGGTCTCGCTCGGCGCCGGCTCCTTCGGCAAGGCCGAGTGGACGTCGGCGAGCGGGGCCAAATCGGACGCCTACCAGACCGGCGACGAGGGCGCCGGTCATGGTTGGCTCACTTTTCAGCTCGGCGGGCACTTCGACGTCCCGCCTGGCGGCGACTGATCAGTCGGCGCCAGGGGAACCCGGCTCGCTGCCGCCGGGCTCACCGCCGCCGGGGTTTCCCGGCTCGCTGCCCCCGGGGTTTCCCGGAGAAGCACCGGGCGGGCAGCTGATCGTCTCGGTCTTGGTCTCCGCGTCGTACGAGACCGTGCAGTCGGGCGGGTAGCACACCTCGAACTCCTTGCCCTGGTCGTCGATCCCCACGGCGCAGGGAGTGTCGCCGCAAGTCTCGTAGGCGCCGGCGATCGGCTGGCAGTCGCCGCCGCCCGTGCCCGGATCTTCGTCCGCGCAGTAGTCGAAGCACTGAGGCGGGTAGCTCTCGGCGCAGATGGTCTGCACGTTCTTGCAGCCCTCGACCACGCCGGCCAGGCGCACGCGCTGGCTCTCACCCGGCTCGTCGGACTTGCTCGAGCACGCGCCGAGGAACAGGGAGCCCATCACCACCGCCAAGATCGTCATGTGTTTCATCGTCGTCTGCCTTTCTCTCGTTGACCGTCGAACAAACTCTTCCCGTCACGCGCACGAGCGCGTGTGAAGCTTCCCCACCCGATGTCGCCTCGAGCTACTGCCCGCTACTGCCGTCGGCGAAGCCCGGCGCGTCGTCGAGCCCACCGTCCGAGGGGCTGCCGCACGCGATGGTCTCTTTGCCGGTCTCGGCGTCGTACGAGACCGTGCAGTCCATCCCGACGCACACCTGAATCAGCGTGCCGCTCTCGTCTTGCCCGACCACGCACTCTTCGCCGCCGCAGGTCTTGAGGTCGCCCTCGCCGGTGCACGAGCCACCCTTCTTGGGCGGACCGTCCGCGCAGTAGTCGAAGCACTGCGGCGGGTCGGTCGTGAGGCACGTGCTCTCCACCTTGGCGCACTCCCGGAGGTCGCCCGGGTAGTAGACCGGCTCTGGCTGGGGGGAGCCGGTGCTCGGGTTCGAGCACCCGACGGCGATCCACGAAACCAGGAGCCACTTCGTCCGAGCCATGCCCAGCACCTTTGCAGCTCGCATGCCAGTGTCGATTGTGCTGGTTTCTGCGGGTTTGGGCCAGCACTGCGGCGTGCGGGGCGTCTCATGAGACACCGGCACATGTCTCATGGCACGCTTGAGACAGTTTGGAGCTGATCGGGAGCCGGTACCGGGTCATTGGGCGCCTCGGCGAAGGGGTGAGCGGGGCGGTCCACCGTTGCGAGGACCTCACCTCGGGCGGGCAGGTCGCGCTCAAGCTCCTCGACGCCGGCTCGACCGAGGCGACGGCGCTGCTCCGGCGCGAGCTCGAGCACCTGCGCCTGGCTCGCCATCCCCGCCTGGTCGCGGTGCGCGACTTCGGCTTCGACCTCGCTCGAGCGCGGGCGTTCTACACGGCCCGCATCGTCGAAGGGGAGACGCTCGACCGCTGCGCGCACGGGCGACCGTGGTCCGAGGTGCTGGCCCCCCTCGGGCACGCCCTCGATGCGCTGGCGCACCTGCACGCGCTGGGTCTGGTCCACGGCGACTTCAAGCCCGACAACGTCATGGTCTCGCCCGACGGGAGCGGAACGCTGCTCGACCTGAGCGCCAGCGTGCGCATCGGAAGCGGTGAGCGCCCGGCGATGGCCACGCCGGGGTACGCCGCGCCGGACACGGCGCTCGACCCCCGGAGCGATCTGTACTCCGTCGGTGCCACCCTGCGCGAGCTCGCCCGGGACGCGATCGGCGTTCCGTCGTCGCTGACCAAGCTGGTACGCCGCCTGACCCAGGTCGATCCGAAGGCCAGACCCGCGAACGTGGACGAAGTGCTGACCCTGCTCGGCATCGAGGTCGGGGACCGAGCTCCGGTGATCCCGTACGCGTTCGTCGGACGCGACGCACAGCTGGAGACCTTGGCCACGGCGCGAGCGCTGCACGTCGTCGGCCCCGCCGGCTGTGGCAAGTCCGCATTGCTCGCCGAGCTCGTGGCGCGCGCCGAGACGCGCTCTCCGGTCGTCACGCTCGACAGCACCCGCCCCGATCCCTTCGCTCCGCTGCTGAGGCACCTGAAGTGGGAAGGACCGACCGACCCGCTGGCGGTGATGGACGCCCTCGCGGAGAAAGAGAACCGCTTCGACGAGCTGTTGCTCGTGGTCGACGACGTGCAGCGCTTGCCAGTGGACTCGCAGCGCATGCTACGCGCACTGATCGAGAGCGCTGGGCAGCACTCGGGGCTGAGGGTGGTGACCGCGGGCACCGAGCCGTTCGCGCTCCCCGAGCTCGCGCTTCGCCCGCTGGCTGCGGCGGATCTCGCGGCGTGGCTCGGCCGGCTGCTCGCGCCCGAGGCGCTGTCGGTGGCGCTCGAGCACTCTCGGGGGCTGCCCGGGCTCGCACGGCAGCTGGCCCTGGCGGCGCTGGAGGGTGGGCTCGGTCCCGAGGCCCTGGCGCAGCTCGCGTCGCGCCTGGCGGAGGGCACCGCGCTCGATGCGCTCTCCGCCGACGAGCTCGTCGCGCTGTCCGGGGCCGCGAGCGGCGTGCTGTCCGAGGTCGCGGTTGCCACGCTGGGGGTGTCCCGCGCGACGTTGTCCCGCCTCGAGCGCGCGGGCACCTTGCGGGCCCGGGGCTCCGACTTCGTCACTGCGCGCCCCATCTCGAACACCGAGCTTTGCGCGAAGCTGGGCGAGACCCAGTGGCGCTCGCTTCACACCAAGCTGGCTCGTGCTCTGGCCGTCGAGCCGCCGTCGAGCGCCGAACGAGCACACGCCTTCGGGACCCATCTGTTGCATGCCCTCTTCGCGGGCGAGGACGTCGGGTCTCGTCTCGAAGCAGCGCGCGACGCGGTGGATCGCTGGCCCCACGCGTTTGCGCTGCTTCCGGCGTGCGCCGACGCCCGCTCCGAGCCCGCCGACCTTTCCATCGAGCTCGGGCGCGTCCAGATCGCGGTCGGTGAGCCGGAGCGCGCGCTCGGGCGAGTGAGCCGCGCCCTTCGCCGCCGGCCCAGCCCCGAGCGTAAGGCCGAGCTGCGAGAGGTCGCCGGACACGCGTACGCGGCGCAGGGCGACACCCGGCGCGCCGCCCGGGTGCTCGAGCGGGCAATGCGAGCGCGACCGAGCGCTGCACTCGCCCACGCGCTGGCCCTGGTGCACTCCAAGCAAGGGAAGAACCACGAGGCGCGGGACGAGGCCGCGCGTGGGGTGACCCTCGCCACCGGCACCGTGGCGGTGGACCTGTGGTGCGACATCGCGCAGGCGTCGAGCTTCTTGGGCGACGTCGCGACCGCAGAGCAGGCCCTCGCCCGTGCTGCCGAGCTCGACACGTCGAGCGGACGAACGCTGACGCGGCTCGCCGCGGTGCGCGGGCTGGTCGCGTTACGCAGCGGCGACTCGGAAACCGCCGAGCGCGCGTACGCTGAGATGCTGAAGCTGGCCCTCGCTCACCGGCTCGACGACCTGGTGGCCTTCGCGGGCATGAACTACGGCGCGGTCTGCCACCAGCGCGGCGCGTTCGCCGCGGCGCTCGACGCCTACGCGCGGGGCTTGCGCGCGGCGCGGGTGCGCGGCCTGACCTCGGCGCAGGCCCGCTCGACCTACAACCTCGGCGTCCTGCATTTCGAGCTCGGCCAGACCGATCTCGCGGAGGCAGAGCTGAGCCAGGCACTGGCCCAGGCCGAGCGCGAGCGACTTCCGTTCATCGCTGGCGCGGCGCTCTTGGTGCTGGGTGAAGCCGCAGCGCGGGCCGGCGCCAAGGACCGAGCGCGTGACGTATTCGACCGGGCGCGCGCCGCGCTGAGTGCGTGCGATGCCCAGCGCGAGCTGTGCGAGCTCGACGTGGAGCAGGCGCTGCTCGACCTGGCGTGTGGCGACCCGACCGCCGCCGAAGTGCGGATCACCGAAGCCGCCGCGCGGGCGCGCGCGCTTTGCGCGGACGATCTCACGGCACGCGTCGGCGGAGCCCGGGGACGCCTCGAGCTCGAGCGCGGACGTCCGGACCAGGCATTGGCCGAGCTCGAGCGAGCGCTCGGGGTCGCCGAACGCATCTCCCACCCACTGCTCTCTGCGAAGCTGGCGACGGCGGCCGCCGAGGTCTGCGCCCAGGCCGGCGCTCCGGCGCTGGGCGAGCGCCACCTGACTCGGGCCCGCGAGCTCTGGGAGCGGATCACGGTGGGGCTGCCCGACGCGGTCCGTGAGCTCCGCGCGCCCCCTCGCCCACGAGCCGCCGCCGAGCCCGATCTGGACTGGCGGCGAGTGCTGGCGATCTACCGGCGATTGAGCCAGGCCCCGACGCCCCGCGACGTCTTGCGCGAGACGCTGGACGCCGCGATCGATCTGACCCGAGCCGAGCGCGGCTTCTTGCTCACCGTGGACCCGAAGCAGGGCCGGCGAGCACTGCGGGTGGCGGTCGCCCGGAACGTGGACCGCGAAGCGCTGGACAAGCCGCAGCTCAAGTTCAGCCGGACCATCGCCGAGTCGGTGATCGACTCGGCAGAGCCGCTGGTCACCGTCGACGCCGAGCGCGATCCCCGGTTTTCGGACAAACGCTCGGTCCACGCGATGCAACTCCGCTCGGTGCTGTGCGTGCCGATCGTGGCGGCGAGCGGCGTGCTCGGTTCGATCTACCTCGACAACCGCTTCCGGACGGCGGGCTTCGGTCCCCGCGAGACCGAGCTCGTGGTGATGTGCGCCGATCAGGCGGCGCTCGCCCTCGAGAAGGCGCGACTGCTCGAGGACCTCGAGACGAAGGCGCGGGCGCTCGAGGCCGAGCGTGCGCGGGTCGAGGAGCTGATGCAGGCCCAGGCGGCGGAGATCCGCGATCTGTCGCGGGCCCTCGATCAGCGACGAGAGGGCGCCGTGCTCGAGGGCGTGGTGGGCACGAGCCCGGCGATGCGCGCCGTGTTCGCGCTGGTCGAGCGGGTCGCCACCACCGACATCACCGTGCTGGTGGCCGGCGAGAGCGGTACGGGAAAAGAGCTGATCGCTCGCGCCATCCACCAGAAGAGCCCGCGGGCGAAGGCGCCTCTGTCGGCCATCAATTGCGGGGCCGTCCCCGAGTCGCTGCTCGAGGCCGAGCTCTTCGGCTACAAGAAGGGCGCGTTCACCGGGGCGAGCCAAGATCGCGAAGGCCTGTTCGTCGCGGCCCGCGGCGGCACGGTGTTCCTCGACGAGATCGGCGAGATGCCGCCGGCGATGCAGGTCAAGCTCTTGCGCGTGCTGCAAGAGCGCGAGGTGAAACCGCTCGGCTCCGAGCGAAGCGTGGCGATCGACGTGCGCGTGGTGTGTGCGACCCATCGCGACTTGAAGCGCGAGGTCGAGGCGGGCCGCTTCCGCGAGGACCTCTACTACCGCCTGGCCGTGGTCGAGCTCGGGCTGCCGCCGCTCCGCGAACGAAAGGACGATCTTCCGGCGCTCGCCGCGACGCTGCTCACGCGCGTCGGGGGGGAGCTGGGGCGACCGAGCCCACGCCTGGCACCGGACGCGCTTCGTGCGCTGGGGCAGCATGCCTGGCCCGGGAACGTGCGCGAGCTGCACAACGTGCTCGCGCGGGCGGCCGTGCTGTGCACCGGCGACGTGATCACCAGCGCCGATCTCGGGCTCGGCCCAGCGCGCACCAGGGGCGGCAAGCGCCCGACTCCGGACCAGCGGGGGCTCGAGCAAGCGCTGCTCGAGAGCGGCATGAACGCTTCCGAGGCCGCGCGCCGCCTGGGCATCGGCCGAGCCACGCTCTACCGCTGGCTGGCTCGCGCAGGGATCGACCGCTCGCGGCTCGCGCCGGGCGACGACCGACGTTGAGCCGGACTATCGCGCAACCTTCGAGAGCTGCGCGCCGTCCCAGCGATAGCGTTGGTGCACGCAGCCGCTGAAGGCTGCGACACCGCGGGGCACATAGCCGTGGGCGAGGGCCCGCGCCTCGCAGCCGCCTTCGACGAAGATCAGCTCTTTGGGCGGCCCCTCGAGCACGCGTAAGTGCGCGTCCATGTTCCCGTGCCCGTGCACGTGAGCACAGCTGGGCGAGACGAACGTGCAGGCGTCGAACCGAAGCAGCGTGCGCTTGCCCGAGAGCACCACCACTTCGACCGGACCCTCGCAGCAGCGCGTCGCCTTCGCCGGGCGAGGGCGCTGGCAGATGGACTCACAGGGTTCCTCGCCGGTGAGCTCCACCGCGCGGCACTCGCTGAAGCCGGGCGCGGGCTCGACCTCCGGGCACTCGGCCTTGGCGGCCGGTGGAGCCGCAGCGTCCGGCGCCGCGGGTTCGACGGGGGGCGTCGAGGCGGCAGCATCCACCGGCACCGGCGCACCGCCTTCTGCCGGGGTCGCCGACATCACCGGTGGGCCCTCGCTCCGCGCAGGCTCGCGCCGCGCGGGGCTGCAGGCGGCGGCGACGAGCAGCGCTCCGGACACCGCGCAGAGCTCCATCGACCGGCCGAAACCCACTGAGGTGCAGGCTACGCGCGTCGCGGCTCGAGGTCGAGGGGCGGTGGCGCGCGCGGCCCGCAGAGCTGGCTGAATCCAGCGGCCTGTCCTACGTTCGACGGCGTGCTTCGCGGCGGCTCGACGGTGTTCGCGGCGCTGGCGTTCGCGCTGCCGTGCCAGGCCGCGGATTTGACCGAGGCCGAGTGGCAGCCCAGCGGAGTGACGACCGCCGAGGAGAGTGCGCCACCGCCTCCCGCGCGCACCGCGGCTCGCCGGGCCCTCGACGTGGCAGTCGCCGCGGGCCCGGGCGCGGTGGTCCACGGCGCGGGCCACTGGTCCGCGGGGCGTCCCGAGACGGCTCGGCGCCTGGCGCTGACCCAAGCGGCGGGGCTCGGCACGATGGTGTTCGGCCTGGGCGGGTTGGCGGTCACGGGCGCCAGTCGGTATCTGGTGGCCCCCCTCGCGCTCGCGACCATCGCGGGCGCCGGGCTGTTCTTTCTCCCGTGGCTCGCCGACGTCTACGGCGCAGCCGCGTACCCCGACGCGACCGCGTCGCCACCGCGCCTCGCACCCAGCTGGACCACCGAGCTCGGCCATCGCTACGTCTGGGACGCGCAGTTCGCCTATCGCCACTTCCTGGTGCAGGCCGTCGAGCTGCGCGTCGAGGGCTTTCGCCTGGCGCAGAGCGGTTGGCACGCGCTCGACGATCGCAACGTGCGCCTGCGGGTGCTCGGGGCGTATCGCCTGTCGGGGGCCACCCCGTCGCGCCCCGCCGCCGACGGCAGCTTCGTCGAGCTCGAGGCCGCCCTCACCCAGCACCGCTTCGACTCGGAGGGGTTTCGCAGCCTGACCGGCGAGGTCTCGCTCAGCGCGCGCCGCGATCTGGCGCGGTGGGACCGTGGCCTCCAGGGCTCGTTCGTCGAGGGTGGCTTCGGGCTTGCGCTGCAGCGCTTCGAGTACCGCATTGCCGGCATGACCGTCGAGCCGGACGTGAACGATCTGCTCCTGGCGCGCTTCGGTTTCGGGTTCTACTTCGCGAGCGCGAGCGAAGCGCTGGTCTACTACGACCACCGGCACGACGACTATGCCGCGGGCCTCGAGCTGACCGGCCTGGGCAGCGGCGTGGCGGGCCACTTCGGCGCCGAGGTGCGCCATTTCTGGGGTCAGTGGGGCGCGCGCGCCGAGGGCCAAGTCGGCTCGGCATTCGTCGCCGGGGTCTCGCTGATGTTTCGACAAGGAGCCGAGTGATGCAGCTGAAACACGTCACCTTGGTGCTGGCGCTGGGCCTGGTGCTGGCAGGGGGCTGCGTGCGCGTCAGCCAAGAGCGCGCGGAGCGGGATCTCGAGGTCGGCAAGCACAGCGCACACGGCCTCTCGATCGACGTCGCGCAGGGCCTGGCCGCGGTGCGCCACGTGGCCCCGGGCGAGCTCACGCTCTGGAGCAGCGCGCCGGCCTGGACGGTCACGCTCACCACCGCCGCCAGCGCGCCGACCTCGTGGCGCGTGTCGCTGCAGAACGTGCTGCCCGACGCCGAGCTCACGGGCAGCGTGCCGATCACCCTGATCTCGAATCAGCCCGTCACGCGCAAGCAGTTTCAGCTCGAGCTGCCCGCCGGCAGCACCACCACGCTCACGCTCGCGCCGCCCGATCGCGACGACCCGTCGGCATGGCGCTTCGCGGTGATGAGCGACGTCCAAGAGGCGATCGACGAGGTGCAAGACATCTACCAGAAGGTGAACCAGACCCCGAACGTTCGCTTCTTGCTGGGTGCCGGCGACCTGACCCAGCAGGGCGGCGTCGAACAGCTCGAGCGGTTCCAGCGCGAGCTCGAGTCGCTCGACGTGCCTTACTACACCACGCTCGGCAACCACGAGCTCGGCGACGACGGGCCGGCGTACCAAGACTGGTTCGGTCGTGCGAGCTTCAGCTTCGTCTACCGCCGCGTGCGCTTCTCGCTGCTCGACTCGGCCAGCGCCACCCTCGACCCGCTGGTCTACGACTGGCTCGACGATTGGCTGGCGGCAGGCGCCGGCAGCGTGCACGTGGTGGCGATGCACGTCCCGCCGGTCGACCCGGTGGGCGTGCGCAACGGCTCGTTCGCCAGCCGGAACGAGGCGGCCAAGCTCTTGACCCGCCTGGCGAAGGGCAAGGTGGACCTCACGCTCTACGGTCACATCCACAGCTACTACTCTTTCGACAACGCCGGCATCCCGGCCTACGTCTCCGGCGGCGGCGGCGCCATCCCCGAGCGCTTCGACCAGATCGGACGGCACTTCTTGATCGTGGACGTCGATCCCGAGCGCGGCGTAAGCCAGGTGAAGATGGTCCAGGTCGACTGAATCAACCCGAGATGCGCTCCGCCTCGTCGAGCTGCAGGTTCATCACCGAGATCAACACCGGCCGAAGCGCCCGCAC
The DNA here is from genome assembly GCA_016191785.1 of Myxococcales bacterium. GTDB lineage: Bacteria > Myxococcota_A > Polyangia > Polyangiales > Polyangiaceae > JADJKB01. Next base: position 2,587 of record JACPVJ010000098.1, on the reverse strand, counting down.
CGCTCGAGCGCGGTGGCTGATGCAGTTCTTCTCCGCTTCGGTCAGCTCGGCCATCGCGCGCCCCTCGGCCTCGGTGGCCAAGAACAGCGGGTCGTAACCGAACCCGCCACTGCCGCGCGGGTCACGGGCGATGGTGCCCTCGATGCGGCCCTCCGAGGTCTTGACCTCGGCCAGCCAGGGGCTGGCCAGGGCGAGCACGCAGCGGAACCGCGCCGCGCGTTCGTGGCCCCGCTCCGCCTCTTCCAGGGCGCGCAGCAGCGCGGCGTTGTTCTCGGCGTCGGTGGCGCGCTCGTGGGCGAAGCGCGCCGAGCGCACCCCCGGGCGACCGCCCAGCGCGTCGACCTCGAGGCCGCTGTCGTCGGCGAGGGCGATCATGCGGGTGGCGGCGCAGATCGCCTTGGCCTTCTGGATGGCGTTGGCCTCGAAGGTGTCGCCGTCCTCGGGCAAGCTCAGCTTCTCGCCCAGGACCTCGGCGGTGGTCACCAGCTGCACGGGCAGATCGGCGAGCAGCCCCCGGAGCTCCGAGGCCTTGCCCTCGTTCGAGGTCGCCAGGACGATCGTGACGGCGGGCAGCATGGGACAGGAATGGATTAGCGCCCTTCGACGCAGAACTCCAGCGCGCTACTCCTCCCGATCCGCGGAGCGCACTACTTGAGGCACGCCTGTGCGGCCCCTGTTTCGAAGAAGATCGTGTCCCTATCGGGCGAGAAACAGTTCGAGGCGAGCCGTCGGGGTCTCGGCGCGTCCAACAACTGCACATAGTCCTTTCTGTCCGGAACTCCGTCCCGGCCAAAGCTCACCAGCACGAATTTGCTCCCTCGAGAGACAAGGAAGGTCTGACCACCCCACCAATCGCGGCGACGAGGACCGCCCGGGGCGCCGGCCCCAAGATCGGACTTCCCGAGCAACTCGCGACTCTGATCCTGCATTAGTATCGAGTTGTTGATTTGCTCGGTGAAGCTTCGGTAGCACCACGAGAACGCGATTCCCGCTGGGACTACTCCGCCGACCACGAAGACCGCCACAAGGAAACGCCGTCGGCGAGAGGGCTTGGGTCCCCGGACAAGTCCAGTACTTGCTTCCATGCGACTGATCTCATCAGGGCCAGCTGAAGGAAAGATCCTGAGAGGATTTGGGATCCGACTCTCCGTAGTTGCAGATGCCGTCGCAGCACGACCAGATATCGCTCACCGCGTCCCAGCAGTTGTTGCTGAACGGGTCGTATTTCCCTTTTGGCTGCTTCCACGCCTCTGTCACGCAGAGGTCCATGCAATAATCGCCGTCATTTGTCAGTGCCTCGCAGTTGTTCGGGTCGAACTTCTCCAACGCGGCCGTCCCGCCAAAGCCAAAGCAGTGCATGGCCCCGTCGGGCCAGCTCACGCAATTGTACTCGTGCCAGATGGACTTGAAACCCGGTGACCAGTAACCGCACTTGTATACGACCGTGCCGGTTCGATCTGACTTGTTGATCGGCTCACCACGCGAGTACACGAAGAGATTCACGTCGCCCGAGCTGAACCGTATCGGATCCTTGCTCACCCACCTCCCCACCGTGGGGTCGTAATCCCTCGCACCAAACCGCGTCAGCCCGGTTTCCGGTTCCAGCATCCCGCCCGCGAACCCAAACGGGAAGAAATCCGCCGGTCCAGCGATGAGCGAGCGGTTCCCCCAGGCATCAAAGTCCGCTCGCCACGCGACCACGCCCGTCGCCACGTCCACCAGCACTCGCGGCGACCCCAAGTGGTCGCTCAGCACCCGATACGTCACGCCACCACGCACCACGTACTCCGGCACGTTGCTCCGCGCGCCGTACACGAAGCGCGACACCAGGTTCCCCAAGCCATCCAGCTCCGCCACCGGGCTGAGCTGATTCCGGTACAGCCACGCCCGCTCGAGCACGCCGTTCTTCTTCTTGGCGACGCGTCGATCTTGGCCGTCCACCAGGTACTGGATCACGTCTCCGCTCGGCAAGTCGACGCGCACCAGGTTGCTACGCACGTCATAGGTGTACGTCGTGGTTCCGCCTGCATCCGTCTTCGTCCGCAGCTCGCCGTTGGCGGTGTACGTATACGTCGTGCTGCCGTAGCTGAGCAACCGCTCCTGCGCGTCGTACACGCCAGCCGTCGTGCCGCTCGGCGTGGTCAGCAGGGTACGATTCCCATTTCCGTCATACCCGTACTGCTCGTACGCCGACCCGTCCTTCAGCACATCGGAGAGCCGCCCGCGAAGATCATACGTGTAGCGCCACGTGATCGCCGCCCCCCCGTTGGTCTCGACCCGCTGCACGATGCGGCCGAGCGCGTCGCGCGGGTTGCTCGCGGTGTCCACCACCTCGCTGAACACCCCCGTCGCCCCGACCTTCCCCGCGTAGCTCGCGAGCTCGCCGAAGGCGTTGTAGGTCAGCGTGTCGGTGACCAAGCCGTGCGTGCTCCCGGTCACGAGCCCATTTCCCGCATTCAACGTGATCTTCAGCGCGTCGCTGCCTGCCGGCGAGCAGGTGCTCGGGGAGGCGCAAATCAAAATGTCGTCGTTGTCGTACCCGAAGGCCACCGGTGACGTCGTTGCGCCCACCGTCACCGTCTCGCTG
>JACPVJ010000103.1 GCA_016191785.1 Myxococcales bacterium | reverse complement strand
GTGTGCCCCGCCTTGCGCGCAATCTCGAGGACCATGCAGTCGGAAAAGCGGAGTGCCGGCTTGCGGCGAAAGTGCTGGAGCGCGGCCTCCACGACGTCGGGATCTTGAACGGCGAAGACGCGATGATCGAGTAGCATCTCGATCGCGGTGGCGACGGCTTCTGCCTTCAGGTCGTACACGGCGCTCAGCACCCAGGAGGTCTCGGCGAGGACGAGGTGCGAAACCCACGCTCCTTTGGCAACGAACTGCTCGGCAGCAGCGACTTGCTTGTCGTCATCGCGGGTGATGAGCCGGACAAGAACGTTGGTGTCAACGGCGAGCATGCTTGGCCCTGAGATGGCGACGCACGCCGTCCTTGAGGTCGTCGAGTGAGCGCGGTTTGGGCGGCCGCTTCGGGAAGAGTGCGGCGTGAACGTCCTCCGACGAAAACCGTCCTACGCGGCGGACCACGACCTTTCCTCCCTCCTCGTCCCACTGAAGCAGAGAGCCCGGGCCGATGCCGAGCTTCTTTCGGACTTCGGCGGGAACGGAAATCTGCCCCTGGGAAGTGACCTTGGACTGCGCGATCGCCATGCGTCACATTACCACGGTAATGTGACGGGTCAACCGCGCGCTCTCGGGTGACGAGGTCAGACGTCCCCGCCGCCGCGCGAGCGCAGCAGCGGAATGGTCGCCCGCCGGAGCGGAGCGGACGGTGAAGCCGGCAAGACCGGCGTTCGAGAGGTGCAACGTGAGTTAGACCGCAGCGTCGCAGCGCCGGCTGATCAGATCGCGAAAACTCGAACTTGCTTGAAAGGCGAGGCGAGCCGCCGCATGTCCGCGGGGTCGCCGGTCGCGATCACGGCAGCGTCAAACAGTAGCGCGGTCGCCACGACGAAAGCGTCCACCGCGTGGGCGGAGGAAAGCTTGGAGCGACCTAGAAGATGGCCAGCCCGCTTGGCGACCATCTGGGTGAGATCACAAACGACGATCCCCCGAGAAGCGAGGAGGTGCTCGATGGGAGGGTCGTACCGAGGGCCTCGGCACACCTCCGCGAGCACAGGTGCGGGGACTCGGGCGACCGCGCCACGCTCATACGCCACGGTGAGGATGGCTCGGGCTCGCTCCGCCAGCACGCCGCGGTCGGTCGCGCTGGCGAGGGCGTTGACCGCCTCCGAATCGAGAATCAGCGCTTCGGCCATGCTTTGCGAGCGCTGGAGAGGGTGCCTTTCGGGGGCGGCCCCAGCTCCCGGTCGAGCTCAGCCAAGAACGCTCCGAGTCGCTCGCGCTCGAGCTCGTGCGCGAGCGCACGCGCTACGAACCCCGAAAGCCCGCGCGGCCCGACCCGCCGTCTGACCGCCTTCGCAAGGTCGCTCGGTACGCTAACAGAGAGCTTTGCTGCGGAGGTCCCTGCCACAAGAGATTCCTACCAGAGTAGGAATGGCCGTGCAAGTCGCTAGCCGCCCCCGGCCTCTTCGTCGGTCTAACGAACAGCGTTCACCCGCGAACGCGGGAGAGCATCGTAGCAGATCGCGAGGCGCTTCAGAGCGGGCGCAGTGCCGCAGACGATGAGGCGCCCGCGACGCGGAACAGACGCCTGGGCTCGCGAGGCCGGCGTTCGGCGGGTGGAACGGCGAGTTTTGCAGCGGCTGCGAGCGCCTTCAGACCCAGTTCTCGCAACGAAGGCCGGGCACACGGGCGAAGTGCTTGGCGTTGTTCGTCACGAGAACGACCTGTTGAGCGATCGCGTGCGCCGCGATCATCGCGTCGAAGCGCGGGGCGTGAACGCACGCGGGCGCGTGCCGTATCAGTGTGTCGCCCGCGGGCGCGGAACGGACGGTGAAATCGGCAAGGCCGGCGTTCGGCGGGTGGAACGGCAGTTACCGTGGTGGAACCACGGTTGTTCGGGGCACGGAGACCGTGAGCGCCATCGTGCAACACGGCGCCATGATCTCGGAGCTCGGGCGCCAGCTCGCGCGGCTTCTGTTCGCCGCGCCACGGGCGACACGACGCGTGGGGTCGCGCGCGGCGCAGGCGCTGGTGATCTTGCGTGATCGTTTCCGGTCAGAAGACAGCGGCATAACGGGAATGGCGTTCACCCGCGAACGCCAGGAACATCGTAGCAGATCGCCGGGCGCAGCAGAGCGGGCGCAGAGCCGCAGACAGTGAGGGCGCCCGCGACGCGGAACGGACGGTGATACTCGCCTGGCGCGCGTTCGACGGGTCGAACGGCCAGTTATGCGGCAGTCGGCAAGGCGAATCGGGTAGTCTTCTTGGCGGTGCGGTTCGTCGTTGTTGGTGCAGTGCTCCAAGTGGAGACCATCGCGCAAGGGCGCGGGATTCGCGAACTGGCTAGGCTTCGGCGAGTCTACGGTCCGGGACGCTGGCGCAAGCGCAAGGGGATCGCTAGGATCCGGTTCGACGATGGCACGACCTGCACGGCGGAGCTCCACTGGTACGAAGCGCACGGCATCGGGCGCAAGGAGCTCAAAATCAAGCGGTTCATCTGGTAAGGCGCCGATGGCTCGACCGCGAACCAAGCATGTCGTCTGCGTGGAGAACGAGGGCTACGCCGCTTCGCTCGAACGCCGCAAGATTTACACGGCGATCGCGGACCACGATGCGGAGCGCGTCGGGCTCGTCCGAGTCGTTGACGAATCCGGGGAGGACTACCTCTACCCGGTGGGCTGCTTCGCCGACATCAAGGTGACGCCCAAGTTGGCGAAGGCGCTGTCGTCGGCCGAATAACGGGAATGGCGTTCACCCGCGAACGCCGAGCGTCAAGTCGTCAGTCGGCGAGGCGCTTCAGACGCGGGCGAGTGCGTATCAGAATGCTCGCCCGCGGCAGCGGAACGGACGGTGAAATCGGCAAGGCCGGCGTTCGGCGGGTGCAACGTGAGTCAGGCCGCAGCGGTCAGCGTTCACGGTTCTGGGTCAAGACGTCCCAGGGCCTCATCCGTCGCGAGCTCAAGTTCTGTCAGCTCAGTCTCGGTCAGGGCGCGCACGAACGTGTCAAGCGCCGCCTTAGGAACGGCGCGCATCTGAAACGCGAGCGCAATCGAGTCGGATGCTGGACCGATCTCCGTTGCCGAGACGAGCGCCGTGCCCGCGAGTCGGGCACGTCCATGTTGGTGGTCAGCGGCACGACGAGAACAGACTGAAGCACGCCGGTAAGCGCGTCGCTTCGCCGAACGATCACCGGGCGCCGGCCAGTCTGCTCGCGAGGGCGATGGGCCCCGAGATCGGCCCACCAAATCTCGCCCCGTTTCACCGACGGTCCTCCGCATCGAGCGCGCCCGCCCAGGCGTCCAAACCCGCCGCTGCGAGGGCCGCGTCTTCGTCACCGGATGCAGCGGCGATTCGGCGGAGATCCCATCGCGCAGGGTCGGGTCGGCGCACCAAGATGACACCCACCCGCTCGCCTGGTTGCAGGGGCAAAGGCCGATCCGGCTTCAGCTGGCCATCTACGTAGCGTGCTTCGACAGGGCGCATCGCACAGAGAGCATAGCACGACTGGTTGCGACCCAGGGCCCGCGCTGCCCGACCGCTCGGCGCGGGATCTCTGTCCGCCTAACGAGACACGCGTTCACCCGCGAACGCCGAGCGTCAAGTAGTCAGTCGGCAAGGCGCAGCAGACGCGGGCGAGTGCGGAGTCAGTGTGGTCGCCCGCGGAAGCGGAGCGGAGGGTGACGCTCGCCACGGCCGGCGTTCGGCGGGTGCAATGTGAGTTAGGCGGCCTTCGCCTTGCGCGAGCGCTTCGGGCCAGCGACGTGACGGAGTTCCTCTCGGACGACTCTGCGAACGATGGCCTCGACGGGCTCACGCTTTGTGTCGATGAAGTCGCGCAAGGCGTCGTTGATCAGCGACTGGTAGCTCCCACCGCCCGCGGCGCGCACTTGCCGCCGGAACCACGTGAGAACTTCGTCGTCCAGCCGGATGGTGATCCGAGTCTTCCCCTTGGGGACCGGAACCACCGCCCCTCGGCGCGCCCCGGTGAAGTCGTACTGCTTGCGCATGTCAGGTGTCCTCCTGGTACTGGCGGCGCTCGGCCGGTGTTGCCCGGCGAGCGGAGATGATGCGGATTGCGTTCCGGCGTGGCGTCCAAGAGACGACCAGAACCCGGTTCAGGTGGTCCGCACCGAGAGTGACCTGGCGCAGTTCGTTGGGGTGAGGGTCGTCGCGTGTGAGGGCCATCGGGTCGTCGAAGACGCCGACCGCGTCGGCAAAGTCGATGCGGTGCTTTCGGAGGTTTTCGCGCGCCTTGGCCGGATCCCACTCGAAGTCCAACGGAACAGTATGCACAAACGTGCATACACCGCAAGTCGCGATGGAGGCGCCGCTGCAGCCCGCCCTACGTGGCGGTGTCCGGCTGCGAACGGGCGAGGGAGCGGAGCGGCCGAGGCCGGGCGCCAGGCGCAACGCCCTGCTGGGCTGCCAGCGCCCCAGCCCTAGCCATCTCCGCTCAGTAAGTGAGCGCGGAGTTTTTGGGCCAGCTGCATCGCGATAACTCGGTGCTGGGGGCAGTCGTCGAGTTCTCCCCTGCCGTAGAAGAAGCGTGCGTAGGTGCGCGCATCTCCACCCACTCTTGCGAGGCCAGGGTCTTCAAACCGCATCGTCTCGCCGGTGAAGGGGTTCGTACTCTCTCTGTAGCCGACGTGCGCGATTCCTTCGGTCCGCTCGAGCGCGGTCAGCCATTCGTCCAGCTCGATGGGCTCTAGGATGGATTCTCCGAAAACCGCGGAACGGCAGATGTAGAGCGTGCCGGACCGCGGCGGCCAATCGATCCGACACAGCTGCTCCTCCTCCCGTAGGTACGGCTCGAGAAGACGGTTGGGATCTTCAATGCCTGGAGGGTCGTAGGACCACAGCAGCACTCGACTTGCGGCCGCCTCAAGATCGCTGAAGTAGTAGTTGCCGCAGCCATCTTTGTTGAGAAAGAGCCGTCCCTCGCACTCGATATGCTCATGCGAGCGGAGCTCCAAGTTCAGGATGAGAAGCGTCTTGGCGTCGAACCCACGCGCCTTGAGCGCCGTTGGGCTCTCGCCCGCCAACAGACTTCGGTACGCAGTCGGCACTACCCCGCCCAAGCGACTCTCGAGCTGGACCACGTCGACTTCTTCGGAGACAGCCATGGTCGCGCCGCTGGGGGTCCGCCTGACGAGACACACGTTCACCCGCGAACGCCGAGCGTCAAGTCGTCTGTCGGCAGGGCGGATCAGACGCGGGCGCGTGCCGCATCAGTGTGTCGCCCGCGGGCGCGGAACGGACGGTGAAGTCGGCGAGGCCGGCGTTCGGCGGGTGCAATGTGAGTTACGTAGGCGGCACGCCCAGCGTGTTTCGGACATCGCAGGCGCGCGAGCCGGGGATGAAGTCCACGACGGCAGGTACAGAAGCTGAGGGTCTGCCGGGATTGAACACGTTGGCTCACTTCCGCGGCCTGTGGGTAGTCCTCATCTGCGTTGGCCCGTTTCAGCAATCTTAGGGCGCGCGAGCGACTTGCCCGGTTGGGATTTCGAAGGAGCAAGATCATTGCCAGGAGGTACATGGCCTCCTCTCGTTCAAGTTGGGAAATGTCCGAACTGCGAATCGCAACTTCGTAGCAGCGGGCAGCTGCGGTGAGGTCGCCGCGAACGCCGTAGCCATGCTGGTAGCAGTACCCAACTTCAAGCATGGCGCTGCCGTCTCCGGCATCAGCGGCCCGCATCCACCACGTGAATGCGAGGCGAGGACGCCGCAAGAGTCGATAGCCAGCTGCAATGTTGTACGTCGCTGTCAGGTCTCCCGCTCGGGCCTTTGGGCGAAGTCGAGCGATTGCGGCCAGCTCACGATCTCGCGTGGTCATGATTGGCTTGGGTCCGCCTAACGAGACGGCGTTCACCTGCGAACGCCAGGAACATCGTAGCAGATCGTCGAGGCGCGGCAGAGCGGGCGCAATGCCGCATCAGAATGTTCGCCCGCGGCAGCGGAACGGACAGTGAAGTCGGCAAGACTGGCGTTCGGCGGGTGCAACGTGAGTCATGCGGTGCCAGTCACCTGACCTCTTCGAGTCGATCGATCCAATACAGCGGCTCCTGGCTGCCCAAGAACGCGACGACCACAACGCGCGGATCGGTCACGTAGATGACCGACACTGGGAACGTGCGCAGAACGACATGCCGAACGCCGGGAGGGACGCCCTCCAGCACCCAAGGCGGGCCGAGCAGGGGAGACTCGTCGAGCAGCCGGAAGATGTCCTCGGCTTCGTCGATGAAGCGGGAGCCATAGCCGGACCGCCTCTCCTCGTACCAGACAGCGTTCGCGGCGAGCTCACGCGAGGCCGCGTCAAGGACTTCAGGCACGGCGAGCAGCCACTGCGGCTCGAGCCGTAGAGAGCGCGTCTTGTGCGGAGACGGTCTTCGCGGTGCCCTCACGAAGGCGCTCGACTCGCCGAGCAATTTCTCCGACCCACGCGTCGTGAGCAGACGGCGCTGGTGTCGGGGTCAGGCTCTCGGCCAGCCGGAGGGCGAGCTGAGCGCGCTCGTCGTCGGGAAGCTCAAGCGCTTCCGCGAGAATGAGGTCGATGCGGGACATCGCGCCAAGCGTACCACGTCGCGCCGGTGGGCAAGTTGGGCGTCTACGTTCGAGCTGAAGGCACGCGAGGTCTCCTCGCAGCCGCATAACGAACGGCGTTGACGCGCGAGCGCCGGAGATCATCGTAGCAGACCGCGAGGCGCAGCAGAGCGGGCGCAGCGCCGCAGACAGTGAGGGCGCCCGCGCCGCGGAACGGACGCGTGGGTTCGCCTGGCCGGCGTTCGGCGGGTGCAACGTCGAGTTGTGCGGTGCGCGCTCAGCGTTTCAGCATCCGAAGGATCTCTTCAGGGTCTTGTCGGAGGTCGACCACAGCAACGATCACGTCTTGGTCGTCGCCGACTTCGTAGAACAACCCGTACGGAAACCGCCTAAGCAACGCGCGCCGAACGCGGTGCTCGACCAAGGTGAACGCGAGCGGGCTATTGGCGATCAGTGCAACCGCCCTCTCAAACTCCTCCAGGAAGTCAAACCCGAGGCCGGCGCGCTCAGACTCGTAGTAGGTGGCTGCGCTCAGAACGTCGGCCTGCGCTTCCGGCGTGAGGATCGGCTCGCGCCGCTTCAACGGGCCGACCGCTGGCGGAGGAGCGCCTCGATGTCCCGTCGCGCGTCCGACCAAGCGCGCGCGGCCTGGGGATTAGCACGGTGCAACGCGAGGCGCTCTCGCACGAGCTCGCGATGCGCGTCCGACACCGGCAGGTTGTCTTGGTCGGCGATGACACGATCCCAGAGCGCAGAGACGTAGCTGAGCTTCTCCTCCGTGGAGAGTTCGTCGAATCCAGGGGGTGGGACTGGGAGCGCTTGTGCCACGGGACGAGTGTATCTGCGCCGATTCAAAGTGGCAAAGGCGGGCGGTCAGAACGGAACGTCTCTGATTGGCTCCGCGGGTGCTCCCGAGCCCGGCGGGGCGGCAGATGGTGTCGGAGCCGGGCTCTGCGGTAGCGTCGTCGGAGCAGGAGCGGCTGACGGTGGCGCGGGCGGCAGCGCGGTTGGTGGCGACGCAGGCTGCGCCGCAGGGCCTGGCACGGCAGGCTGTGGGAGTGCGAGTCGCCGGAGCTGGACTTCATGCGCTTCGTTGCACGCAGATGTCGCCGAGTACCCCCAAACGGCAGAAGCGGTGAACACCGCGAGTAAGCCTGCACCGATCGCGATGTCCGCCTGTCGTGGCAGGGGCTGATTCCGATAAGCCGAGTCGTCCGACGCCACTCCGACACCGACCCGAACCGCCTGATATGTCGCGATGATCGTGTCGATTCCGGAGCGACGCTGGTGGAACAGTCGATCGGGGGCGTGGGGGGCATCCGCTCGGCATCCGCCGGCGGTCGTGTGGTGAACGCAAGCGAACAGCCCGAAACGGCCAGGGATAGCGTGCCGGCGACTGCAACTTCGAAGATCCGACAGCCGGCTTGCGCGAGGGGCGTCATTCTCGTCCGCACAACGAGACACACGTTCACCCGCAAACGTCGAGCGTCGAGTCGTCAGGCGGCAAGGCGCAACAGCCGCGGGCGAGTGCCGCATCAGAATGTTCGCCCGCGGAAGCGGAACGGACGGTGAAACTTGCCATGGCCGGCGTTCGGCGGGTGCAACGTGAGTTAGGCGGCGTGACGCTTCCATGGTAGTTTTCGCCTACATGCGAGCCTTTACCGCAGTCGTCGAGCGCGATGCCGACACGGGTCTGTACGTTGGGTACGTGCCAGGGTGGCCCGGGGCGCATTCGCAAGGCGCAACGGTGGATGAGCTCCAGGAGAACTTGCAAGAGGTCATCGCGATGCTGCTGGAGGATGGCGAGCCCAGCCTGGAGTCCGAGTTCGTGGGGACGCACACTGTTCGGGTCGCATAGGTGGGAGACATCCCTGTTCTCAAACCGCGCGAGGTCGTGGCCATTCTCGAGCGGCTTGGCTTCGCCGAAGTTCGCCAGCGCGGTTCGCACAAACAGTTTCGTCACCCGGATGGGCGCGTCACGACGGTCCCGTTCCACGCCTCACGGGACATCTCGCCAAGTCTCCTCCGGAAGATCGCTCACGACATCGGAATGGACGTTCGTGACTTTGTCGCCCGGCGGTAGCTCGACCGCCTAACGAACGAATGGGCGTTCTCCCGCGAACGCCGGCTCCTACCGTATCAGACGGCAGGGCGCTGCAGCGCGGGCGAGTGCCGAAGACAGTGTGTTCGCCCGCCGGCGCGCGACGGACGGTGAAACTTGCCATGACCGGCGTTCGGCGGGTGGAACGTCCAGTTATGCGGTGTTCGGCGCGGTGCGTTCCAACCAGTAGAGCGGACGACGCTTTGCGTGTGCGACGACGAGGACGAAGATGCGTCTGTCCCGAAGCTCGAACGCCAGCGCGAAAGGAAAGCGCTCCAACAAGGCTCGCCGGATGGGCAAGGGCGTGGCCGGCGTTGCCGGCCAGACTGGGAAGGAGGCCGGGTTCTCCTCGACGCGTTGAAGCACCTCCATGACCTCGGAGACGAGCTCGTCGCCGAGACCGGGGCGCCGTTCGTCGTACCAGAGAGCGGCCAGGCGAAGCTCGGCGCGCGCCTCGGGGTGAAGGTCAACCCCCACGACGTTGCTTCAGTTCAGCAAGAATCTCAGCGCGTGCGGTTTCCATCGGGATCGACTGAACAGTGCCCTCTGCGAGTTCGCGCGAACGACGTTGAAGCTCGTCGGCCCATGCCGCCGCGACGTCACCTTCGGGTTCCTCGAGACTGGTCAAGACTTCTTCGGCCAGGCGCGCGCGCTCACTCCGCGGGAGGCGGAGGACCTGCGCCAGAAGTTCCTCGGTCGACATGCGAGGAGCATAGCACCGGAACGAGCACGAGGGGCGGCGGCCGGAGCAGTCGTTCGAGACGCCAATGTGATCGCGAGCGCGCGCAGCCCTAGCGCCGCAGGTAGCAGTCCCTCAGCCGCATAACGGAGTGGCGTTCACCCGCGAACGCCGGAGTCCAAACATATCAGACCGCGAGGCGCTGCAGCCGCGGGCGAGTGCCGCATCAGAATGGTCGCCCGCGGGACGCGGAACGGACGGTGAAGTCGGCAAGACCGGCGTTCGGCGGGTGCAACGGCAGTTATGCGGGAACGTCAACGTACGTCGAAGAGGTGTGTGGCGAAGGCAGTGGCAAGCCTTCTGCCTGCATCCCTTCGATGTGGAACGCGACGGCTGCAGCCATCTCACGTTCGGTGTCTTCGCGCGTGAGGCCAGCGGCGACGCAACCGGGAAGATCTGGCGAATACGCCGAGAACCCCCTCTCGGTCTGTTCGACGACAATCAGGTATCTCATCGGAGGCCAGCTTGTTTTAGCACGCTGTTCAGGGTTCCGGCAGCCAGGTCATCGCCAGGCTTGCCAGCGACGGTAAACAAGCCCGGGCTTTGTCGGGTGCTTGTACTGTCGGTGGGACCCGCGCTGCCGGACCTGGGACCAGCCATCGGTCTCGAGGAGCTGGATGACGTCGCGGACTTTCATCGCGTGAACTTCTTCGCCGGATAACGAACGGCGTTCACCCGCGAACGCCGGAGTCCAAACATATCAGACCGCGAGGCGCTGCAGCCGCGGGCGAGTGCCGCATCAGAATGGTCGCCGGCGGGACGCGGAACGGACGATTGGGCAAGGCCAGACCGGCGTTCGGCGGGTGCAACGGCCAGTTATGCATCACAGCCGTCGTCGCCAGACAACAGGGTCGCGCTTGCCGTGGAAGCAGGCCACGACAAACAGCGTGTCGTCGGAATCACGGTACAGAACGCTGTACGGGAACGTCCGGAGAAGCTTACGGCGCACGTTGCGTTCAACGATCGGATTCGCCTTGGGAGCGCGTGCGATCTGCTCGAGCGATTCCGCTACCGAGGCCAGGAAGCGCTCGCCCAAGCCCGCGCGTTGCTCCTCGTACCAGTCGTACGCGTCGGTGATGTCGCGCTCAGCTTCGGGCTCCAGGACGACGCGGGTCATCACCGGGGAGAGCGAATTCGAGCGACGACGTCAGACCATGCGCTGCCGCGCGATCCCTCGGCGTCCAAGCGGTCGAGTCGGCGATTCAGCTCGGCGCGCTGCTCATCGGAGAGAGGCACATCAGCGGGGGTGAGGCTGTCCCAGAGTTCCCCGATCAGATCGAGGCGCTCGTCCGGGGTCATCTGCGCGATGTCGAAGGCTGGGCGTGCCACGGGTCGATTGTGCCTCGGCGATGACGGATCTGCCAGCGGATGTATAACGAATTGGCGTTCACCCGCGAACGCCGGAGTCCAAACATATCAGACCGCGAGGCGCAGCAGCCGCGGGCGAGTGCCGCATCAGAATGTTCGCCCGCGGAGGTGGAACGGACGGTGAAGCCGGCAGGGCCGGCGTTCGTCGGGAGCAACGTCCAGTTATGCAGGACCTCGGCGAGGCGGTGGTTCGAGGCACTGAGACCGCGGGCGCTGCCGTACCGCCCGACGCCATGATCTCGGAGCTCCGCGACCGGAGGGGCACCGCTGAGTAGCCTTCGCCCCAGTCGGTCCAGTGGTCGCGACGCTGTGATCTCGTCGCGACCTTCCCCGAAGCGCGAGGGCTGTATAACGAATTGGCGTTCTCCCGCGAACGCCGAGCGTCAAGTCGTCAGTCGGCAAGGCGCCACAGCCGCGGGCGCGTGCCGCATCAGAGTGGTCGCCCGCGGAAGCGGAACGGACGGTGAATTCGGCAGGGCCGGCGGTCGGCGGGTGCAACGTGAGTTAGACCGCACGTCGACGAGGGCGCCGACGATACTCGGTGGGGAGCTCATCGCCGGGAAGAGGCTTAGCGTTCGGAACCTTCGCGAGCGCAGCGTCGAACTTCCGACGAGTCGCGCGAGCGGCGCGCCGCTCCAGGTACTCTTCAGTCATCAGTGCAGCGAGCTTTTCGGCGGCGGCGGAGCTGATGAGCTGGTTGAGGGATATGCCTTCCCGCTCTGCGACCTCGGCAAGCTTGCGGTGGAGGGATTCTGGGAGCCTTAGGCTGAGCGTCGACATCGCTACCGTCCTTGAAGGTGAAGCAGAAATTGGGCTGGTGCAAGCACTCGTACACCGAGACCTGACGCGGGGGTGAAGTCGCGCAGGTTGTGGGTGACGATGGCGTCGGCACGGCTAGCCATCGCCAGCTCGACGACCATGTCGTCGTTCGGATCGTTTAGGAGCGGGCGCCACAGGAAGAAGATGTCCTGCTTGTGGGCGACAAAGCACAGGTAGTCAATGAACGACGTGACGTGGCTCGGACGCTGACCGGCCGACATGTTCCGGAGGATGGCGGATTCGTACTCCACGACCAACGGGACAGAGACAGCGATCTCGAAGCGCCCGGCCCGAAGCAACCGAAGGAGCTCGAACGATGCGCCAAGGCGCGACCTCCACGCTGCAACAAGCACGGAAGTGTCCAACACCACCAGCACATGGGACCGGTATCACGGGTAACACCACGCAACAACCCTCGCGGAGCAGCTCTTTGGCGGTGAATCGTGGGGACTGCGCCTGGTCGGTCTAACGGCACACGCATTCACCCGCGAGCGCCGGAGACCAACATATCAGACGGCGAGGCGCTGCTCACGCGGGCGAGTGCCGCAGAACTTTGGTCGCCCGCGGGCGCGGAACGGACGGTGAAGTCGGCAAGACCGGCGCTCGGCGGGTGGAATGCGAGTTAGACCGTCCCGCCCCGACGCGGGGGCTTTCGCCCGCGCGAAGCTGCTCGATGACGAATCGCAGAATTGACCTCGTTGAGCGGATAGATCGATCGGCAGCCCGGGCCGCGCATGTCGAGATGGGCAGCGAATTCTCGCTCAGATTCGCGGTGACGTCCGAGAGCGGCGTAGGAGTCGGCCATTCGGTAGTGGCAGTCGGCGACGAGACCACGTGCCCAAGCAAGGCCTTCGCCGCACTCGTCACGTGCAATGCGTAGGGCACCGCGCTCCACGAGTCGGGAATAGATCGAAAGCGCTTCACGATGGCGATCCAGCATCTGCAGGGTTCCGGCGTAGTCCCAGAGGACGAGGGGACACGCAGGTGCGAGGCGAAGCGCACGTTCGGAATGACGAAGCGCCAGTCGATAGCGACGTTCTTCGTAGTAGGTCAGCCCCAACCGGGTGCACAGCCAGTGGTCGTCGGGGCTAGAACGAAGGTCGTGCCGAATCCGCTTGCGAGCGTCAGCGCAGCGCTCCTCGCTCAGCAGGTCTTCGATTGTCGGAGCCGACATGAGTGACAGTGAATCGGTCTAACGGGATGACGTTCACCCGCGAACGCCGGAGATCATCGTAGCAGAGCGCGGGGCGTGAACGCACGCGGGCGCGTGCCGCATCAGTGTGTCGCCCGCGGGCGCGGAACGGACGGTGAAATCGGCAAGGCCGGCGTTCCGCGGGTGCAACGGCAGTTATGCGGCTCGGTCGGCGGGGCGCCACTACCTGGCGGTGATCACTGCAACCGTCGATGCGTCTTGAACCAGGGTGGCTAGTGCGTCGGGGTCAAGAGCCTGGGTGCGAAGAGTGGATTCGAGTTCGCGCGTGAAAGGGGCGACCTTCTCGTGGTCAAGGTTGTAGGACCCGATGTAAATCGTCTTGCGGTGGTCGGTCTCGCAACTCGCCTGGAGAAAGTGGACCTGCACACTGGCTTGCGCGAGCAAGTCGAGGATTTCGATCAAACGCGCTTGTTCCACACGCGGGCCGATCATGAGCACGGTGGCCTGGTTCCGCCCCGAAACGTCGGAACTCGACCCAAAAGTATCGTCCAGGGGAACGTCGGACTGTTCAAAAACGTCGAGCGCTCGCGCCGAGCCCGGGAGTTCGTCGTTCAGGTGAATCGAGTAGCCGAGCCACCGACGGGTGATCATCAACATCGGCGATCTCCTTGGGCCGGATAACGAGACGGCGTTCACCCGCGAACGCCGGAGTCCGAACATAGCAGTTGTGGGTTCCGGAAATTCTGCGAGGTCTTTTCCGGATATTCTGCCAGGTTGAGGGTCGACCGGGTCGTGACCGAAGAGGTCGTCGTCGGCCAGGTGCTTCGTCCTGAGCGAGGGGCCGTCGAGGCGCAGGAGACGGCCTCGATCGAGGATGCGGTCGACGATGGCGTCGGCGAGGTCGTCGTCGTGGAGCACGTCGCCCCAGCGTTTCGGATGCTTGTTGGTCGTGAACAGCATGGAGCGCCGACGGATGTGTCGCTCGTTGACGACGTGATAGAGGACGTTGGCCGCGTCGGCCCCGTACGTCAGGTAGCCGACCTCATCGACGAGGAGCAGGTGGGGGCGGACGTACTTGGTGAGAACGTCGCGCATGCGCCCCTCGCGACTGGCGGTGGAGAGGTCGTCGATGAGCTCTGCGGCGGTCGTGAACATCACATCGAAGCCATTCTGCAGGGCTCGGTACGCGATGGCGATCGCAAGGTGCGTCTTGCCGCGGCCGGGCTTACCGAGAAGGATGGCTGCACGTCCTTCGGTGATGAAGTCGGGAGCGAGCAGGGAGCCGATGGTCGTGAGCCGGAGCGTGGACTGGTAACTGAAATCGAACTCCTCGACGGTACGCAGGAACGGGAACTGCGCAGCGCGTGTGGCGCGCGTGAGGCGTGTCCCTCGACGGTGCGCCACCTCTTCCGCGAACAACGTGAGGAGGAGCTGCTCGTAGGACCACTCCTCCTTCTCGGCACGCTGAACGAGGTCCCGCCAGAGTCGTCGAGCGTTGGCGAGGTGAAGGCGCTTGAGCAGCGGCTCGAGGTCGGTCACGACGCACCATCCTTCCGGTCCGCGCAGGGCGATCCGAGTTCGAGCTGGTGGGGGCCGTGCCCGCGCGGCTCTTCCGATTCGGCGGCAGGGGTCGAGAGCGCACGGCCGACGCCCCGAACCGACAGCTGTCCACGGGCGACGGCGCGGTCGAGGGCGTCCGAGAGAGCGGCAGCTCCGTGCTTCTCGAGCAGGCTGTAGAGCTCCTCCACGTCGCGGCTGGCGTGCGCCGGATCTCGATGCGTGATCTCGGTGAGCAGGACGAGCGCGGATCTTCCCAGGTTGAGCACCTGCTGTCGCTTCTCGTAGAGCTTCGCTCGTTTGCCGTGCACGGCAGCGAGCTTCGCAGCTCGGTGCTCGGGCAGCGGATCAGGCCTTTCTCCCTTGATCCGGCGTCGGTGCTCGGCCTCGAACCTGCCGGCGACGATGCGGATCCGGTCCTCGTAGAGAAACAGCGTGCCGGCGATGTGAGTGGCCTCGGGCGGCATCGTGTACGGCAGGCCCTCGAACGTCACTTCGGCGGTCGGTCCGACGAAGATGGGGATCCGGAGTGCGAGCTTTTCCGGAATCACCTTGATGGGGCGGAGGCGCGCAAGCTCCTCGAGCCGGCGTGTTTCCGGAATCACCCCCGTCGCGCGGGACGGCGTCTTGGTGTTGACCTCGCGCATCCAGGCATGGAGCTGCGCGCGGAGGTCGGCTTCGTCCACGAACTTCCTGGGCTTGAAGAACGACCCTTTCACCCAGCCGACGAGGCGCTCGACGGTGCCCTTCTGGTTTCCGCTTCGAGGGGCGCAGATCTCGATGCTCACCCCGATGTCGAGCATGGCCTGGGCGAAGGAGCTGTTCCATTGCTCGACCTCGCGTCCACGACCGCCCTTCGTCACGATGGTCCGCGGTCGATCGAACACGGCCATGAGCGGCAGTCCGCCGAACGAAACGAAGTCTCGGGCGACGCAGCGCACGGGCGTCGCGACACGCTCGTTGTCCACCAGGGTGACCGCCACAAACCGCGAGTACTTCAGCCGCGAAGCGAAGAAGTGGACGCGCTTCTTTCTTCCCTCGACGAACCTCACGTCGACGTGGCCGAAGTCATGCTGCGAAAATTCGGCAGGCAAGCCTTCAAATCGGACGACTGGCGTGACCCGGGGAGGCCGGAGCCCCGCCACCAGCGCGTAGAACGCGGTCTTGTGTCCCGCGTAGCCCGCCTCCCG